>JADJJT010000001.1:747500-1347500 GCA_016706405.1 Sphingobacteriales bacterium
GAAATGCCTTTAGGGGGCAGCCTAGGTGCATAGAAGATGACAGAGGTAGAGCTACCGATAGGGTTAGGGGGCTTCACCGCCTACCACCCCCTGACGAACTCCGAATGCTGTCATCGGATAACCTGGAGAGAGGCTGCGGGTGCTAAGGCCCGTAGCCGAGAGGGAAAGAACCCAGACCATCGTCTAAGGTCCCCAAGGGTAAGCTAAGTTGAGGAAACGATGTTCGATTGCAGAGACAGCCAGGATGTTGGCTTGGAAGCAGCCATCATTTAAAGAGTGCGTAACAGCTCACTGGTCGAGTGATTGAGCGCGGAAAATAACCGGGCATCAAGTTTACCACCGAAGACATGGATACTACCGCGAGGTAGTGTGGTAGGGGAGCATTGTAGCGTTGTCGAAGCTTCAGTACGTGAGTCGGAGTGGAGATGCTACAAAAGCAAATGTAGGCATAAGTAACGATAAACAAGGTGAAAAACCTTGTCACCGCAAGACTAAGGGTTCCTGATCAACGCTAATCGGATCAGGGTTAGTCGGGCCCAAGGATAACCCGTGAGGGGATTCCGATGGGAAACGGATGGATAATTCCGTACCATTGTAAACTGCGAAGGAGGGACGAAGGAGCGTAAGGGCTGCGCACGGACGGAAGTGTGCGTTAAAGGTAGTAGGCTGTGAGGTGTTCAGGCAAATCCGGACACTGAGCTGAGAGCTGATAGTACTCTGAACCTTCGGGAGAGGAGATAATGCCCCCAAGCAAGCTTCCAAGAAAATCTTCTAAGCAAAAGGTATACAATGCCCGTACCGCAAACCGACACAGGTAGTCGAGGAGAGTATCCTAAGGTGCTCGAGTGAATCGTGGCTAAGGAATTAGGCAAAATAGTCCCGTAACTTCGGGAGAAGGGACGCCTCCCCATGCGAATGGGAGGCCGCAGTGAAGAGGCCCAGGCGACTGTTTAACAAAAACACAGGACTCTGCCAAGCTGAAAGGCTAAGTATAGGGTCTGACACCTGCCCGGTGCTGGAAGGTTAAGGGAGGGGGTTAGAGGCAACTCGAAGCTCTTGACTGAAGCCCCAGTAAACGGCGGCCGTAACTATAACGGTCCTAAGGTAGCGAAATTCCTTGTCGGGTAAGTTCCGACCTGCACGAATGGTGTAACGATCTGGGCACTGTCTCGGCCACGAGCTCGGTGAAATTGTAGTAACGGTGAAGATGCCGTTTACCCGCAGTGGGACGAAAAGACCCTGTGAACCTTCACTATAGCTTAGCATTGATACTGGGTAAATGATGTGTAGGATAGGTGGGAGGCTGAGAGACGGCTACGCTAGTAGTTGTGGAGCCAACGTTGAAATACCACCCTTTGTTTATTTAGTGTCTAATCCTGCGAGGAGACAGTGCTTGGTGGGTAGTTTGGCTGGGGCGGTCGCCTCCAAAAGAGTAACGGAGGCTTCAAAGGTGCCCTCAGCACGCTTGGTAACCGTGCGTAGAGTGTATTAGCATAAGGGCGCTTGACTGCAAGACCGACAAGTCGAGCAGGTAGGAAACTAGGGTAAAGTGATCCGGTGGTTCCGCATGGAAGGGCCATCGCTCAAAGGATAAAAGGTACTCCGGGGATAACAGGCTGATCTCCCCCAAGAGCTCACATCGACGGGGAGGTTTGGCACCTCGATGTCGGCTCGTCACATCCTGGGGCTGGAGAAGGTCCCAAGGGTTGGGCTGTTCGCCCATTAAAGTGGTACGCGAGCTGGGTTCAGAACGTCGCAAGACAGTTCGGTCTCTATCTACTGTGGGCGTTAGATATTTGCGGAGGGCTGATACTAGTACGAGAGGACCGTATCGGACGAACCTCTAGTGTACCGTTGTGCCAAGGTGCAGTGCCGGGTAGCTATGTTCGGTTGGGATAAGCGCTGAAAGCATCTAAGCGCGAAGCCTGCTTCAAGATGAGATATCTTTTAAGGGCAGTTGAAGATGACGACATTGATAGGTGGCAGGTGTAAAGATGGAGACATCATAGCCGAGCCATACTAATCGCCCGTAAACTTTCACAAGTTCTATACTGCTTAGTTGGTTGTTTGCAAAGATGGATGTTTGATTTGTTGCTGTTGTAGATAATACAGTTGTAAAGGGTCAATCGCCAAAATAAAGACAATCAATAGTTGTACAGCGAGCAGAAGCAATGTTAGCAAAGAACACTACTTATAATCAATTAGTAAATCAATGGGAGTTGGAGCAGTATTTCGATATTGCATTTCTATTCCGTTGTTACTTGCCTACAATATGGCAGATATTTAGTTTGGTTAATTAAACAATTGAACAAGATCTGCCGGTTATTTAGGGCAAGAAAGCATAAACTAAAAGAGGCGAGGTGTTTATTGATTAATTAGCGTGCGTGTATGTGAATGTAAATTTTGAAACGCAAAAGGTATTGATGATACCTACGACAAAAATCTGAAAAGAGCCTGTTTTGACCTTAATACTTATTACAAATGTTTAAATTGTTTGATTTCAATTACTTAAAAGTTCTACCATATAAGAGATAAAAACGATGCGATAAACAAGAAATACAGCGCTGTGTGCGATATGTGTGTTGTTTAAGCCGTTAAAATAATTTCTTTCTTGTCATTAATTTATTGATAACACAATAAATAACAAAACACAAACCAGAAGACAAAATTTGTTGGCTCAGGCCTAACAAAATAGGGCGGCAAAGCAACGAGGTGATTATAGCGGGGAGGCACCACCTCTTCCCATCCCGAACAGAGAAGTTAAGCTCCCCAGCGCCGATGGTACTGCCGTAAAGGTGGGAGAGTAGGACGTTGCCGTTTATTTTACTTTTGTTTGTAGCAATTGTTTAGTGAGTTTAATAGTTAATTGTTTAATTAGTTTTTAACATAACACAGTTGCCGACAACAGTAAACGCTTTATTGCCCTTTTTTGGTTTGTGTTTTTTGTTTTTATAGCCCATCCTATAATAAACCGCAGTATGTAGTTTGCACCATGCGAAAACCGAGGATGGGAAAAACTCCCCCTAAATTCCCTCAAAAAGGGCGAATTAGTAGAGTAGGAGTTTAACGCCTTCTATCTCCGGATGGTTGCGCAAACGGCTGCTAAACCCCGAAGAGGTGAAATGCTTATAAAACACAAAAAAACCAAATAAAAACTACCCCGAAGGTGGTAGCATTATAATCTTTATTACCCGAACCAAGGAGTTTCGGCAAGCTCTATTCATCGTTTACGGAATTTTAGAAGGGGCAAGATGCCCCACCAACTAAAAAAATTACCACACCACCATTTTAACGCCCTCTATCTCCGGATGGTTTTGAAGGCGGCAGTAATATATTCCGGATATTAGGTTGGCGGTGGTAAACGTGGTTGTTTCAAATCCGGATAAAGGAATGGTTTTTACCAACTGCCCTTGGGTGTTAAAAATTTCAAGGGTTTCGCCTTGGTGTATTAAATGGGTGTAGTTGGGGTTTAGGGTTAGAGTAGCGGTTTGGTGGGCGGGGTTGGTGCTTACTGCCCTCGAAGAGGGGGAATTTTCGATGCCAACGGGCCAAACGCCCATTGGCTGTCCATAAACACTAAGGTCGTTGCAAACCCAGCCATAAAGTACAACATTATAAGTGCCGTATTGTGCGTAGGTATGCGTTAAAGTCGGCTCTTTATCAGTGGTGATGGTATCTTTTGAGCCATCGCCCCAATCAACTACATAAAAACCACCGTCTATACTATCGGGGTAAACGTATTGGCTGGTATTTTTGAGCGTTAGGGTTAAGCCCTCGTTTTGGGCAATTTCGTAACTGGCTTGCGGCTCGGTGAGTAAGCCCATGCAGTTGGTACTCACTAACCATAAATTGCTGCCTACTGTGCCGCTCTCCTTGCGACCCGTTATGATAAAACCACCATGGGCAGTGAGTTTGGCATCATAGCCGTAATCGTGTTTGTCGGGTCCACCATAGGTGCGCGCCCATTTAATTTCACCTGCAGTATTGTATTTTCTTATCGTCATATCTAATTTAGTACCAACAATGGTTTGTCCTACTACAACTAATTCGTCATTAGGCATAAGCATGCTAACACTCAAACTCGACCCATTCTTAAAACTATTATCTATCCATACTATATTTCTATTGCTATCTAATTTCATTACAAATCCATTTTTCCAATTAATATGCGTTTTTATGCCTGTTATGTAGTAGTTATTATCATCATCTACTGCAATATGCGCAAATGCGGTATAATCATCCATTTCAAAATATTTATACCAGAGCAAATCGCCTTTTGTATTTATTTTACAAATAAAAGCCATACCTGTATTATTACTTGAAACAATTAAGCATTTTCGACCTACTACAATATAATTGCCATCGGGTGCTAAGGCTATATCGGTAAAATCGGAGTCGTAGCAATCTAATATTGGGTAGGTATATGCCCATTGCTCGTTGCCCGCCGTATCTAATTTTATTAAATAGGGTATGCGCGAAGTGGTAAATTGGGTGCCTGCCAATACAAAACCATCGTTTTTTGCATAAACCATTCCCAATACCGAAGACCCAATGATGGAATCGCCCACCCATTTCATTTTTACTACTTTACCCAAACTATCTATAAAACCAAAACAGGTATTATTGTGTTTTTCTCCAAAGTTTTTTCCAAACCCACAAAAGGCAAATGCGTTTTCAGACACCATAACAATATCATTAAAAATAAGGTCATTGCTATTAGGTTGATAAGTAACATAACTCAAAAGTTTGCCGTTGATATTTGTAACTGCAACATTTGCAGCCGCTGGTGCAGGAAGAGAAGGTGTGTTTTCACCAACTGCTAAATAGTTGCCATTGGGCATTTGTACTACCCCTAAACCGTTCTCAGTCCAAGTAGAGTCGAATTCGACTTCAAAATAAGGCGAATATTGTGCATGGCTATTTATACTAACCATACACAATATTGCCAAAACAGGTATATTTAGTTTCATAAAATGAAATATTTAAATCGTTTTGAACTTTGATTTGGTTGAATTTTTCTTTTTATTCCGGATATTATCTGAACCACTGATTTTTTAGGATTGTTCGGATTTTACGGATTTGTTTTGCCCTATCCGGATATTAGGGCGGGGGGCGGGTGTTGTTTTGGCGTTCGGTTAGGTTGGTCTAAGGCAAAACGCGGTCGTAAAGCACGCCGTAGGGAATACGAGCGGGCACAAGCCCTGTGCTTAGGCTATCGAATATTTGGGTATAGGTTCTGCCATTGGCGGCAATGGTATCGGCAACTTGCGCATAGCCCAAAACAGGGTGTAATAAAATGGCAAGTAAAATGGTTAATAATTTTTTCATGATTAGAATTGGTTTTAAATGGTTATTTATTAGATATGTCAAAGCGTCCTTCAGTAATATATACTAATTCGCGCGGCTGTCCATGGCGGTAAATTCAAAACTTCCGCAAGTATTTTATCGGTAGTGTCTAAAAAAAGTGTGTAAAGTTAAAAATTTTCGATTTTTGTGTTGTACAAAAAGTAACAAAAAAATCAAGCGCTACGCCCCGTTGCTTAACGGTTTACTGCACTTCAAAGCCTAAAAATTAAGGGCAGAAAATATTCTGCCCGCTACCTGCGCTCAAACAGTATTTTATACGCCTATTTTCTTTACGCCTTTTCTGTTTGTAACCCTACAACGTGTCGAAGGCGCGGAGTGGTGCCATTGATAGGTTTGCCTACATGTAAAACTTGTTCCGGAAACTTTTTAGGCTTTATTTTTGGACTATTTTGTAAATCATTTTAGTATAATTTGCCTTTTTTTTGGGTTCCCTCTAATTTTAGAAGAAGAAATATCGATTAAGTAAAATAATTTATACCATTGATTGTCTAATTTTGGCTATCTTAGTGCCAATTTTCAAAAAACATTTTCAAAAAACATTTAAATTATGTTTGTTCGACTACTTTTAACCCTTTTATTTTTAGGTTGTTTTGCTTTTTCATCAACAGGTTGTGGCGACGACGACCCAATTGACCCCAACGATACAACAAAAAACAGCAATTGCAGCAAAAATGCTAAAGTTGGGTTCGATTTTACCATTGCTGGCCCCGGCATTACTACAACTACCTGGGCAGAGCAGTTTAATAATGCACAAATTAACAGCGGAAGCTTTTTGCTTAATTCTACCTCGTCAATCGGCAGCACTTTAACCATCACAGTTAAAGGAGTAGCAGTAGGTACTTACAAAGTAGATAATACTGGCGCTAATCAGGTAAATTTTGTATATGCCGACATTGCCACACCTCAACAACAATACAACAAAATTGAACCAAATGCCGAGAACAGCTTAAAAATTGATGCCTATGATACTGCTAATAAAAAAGTATCCGGATGTTTTACCGTGCATTTACAAACGCCGCTTTCGGGAGTGCAACGCACGTTGAGCGGAACGTTTAAAGATATTAAAATTAATTAATGTTTTTAGTGCTTACTTAGTCCCAAATTTGATTGTAGTTTTCTAAATTTTTAAGATTGCCGCTAATTTGTTTTTTCACAAGTTAGCGGTTTTTTATTTTTCCCCTTTTTTGGGCAATGTTTTTGGAAAATTATCGCAGGCTCCGTTACAGGTGCCATATAAATTAAGCGAATGATATTGGACGGTAAAATGAGTTGCCTCGGCAACGGCATCTTTTATTTGCTGAATCCGGGGGTCGCAAAATTCAATTACGCGGTTACAATTAACACAAATAAGGTGGTCGTGCTGGCGGTACGAAAAAGCTTTTTCGTATTGGGTCAGATTTTTGCCAAACTGATGTTTAGTAACTAAATTACAAGCCACCAAAAGCTCGAGCGTGTTGTAAACGGTAGCCCTGCTAATGGCATAACGATTGTTTTTTAAGTGTAAATACAAGGTTTCGGCGTCAAAATGGTCGTTGCGTTTAAAAACTTCTTCTAAAATCGCATATCTTTCGGCAGTTTTTCGCTGCTGATTTGCTTCTAAATAGTTGGTAAAAGCCTGTTTAACCGCAACAAAATCAATGGGTTTATGTAAGTTCATGGCAAATAAATATAGTGTAAAGGTAATAAAATTTGGGCGACAGTTTTTAAGCTTAGGCTGGTAAAATTAACTCATTTTTTACAAATTTGAGTGCGAAATAAAAGAACAGAATTTTTAAGCATGTTTTTCTAAAGTATCCGGAAACAACCTACTACATTTTTTTTGTACCTTTCGGCTTTATAATACAGTTCTCCTAATTTTAATCTTCAGTTTTAATCAACTTCAAACGCAAATATGAAACACCCGCGCCAGCTTTGGATATTATTTTTTGCCGAAATGTGGGAGCGTTTTAGCTTTTACGGCATGAAAGCTCTGCTTATTTTATATATGACCAAGGTGTTGCTTTACGAAAAAAGCGATGCCAGTCTTATACAAGGTGCCTATATGTCGTTAGTATATGTAATGCCCATGTTTGGCGGCCTGCTTGCCGACCGCATTTTGGGCTACCGCAAAGCAGTTATTTTTGGCGGTATTACTATGGCCGTAGGGCATTTTGTGCTGGCGTTTAGCTCCGAATGGGCTTTTTATTTGGGTATGGCTTTTATTGTTTGTGGCAACGGATTTTTTAAGCCCAATATAAGCACCATGGTAGGAACGCTTTACGAGCAAGGCGACCCACGCCGCGATGCAGGTTTTTCTATCTTTTACATGGGTATAAACTTAGGCGCATTTTTGGGCGGTTTAATATGTGGCTATATTGGCGAAATCTATAGCTGGCATTGGGGCTTTGGCTTGGCAGGCATATTAATGTTAGCTGGGTTAGCGGTATTTACCACTAACCAGCACAGTTTAGGCGAACGCGGGCTTCCTCCCGAAAACTCGACCTTAAATAAACCAATCTATGGCCTTAGCACCGAAAGGGTTATTTATTTGTTGTCGTTTTTATGCGTGCCGTTTTTTGCGCTGCTCATATACAAAAAAGAAATTATGGATTTTGTAATGCCCACCTTAGTAATTGCCGCTATAGGATACGTTGCCTACCACATAAAACAGTTGGGGGGCACGGTAGGGCAAAAATTAATGGCCGCCCTAATTTTAATCGTATCGTCAGCCATGTTTTGGGGTTTTTACGAAATGGGAGGCGGTGTAATTAACCTATTTGCAGACGATTGTGTAAACAGAACCTTTGGTGGGTTTACTTTTCCGGCAGCTTCTTTAAATAATGCTATCAATCCGTTTTTTATCGTATTATTGAGTCCGGTTTTTGCCTGGCTTTGGGTATGGTTAAATAAACACAACGCCGAGCCTACCACCGCCCGTAAATTTGGCTTATCATTTTTGCAGTTGTTTATTGGTTTTGGCTTGTTTTGGTCGGGCATAAGTTTGTTTAGCAACGCGCAAGGGCTTGAGCCGTTTTTATTTTATGCCTTAGCCTATTTGTTTTTATCAACTGCCGAGCTTTGTATATCGCCTATTGGTTTAAGTATGGTAACCAAACTGTCGCCGGCCCACATGACAGGTCGTATGATGGGTATTTGGTTTTTATTTTCGGCAGCGGGGCAATACATAGCCGGTTTTTTAGGCTCGATTATTAAGTTTGAAGAAGGCTGCTCCGGATATACCTACGTCTTTAAAAATGTTGCTTACGTGTGCATAGGCTTTGGCGTGCTGATGCTTTTAATTGCCCCAACTATCCGGAAATGGATGCACGATATTCGTTAAATATAAGCGTCATCATCAACAAATAAATTGATTTACAATAGCTCGCACCGTGGCAATGTATCGTCTTGTGGTTAAAGAGGAAAGTTTCTAGTTGACAACCTCTTATGTTATGGGAGTACTTTTAATTATATAGACAATGTTCCCCGAAAATTTGAAATAATATACGGCCTAAGAATTGCTCCATTCTATAAAAACAGATTTGGATTTTTACGGACATTCAGAATCGAATGGGCAGGTTTTTACAATAAATTTCCGGATATAAAAGCGCAAGCCTATGTCCCAATATTTATTCCATATTTGTATTGGCAATGGACGTTTAAAGGCTTGCCCTTTTATCCGCTATGGTAGTAAATAATTGTCGAAGTTCTGTTATTTGTTTATTTATTTGTTGTTCCTTTAATAACAATATACATACCTGCAAACACACCAAACAAAGTAAAAACCAAGGTGAGCCAAGGCTTGGTGTGTAACCACTGGTCGGCTTTTAAGCCCAACAACATAGGCAAAACAATAGCACCCGCCATTTGAAATGCTAAACCCGAATACCGCGAATACGAATTAACACTTTTCCCAACTTGTTGTGCGTCAAAAACGTCTTCCTCTTTAAACTCGGAACTGTTAATTTCGTTCTCATTTCCTTTTTCAATGGCTTCATTTGCGACTTCACTTGTAGGTTCTTCCTTGGCTTTAGATGTTGTTAGGGCAGCATTAAGCGGCAATTTTTGTTTTTCTTCCGGATATAAGTTTTCATCGGGCAGGTTTGGTTCGTAACTCATGGCAACTGTTATAAATTATGAATTAGTTGTTTGTCTTTAATAACTCGTTTTCTTTGTAAGCTGGTTAAAATAGGCCACTAAAGCCTGTGTTTGCGAAGCCGAAGGCGGACGAGGAGCAAAATTACCCATTTTATTAACTACAAATTGCACAGGCACCCCTGTAATTCGGTAGGCGCGGGCAATTGGGTCTTTAAAACCATCCGGAGGGCGCACATGTATGCCTTGTATCTGATATTTTTCAATGGCATTTTGCCAACTTTGCGCATCGTCATCTAACGATATATATAAAAACACCACCTCGTCGTTTAAATTCGCCAACAGCTCTTGTTTTACCGGTTTTAAGGCTTCTATTTGCGCCAAACAGGGTTTGCACCAACTTGCCCAAAAATCAATATATACTACTTTGCCGCGCAAGTTGGCCAGTTCAACAGGCTTATTTTGATTATTTATAGCCGTAAAATTAGGAGCAGAACTGCCCGGAGCAAATTGCATAACCGTTTCAACAGCTACAATAGTGGCCTTTAAGTAGGGTTCGTGCTGGGCGGTGCGCAGATAGTCGTTAAAAATATCGGGCAGGTCGCCAGCGCCGTGCGAGCGCACAAGGTAGGTAGCCAAAATTATTTGACGCGCCAAATGATACTCCAATAACTCCGGAAAAGTAGCTAATTTTTGTTTCAACAAATCGGTTTTAAATTTTAGCGCCGTTTTTTCGGGCTGCACACCCGGCGGATAAGTTTTAGCGTATTGGTTAAAGGCGTTCAACAACCAAACATCAATAAAAGCAATATAAACATTACTTTTAAGCAGGTTGGGGTTGGCAATATTTACCTCCTTGTCTATAAAATCTAACCAGTTGGCAGGCAAACTACTGCCTTGTTGGGCGGTGGCAATATTGTAGTTATTGCCATAATCTAACAACGACCAAGCGTAATAATAGTTAATTTCGTTTAGTGCAACCGTATTTAGCTCTTCTGATAAAGGTTGTTTTTGAGTAAACTCAGTTAAAAACGTTTTTTTCCGGATTTTCAGGTCATTTTCGGCAGTTAATATTTGGGCAGGTGTTTTTACTACATAGTCCATAATGTCGCGGCAAGTAGCATCAAAATTACAATCAAATTTGGTTTGATAGGCAGCTAAAAAATTGTTGTCATTAGCCAAATCTCCGGCAAATTTAAGGGTCTTATCCGGGTTAAGGGCATCAAATTGTAGTGTTATTCGGCTACCCGGCTTTACATAAATTGGTTGTTGCCATTTATTGTCATTATACAATAAGTTCATTAAGGTAGGCGCGCCCAATTTGAGTGCCAGTTTAAAACTGCCCGTAGTCATGTCTATTGGGGTCGAGCTTAATTCTTTACTGCCATCTAAACTGTTTGTTACTATTAAAACAGCTATTTCGTTGTTGGTTGGGTGGGTAATTTTTCCTTCAATAACCGCATATTCGACGGCTGGTATTTTTTGTGCGTATAAGTTTAATGAAAAGCAAGAGATTGAGAGTAGCACACCAAGCAGTAAAAAAACAAACAGCACAATAATTTTATGGCTCAACCAAATCCAAATCCGGATGAAAAACGAAAACAACATAAATGCCATATCAATATACGTTAAGAAATAAAACAAAACAATAAACCACCATCAACGTTCAGCATTAGTTAAAATTGTGTGATTTGCGATACAGTTTGCTCTTTTTGCAAGCCGTATTATATTTTACAAACAAACGCTAAACTGTGCGAGTAGGTTTGTTTTTCTGAATTAAAAATGCCGCGCTCGTTTAACGCATCAAGGCGCACCTGCCCATGCGCGTGTAGTATTTGCACCTCGTGCTTGGTACTTTTTGGGGTGCTGTCGGCGTTTTTAAGCCCAACTACCATTCCTACATGCACAATACGTCCCTGTGTATTGCTAAAAAATGCCAAATTACCTGTTTGCGCCTCGTTTAGCGGTATTTCTTGGCCTGTTTGAGCTTGCTGCCATGCATCGCGCGGTAAGTTTATATTTGCCAGACGGTACAATACCTGCATTAACCCCGAGCAATCGAAACCCATAGGCGTACGCCCACCCCAAAGATACGGCGCTCCTAACAGCGGCAAAGCATAAGGCAATAACTGGGCTGGTGTTAAAATATCATTATTATCATTATCATTATCGTTGTGATTGCAAGCGGCAATAAATTCGTCTCCTTCAAAAAAACCCATTGCTTTTTGTGCTATGTATATATGTTTGGGGTTTTCTTTAGCCCAATTTAAAACTGAGCCAATGGGCAAATAAATTTTTTGCTGTTGGCGTTTAGTATTTAATCCAGTTTGTAGGATAGAAAAAGGTTTAGAGGAGTAATGTGTAAGATTAAGAACAGATTGAGTCTTAATAAAATCCGGATTCGTATCCGGATCCGGATCCGGAAAAAAAGCGAGCTGTTTAGCATCAATCCAAGCTTCATATTGGTCGTGCAGGCTTTGTATTTGCAGCCAGTCGTTTTTTGGGGCAATGTCTGTAATTTGTACCAGTTCGCCAAACAATAATTGATTGGTCATTTCGGCGCGGTCGCTTGGCGCGGCGCGGCAGGGCACGGCAGGCAGGGGTATTTGGGCAAACATTATTTTTTATCAATATTGGTTTTGAGCGTAAACACAGCAAAGGTACAAAACACACCAAAACCTTTATTAACATTAACTAACAAGGCTAATTTGGGCTGAAGGTGCTTGTGGTTTTGTAATAGCCTACAAAAGTCCTAACTTTGCGCCAAAATTTATACGCCCATGAAAAAGACCAACCTATTTTATATTACCACATTAAACGTACTGCTTCTTACGCTTGTTTTTACAATGGTAATAAGTTGCAACAGCAGTTCAAAGCAACAAACGGCCAACACTACTGCTGCTACTACTGCCGCTAACCCATCGAATACAAATACAGCCAGCGATGCCCCACTTGGTTTTCCGCCGGCAAACGTAGCCCCCGCCGATGGCAATGATGGCAACGAGGCCGGCACAAATGAAACCGCCCCCCAAACGCCTAATCCCGAAACCACCGCCGACCCCGAAAACGAAGCACCATCGGCCGCCAAAACCTCAGACAACCCGCTATATAACGCCTCAGCCGAAGAAATTTTTACCCGCTCCCTAACCTTTATCAACCGGCATTTACAACGCTGGGCACCTGTAAAATACAACGTGCGCGATGCCGGAAACTGCGAGCTACAAATTGACGGCGACTGCAACCTAATTTATCGGGTGGTTTATCCGGGGCGCAATATAGCCATTTTAAAAGCCAATATTAACGACCTCGACCCAAGCAGTATAGCCGTAATCCCAAACCGGTATAATCGTAAAGACGATGGGGCTATGTTGCTAATTAAAACCAAAAACAGCGAGGCAAAAGTACAAGTAGGTTATTTTTTTCATAAAAATCCCGGATTTTCAGATGCCATGCTTAGCTGGCGCACCGTTGATTTAGCTGCCTTCCCGCAAAACCAAGTAACTATGCACACCGGCTACAGGGTAGATTACGACGACCAAAACAGTGCCGAACGCTGCTCAAAAGCATTTTATTATTTGCTGTCAAAGTGTGAGGAGGTAAAACAAAAATAACTGCCCCTGCGCCAAAATTAAACATCATCAACTAATCAGTAGCACAACTTTTATACTTTGTTGTTTTTTTATGAACGAACAATTTTGGTGGACTTTAATATTTTTAGTTTGGCTGCCAATTGCGTTTTTGGTATCGGCAGGGGTTTGCAGGTATGTACTAACAACCACAAAAAAAAAACAACTCCAAAAAACAACTTCTACCGAATTTGACTTACCAATGCAAGTTCGGTGGAGGCAGACCTCAAAACCATTTGCCGGCGGCATTGCTTTTTTTAGCGTCTTTATATTGGCTGCTTTATTCTCCGGATATTTTTTTATATGGCCATTTTTTACAACGCAACTAAAACCATTTTTAGGTCTAACCGTTGCCTGTTTTGTTGGCTTTGCCATTGGTCGGGCAGATGATACAATGCACCTTAGCCCTAAATTCAAACTCTTTGGACAATTTTTGGCCATTTTCGTTTTAGTTATACACGGCGTTGTTATAACTGCGTTTGGCAATTGGTGGTTAAATATAATGCTTACCTTTTTTTGGGGTGTTGGCATTATGAATGCCATTAACCTGTTTGACAACATGGACGGGGTAGCAACTATTGCCAGCATAGGCAGCATTTTGGCCATGCTGGGCGTTTTAACAAACAACCATTTTCCGGATGCTTTTACTTTTTGGATGCTTTCGCTATTAATAGCTTGTTTAGGCAGCCTATTAGGCTATTTGTATTACAATTTTTATCCGGCAAAAGTATATATGGGCGATGCCGGCAGTCAGTTTTTAGGTGTATTTTTAGCCGGATCTGCCATTTTAATCCTATGGCCCCGCTTTGGTGTGCCTAACGAAGCAGGCTTTTTTTGGCCTCAGTTTGTTTTGCCCATTTTGGCATTTTTGCCCCCCTTAATTGATACCACAACCGTAACCTTATGGCGGCTAAAGCAAGGCAAGTCGCCATTACAAGGTGGCCGCGACCATACCACCCACCACCTTTTTTATGCCGGATTTTCCGAAAAAAAAATAGCTATTGGTTTGTTCTTGTTCGGTATAATACAAGCTGTTTTTTGCTACTATTTGGCCAATATTGTTGGTCTTAATAATCCAAGCCACTGGGCATTTGTGGCGGGCGCTTTGTACTGTACCATAGTTATGGCGGGCGTATTATATGTTTACACTAAAACAAAAGCAAAACAATAATTTTTTTGCTCAAATTAAAACTAACCCCACAAAACAAAAGGGATGAAAATTTTTTGTATTGGCCGCAATTATACCGAGCACGTCCACGAGCTAAACAACGAAATGCCCCAAAATCCGGTAGTGTTTTGCAAGCCGCTCACTGCCTTGCTTTTGCGTGGACAGCCGTTTTATTATCCCGATTTTTCGACCGATATTCATTACGAAGGTGAGTTAGTAATACAAATCTGCAAAAACGGCAAAAACGTAGAGCCCCGCTTTGCCCATTTATATTACGACAAAATTACCGTTGGTATTGATTTTACCGCCCGCGACCTGCAAACCGAGCTAAAAAACAAAGGCTTACCCTGGGAAATAGCAAAAGGCTTTAATGGCTCGGCGCCGCTGGGGCAATTCATACCAATAGCCGAGGCACAGCAACCCAACGGCGATATTGCGTTTAGCTTGCATAAAAATGGTCAGGCAGTTCAAAACGGTAACACAAATAATTTGTTGTTTTCGTTTAATGCAATTATTTGCTATTTGTCAAAATACTTTGTATTGCAACAATCAGATATTATTTTTACCGGCACCCCCGCCGGTGTGGGCCCCATTGCCATTGGCGATTTGTACGAGGGCTTTATTGGCAACAAAAAACTTTTAAAATGTGCCATCAAGTAAAAACAAATAACCACACCTAAATTAAAGTGTGGTTATCTTTTATTGATTGTTATTGGTACAAACAATTAGCTAAGCAGGTAAATACACAAGCTATTTTTTTTATTTAATAAAAAACAATTCGCGGTATTTGGGCAAGGGCCAATGCGTGTCGGCTATTAGGGTTTCGAGGGTGTCGGCATGGTGGCGTATTTTGTCGAAGCGCGGTTTTACATGGTCGCAAAAAGCGCGGGCGCAGTCGCGGGCGTGTTCGTGTGCTATAGCATTGGCGTAGGCCGTTTGCAATTTGCCCACCTGTTTTTGTAAGCCGTTTATATGTTTGCTTATATTTTTAAGTAATTGTAGCTGTGCGGCAGTATGTTTGGGTTTTAAGCCAACAGTTTGCAAGCCTTGTACGTTGGCCAATAACTGGTTTTGATAGTTAATGGCTGCCGGCAAAATTTGTGTAGTTGCCATTTCTTCTAACACCTGCGCTTCAATGGCAATTTCTTTTTGGTAAGCTTCTAACAGCACTTCGTAATGTGCCTCTAATTCAGTAGCGGTGTAAATGCCATTGTTAACATATACCGTGTATGACTCGGGCGCAATCATTAAATCTAAAGCGCGGGGCGTATCTTTTACATTCGACAGACCTCGTTTTTCGGCTTTTGTTGCCCACTCCTCGGTATAGTTATCGCCTTCAAACAAAATGCGTTTTGAAGTTTGAAGATAGCGTTGCAATATCCGGATAATAGCTTCGTCTTTGTTTATTTTTTTTGATATTAAGCCATCTACGTCCTTTTTAAAAGTAACTAATTGTTGCGCAACAATAGTGTTAAGGGCAATCATGGGGCGTGCGCAGGTAGCCGACGAGCCTACTGCCCTAAACTCAAATTTATTTCCGGTAAAGGCAAAGGGCGAGGTTCGATTGCGGTCGGTATTATCCATTTTTAAATCCGGAATAGAGGCTACAATATCTAATTTGGCAGCTGCGGTATTTCCATCCGGATTTTGGTTGTTCTCAAAACGCTCTAACACATGGGTTAATCCCGAGCCAATAAAGGCCGAAATAATAGCCGGGGGGGCCTCGTTAGCACCTAAACGATGGTCGTTTCCGGCCGAGGCAATGGCGGCGCGCAACAAATCGGCATTATCGTTTAACGCTTTTATAGTATTTACAAAAAAGGTCAAAAACTGCAAATTGTTGTGCGGGGTTTTGCCCGGCGACAATAAATTAACGCCTGTATTGGTAGCCAACGACCAATTATTGTGTTTGCCCGAGCCATTTACGCCGGCAAAGGGTTTTTCGTGGAAAAGTACGGCCAAACCATGCCTTTGAGCTACCAGCTCCATGATATTCATTAGCAATTGATTTTTATCAACGGCGGTATTTACCTCGCCAAAAACAGGCGCACATTCGTACTGGCCGGGGGCAACCTCGTTGTGTCGGGTAGTAATGGTAATCCCAAGTTTTAGGGCTTCGGTTTCAAAATCGAGCATGTAGGCGTGTACACGTTCGGGAATGGAGGCAAAATAATGGTCGTCTAATTGTTGCCCCTTTGGGGGTTTAGCGCCTACAAGGGTGCGTCCGGCATGTACCAAATCGGGGCGGGCGTGGTAAAGGGCGGCATCTATTAAAAAATACTCTTGTTCCCAGCCTAAGGTCGGAAAAACGCGATTAACTTTTTTATCAAACAGTTGGCAAACAGGCACGGCAGCGCGCTGTAAAAACTGTTGCGAGCGCAAAAGGGGCACTTTATAGTCGAGGGCTTCGCCCGTGTACGAAACAAAAATAGTAGGGATACATAAAGTTTTAGCCGAGCCAACCGTCATAACAAAAGCCGGAGAGGAAGGGTC
This sequence comes from Sphingobacteriales bacterium, assembly GCA_016706405.1. Lineage (NCBI taxonomy): Bacteria > Pseudomonadati > Bacteroidota > Sphingobacteriia > Sphingobacteriales > Sphingobacteriales bacterium. Next base: position 764,226 of record JADJJT010000001.1, read on the forward strand.
CCATGCGGTATAGCCTCGCGCTTCGAAGGTGGCGCGCAGCCCTCCGGATGGGAAACTTGAGCCGTCGGGCTCTTGCTGCACCAACGAGTCGCCGGTAAAGTTTTCCATGCCTTTGGTATGGTCAAACGAAGGATGGAAAAAGGTTTCGTGTTTTTCGGCGGTCGAACCAGTTAAGGGTTGAAACCAATGGGTAAAACTGGTTGCGTCAAGGCTCATAGCCCACTCTTTCATGGCAGCGGCTACCTGATTGGCCAACTCGTGGCTAATTTTATTGCCGGTTTCAATAGCTGCCATTACGCTAATAAAGGCATCGTTTGAGAGGTATTTGCGCATGGTTTCGGTGGTAAACACATGGCTGGCAAAAAAGTCGGAAATTTTGGCCGAGGGCATTTGAACGTGTGGAATACTGCGGTGTAACGCGGTTTCAATGGCCTCAAAACGTGTAGAAGACATATATTGTGTTGTGAAATGGGTGGAAAACTAAAATTTACTTGTTTATTTTTTTTAATATTAATTGTTTACGCAAAGATACGTTTTTTAGATAAATTGCAAGAAACAACTTGCCCACCCAAAAATAATTTCTACTGGCAGGGGTGTTTCCGGAATAAACCGGATACACGGGCTTTTATAGCCTCAAACTGCGTAATAACTATAAATTTAGTATTATTTATGGGTAAACACAGCTAATATGGTGGTTTTACAGCTAACTTTAGGGCTTAAATTATTGTTTTAAATTTCATTTGTATTGCCTGCCTATGTTTAAACAAATTTCCTTTTTTATTATTGCTGTTTTAAGTGGGATATTATTGTTGTTATTTGTCCAATGCTCCTCAAACAGACCGCAGCAGGGTTTTAGCGAAATACCTCATGCTATTTGGCAAAAAGGTCAAACTGTTGATTTTGAGTTTGAACTGACAAAACCCCTCGAAAAAGGTCGTATTTTATTAGCCGTACGGCATGCAACGGTAATTCCGTATAGCGATTTGCCCATTTTATATGCCCTAACTAAACCAAATAGCCAACCACAAGCAGCCAAGCTTAACCTAAAAATTAAAGATGCTGCTGGTGAAAATTTAGGAAGTGGTATGGGCGATATGTGGGATTTGGAACAGGAACTTGAAGCGCCGATGCAAATGCCATCCGGAAAATACAGTTTAAAAATTGCCCACGGCTTAGAAACAGACGCTTTGTTAATTTCGGAAGTAGGGTATATTGTTGAAGACCTCACCGAAAAATAAGTCAGGAGTAAACAAAATAGTGTTAAACATTAAATTTGAGTTTGTTTTTCGCTGCTTAGTTCAAATTGGTGCTGCTGTATTATATCGAGTATAGTAAAATTAATATCTTCGCGTTTGCTTACAAAAAGTGGCCATTTCATATCGGCCAAATAACACTCAACAATAATTTTGACGTTGTTATTGACAAATTCAGAAAAAACGGCAACAGGGGGACTTTCTAAAGGGTAGTTTTTTGTTAACTGGGTTTTGATTGCATCAAGCAGTTGCCGTAATTTGGCAGAATCGTTGTTGTGCGATAAAATTAATTGTATTTTTACGCGGCGCGAGTTTCGCAGGCTTTGGTTTTCAACGGCGGCATTAATAATGGTTCGGTTAGGAATGGTTATATAGGTGCGTTCAAGGGTGCGCAGGCGGGTGCTTCTAAACCCAATATATTCAACGCGGCCTTGTATATTGTTGCCTGCGTCAATATAGTCGCCAAGAATAAATGGCTGTTCGGCAATTATAATAATAGTAGCTAACAGGTTTTCGAGGCTTTCTTTGGCGGCAAGGGCAACAGCAATACCAATAATACCGGCGCCGGTAAGCAAGGCCGATACATCGAATTTAAAAACATGACTTAAAATAAAAATAAATCCAATAAAAAATATAATTATTTTTAAAAAGTCGCGGGCAAAACCTAAAACCTGGTCGTCTGCCCGGCTTTCGGTATTACTAACACGTGCCGATAACACTAAGGAGGCAAAATCCAATATCCGGAAGATAATCCAAATCAAACCCAACACAAACACTACTTTATAAAAACCATGCCTAAGCGCTTCAAAGTTGTATCCGGCAATATTTCCTTCAAAAAAATCGGGAAAATGTAATGCTTTTAACACAATTACCATTGTTAATAAAAAAAACAACAGCTGAATGGGCCTGACCAAAAGTTTATTAAATGCTTCGCGGTTTGCGTTTGGCATATATCCCTTAACAAAAAAATTGTATAAAAAATCAACAATTTTATTGACAACAAAGCGCATTAAAACTAACATGGTAATTAGCCAAGCAAGGGCAACCAAATAATCAGAAACAGTATTATTAAGCCACTCTTTCGCAAAAAAAGCAGAATTATTCGCGGCAGATTGCCAAAAAACAAATAAAATCATAGGTTTATTTTAAATAAAAACGACATGAACTGTACCCAATAAATGTTAGGGGTGAGCAGCAATTTAGTAAAACATAACGGGAGTAAAATTTGCGCCTCAAAGTTACGCAGATTAACTATTTTTTAAGCAACTAACTATTCTCGTTTTAAATAATTACTTTTGCGTAAATAACCCGACATTTTTAAGCATTACCCACCCATCCGGACAGCCATAAGCAACGTTTAACTTTGGGCTTTCGTATGTTTAAATTACAGCACATTTATTTTTACTATTCTTTTTTCAAAATCTATAAGATGCAAAAAATATTATACACTATCTTACTAACACTAATATTTACGCTAACACTTTCAGCACAAAATTTTTCGACAAAAGGCACCGATTTTTGGACAACATTTACCCCCAACGAACCCACTAGTAACGGTGCGCTTTCGGTTTATATTAGTAGCGATATTGATACAAAGGGCAATATTTCTATACCTTTTGAAACATTTAACCAAGACTTTATTGTAACTGCCGGAACTACGCTAAAAATTGATCTTCCGGATACAGAGGCAATAACCGATAAGCCCGATGTTGTAATGGGGCGCGGCATACATATTACCGCCGAAGACTCTGTGTCGGTGTATATATTAAATTATTTTCAAGCAACTGCCGATGCCGCCATTGTTTACCCAACCTCAACCTTGGGTAAAGACTATTACGCCATGGGTTTTGAATCGTTAAGCGGCTGGACCGGCTACCCTTCGTATTTAGTTGTAGTTGGCACTCAAAATAATACCGAAGTTGAAATAACACCAAGTTCGGCAACTACTACAGGCCAGCCAGCAAATACGCCATTTAGCATTACCCTTGACCAGGGACAAACCTATCTTTTACAGTCAGATACCGACCTTACCGGCTCGCGGGTGCGCAGTAATTCGCCCGACAACTGCCTTAGTTTTGCCGTTATGGCCGGAGCAAAATGCACTAACGTGGGCGGCTGTCCAGCTTGCGACCACCTGCTTGAACAAATGCCACCTACCACAACCTGGGGCACTCGCTTTGTTACCGTACCCTACAAAACCCGCAAAGACGACCTAATACGCATAATGGCAAGCGAAGACGGTACAACCGTTACTTTTGACGGCGGCAGCCCGCTTAATTTAGACGCTGGCGACTTTTACGAAACCTCTTGGGGCGCTGCCACCTATGTTGAGGCCACCAAACCCATTATGATTGGCCAATACAGCAAAGGGCAAGGTTGCGACAATGTTAGTGCCGACCCATTTTTTATTATCATTAGCCCCATCGAACAAACCCTTGACTACATTAATTTTAACGCCTTTGCCTCAAGCGTTATTACCAACTACTATGTCAATGTAGTTGTGCCAACCGACTTAGTAAACAAGGTTAAATTAGACGATTTCCCGCAAGCTTCAAAATTTAGTACTTTGGCAAGCCAACCCGATTTTTCGTATGCACAAATTGATATTATACAAGGAAACCACATTTTATCCGGAGAAGATATGATAGCCTACGTTTACGGTTATGGCGACTATGAGTCTTATGGCTATGTTGCCGGCGCTAATTTAACAAACTTAAAACTTAAATTCGATATTGTTTTAGGCATTGACACCAGCGATTATACCATTTTTGACAAAAACGTATGCGCCAACGAACAGGTTAATTTTAACGTGCAATATACCGACCCCTCCAGCGTGCTGTTTACCTCGTGGGACTTTGGCGACAACGGCGCAACAGGGGTAGGTCAAGCCATATCTTATGCTTATAAAAAACCCGGCACCTACAACGTTGCCATGATTTACCAGTTTTTAACCGCCTGCGCCCCCGACACCCTTTGGGCAAGTGTAAAAGTAGTAAGTTATAGCAGCGACGAGTTTTTTGACGTCTGCCTGGGCGATAAAATGACCCTAACTGCCCTAAGTGCCGATGCCTACCTATGGTCAACGGGCGAAACTACTCAAAGCATTGAGGTAAGTCCAACAACCGATACCTACTACTCGGTTGAATTAACCGGCGAAGACAACTGCGTAAGCAATATGGGCTTTTTTATAACCGTACTTTTTCCGCCTGAAGTTAAGTTTACACTTAGCGACAATGAAATTTGTTTAGGCGATACGATTACGGCTAATTTTTCCGGAAATGCACCCGCTAATGCCACTTTTAACTGGAATTTTGACGGCGCAACTATTGTATCCGGAAGTGGGCAAGGCCCTTACCAGCTCGCATGGCCAACCGAAGGCAATAAAACCATTAATTTAGAAGTCCTAAATCCCGGAAACACCTGCCCCAGTCCGCCAGTTCAAATGGATATTACCGTAAAAGCTGCACCTACTGCCACGTTTGTCGTTTCGGACGATTTAATTTGCATAAACACCCCAATTACCCTCACCTATACCGGCAACGGCAATAATACTACCCACCAATACAACTGGAGTTTTGACGGCGCAACTGTTATTTCGGGGACTGGGCAAGGCCCTTACACCTTAGAATGGGAAACCGCCGGCACCAAAAACATAAGCTTACAAGCTATTGAACCCGCCGGCTGCCAAACCTCGTTTAGCCTAAGTTTGCAGGTCGAAGACCTTAGCCTAAGCCTAACCCCCGCCGACAGCAGCATACAACTTGGCGGCAGTTTGGCTTTAAATGCTACGGCTACCGGCACCAATGTCAATATTAACGCAATTACCTGGCAGTGGCAACCCGCAACCGATATTAGTTGCGTTGACTGCCCCACCCCTACGGTAAACCCACCTCAAACAACAACTTATACCTTAACGGCCACCACACCCGGCGGCTGTACGGCCACAGCCCAAGCTAAAATAACAGTAGGTTTCCCACCACCCATTCTAATTATGCCTACTGCGTTTAGTCCTAATAACGATGCAGTAAACGATATTTTGCTGCCCCACACCAAAAACCTTTTAGAAACCGGCTACGAAATGGCTGTTTATAACCGTTGGGGGCAACAGGTGTACATTGGCAACAACGCCACGCAAGGCTGGAACGGCAGCATTGCTGCTGACAACGTTAACAGCAACAGCACACAAATTGCCCAAGTTGGCGTTTATGTGTGGTACGTAAAAGCAAAAGCCTTAGATGGCTCGCCGGTTGAATACAAAGGCAATGTTACTTTGGTAAGATAAGGATGGCGTGTAAATAATCAATCCGGAAAAATAGATCCGGAGAGTGAAGGTATTCGCTTAAAACACATGTCCTTTGATGATTTAAGTTCTCAACAAATGTAATATTTTACCCGTTGTCATTTTTTTATAACGGATTATTGTTCTTAGTATCAGGGGTTTAAAACTGCCACACCTTTTGGGGCTTAAACAACCGCTATGTGTCTATGTGGTGGTTATAAAAGGAGTTTTTAGTAATTTTAGATTGAGGTTAGGGTTTTGTATCATTTTTTAAATTTAAATTTTTTTTTTTTTACTTTTCAGTTCAAATTATTTATTTTATGTTGATAAGAAAGGAAAAATTTAGTTGATTTGGAATTTTTTTTATAAAAGTTGAGGATTAATTTAAAATTAGGAGGGAATAGAAACAGGCAATTTTGTATGACTTCAAATTTTGCAGTTTTGGTACTAGCTGTTTTTATTCCTACATACAACTTTTTTAAGCTATACACGTTAATAATAATGGTTTAATTCTTAAGCAGCTACGATAATAAAATCATAGCTCAAGACGGATTGCGTGGGTTGCTCCTAAGCCCTGAAAGGGTACAAATTGGGGCAAAAATAAATCCTAAAAATCCTGATTCAGGCTATATGCTTCGAAAAATTCATCCGGATAAAAGTAACAGAGCGGTAAAAAAATTATCCGCTCCTCAATTCGTTAAAAAAATACTAATTTTGGCAGCTAAATGATTTTACAACCGCAACTCAAAATCAGTTTACACACTTTTTTGAACACTACCTCGTAAAATTTTATTTAGTAGTCTGAACCACTACCCTTCTTATTTTAATTATATGCAATTAACCCGCAATATAAACTAAGCCCATGCAAACTTATTTAAACTTACTAAACCATGTATTGGCTAACGGTGTGCAAAAAAGCGACCGCACGGGCACAGGCACAATTGGCGTTTTTGGGCATCAAATGCGGTTTAATTTGCAAGAAGGATTTCCGTTGCTGACTACAAAAAAACTACATACGAAATCAATAGTTTACGAATTGTTGTGGTTTTTGCGCGGCGACTCGAACATAAAATACCTGACCGACAACGGCGTAACTATTTGGAACGAGTGGGCCGATGCCGAAGGCAACCTTGGACCTGTTTATGGGCATCAATGGCGCTTGTGGCCAAGTCGCCAAGCTGGGCAAACCATTGACCAAATTGCACAGGTTTTACAAAGCCTACAACATAACCCCAATAGCCGCCGGCATATTGTTACCGCCTGGAACCCCGCCGATGTACCCAAAATGGCCTTGCCACCGTGCCATTGTTTGTTTCAGTTTTACGTGCAAAACGGCCAACTTTCGTGCCAATTGTACCAACGCAGCGCCGACATTTTTTTAGGTGTACCATTTAATATAGCCTCGTATGCTTTGCTTACCCACTTGGTAGCCCAGGTATGCAACCTTCAGGTAGGCGAGTTTATACATACGCTTGGCGATGCCCATCTTTACTTAAACCACCTCGAACAGGCCAAACTGCAATTAAGCCGGCAACCACTACCTTTGCCCACCTTAACTTTAAACAAAAGTGTTAACAACCTTTTCGAGTTTACATTTAACGATATAAATTTTGAAAATTACCAAGCGCACCCAAGCATAAAAGCACCTATATCGGTTTAATCTTTTATCCGGATAAAAACAAGCTAAGCGGTTGATTGCCTGAAGCAAAACGCTTTTGTCAAAGCAACCTGCCTTTATGTCAGTTTAATTGCAGTATAAATCTCAATTAATTGGCAATAACTGTAAAATTGTCGGCAAAATCAAAATGGCACAATAAATGCTAAAACAAGACTGTAGTTGATTACCATTATTTTTATTTTGGCTCAATTTCATTTCTTTCAAACCAATATTACATTGTAATTATTTAAAAAACAAATTCTATAATCAGTATGAATCTTACTATTAAACCCCTTGGCGACCGCGTTTTGGTTAAGCCTGCCGATGCCGAAGAAACCACCAAAGGCGGTATCATTATTCCCGACACAGCTAAAGAAAAACCCCAACGTGGCATCGTAAAAGCCGTTGGCGCGGGCAAAAAAGACGAACCCATGACCGTACAAGTTGGCGATACCGTTATGTATGGCAAATATTCGGGTACCGAAATAAGCATTGAAGGCGAAGACTACCTTATTATGCGCGAAAGCGATATTTATGCCGTGCTGTAATATTAGTACCTCTTTATTTCAGTTAAGTTGAGTTGACGGCAAAATAGAATAGCATACTCGGCTCAAACTCCGGATGAAATTGTAGTTAGACAAACTTATATTCCGGATGAAAACAAAAAAAATCTAATTTTTCTAACTGTAAAACTATTTTTTAAACAAAATTATATCAAATACTTATATGGCAAAACTTATTAAATTTGAAGTTGATGCCCGCGAAAAATTAAAGCGCGGCGTTGACATATTGGCCAACTCGGTAAAAGTAACCTTAGGCCCTAAAGGTCGTAACGTTATTATTGAGAAAAAATTTGGCGCGCCTACCGTTACCAAAGATGGCGTAACTGTAGCTAAAGAAATTGAATTAGAAGACCCCACCGAAAACCTTGGCGCACAAATGCTTAAAGAGGTGGCTTCAAAAACCAGCGATTCGGCCGGAGACGGTACTACCACCGCTACCGTACTTTCGCAAGCCATTATTAACGGCGGCTTAAAAAGTTTGGCTGCCGGCGCTAACCCCATGGACCTAAAACGCGGTATTGACAAAGCAGTTAAAACCGTAGTTGCTTCGTTAAAAAATATGTCGGTACACGTTGGCGACGACAATACTAAAATTGAGCAAGTTGCCACCATATCGGCCAATAACGACCACGAAATTGGTAAACTTATTGCCGAAGCTATGCAAAAAGTTAAAATTGAAGGCGTTATTACCGTTGAAGAGGCCAAAGGCACCGACACCTACGTTGACGTAGTAGAAGGTATGCAGTTTGACCGCGGATACATCTCGCCCTATTTTGTTACCAACGCCGATAAAATGGAAGCCGACCTTGAGTCGCCATATTTGTTGATTTACGACAAAAAAATATCGAGCATGAAAGACTTGTTGCCCATTTTAGAAAAAGCTGCTCAAACAGGTCGGCCCTTGTTAATTATTGCCGAAGATATTGACGGCGAAGCACTTGCTACCTTAGTGGTAAACAAATTACGCGGCACCTTGCGCGTGGCTGCTGTTAAAGCACCCGGCTTTGGTGACCGCCGTAAAGCCATGCTCGAAGATATTGCCATTTTAACCGGTGGCCAAGTAATTAGCGAAGAGCGCGGCTATAAACTTGAAAGTGCTACCTTGCAACAATTAGGCCGTTGCGACAAAGTTACTATTGACAAAGACAATACCACTATTGTTGACGGCAAAGGCGAAGGCGAAGAAATTAAAGCCCGCGTAAACCAAATAAAAGCCCAAATTGAAACCACAACCAGCGACTACGACCGCGAAAAACTACAAGAGCGTTTGGCAAAATTGTCGGGTGGTGTTGCCGTTTTATATGTAGGTGCGCCTACCGAAGTAGAAATGAAAGAGAAAAAAGACCGCGTTGATGATGCCCTACATGCTACCCGCGCTGCCGTTCAAGAAGGTATCGTTCCGGGGGGTGGTGTTGCTTATATTCGTGCCGTTGATGCCTTAACCGACCTTAAAGGAGAGAACGAAGATGAACAAACCGGAATTGACATTATTCGCCGCGCTTTAGAAGAGCCGCTTCGCCAAATTGTTGCCAATGCAGGCCTCGAAGGTTCAATAATTGTGCAAGGTGTACGCGCTAATGGCGGTAGCTACGGCTTTAATGCCCGCACCGAAAAATATGGCGACCTTTATGCCGATGGTGTAATTGACCCAACCAAAGTAACCCGCGTTGCACTTGAAAACGCCGCTTCTATTGCTGGCATGTTCCTTACCACCGAATGCTTAATTGTTGACAAGCCCAGCGAAGACAAAGCTGGTGCGGGTGCGCACATGCACGGCGGAATGGGACACGATATGATGTAAAAAAACACAAAATTAACTGTAAAACCAACACAGTAAAAAATTATACTAATTAATTTTATCCGGATGCTTTGCTTAAAAGTATCCGGATTTTTTTTAAAAATACATGATGCTTCTTAGGCTAAATAGCCATCAAATTTGTATTTTTGCCAAAAACTAAATTTAGTTTTAAAACATTCCTTGAAATAAAACTGCTATCTCCTTTTATATTTATGTTTGCCAACCTACGCAATACTGTTGTAACTGCTTATTTGTCGCGGCGTATGCCCCACATAGCTAAGTGGGTTTTATATCCGGTAGCCAGCCAAGAGCAAGTTTTTAATCATTTGATTGCCAGTGCCAAACAAACTGCCTGGGGAAAACAATACCATTATAAAAGCATCGAAAACATAGCCGATTTTCAGCGCCAAGTGCCATTGAGTGATTATGACCGCTTAAAACCGTTTATTAACCAGATGCTAAACGGCGAAGCCAATACGTTATGGCCAGGCGAAATTCGTTGGTTTGCCAAATCATCCGGAACCACCAGCGATAAAAGTAAATTCATTCCAATTAGTTCCGAAAATTTAAAAACTTGCCACTACCAAGCTGCCATCGATATTATGGCCTTATACATAGCTGCTAACCCCAAACATAAAATTTATACCGGAAAAGGCTTGGTTTTGGGCGGCAGCCATAGTATAAACAAACTTAACCCGCGTGTACAGTACGGCGATTTATCGGCAGTATTATTACAAAACATGCCATCGGTGGGGCGCATAAACAACGCTATTGGCACCGATATTGCCCTTATGGACGAGTGGATAGCCAAAATTGAGCGCATGGCCAAAGCTACCATACCGCAAAACATTACCCATTTGGCAGGTGTTCCGACTTGGACAATAGTACTTATAAAACGCATTTTTGAAATGACGGGTAAAGCTAATTTACGCGATGTTTGGCCTAATTTAGAGCTTTATATACATGGCGGGGTTAGCTTTACGCCCTACCGTAATCAATTTTCGCAGCTTGTGCGCGGCGAGGGTATGCACTATTGGCAAACATACAACGCTTCGGAAGGCTTTTTTGGCATACAAGAAGATAATAACCGCGACGACATGCTGTTGCTTACCAACCACGGCGTATTTTATGAGTTTGTACCCTTAAACCAATTAGATGCCGAGCACCCCCAAGCGCTTACCCTTGACCAAGTACAAATAAATACTAATTATGCTATTTGTATTAGCACCAATACCGGCCTTTGGCGATATTTATTGGGCGATACCATACAGTTTACATCCATAAACCCTTTCCGGATAAAAGTTACCGGCCGGACAAAACATTTTATCAATGCCTTTGGCGAAGAAGTAATTGTTGATAATGCCGACCAAGCTATTGCCCGCGCCTGCGCTCAAACAGGCATGCAAGTGCGCGAATATACCGCCGCACCCATTTACTTTAGCAATACCGGCAATGGCGGCCACGAGTGGTTGGTTGAATTTGCCCAACTGCCCGATGATTTGCAATATTTTGCCCAACTTACCGACGAGGCACTACAACAACTTAACTCGGACTACGAAGCCAAACGCTACAAAAATATTGCAATGAAACCCTTAGTGATGCACGCTGTACCACCCGGCACATTTTACAAATGGCTTGAAAGCAAAGGAAAATTAGGTGGCCAACACAAAGTACCACGTTTAGCTAACCACAGACAATATATTGACGAGATTAAAACACTTTGTGGCCTAAATTAAACCGTCAGCTTCATTTTTTTTTGAACCTAAACAGCCTAACTAAGAAGCAAATACTCGCTAATTTTAATGCCATTAATTAACCAGCAAACTGCATTTATAAAAAAATATTTTAGCAAAACTAAAAAAATTGTAACAAAATTAATATTTTTAAACTAATTTTGCCAAAGGTTGGATATTGCCAATAAACTAAATTGTTTTTATTGACAATTATTATAAAAATTTTGTTTAAATAAAGTTAATATTTTATGTGTATAAAATTTTTTATCCGGAGCAAACTTTTACAATAACCAAGTAATCCGGAAACCAAACAAACACCGAGTTATCGTATGTTTTTAGCTGCAGTTTAATTAATCAGCAAATAATAAATTGTAGTATTTTAACAACTGTTTTGGGCTTGCCAGCCATCAGCACCCAAAAAACTCGTTTGTAGCGATAAATATTTACTAAATGTATAATGATAAAAAGTGGGTTATTAAAGAGACGGATGAAAAAGCAATTGAAGAACTGTACAACGAACTTAAAATTAACAGAACCTTATGCCAATTATTAGTTCAGCGCGGGGTCCGGACGTATGATGAGGCGCGGAAGTTTTTCCGCCCTTCGTTAGAAGAACATCTATATGACCCTTTCTTGATGAAAGATATGGATATAGCTGTTGAACGCCTTGACCGCGCTATGCGCAATAAAGAGAAAATTTTAATTTACGGCGACTACGATGTGGATGGCACAACCGCAGTTGCTTTAGTGTACAGTTTTTTAAAAGACTTTCATTACGACCTCGACTATTATATACCCGATCGCTACAAAGAAGGTTATGGTGTTTCAATGACGGGCATTGACTGGGCAAAACAAAACGGGTTTTCGCTCATTGTTTCTTTAGATTGCGGCATTAAATCCCGAAATCAGGTGGCTTATGCCCGCGAACATGGTATTGATTTTATAATTTGCGACCACCACCTGCCCGACAACGACAACCTTCCTCCGGCATTTGCCATTCTTGACCCCAAACGAGAAGACTGTCCATACCCGTACAAAGAACTTAGTGGCTGCGGCATTGGCTTTAAATTTATGCAGGCTTTTGCCCTAAAATACGATATACCGTTTAACCGCGTTGCCAACCTTTTAGATTTAGTAGCCGTAAGCATTGCAGCCGATATTGTACCCATTACCGACGAAAACCGCGTATTGGCCTTTTTTGGCCTTAAAAAAATAAATAGCAGCCCACGCCCTGGGCTACGCTCGCTAATTCAGCAAAGTGTTCGCAACCCTAAAGTGGGTATTACCGATATTGTGTTCATTATTGCACCCCGCATTAATGCTGCAGGCCGTATGGACGACGCCCGCGACGCTGTGCGATTGCTATTGTCGCAAGAAGTGGGAAAAGCAAAAGAAGGTGCCGATGTGCTGCAAGAAAAAAATACCGAACGAAAGCAGGTTGATAGCGATATAACCGAAGAAGCAATGCGAATTTTAGACACCGATGAGCAAACAAAAAACCGCAAAACTACCGTACTGTACCGCCCATATTGGCATAAAGGTGTGATTGGAATAGTTGCCTCGCGGCTGCTCGAAAAATATTATCGCCCTACGGTTATTCTTACCAATTCAAACGAAGATGATATTATAACTGGCTCGGCTCGCTCGGTAGCCCGCTTCGACTTATACCAAGCCCTAAATGCTTGTAGCGACCTGTTAGACCAATTTGGCGGCCATAAATATGCAGCAGGCTTAACCCTCAAACGCGAAAACTTGCCCTTGTTTATTGAAAAATTTGAACAAGTAGTAAACGATACCATTGAAGATGATATGCTAATTCCGGAAATTGAAATAGATGCCGAATTAGACCTTCGGCACATAAGCCCCAAATTTTACAATATATTACGACAGTTTGCACCATTTGGCCCCGAAAACATGAAACCTGTTTTTATTAGTCGCGGACTAATTAATACCGGATGGTCGGCAGTGGTAGGCAATAATCATTTAAAATTAAGTGCCCGCTCCTTCAATTCATCGGTATTAGCCAAAGGAATTGGTTATAATTTAGGACATTATTTAAAGCAAATCAGTAATGGCCAACCCTTCGATGTTTGTTTTACCCTACAAGAAAACATTTATAACGAAAATGTTGCCCTGCAGCTAAACCTGCGCGATATTAAACCCAGCGACCGTATTAATAATCGCAACAGCTACCATACAAGTAGCTATATTTCAAATACTAATACAAATACGAACAACCCACCAAACCCCAACGAAGAATCAGCATTTCTACATAAAAATGTGTAATTAAGTTAATTTAATTTAATTTAATTGGATAGATGGATGGATGTACTAAAATGGATTATTTATTGCCAAAAACTACAAATAACAATTGTTTTGCCGGATAATGCAGTCAATTACCCCGACAGCAGCAATATTGCCGCCCCCAAATCAAATAAACACTATCATTTTTGATTTAGGCAAAGTGGTATTCGACTACGATTTTGAGCGCGTATTTACCCAGTGGCAACAATTAACAGGCATAAAAATTACCTATACCCCCGAGTTTGAAACCATTTTGTTCAAATTCGAAGCCGGGCAATTAACCCCTACCCAATTTAAAAAACAAGTAGCCTTGTTAATGCAGTTAAAACGCCCCATAGATGCAACTCGTTTTTGGCAAGCATGGAACGATATTTATTTAAACATATATCCGGATATTGATAAGCTATTAACCCAATTGTCAAAAAATTTCCGGATGGTTGCCCTAACAAACACTAACGCCGTGCACACGCCTTATTGGCAACAAAAATACACACAAGCACTATCGGTTTTTGAACATATTTTCTGCTCCTTTAAACTAAAGGCAATAAAACCCGAGCCTGTTGTTTTTAATACGGTGCTTAATTATTTGCAACAACCACCCGATAAAGTTTTATTTTTAGACGATAACCCAAAAAATACATCCGGAGCCACAGCTCTTGGCTTGCATACCTACTTGGTAAAAAATGCCAATTTGCTAACACAAGTGTTTACAACCGCAGGCTATATAAAATAACGTATTTTAAAACTAGGAAAGGTCTGATAAAAACAATAATCAACAGTTTTATTTATTGCATTTACATTTAATTAACATTATATTTATTTGTTGTGGCCGATTTAGAACAAATGCTTTTGCTGTTTGGCAGTCTTATTTTAAGTGCGCTGTTAGCGGTTGTTTATTTATTGCTGCAACAGTATAAACGAAACAGCACGAGTGGAAATAATACCGATTCTATAACCTTACAAATGTTGTTGCCTTTACTTACCGATTTGCGCCACCAAATATCGGCCAACGACCAAATGGGGCGAACCGAAATTCAAGGCCGTCTTGACCATATTGCCAACCAAATTGGCCAACACCAACAGCAAAACACTCAAACCCTGCTTCACCAGCAACAAACTCACCAACATTTGCTTAAAGATTTAGGCACACAACTTGGCGAACTGCACCAGGCAAACGAACGTATTGTATTGTTGGCTAATCAAATGCAGTCTTTAGAGCGGATTTTGCAAAACCCCAAGCAGAGGGGTATTTTAGGCGAGCATATATTAAGTCAGGTGCTAACACAAGTATTACCCCCGCAGCAGTTTGTGTTACAATATCGGTTTGGTTCGGGAAAAATTGTAGATGCCGCTTTGTTTATCCGCGGCCAAATTGTGCCTATTGATGCCAAGTTTCCCCTCGAGAAATACACTGCCTTACACCAAACCACCGACTCAAACCAGCGCCTTGCTTTAGACAAAGCTTTTAGGGCCGATGTGCGCCGCCGCATTGACGAAACCGCCGCCTATATTGACCCCGCCGAAAACACCCTGCCTCTTGCGCTAATGTTTGTACCCGCCGAAGGAGTGTATTATTATATATTACAAGCGCATAATAATGCCAGCGATGATTTATTAACCTATGCCTGGCAAAAACGAGTGGTTATGGTGTCGCCGGCTTCGTTTTATGCCTATTTAGAAACCATTCTTCATGGCTTAAATGCTTTGCAAATTGAGCAATCGGCACGTGAAGTACTACAAAAATTAGGCGATTTGCAACGCCGGCTTAAACTATACGAAGAGCACGCCGACAAGGCAGGCAAACAACTGCAAAATGCTTGGCAGGCTTGGCAAAATGCCCAAACCGAATGGCGGCGTATTGATACCCAATTGCTGCGTCTTAACCAACAAACCGAAGCCAAATGGGGAAATAACGGCAACAACAATAATCAAGACGCGCAATCGAAATTATTTAATACTGACCAGGAATAAAAAGCAAGTTTATAGCCTGTTGTAGTGAACAAAACGATGCAAATTCAATTTATAATTATTATTTAATTCCGGAAAAAAGACGCAGTAAATACAGTACCTTCACAAAGAATAAATAGTATTGCCTCGTTCATTTAATCCGGATAATTTAATTTTATTTTTATTTTAAAACATTTTAGTTCTACTCTGTCTAACTAAAAAAACATCTATCACCTAATTTTAGCCATGAAAAAGGCAAGTTTTATCCTTATATTATGCTTACTATTTAGTAGTTTGACGATAGTAGTAGCCCAAACCACACCCGCTACTTCAACTAACAACCATAACCAGCCGGCAAATAACACTGCCTCGCGTTTTGAGGGCTTGGTAACTTACGAACGGACGATGCAATGGAGCAAACTACAACAGCGCGCCACCTACCTAAGCCAAGAACAAAAAGACAGAATGCAGCAAACCGGAAAAAATTGGGGAGGATATAAAATTTTGATGAACTTATATTTTAGTCCTTCGCGCAGTTTATACACCTACACCAACGACCGCGCCGAGTCGGAAGATGGCCGTTATACCTGGCGGCCTGATACCTACCTTGTTGCCCGCGATTTTAAAAATAGCACTGCTACCGAGCAACACGAAATGATAGATAATTTATATTTACTTACTGACAGTTTGCGCCCCCCAAAATGGCGCATAATGAACGAAATAAAAGATATTAACGGTTACGTGTGTATGAAAGCCGTTTTAGATGACAGTATCCGGAACCAAAAAGTTACAGCTTGGTTTACCGATGCAATTCCTGTATCGGCAGGGCCTGAGCGATATTTCGGGCTTCCGGGTTTAATTTTAGAAGTTATGGTAAATGATGGCGATGTGCTAATTACAGCACAAAGTATTAATTTTCAAAATGTAAGCAGCCAACTAAAATTGCCAAAAAAATTAAAAGGCAAAAAAGTTAACGAAGCCCAATTTAATCAACTTATAACCAACTATATAGCCGAAAGCGCAAGTATGCGGCGGTTTCCGTCTGCTATACGATATTAATTGGCTAACAAGTTAGTTTGTTCTTTTGGCTGTTTTTGCTTCTGGTTAATGTCCGGCCCATTGAATAGATTTTATATCAATGCCTTCTTTAAACATTTCCCAAAGTGGACTCATTTCGCGCATCCGGTTCACGGCGTTCTTAACGTGATTAATGGCATAGTCAATTTCCTCATTGGTGGTAAACCGGCTAAGGCTAAACCGTATAGAAGAGTGCGCCAGTTCGTCGTCTAAGCCAAGTGCTTTAAGCACATAACTTGGCTCGAGGGAGGCAGAGGTACACGCCGAGCCAGACGAGACGGCAATATCTTTATTAAAACCCATCATTAACCCCTCGCCTTCAACATATTTAAACGATATATTGGTAATATACGGTGTGCGTTGGGCTTTATGGCCGTTTAAATAGGATTCTTCCATTTCGAGCAGGGCATTTTCGAGTTTATCGCGCAGCAAACCTATCCTTTGGGCATCTGTTTCCATTTCTAAGCGGCACAGTTCGGCAGCTTTGCCAAAACCCACTATGCCCGGCACGTTAAGTGTTCCCGACCGCATACCGCGCTCGTGGCCGCCGCCGTCCATTTGAGCAGTTACTTTTACCCGTGGATTTTGCCGCCTTACGTACAAGGCGCCAATACCCTTGGGGCCATACATTTTATGCGCAGTAAATGCCATTAAGTCAATACCCATTTTGTTTACGTCAATTGGTATTTTTCCGGCGGCTTGTGTCGCATCGGTCATAAACAAAGCGCCGCCAGCGTGGGCAATTTTAGCAATTTCTTCAATATTTTGGCGCACTCCAATTTCATTATTAACCATCATAACGCTAACTAATATGGTTTGGGGGGTCATGGCGTTGCGCAGGGTATTCAAATCGAGCATACCATCGGGGCCAACCTCTAAATAAGTAACCTGAATGCCTTTTTTTTGCAATATTTTGCACGTATCAAGTATAGCTTTGTGCTCGGTAACTGTGGTAATAATATGATTACCTTTGCGTGCATACATTTCGGCAACACCCTTTAGGGCTAAGTTGTCGGCTTCGGTAGCCCCCGATGTAAAAATAATTTCTTTTTCGCTGGTTGCACCAATAAGTTGGGCAATTTGTTCGCGGGCATAATCAACGGCTTCTTCGGCATGCCAGCCAAAGGGGTGGCTACGGCTGGCCGCATTGCCAAACTGGTGAGTAAAGTATGGAATCATAGCCTCTAATACACGTGGGTCAACAGGCGTAGTGGAACTATTATCCAAGTATATTGGAAATTTTAACATGCGATATATAACAAATAGAAGGGAGATGATTAAAATAATATGCAAAGATAACACGCTTTTGTCAGATTTGTTCACTTATATAGACAAATTCTAAATTTCATTAGGCAACTATTCCCTATTTCAATCAGTTTATAAAGTTCCGGATGGCTTTAAACCAACTAAACTAATTCTCCGGATATACCCTTGTAGATAAAACAAAGTAACCACTTTAAAAATGCTAACTTTGCTTTCTGTTTTTTAAACGCCTTGAATTGTATGCCCAAAATTTTACCCAATCAGTATAACTATTGCTGCCGTTTTTTTATTGGCAACAACACAACTTGTTTTAACAACCTAATTGCTGTTTTTTTTGCTTTTGTTGGCTTGCTGCTATTTATCGGAAGCACTTTTAACGCCCGCGCATCGCATGGTTTGGCTATGGATATTGCCTATACCTGCCTTGGCCCCGATACTTACGAAATTGAACTTAATTTTTACCGCGACTGTGGGGGTTCGCCCGCACCATTAAACATACAAATAGATGCCACCCCAATTAGCTGCCCCGGTGCCAACAGTTTTAAAATTCCGCTTAAATTAGCTACAACCACCGAGGTTTCGGCATTATGCCCCGCCTATATAGCCCAAAGCACTTGCAACGGCGGCAGTTACGAGGGTATTGAGCAATACCAATACAAGGGTTTGGTTACTTTTGAGCAAGCTTGTGCGCAATGGCAATTATTTTACAATTTATGCTGCCGAAGTTTTGAAGTAACCAATTTGCAAAACCCCGGCGACCAAGATATTAACGCAACTGCCATTATTAACAATGCAAACGGACTTTGCAACAGTTCGCCCAAGTTTACTTATTTGCCCTTTGCTTATTTGTGTGGCAACCAAGCCTTTACCTATAATAATGGCGCTATTGATGCCGAAGGCGACTCGTTGGTGTTCGAGTTAATAAACCCGCAAAATGTGCAAGGCGTACCTATTGGTTATACTTCCGTTTTAAGTGCCACCTATCCGCTACACACCCTTCCGGCGTATAATTTTGGGTTTTCGGGCAATAATGGGCAGTTTAGTTTTACTCCCGACGGCAATCAAAACGCATCGGCAACGCTGTTGGTAACACAATACAACAAATCGGGCCAAAAAATTGGTGCCATTATGCGGCAACTACAATTTATTATTTTCGACCAAAACGACCCAAACTGTGCCAATGTAGCACCAACCATATCGGGTGGCGTGCAAAATGTAACAGGCGCAACTGAAACCGGCATCAATCAATTAAGTTTATGCCCCAACACGCCCATGTCGTTTACGCTTAGCATTACCGACCCCAATATTTCAAATCAGTTAAGTATTACCCACAATGCCGCGCAGGCAACACCAGGCGCAATATTAACTGTAACCGGCACCAACCCGGCTACTATTAATTTTAGCTATACCCCAACCAAAGCCGATATTGGTACCCATTTGTTAACCATTGAGGCCAACGATGGCAATTGCGCTTTTCCGGCAAAACAAACTTTTTCGGTTTTAATTGAAGTTTTAGATGCTACTTATGCCGGCCCCGATTTAGGCTATTGCCCCGCTGGGGGCCCCTTGACGGTTGAAGTTACAGGCGGCAGTAATTTTACGTGGTCGCCTATGGCGGGCGTTACTTTTTTACAACCCAACGGCAGCGTAGTAAGCCTGGCTCCTAATGCCACCACTACTTATACCATTACCAGCGATTTAACAAACGGATGCAGTAATACCGACCAAATTACAGTATCGGTAGTAGCCGATTTTAACATGCCGTTAAATCCCGAATCACATATTTGTTTGTACGATACCAGCCAAATATTTACTAATTTAGACCCCGCCTTGTATGCTATAATTTGGTATCCGGCCTATAAAATCAGTGATATTTTTGACCCCAACCCCTTTGTTTATCCGGATAAAAGTATGAACTACACCATAACAGCCTCGCATAAAATAACCGGATGCACCATAAGCAAAACTACTGCCGTTATTCTTGACGGAATACTGCAAAATGCCAATTTTTGTCTTGCCGACTCGGTTGTTTGTATCAGCGAAACTACTACTGCCCAAGTAATTATGAAACCCTTTGCTTGTGGGCTTAGTACAACCGGATGCGATGCTACAGCCCCATCGGGAATTTACGAAATAAATAAAGGCTTTGATAAAACCGGTATTACCACCCCATTTAGGGGCATCTATGAAGACGCAAGAACACAATACTTAATTAAGCCCGATAAAAAAACCATGTCTTGCATGGGCAATACGGTAACATCAGTGGGGTTTAATGTTACGGCGGTATTTAGCAAAAACCCCTACGAAAATTTTACCATAAGTATGGGCTGCAGGTCACCAAAATTGGGCAATCCCGTAGATTTTGAAACCGGATTAATAATTGTTTACACGGCTGCCCAGTACACACCAACCGCCGGATGGAACACTTTTACCCTGCCCACCCCCTACGATTGGGATGGTGTTAGCGACTTAGTTTTAGAAGTTTGTTACGATAACCAAACCGGCAATGCACCCGGAGGAGTCGATAACGTATATTTATTGAACCCTACTCCGCTAACGCCTAAAAAGGTGGTGTATGCCAACGGCAACAACAGCTCGGGCTGCTACCTAAACGATGCTACTACCACCAATGCAATGCCATACATACAATTAGGTTTGTGTGGCGCAGCACCACAGCCCGGAACCGTATTTACTTGGTCGCCGGCGGCTTTTGTAGATGCCACAGACCCACTTAACCCCGAATTTTTTCCAACACAAACCACTACCTACACCCTCTCTATTGACCATCAGGGTTGCGTTTACCAAAAAAACCAAACCATTAGCGTAGGCAGTGCACAGAAACCGCAAATACCCTCTTCATTTTTAGGCGATTATTGCGCCGAGCAAGAGCCAAATTTATTAGTTCAGGGTGGATTGCCTGGCGGAGCTAAATTTGTTTGGTTTAACCATCCTTTGGGCGCACCCGACCATATAATAAAAACAGGGCAGGCCTATAACCCAAAGTATTTTGGCGATATAGCCTACTGGATAGGTGTGCAAGATGCCAATGGTTGTATTGGCGAGTTGATTCAGTTGCCGGTAAACCTCCACGATTTTTCTATTATTCCGGGCCCAATGTATTGTTTTAATGGCCAAATCTTTGTAAATATAAGCGTTATGGGCGAGGTGGGCGAATCGTACTATATAACTAATAACGGAGACGGTAAAAGCAGTAAGGCCAAAATTTTTAACGGCGAGTGGTTTATGTTAAGTGGCCTAAAACCGGGTGATACTTATGATATTTCAATCAAAGCAATTAATACCGGATGTATTAAAGATTTTACCGGAGAAGTGGGTAATTGCAGCGAGTATGTTGCCGCCGTTTGCGGGTATCCGGTAATAGTTTCGGAGGGTGGTTTAAGTAACGAACAAAATCCGGATATATGGGGCAATAATATAGTTTGGCAAGCGGGTAATCCGGCACAAATTTACCATTTCAATCTTGCCGACCCTAATCAAACTCAAAACCTAATGAGTGCTGCTGCCGCACAAGGCAACGTAAATCCTATTTTATACGACTCGATTGTGGTTTGGCAAGCCAATTACAGCGCTACAAGTGCCGATATATTTTTTAACAATATAAATACGCCTATTGCAGGTGGGGTAAATATGTCGAACAGCGCCGGCACCATTAATGCTAATCCGGATATTTATCGCAATATTGCAGTATGGGAGGGTCAAGAAAGTGCAGGCAGCACTAATTATGATATTTACTTGTTCGACACCAATAAACCCGGCAACCCCGCCGTAAATATAAGCAACAACGCCAACAAAAACGACCGGCGGCCTTTAATTTGGGGCAATTATATTATATGGGCAGGCGAGGTTTCGTCAAACAATTATGACTTATTTATGTACGACCACACCAATGCCGGCGTAGGCGCACTTAATATTACTTATAATCCCCAAGCCGATGTTTGGCCTTTATCTTTTGAGGAGCATTATTTTGTGTTTCAAACCACAGCAGGGCTTTGGTATTATAACCTGCTCGATGCTAAACCCAGCCCTGTTTTATTTGCCAATTTAACCAATACAAGCCCCCAAGCTTCGGGCTTGGTGCAAAACGACCTTCAAATGGTGTGGGCAGATGATATTGGCAGCGGGCAATATGGCTTGTTTTATTATGATTTTGCCAATCCTATTTTTGGTGGCTCCCTTTTGCTTACAACAGATACCGACCCGCGACCTTTAAGTTTACAGGGCAATTACCTTACCTATACCAATAACAACACCGTACAAGTATATGATTTGGCTGCCACAACCACCACAAATCCTGCCGAAAATGCCCCTTTGGGCAATAACGCACAGCCCGCGCAATACGGCCATTGGGTAGTATGGGCGCAACCTGGCCAAGCCATTTACGCTTACGACCTTACCCTGCCTGTACCGCCGCCACCGCAACCCGATGCCGCCAATACAATAAACTATGTTTGCCCTAATAACACCACCTTTTTAGCCGTTTTGCCCCCGCTACCCGGCTTTACCCTAAACTGGTACAGCGACAGCACTTTAACCAACCTTATTAACAATAGTGGTGTAACCCAGCAAACAATACCAAACTTAACCAACGACACCACTTTGTACGCTGCCATACAAGACACATTAACAGGTTGCTTGTCGGAGGTTTTGCCTTTAACGGCAACAGTTAATACCTTACAAATAGACCTTCAAACGGCTACCGACATTACCAACTGTGGCCTAACCGATGGCAGTATAACTATTACAGCCAGCGGCGGAAACGGTAGCTATCAATTTAGTATTAATGGTGGCGCAACATGGCAAACATCGGGCAATTTTGTTGGCCTTGGCGCAGGCTCGTACCCAATTTTAGTAACAGACGGCATGTGCAGCATTACAGGCCAAACTTTAATAATTACCGCACCCAACGCACCCGGCGCCCCTACCCTAAACGGTGCTAATAACGTTACTTATTGCCAAAACGAAGCTATACAAACTTTAACAGGCAGCGCCAATAGCGGCGGCACGCTTACCTGGTACGCCGATGCTGGATTAACGACAGTAGTTGCATCCGGAAACAGTTTTACGCCACCTTCAATACTTGGTACAACAACGTATTATTTAGTCGAGACGCTTGGCAACTGTATAAGCACGCCCGCATCGGTAAGTGTAACCATTTACGAACTGCCTATGTTTACAGCACAAGCTAACGATTTAGCGAATTGTAATAATACCCCCGATGGCAGCATTATTATTACGCCTAATGGTGGAAACGGCAATTACCAATACAGTATTGATGGCGGAAATACTTGGCAAGCCTTAAATAGCTTTACCAACCTCGCCGCCGGAGATTATGCTGTTTTAGTGAAAGACGATTTTTGCACCGCCGAAACGATACAAAACTTAACCATTAATGCCCCTACAAAACCCAACATGCCTACACCAAGTATTGCAATGGCGGTATATTGCCAGGGCGATGTGATTGCACCAATAACAGTATCGGGCAGTGGTGGTGTTTTTAATTGGTATGCTGATGCCGCTTTAACAAACCTCATAACATCCGGAAACAGTTTTACGCCACCTCCAACGCCTGGAACAACTATCTATTATGTTACCGAAAATGACGGCCTTTGTGCAAGCAACGCCGCAACAGTAAGCGTTACCATAAATGCACTGCCTCCAGCACCCCAACTGCTAATAACTAATGTTGAATATTGTTTGGGCGACCCTATATTGCCACTAACTGCATCCGGAAGTGGTGGTAGCCTTAATTGGTATGCCGATGCTGCTTTATCCAACCTTATTGCATCCGGAAACAGCTATACGCCTGCATCTACCATTGGCACAACAATTTATTATGTAGCCGAAACAGTCAATAATTGTCAAGGTTCCGCAGCACAAGCAACCGTTGTAGTTCACGATTTGCCCCAAATTGCCAATATTGCACCCACCAATGCTACCACCTGTTTAGCTACCGATGGCAGTTTAACTATTACAGGATCGGGCGGTAGCGGCAATTACGAGTATTCAATTGATGGTGGATTGACATGGCAAGCAAGTAATATTTTTACGGACTTAAGTAAAGGCAATTATGCGGTGATGGTTAAGGACGAGTTTTGCCAAACCGGCATAGTGCCCGCAGGCATCAACGCCCCCGATGCGCCACTAATGCCCACAATAAATGGCGATGCTAATTTTACAATTTGTGATGGCGCTGAGCTTCCTACATTTTTTGTGGACCTGCCTTTGGGAGGGTTAGTAAATTGGTACAACGACCCTTTATTGACAACCTCGTTAGGCACCGGATTGAGCTTTAAACCATTAGTTGTACAAACAGGTGATAATTTATATTTTGCCACTAATACGGCTAATGGCTGCGAAAGTTTGCCCGCATTGTTTTTGCTGGTAGTTACACCATTGCCCGACCCGCCACTACTGCCGCCCGATACAACTATTTGCCAAGGCCAACCCATGCCCGCGCTTGTAGCCACACCCAATAAAAACGGCCTGCTGCAATGGTATAGCGATAGTGATTTAAGTAACCCGTTAGCAGCTGGAAACAATTTTACGCCACCCACCATAGCGCCTAATACTACCGCTACCTACTACGTTACCGAAACAGTTGATGGCTGCCAAGGCAATGCAGGCATAGTAAAAATAAGTGTTAGCGCACTGCCGCCCAGCCCGGCACTTGGCCCCGATGCTGTTTATTGTATTACCGATTTATTAGCTCCGCTTACTGCCACGCCCTTGCCTAATGCTATTATTAACTGGTACGGCAATGCAGGCTTGACCAATTTATTGGCCACAAACCAAGAAACATTTTTGCCAACAATAACTAATCCGGAAATTGGGCAAACGTTTAGCTTTTATGCCACTCAAACCATTGATGGCTGCGAAGGCTCGGCATCGGTTGTTAAAATATCTTTTAAAGATTGTAGCTTGCCGCCACCGCCACCACCTTTGGCAGTTACTATTCCAACGGCTTTTTCGCCGAATGACGATGGTATTAACGATGTTTTTAGGCCAAAAGTTAATACGGCTTTGCCTTTACAACAATTTAGATTAGCTGTTTACGACAGGTGGGGCAACCGCGTGTTTGATAGTACCAACCCGAACGATGGCTGGAATGGCTTGTTGGCTGGCAATGGATTTAGACCCGCGCCAGTGGGCGTTTATGTGTTTATGTTTATGTATGAAAATGAGGCAGGCCAGTTAATACAAACCAATGGCAATATTACTTTGTTGCGATAGGTATTTATTGACTGCTTGATAAAAATCCGGAATAATGCCTACAAGAGCGAACGGGTCAAAATATTGCTCTGCTGCATGTCTATTCGCTGGTATTTATCCGGATATATCTAAGCGTATCGGCCTTCGGTGGTAAAATGGTAATTTGTTTGCCCCCGCCAACGGTGTCGCCCCAAATTTTATCGAACCCGTTTGCATATAAATAATAGTTGCCGGCAGGTAGGGGGCCAATTTTTCCATCGCCTATGGGGCTTGCCTGGGTGCTACTGTCGAAGGTTGCCAAGTCAGCGCTTAATAAATAAGGCAGCGACATGGTATCGGTTTGGCCTTTAATATAAACAGCAATATTGCCAACCGTCCACTCATGATGATATACTTCGTAAAACAAGGTGGTTTTAGGTGTGGAAGGTATATCCGGAGGTTGTGGTTTTTTACATCCGTCAATGCCAACAACCGTAATTATTAGTATGCCACAAAGCAAGAAAAATGGGTTTCTCAAAAAAAGCAGAGTTATAAAAATGCCGGTTAATGATAGTAAGGTAATTGTTGCTTATCCTGATGATGAAATGCTTAGGTTTCAGCTACTTGAGTGCGGGTTGGCCATAAACAAATAAAACGCAAACGCACCCTAAGTGGTTGGGTGCGTTTGAAATTACAATTTAACTGTTTATAACTAAATTAACACCGAAGATTATGCTATAGTTATCTATGGTTTAGGCCATTTGCGCGTGTTTAGTGCTATTAAGGTAGTTACCGCTGCTAAAAAAAAAGCAGTAAAAATAAAAAACACAAAACGCTGTAATGCCCCGCCGAGTGTAAGTTTAAGGTCGGCGGTTTGCCATTCTGCCAGCTCTTGTTGCAATTTTTGTGTAGGGGCATTGGGCTGGTTCATTTCGGCCTTAATTTGTTCCATCATCCATTGGCGATAGGTTTCGGGCATTGATGGGTCAATATAATTATACAGCAGATAATGAAAAATGCTTAAAATTGCCAAGGCAATTAGCGAGGCTGAAAATACCGGTTTTAGCAGTTTGCGAAACGCAACTACATCGCGCGGGGGCAAGGGGGCATTATATGCCATACCTATAATGGATAGCATTACCCAAAACATTGAACCCATACCTGCCCAGTTTAAGTAGTTGGTTGCTTGTTGCTGCCAAATTATAAGCAAAAAAGAGCACCCCAAAATACCGCCACCCAGACCCCAAAAAATAGGTTTCGATTGCACAATAGTTTAAATCAAGGAAAAAAGTATAAAATAAGCTGTTTTAATTAGTTTTACTGGCTATTAGATAGTTAGCTATATGGCATTGTTAGGGTCTCTTTTTAAAATTAGGCCTATTATTAACGAAACAATAATGCCCATAAAAATATTTGAAACTACCGTCATGGCGGCCATTGCAGGTGGTGTAACAAATGGTTTTGTGTAAGCAAGTGCTATGTCTATGGTTTCTTGGCTTTGGCCACTTTTAAGCATGTTTTCTTCGGTGTTTGTTAATATGTTTTCGGCAAACTGCGTATCTATAAAACCTATATAAATATACATAAAGATGCCTGCTAAAATACCGGTTGTCAAGCCCATCCACCAGCCTAAATTTACGGCACGCCCTATGGTTAGGTAGCCGCCAGCTACTTGGTTGCGGTACTCGGCAATAGCCATATAGTAGGTAATGCCCATGATAACCCAAGATAAAAATCGCAGAGGCGAGGTGGTCATGTTTATATTGGCAATAAAAAACACCATGGTAAGTACAATGCTTGCCATAGCTAAAATAAGACCCCACTTAGTAGCTGTTGGGCGAGTAGGTGGTAGTTCGGTGGGTATAAAATTGTTCATAAAAGGGGAAATAAAATAAGCAGTTAGTTAAAATAGAATATTTATTTATGCGTTTGCAGGGTTTTATCCGGATATTTTTTTTTAATCTTTACCGCCGTTTTCCTCGTCTTTTGAAGCGTCAATATTTTCTTTTTGGTACAAGGCCTCTTTAGTAACAACGGTAACTTTTTGGTCGTTTTTAAGTTTTTTAGAAATGGCTCTGTATGGCGCTGCTACAACCTCTTCGTTGCCCGTTAATCCGTCTATAATTTCAATATAGGTTTCGTCTTGAATGCCCACTTTTACCTTTTGAATATGTACCTTGCCTTGGTCGTGTACAAATACCAATTCGTAGAGGTTTACATCTTCCGGATTTGTTTTTTCTTTGGTCGAGTCTTCGCGGGTGGTAACGGCCTGTATCGGAACGGTTAAAACATTATTAAGTTTTTTGGTTTGTATATCAACCGAGGCCGACATACCCGGCCTAAACGGAAACTTAAACTCTTTATACAAGTCGGCGTAACTATTTGGCAACAGCCGCACATGTACCGTAAAATTTGTAATTTGGTTGGTACTAACTGCACCCAAGCCCAATTCTTTGGCCGAGTTGGCAATTTCGGTAACTACCCCTTTAAATTTACGGTCTAAGTACGCATCTACTTCAACAGTTGCCGTATCGCCTATGTTTACGCGCAAGATATCGTTTTCGCTTACATCAACGCGCACTTCAATATTGGCAAAATTGGCAATGCGTAAAATCTCTGTCCCCGACATTTGGGTGGTGCCCACCACGCGCTCGCCTTTTTCAACACCCAATTTTGAAACAATGCCGCTCATGGGGGCGTAAATAGTAGTGCGTTTATAGCTATCGCGGGCTTCTTTTAGGGTAGCTTCGGCACTTTTTACGTTGTAGCCCGCACCTTCAATACTTTTAAAAGTTGCATTGAGTTGGGCATCTAAGGCGGCAATTTGTTGTTCAATATTTTTTACGGCCAGTTCGGCGTTGTCTAATTCAACTTGGGCAATTACTTTTTCGTTTAATAATTGCTGGCTTCGTTTAAGGGTTTTTTGTGCGTTAGCTAACTGGGTTTCAAGCTGTTTGCGGTTGGCTTTTACTTGGTCTATACCCACCTCGGCATTGGCTTTGCCCGATTTTGAAGCATTTACCGCCGCTTCTGCCCGCTCAATAGCCGATTCGTATAAGTCCGGATTGATTTTAGCCAGTAATTGGCCGGCTTTTACCGAGTCGCCCTCTTGTACCAACAATTCAACAACCTCGCCCGATACATCTGCCGAAACTTTAACTTCTAACTCCGGATAAACTTTACCCGTTGCCGCAACTGTTTCTATAATACTGCGGCGTTCTACTTTTTCGACTGCAACTTTTGTAAATTCGGCTTTACCAAACCAGCCTAATTTTTTGCCTGTAACGGCAATAATTATTAAAAACAAGGTTAAAACAATTAAAATATTGCGCAGCAAGTTTGAACTTTTTTGCTTGGTTGCCATAAATGGATAAGTTATCTAATAAAATTTAACTAAAATGTGTTGCTACTAAATAGTATAAATAATTTGAACTAATGAAGTATTAAACCGCGAAATTACAATATTGCCGGCAATTATCCGGATTAAAAAATTACTTGCCCGTCAATTTAAGCGTCTTATTGACCATATACTTAGTACTTCCGACTAACAAAAAACCGGCATCATTCGTTCGTTATAAGCAATATTTACTGCTAAATATAGTTTTTGTGTTGTTTTGGGCTTTCAAACCCGGTTAAAGTTGTATTTTTGCCCTTGTATTTACATAAAGGATAAAAACAATAAAACAATTTATTACCGACCGAACATGCAAACCCTACTTGCCACTACTTTTGAGGGATTGGAACCTATACTTGCTTCAGAAATTACCGCCTTAGGTTACGAAGTACAACAAACATTTAACCGCGCTGTTAGTTTTAACGGCAATTTGGCCGAAATGTACCGCGCCAATTATTGGTTGCGCACCGCTTTACGCATACTAATGCCCATAGATTCGTTTAGAGCCAACAGCGAGCGCGGCTTATATTACGGCATTTACGATTATGATTGGAGCCAATGGTTAAACCCCGATACTACTTTTGCCATTGAAACAGTTGTTAAATCGCCTTATTTTTCGCACAGCCATTATGTGGCTTTAAAAGCAAAAGATGCCATCGTTGACCAATTCAGAGCTAAAACGGGAACACGCCCTTCGATAGCACGCGAGCGCCCAAATTTGCGCATCCGGATTCATATTTTTCATGACGAAGTACGGGTATTATTAGACAGCTCTGATGAACCACTTAACCGCCGGGGGTATAGAATTGAAGCGGGCGAAGCACCGTTAAACGAAATTTTAGCTGCCGGAATGCTGCATCTTTCCGGATGGGTTGAACAAGCCCACTTGCCACTTGTTGACCCTATGTGCGGCTCGGGAACAATACCCATTGAAGCTGCCATGATAGCAAACGGCATTGCCCCACAGCATACCCGCGATTGGTTTGGTTGTATGAACTGGCCAAATTTTGACCAAAACCTTTGGGAACAACGCTACACTGCACCCAGCAACATAATTTTAGCACCAACATCGCCTGCTATTGTTGCCTCCGATATTGATGCCTATACCTTATCGGTGGCCAAAAATAATGCCGACCGCGCCGGCGTAGAAAATTATATAGACTTTACCTGCTGCGATTTTGAAAATACACCCTTACCCCAAGCCCCCGGATTTTTAATAACTAACCCACCTTACGGCCAACGCCTTGGCGAATTTGACGAAACCGCCCCACTATACGAGCGTTTAGGCTCGTGGTTAAAACACAAAGCCACCGACTACAACGCCTGGGTAATTAGTAGCAACAAAATTGCCCTACGCAAAATTGGCCTGCACCCAAACAAAAAACTAACTTTATTTAACGGGCCATTAGAGTGCGGTTTTTGGGGCTTTGAACTTTACGAAGGCAGTATATAAATTATATTATATTATACTATAGCTACGTATCTTTTTTTTGTTTTTACAATACACTACCATAAAATATTTTATTTTTTACTCCTTATGACATTAACTCCAACAAAAAAATCTCGCATTATAAACTTAGTTCCAACAATAATAACAGCAATAAGCTTTTTTGTATTTACCAGCATTTTACCTGCCTGTTACTACGACAACGAAGCCGACCTATACCCAAGTTTACCAGCTAACTGCGATACGAGTAACATAACATTTGCTAATTATATACAACCATTGTTAGAGAATCATTGTATAGTTTGCCATAGCGGCGATGGCTCTTTAAGTGGTGGCATACTATTTGAAGCTTACGAACAAATAAAAACACAAGTAGATAATGGCAGTTTTTTGGGTGCAATATCGCATAGCTCAGGTTTTCCCGAAATGCCACAAGGCGGCGACAAATTACCCGCCTGCGACCTTTACAAAATTGAGATGTGGATTAACGCAGGTGCACCAAATAATTAAATTATTTTTTTATTTATTTATTGCTTCTTCAACTGATACAAAAAAACCGGATACTTATCATTAATATCATTATTACCATCATTATTCATTATGAAACTAGCACTTAAAATTTGGCGTCAAAAAAACCGCACTACTGCCGGCAAATTTGAAACTTACACCTTAGATGGTGTGAGTGAGCACATGTCGTTTTTAGAAATGATAGACATGCTAAACCAACAATTGGTACAAGCCAAACAAGACCCCGTAGCCTTTGACCACGATTGCCGCGAGGGTATTTGCGGTATGTGTAGCATGTATATTAACGGCCGTCCACATGGCCCTTGGCAAGGAACAACTACTTGCCAACTGCACATGCGGGCATTTAAAGATGGTGATACCATTTGGATTGAGCCTTGGCGTGCAGAGGCTTTTCCGGTTATTAAAGATTTAGTAGTTGACCGCTCTTCCTTTGACCGAATTATACAGGCGGGCGGTTATATTAGCGTAAACACCGGCAACGCCATTGACGGCAACGCCCTTCCTATTGAAAAACACATGGCCGTAGAAGCCTTTAACGCAGCAGCATGTATTGGTTGCGGTGCCTGTGTGGCTGTTTGTAAAAACGCATCGGCTATGCTGTTTTTGTCGGCAAAGGTAGCGCATTTGGGTAAATTGCCGCAAGGTCGCCCCGAGGCCAGCAGGCGGGTGCTAAAAATGCTCGAACAGCACGATGCAGAAGGCTTTGGCGCTTGTACTAATACGGGTGCATGCTCGGCGGTATGCCCAAAGGAAATATCACTTGCCAATATTGCCTATTTAAACCGCCAATATATATCGGCAACAATGGCCTCAGACGAAACTTTAGCCCCAATTATAGAAAAAGGAGGCGGGTAGATTGGTTTGCTGTGATAGTGAATTTAGTGAATTTAGCTAATTTAAGCCAAACAAAAAAATCCGGAAAACTGCATTTATAAGAAGCCATCCGGATAGAGCTATTTGATTAGTCTAAATATCCTTTTTGGCGCATCCAGTCGTCATTATAAATTTTGCCTACATATCGGCTGCCATGGTCATGAAAAAGCGTAACGACAACATCGCTTGGCTGAAGTTCGTTTTTAATAGCCACAATGCCCTGAAATGCCGACCCCGACGACCAACCTACAAAAATACCTTCGCGGTTGGTAATTTCGCGGGCGCGCAAAGCACTTTCTTTGTCGGGGGCTTTTATAAAGCGGTCAATTAGTTTAAAATCAATATTATCGGGTATAAAGTCTTCGCCTATTCCTTCGGTGGCATAGGGGTAAATTTCGGCTTGGTCTATTTTTCCGGTTTCGTGGTATGCTTTTAGGGTGCTGCCGTAGGTATCAACGCCTATAATTTTAATAGCAGGGTTTTGCTCTTTTAGGTATTTAGCAATGCCCGATATGGTGCCGCCTGTACCTACGCCCACTACAAAATGGGTTATATTGCCGTTGGTTTGAGCCCAAATTTCGGGGCCGGTTGTTTCGTAATGGGCTTGCCGATTAGCTAAATTGGCATATTGATTTATATGAAATGAGTTGGGAATTTCTTTGGCTAAACGGGCAGCCTGCGAATAGTACGAGCGGGGGTCTTCGGGTTCAACATTTGTTGGGCAAACCAAAACCTCGGCACCAACGGCACGCAGTATGTCTATTTTCTCTTTCGATTGTTTGTCGGTAGTTGTAAATATACACTTGTAGCCGCGCACTATGGCTGCCAAGGCCAAACCCATGCCGGTATTGCCCGATGTGCACTCTATAATGGTGCCTCCGGGTTTTAAAAGGCCGCGTGCTTCGGCATCTAAAATCATGCGCAAGGCCATCCGGTCTTTAGTTGAATTGCCGGGGTTAAATGTTTCAACCTTAGCTAATACGGTAGCCTTAATGCCATGCTCGGCTGGTAACTTGTTTAGGCGCACCAAGGGGGTGTTGCCTATTGTTTCGAGTATATGGTTGCTTATTTTGTTGTTCATGTTATATGCAGATAATATTTGTTAAATTATATTTTATTTAAGGCTGTTGTTTGTTTCCGGATGTATTTTTTATCCGGAAAAAACTGTTTCGTTTGCTTTTCGGCCTATCATATTAGTTAATGTTTGGTTGTTGTTTGGGTGCTATGGCATATCTTGCGTCAAAACCTGCTATAATACTAATGGCGGTATAAAATATAGTGCCTATTTTATCAACTTCAATTAGGTCAGAGACTAAAAGATTGATTAGAACGATGGCTACAATTTGTAAAAAAACCAAAACAAAGGCTTTTTGCTTGGGGTCATCTAATCTATGGTAAAGGTTTTGGCCTCGTATAAAAGTATAATATATCATTAGTGCAAAAAGTAAAAGCCCGGGCAAGCCTTGGTCGGCGGCTAACATTAAATAGTAGCAATGTACCCCCGATTTTTCGAGGTTATCGCTTACATAGGTTTTAAATCTTTCGACTGTATAGGGGCGGTACGAGTTGTAAAAGTTTCCGGGGCCAAAGCCGGTTAGTGGTCGTTCGCCAATCATGTGGCCGGCGGCAACCCATCGGTAAACGCGCTCGGCAAACGATATATCTTTACCTTGAAAAGTGGCAATTATGTGGTCTTCTAAATTGGCGTGGTAAACGGTGGTTTCGTACTCGGGGGCAAATTTAATAAAATTGTTATTGCTTGCTACAAATACAACAAAAAGCAACAAGGCACCAAAAACCAGATTTAGGGCGGTTGCCATTAGTTTTTTTCGGACAAGGTAGGTTACTAAGGGTATGGCTAATAGGCCAACATAAGCGGCGCGGGTAAAAGCCAGGGCAATACCTAAAAACAAAATTGCCAACCCTAATTGAGCCAAAAGCCGGGGTATTTTACCTTTTTTAAACCACCGGAGAGCAAACAGCAGCATTGGCACTAATAAAGTGATAAAAACGGCGTAGTTTACATGATTCCGGAAAAAAGGTTGCACTACATTATTGGCTCGTTGAAAATCGAAATCGGTTAGGGCGTGCAAATAAACATTCCGGATAATTAATAATACCATTACCGCACTCATGCCTATAATAATGCTTTTAAAGTCGGTATCTTTTTTTACAAACAAATTAGTTACAAAAACAAAGGTAAAAATATACCATGTTTTGGCTAACAAAAATTTAACTGATACTAACGAGTTTGTAGAGTACAGAGCGGCGATGGATATCCAAATAATTTGTAATAATAGCAGTACAATAATGGGGTGGTTAATAAACCTGCGCTGCCATTGCTTAGGATTTAGCAGATAATACATAAGTCCGGCTACCATAAGCGCTACCATAAGCGGTTCGCTGGGTAAATCAGTTGCTAAGGTGGTGCTAAAATCGTATTCAATAGAAAGGGGCAGCAGAATAAAAAACAATTTATAAACCGAGCTTAAATTGAACAGCATTAAAAGCGCAGTCAATACGGCTACAGGTAAACCCATAAGCAAGGGCTGCTCGAGGGCAATAGAGGCAGCAACGCTTGCCAATGTTAGCAAACTAAATAAAATAAACTGGTAGTTGGCGGGTAGGCTAAAGCCTTGCATATACAAACTTTTGCTTAGCGGTATATTTTATTTTTATGGTGGCGACAATATAGATTATCTAATTACTTATTTTGAATTATTTGCTTGTACTCTTTAGTTTTTTCGATGACAACTACGGCAAAAATCATAATAATTAAGGTAACTAAAACGGCGGTTGTTACAATAAGCCATCTAACCGGATAGGCTTTTTTTAGCACGGGTAGGGCTTTTTGAATAATATACAACGAGGAGAATTTTTGCTTTAATGCCGATTCGTGCTCGTCTTGAATAATTTGAATTTTATTATATTCGCCAACAGCGCTTTTAAGGCGCAAATTTAGCATATTAGCTACTACCGTGTCTTTTGGGTTTCGTTGTATGGAGTGGTTTAAGCTGTCGGTTATTAGTTGAACGTCTTTGCGTTTGTCTTCAATTTTTTGAGCGTATAAACGCGAGAGGTCTAATTTTTTTTCGTTTGTTAGCTCTTTGTATAAGGTATCTAAGCGGTTAGCAACTTCATTGGCAATTTCGGCGGCCATATACGGGTCTTTATCTAATACACTTAGTTTTAATGTGCTTTGTAAGGTTTCAACTAAAGAAATTGACTCGTGTAGTTCTTCGCGCATGTAATAGTCCTTTAATTTGTCGGTTGTATCAATTTCGTACCGGTCAAAAAGGTTGTATTTTTTTATGATATAGTTTTCTAAATCAGACGAGTTTAGTAAAGACCGCATCCGGTCCATTTCGGCTTGCCCGCCAAACAAATAAACAGGTTCACCTTGTTTTGTGTAGGCAAACACGTTGCTTCTGTCCATCATATAGGGGTTGATAGGCAAAAACTCAACATACGAGCCATATTTTACTGGCAATAACAAGGCAGCAATGGCACTAATAATGGCCGCTGCTATTACTACAATAAGTATATTTTTGCGCCATTTATAAACAATACTCAGTAATTCTTCCATATAACAGTAATAAAAATTGAAGGACAAAGTTACGCAAAAATAACAATATGCCGAAGTAGATTACACGCTATTGGTTTGCCTACCAAAGATAATACCCACTTTAAGCTTCTATGCGGGCAAGGCAAGGGCTGAAAGGTTAAAGTAGTACCGTATTGTATAGCGAATTGTTAAGTTTGAAGCACAATACAAAGTAAAAATAATAGCTAAAATCCGGATAAAGGAAGAGATAAAAGTTTATGGCCTCGCGATTTCATTTCCAAGTTGCCCTTAAATCTCATCTTATTAGAAAACACGAACTTACACTTTTCTGTGCCTTAAACAACTTAAATTCAAAACCTCATTAAGAGGTAGTTTGGGTTAAAACTAAATATTAGGTTTAAATTTATTAGTTAGCTTCACCCACTTATTTATTTATTGATTGATATGATTAGGTCATCTAAGTAAACCGGAAAGCTAGAAGGATTATAAACATATACTTTTACGTGGTCTTTTAAGGTTTGCGCGGCAGGTATTGTTGTTTCAAACGACACTTTTTGCCACCTTCCTTCGGGCACTAAATCTTGTAGATTTATCGGTGTCCAGTTGTA
This sequence comes from Sphingobacteriales bacterium, assembly GCA_016706405.1. NCBI lineage: Bacteria > Pseudomonadati > Bacteroidota > Sphingobacteriia > Sphingobacteriales > Sphingobacteriales bacterium. The sequence continues at coordinate 799,724 of JADJJT010000001.1, forward strand.
GCTTTTCTCATTTTCAAACGATATAACCATTATTGGCTGTTTGTATTGGTTGGGTTCATTTTGATTAATTAGTATTTGCGCTTCGGCATGTAAAATTTTACCGGTGGCGTTGGCAATTTCGGACATTGGCAGGTCAAAACCTAAAGAATAGGGCGCGGCATTTGAAACAATGGCAGAGAATTTACCTTCAAAAGCGTGAAGGCTGTCTATCCGGATAGAATCGGCAGTTGGCTGCTGCTCAAAACTTGTTGTAAACAGGGTTGTTTCGGCGTTGTTATTATTAAAGGTAAATTGTTTTTTCTTAAATAAGTATGTTTTTCGGTGGTTTCCCCATTGGTCGCCTGCTTCAAATGAGCGCAACAAATCAAAGCGGCTATCTTGTGTTATCATTTCAAGCTTAGTTTGACATTCCATAACGCTATACCAATCGTCCCAAATTATCAAACTTTTATCAGGTATTGGTTTATTTTTAAACAGCTCGGCGGTAAATTCTTTTTTGTCTTGGTCAAACATATCTACATTTAGCGCCATAGCAATAAACGGGGCATCAAAATAGTATTTATACCCCTCAAAACGGTTGCCAATGTAATTAGCCATTTCCATTTGAGCAACCTGGTCGGCACGTAAAAGCAGATGGGTTTTCCAGTTTTGACCAAAAAGGGTAAAAGCAAAAACAAGGGCAACTACTGTTGTTACAAATCCTTTTTTTGCTATTATTTTATTTCCCCATAAATCGCTTAGGATATTTAGACCTCTTAAACAAATTATTGCCGCTAAAGGAACAACACCCACCAATACGCGCAGCAGCCCAAAAGATTTAAATATTCCTAAATACCAAAATAAAGTATGCGCCAAGATATAGGCCAAAAAACAGCCATATACCAGCCAAAGTTCGGTAGCTGTAATAAAGCGGTACGAAACTGATTTAAGGGTTTGGTATAATTTGATGGCACCATATACTAAGCCTGCGCCCAGCAAAATATACATTGGCAACCCCAATACATTTTTCAACCCATTTATAAAATGAAATAGTTGCCCCGACCCATAAATTGAACTATTTTGCGCATAAGGTATATCGGTAAATACCCACCAAAAACTGCCAAGGTAAAAATATCCTACTATGCTAAAAACTACATGTCCGGCAAACAGCAAAGGCAATAGTCGCCATTTTTTAATACTCAACAAGTATAGGAAATATACACATAAAATAACTAACCCCTCTGAGCGCACAAAGGGCAAAAACGATACCCATATAACCGATGCCGTTACCTGCCCTCTTACTGCCATAAAAACCGCCGCTATAAGCCAAAAGGCAAAGAGGGGTTCGGTAAGCCCCGATAAAGTGAGGTAAATATGCATAGGTGCCAGCATTACAAACAACAAGGCTATAACGGCATTTGGTAGCGCAAATATTTTCGCAATTTTGTAAGAGAACCATGCAGAAAGCGTGCTTAGGCCTATGTTCATAAGTTTTACCCCTACAAAACCTAACTGTGTAAAAGGGGCAGCTATCAACACGTACATGGGTTTGGCCCAGTGGTCTAAAAAATTAGCGGTATGTTTAAAGGCATACTTTGCAAAAAGGTAATGCGAAACGCTATCGCCTTCATCTCCGGTGCCGTTTGTAAGAAATGCCAATGCACACATGGCAGCAAAATAAATGCAAATAAAAACAAATGGTAGTCTGTCTTGTTTTAGCGGCATAGAAAGTATCTTGATAAACAGTGCTGAAAGCCAAAAGTATTATTACCCAAGCGTATAAGTTAAAACACCGGAGTTAGCATTATTGGCAGTATAAACATTCTAACTACCAACTTAAATGCTTTTTGTCATTAATGAACGGCATTTTTAAGCTACCCCACTGGCTCTAAATCAGGGTCTTTAGCGATGTCGTCTTTAGCCGTATCCTCATTATTGCTGCCCTCCTCATTTTGATTAACAGCAGAGTCGGCCAATTCGGGTAACGATGACGATGGCACTAAGTCATTATTATTCGTTTCTTCTACGGTGGGCGGCACTTCGGTTAAAGCCGGAAAAGCAGCGGTGGGGTGTTCGTCGTTTAAAACAATTACAATGCCGCTGTTTTCTGTTTCTGTTTCTTCTTTTGGAGTTTGGTTTTCGGTTGTTTCAGTTTCGTTGGGTTCGGCAGTTGTTGCGGCTGGTTTGGTGCTGCGTGTGCGCGTAACTTTTTGTGCTTTGGTAGGTTTGGCTTTTTCCTTTTCGCCTCGGCTTTTTTGGTTATTCGATGCAGCTTCAGATTGATTTTTAAGCTGTTTAAACGTTTTTTGCATATCCGCCAACTTTTCCAATTTCGATTCTATCCGGGCTTCTATCATGGCTATTTTTGCCTCTAATAATTGCGACTCTAAACTGCGGTTGGTCTCGGTTTTGCGTGCTTGTTGGTATTGCAACGATTCCTGGTCTTGCTCTATTGATTTTTCCATTCGTTTTATTACCTCTTCTAAGCCTTTTAAACGAGCTTGCGAGCGCGAGTTGTCGCTGGTTTTGCGTTCACTTCGTATAGCTTCAAAAGCTATATTAAAAGCATTGCGCACTTTGGCGGCTAATTTATTAGTAATTTTAAGCCCTTGCGACTCGGTTTGCAATTGTCGCAGGTTATTAAACAAATCGTTAAGGCGGTGCGAGTTTGCAACCTGGGCAACAATTTCCTCAATTTTCGCTAACATGCTCTCGACAACGGCATTGGCATGACTTTCAAAGCTCTCGCTTTCGCTTTTTCTAAGTTCTTTTAACTTGCTAAAACAGGTATTAATTTGGTCGCGAAGTGCGGTGGCTTGTTCGCGGGTTAAATCGCGCTCTTGGTAATGCCGGTTTACCTTATCCCAATACGATTTTGTGATGTCCCATGCTTCGGGGTCATTTTTTTCCATTTCGCCCACTTGCAGAACTAATTGGTCAATTTCGAGGGTTAGTTGTTGCATTAATTTTAACGACAACACTTTTACAAACCATTCTTTTTCGGCACGGCTTACCAAGTCGGTTTCTTTGGTTCGTATTTCGTCGGGTAGCAGGTTGCCGTCCGACATTTTGCGTTCTTCGTGGGTATTTGCCAAGGCAAAGTCGGCATCTGTTAGTACGTCCCAGTCTTTAAACATTTTTTCAATAAAGGCTTCTTCTAAAACAGCCTTGTCAAATGTCCAAAAATCAACTTTGTTATCGTGTTCGCGTAAGCGCAAAACTGCAAGAATTTCTTGCTCATTTTCGTTGGTTGCCCAAAAAACAATCGTGTTTTTCATTTAAGATGTGCTAAAATGGAAAATAGGTAGGTAATCAGTTAAGCAAAAGTAAAAACTATTGCCGGTACGTTTTTTATGTCTATTTCCGGAGCAAATTTAAATTAAATCCGGAGACATTATTATAGTCAATGATGTAAATGTTTTTCCGGAAAGAAATTAAAAGCCACCAGAGCCGTTTTGTTAATTTTAAGTTTTATCTAATCAAAATAGGATGTTTGATGAGCTAAATACTATCCGGAAAAATTTGTTTAAATTCTTGTTGTAGTTTGTGTTTGTAGTTTTCTAAAAAAAGTATCCGGAAAATTATTTTATTCCGGATTAATCTTTTAATTCTATCAATTAATCAGTTAACAAGGCAACTAACTAAGCAATTTAATTAAATGTTAAAAAATAAAACGGGTAGCAAACATATATGCTGCCTATTAATTTAATGGGTACGGTCAAAATATTATTATTTTGCCGTTGGTTCTGTTTTTTTCTCTTCGGCTTTTATGCCTTCTTCAAGTTCTTTTTGTACATTATTGCGGGCATTGTTAAACTCGCGGATGCCTTGGCCTATGCCGCGTGCTAATTCCGGAATTTTACGACCACCAAAAAGTACCAAAACTACTAAAAGAATAACCAACATTTCGTTGAAGCCAATATTGCCTAAAAATAGTAGGTGGTTCATGGTTAAAATAATTAGTTAAAATGAAAACGAGTGAATAAAATGTTTTACAAAGGTACGGCAATTATGCCGGTTAAAACAGTAATTTTATAGCTAATTTATCGAAAAACGTTCAAAAACTTCTCCATCTGGGTCGTAATGGCCTAAATTATTGGCATTTTTTTGGCTTAGCAGCCAAATGCTAATGTCTTCGGGGGCTTGCAACGAGGTGGTGTACCAAGCGGGTATTTTACCTTTGCTAAATAGTTGTCCTAATGGTCTATCGAACCATTTGCGGTCTTCGGCAGGGGTACGGAGGCTTTTTTCGGCTTCTTTAAGCATTTTCCACAGGCGGTCAACAGCAATTTTTCGGTTAGGCTGTAGGTCGGTCAGCAGGTCGTATAGCAAGGCTTGGTCTAAGGCGGGCAACTGGTGTGCCTCGGCTATATTGGTTAGTTTTTGGTAGTTTTCTAATTCATCTTTTTGAGTAATGCCGTGTTGTTGGGCTGCTGCTAACTCGTTTGGCGATTCGAACTGGCCTTTTTGCGCTTGGTAAAACGATTCGGGGCTTTGAAAACCCTGCTCAAGTGCTTTTCTAAAATCGGGTGCGTTGGCATTGGCAAAGCCTGTTAGTACGGCTTGCTCAAACTCGGTATAGGTGGTGTAGCCGTGTTGGGTGGCAAAATGCCAAATATCGGCATCGGTATGGCAGTGGTGAATAAGTTTTTTATAGGTAGTGTCTAAAAGGTTTTTTTGGCTACAGCTTTTGTGTAGTTTTTGCAGCGCGTTTTCAAAGCCTAATTCGGCGGCAGTTTGGTAATTGGCGCGGTTTGTAAAGCCCGCTTTCAGGCAAGCGTTGTAATCGGCAAAGTTTAAAAATCCGGCTTGTTGTGCTTGGTAGTATTCGTCTCCGGTTGTAAAACCTGCTTTTTGCCCCTCGCGGTAATCGGTTAGATTATTGTAGTTAAGTCCGTTAATGGCATAAAATAACCCGTTTTGAAAAAACGAGAACTGGGTATATGTTTTTTTGCCGGATTCCTTTTTGTTGGGCAATAAATGCTCGGGCAGGGTTTGTTTTGTCCGGCTAATAAACAGCACTTCGGGCTGCCAGCGCGCCAGCAGTTGTTCAAACTCGCTAAAAAGTTTTATCTGAACTAAAGGGGTGTGTTTTTTGTGGGCAATGGTTATTTGCTGCGCTGGGGTAAACGACATGGCTTAATCGGCTTGTTTACTAAATAAAAATGCGACACTGTACAAGGACGGGGCTGACAAATAGATAGGTAAGGCAAATAAATATTTGGCAAAGTTACGTTTTTTTAGCTTTGTTGCGCGGTAAGGTGTTGCGCTAATTATTGGGCAAGGGCACAAAAAACTGCTGGTAGTGTTTTAAAACTTTATCGAATGCAAACTGCTGTATCAGAATAACATCGCTGCCATTATCGGCAAAGGCTAAAAACCGGTCGCGGTCAATAGGTGTTTGAGTAGGGTTGTTTACATCGCTAAGCGGGTTGTAGGTTTTAGTGCGCTGGTTGGCACGCATATAATGAACCGTAAGGCTGCGTTGCTGGTTTTGTTGGGTGCTAAGTTTAATTTGGCAATAGGGTTTGGCCTGCTTTAGCGAGTCGGGGTTTGGAAAATGAGGCTCAAACCCCTCGGCATAAAGTGCACTAAATGCTTGTACCATTTGGGCTGCCATCGGTTTGTTTAGCACGTAGGGTACTTGAGGGGGGGGCACTTCGGTTGGCGAAATTAAATTAAATGAATCCGGAAAATGCACCACCTTTAAAATAAAACTCTGTTGAAACTGGTGGGGGTAATCTATTTCAATTTGTGTAATATCTTGGGGTTTATAGCCAAACAACAACCTGCTTCGCCAGGTATGAACATCGGTAATAAAGCGCGGAAGCAAATCGCCTTCAAAATTGGGTGTGTTTACCATAAATGGCCTGTTGTTTTTGCCGTCAACTTGCATGTAAACGCCAATATTATTGAGGGGCACGCCGGCAACACGCCACACCCTTGCCGGAGTTGTGTCGGTTGGGTGGGTATATATTTTTATGGTTCTTTTGGGGTGCTCAAAATCGGTTTGCAATTTAGGCAAAGCGGCATTAGCTACTGGGTACTGCGCACTCATGCGGTAAAAAGTAGTTAGCAAGGTATTAATAGCATCGGGGCGGGCAGTATAGTGTTGGTTAACGGTCCATCCGGTTTGAGGGGCGGGGCGGCGTTGAAGTATGGCTTTGCGCCCTTCGTCATCTGTAATTTCGAGGCGCAAAATAGCGGCAGTATCGCGCCAAGTATAAAGGGTATTGCCTTCGCTGGCAAGGGTGTTTTTTGATTTATTAAATACAAAAAAATACACCAGCACACAAAGTACCAAAAGCAAGGCAGCTGTAACTAATAGCTGTTTTTTATTTTTCATATAGGCAAAATTGCGCTACAAACATGTAACTGGTTTTAAAAGGTTAATTATGCTTTTTGCAAAGCTGATAAATAATAATATCTTAATCAGAGCAATATAAATTAATTTAATTGATTGCGCTAAGTTTTCCGGATAATTTTATATATCCGGATAACACCTACAAACAAAACAAAGCCCATCAAGCCGTAAGCAAGGCTTATTGGCTCTTTTACAACTGCCAAACTTACTATACATGCTAAAAACAAGGCTGGCACCTGGTTAATAATGTTCAGTTGGTTACTTGTGTATTTAAACACTAACTGCCGTTGTTGTTTGTATATTCGGTGCAATACGTGTTGAAATATAAATAATAGCAGCACTAAAGTAGTTTTTATGTGCAACCAAACGGGTAATGGTTTGATGGGGTATGTCAACAACAACCAAATGCCAATCACAAGGGTTAAAATACTCGATGGCCAAATTACCCCCATTAGCAACCGTTTAATCATTAAATTAAACTGTTGGTGCAAAATGGTGCTTTCGGGTTGGGGTTTATCGGCTGCTTCACGGTTGTACAAAAATAAGCGACCTAAATAAAATAAACCACTAAACCATGTTATAACAAAAATAACATGTAACGCTGTAAGGTAGGTCATATTCATTTTGACGGAAAAAATTAACTGTGTTTTTTTATATCTTTAATAAATGGCTTTTTTAGAACTAAAAACAGGTTTTACCCTTCGGCATTAGCTGTAGGTGTTATGTTTTGTTGCCTGTAATGCAGGTAAAAACTTGCTGCCACCAAAAGGCAGAGTAAAATTGAAAAAACAAAGCCCATCGTTTGCCCGCTGTAATAGGTTTGTGGTTCAAATTTAAACTCGATAGTATGTTTTCCGGCGGGCACATTTAAAGCGCGTAGGGTGTAATTTGCCCTAATATGCTCGGTTTTTTGTCCATCAATATAGGCGTTCCAGCCTAAACCGCTATTGTAGTACACCTCGCTAAAAACGGCTAATCCGGGGCTGTTATTTTGGGCTTCGTAGGTAAGTTTTTCGGGGTCGTAGCTTGTTAGTTTTATGCTTGCAGTGCTATCGGCGGCAGGGGTTAGGCCACCTAATTTATTGGCAAAATCGTTGCTTACCACTGCTGTTGTGCGCGGGTCGAAATCGGGGGCAGTTATGGCAGCCATTTCATCGTTGGCGGTAGCTACTGTTTTAATTTGGCTTACCCACCAAGCATTGCCCAAGGCGTGTGGGTTGGTAATAGGCGCAGCACCTGGATTATAAATAATGTATTTAGTATTGAGCATATTAATACCGCTTAACTTAGACAGGGTTTGGTCAATAGCATCGGGCGTTGGATTGTTTTGGAACGCATCGGTTAATTTTGTTATTTCCGGACTTAAATCTCCTTCAATTAAATCTTGGTAACGCCGCAATTTGGCACCATGATACCCTCCAATAGATTTATGAAAATACGAAGTATAGGCATCGTTAAAAGGATTGCCCAATTTTAAAACCCTGTAATTGGGGTCTTTATCGGCCAGAATACTTTTATCGGCGGGGCTTTCTTTAAATTGTTCTTCCGATTTGCTTTTCGACACAAAATTATCCGAGTCTAAATATCTTCGCCCAACTGTCCATAAATCGCCCAATGTAAATACTGCCAAGGCGGCTATTAAGTAAATGGGTTTAACTTTAAACTTATTGGTAATTAACGCCCAAACCAAGGCGGCGGCAATACCCACCAACAACAAGGAGCGCAGTGCGTCAAAACGAAATAACGATTGGCGGGCTTCAATAATAATATCGGGCATCTCTTGGTTGTTAGCAAAGCTAAAAAGGCCACCGCCAAACAAGGCAAACAGTAGTAAGAGGCCGCCAAAAACTCCGGCACTAATTTTTAAGGCGTTAAGTGCTTTTTGGGTAGTAACCTTGCCCGATATAATAGCATCGAGTGCCAATACACCCATTAAAGGCATGGTTAGCTGTGCTATTACCAAGGTCATCATTGGCACTCGGAATTTGTCGTACATCGGGAAAAAGTCGAACATAAAATTATTAAAGGCCGGAAAGTTTTTACCCCAAGCCAGCACAATGCTTAAAATAGTTCCGGATAAAAGCCACCAGCGATAACGCTTATCAACTAAAAAGCATCCTAATAAAAACAAAAAGCAAATAATAGCCCCTTGATAAATGGGACCTCCGGTAAAGCGCAAGTCGCCCCAATAAAGGGGTGCGCGGTCGGGGGTAGGCGATTTATTGGCTTTTAGCAGTTTTTTCAACTCGCTGTTATGGTGCGGTTCGCTTGAGCCGCCTCCCATAAATCCGGGAACTGCCAGTGTCATGGTTTCGGCAATGCCGTAGCTCCATTCAAGGGCGTAGTCGCGGTCTAATCCGGTAGCGGTTCGGTGTTCTCCGGTTAAATCTGAGCCGCCTCTAATGGTTTGCTTTGAGTATTCGAGGGTGGTAAGCAAACGAGTAGCACTGGTGCCCATGCCAATTACAAAAGCTACCCCCAATAATAACGATGTTTTTATAAAGTTTGGAACTGTTTTGTTGCGTATGGCAAAAACCAATTCGCTGATAAACAATAAACCCAATAATAAAAACAAATAGTAGGTAATTTGCGGGTGGTTAGCTCCTATATTTAAACAGGTGGCTAAGGCGGTTATGCCCAAACCCAACCAAAGTTTACCACGGTATGCCAGTAAAACTCCGCCTAAAACCAAGGGGGCAAAAGCCATGGTGTGGGCTTTGGTTTGGTGGCCTGCCTCAATAATTAAAAAATAATAAGTACTAAACGCATAAACAATTGCACCTAAGGCGGCCAGCCAAGGGCTAACGCCAAAAGCAACCAATAAAATATAAAACATAACTAAGGCAAAAAATATACTGCTTGCCGAACTGGGCAGCAAATCCATTGTTTTAGCCCGAAGCGTGTTTATAAAATTGCTTTTTTTGGTATCCATGGCAATTTGGTAAGTAGGCATACCACCAAACATCGAGTTTGTCCAAACGGGGTTATGGCCGGTTTTGTCGCGGTAGGTTAGTACCTCTTGGGCCATGCCTTTCCATTGGTTGGTATCGCCTTGCACCAACACTTTACCGCCAAATTCGGGGGCAAAAAAGGCAATAGTTAAAACCAAAAATACCGCAATAGCTACTAAATGCGGCGTGGCATTTTTGATAAACGAGTTTGCGTTCATTATTGTAAGTGGTTATTTGTAAAAATGGTTAGGTTTGAGTATTATTGTATTTATTTAGGCTGTGCTAATTTGAAATCAATAAGGTAAAGATAGTAAGATAAAAAAAGGCAAAAGTAGTGTCTTTAATTTTAAAGTACTATATAAACCATAAGTTAGCGCAGCATTTTTTACTGCAATTAACAAAAAATGCTCAAACTTGTATTAATTTTGCCATCCGGAGTAAATAAGTAAGTAGGCAAATAAATAGCTGAGTACTTTCATCCACCTAACTTTTACAAACCCATATTGTGGATACCAAGCGCTATTATAGTATTACCGAAGTGGCACAACTACTCGATGTATCGGCATCGGCTATACGTTTTTGGGAAACCGAGTTTGGCAGCTACTTAAACCCCCGAAAAGACAATGCGGGCAAACGCTTATTTACATCCAAAGATGTGGAGCATCTTCAACATATTAAATACTTGTTGAAAGAGCAAGGTCTAACCATTGAGGGCGCACGAAAAATAATTAACAAAAAACAACAAACCGATGACACCAATGCTGCCCTAATTGAAAAACTACAGCGTTTACAAAAATATGTAATCAAGCTAAAAGATGGGCTTTAAGTGCAACTATAAACCCTGGCTTTCCGTTATTACTGTTCAGAATTTGACGCACAAACCATAAAATTAGCTGGCAAAACAGACTTTTTGCGCTTTTTTGCGTTATACCATCTTTAGTTTAACTGCCTGCTGCCTAAAAATTAAGCCAACTAACTAATCAACCAGTTTATGACGATGACGATGATGATGACGATAACAATGCGTTTCAATAAATTTTATACTTGCTTTATACCTTTTTTATATATTAGCTTATTTTTAATTTATTTTTTTCAGAGCGTCCATGCCCAAACCAAATATGCCAACGATTGGATTGACTACCAGCAAACCTACCATAAAATTAAAGTAGGCAAAGAGGGCTTATACCGTATTAATACTGTTGTATTGACTGAAGCTGGTTTTACTACCCCCATTGGCGAGTATTTTAAACTATATTACTACGGGCAAGAGGTGCCCTTATACGCTTCAACATCCGGATTAATGGGCGACCAAGATTACCTCGAATTTTATGGCCGACCAAATAACGGCAGTTTCGATACCAAACTATACAAACAAGCAACCTGGCAGCCACACCAATACAAAAGTTTATTTTCTGACACCTCGGCCTATTACTTAACCTTTGTAAATAGTACCGACAATAAAAGATATATTAATGCGCAAAACGATATTAACGACCCACCCGCACCTACGCCTTGGTTTATGCACAACCTGCTTACCATTGTTGACGAGGTACATAGCCCGGGCGAATCGGTAAAGATAAGTGGCGTTTTAAATAATTTAGCCGACTTTATGATGGGCGAGTGTTTTGCCAGCGAGCACCTGACTGATAATGCTAAACGCGATTTTAACCTAAAAGTATCCGGATTATACACCAATGCCGATGCCCCCAATGCTTCCTTAGAAACCATTTTTATAGGCCGCAGCAACGCACTGCTTCAAAACGACCATAAAATATCGGTACAAATTAACGGTGCCACTGCCGCCGATACCGTTTTTGACGGCTACAATATTTTGTACCTAAATTTGACTACAAAAGCGTCAACATTAACTACACCAACCACCACCGTTACTATTAACAACAAAAAAGTGTATGATGAGTATATCAGTACCACCCAAATTGCCAGTATAAATTTAAGCTATCCGCACACTTTTGGTTTAGAAAATAGCAGCTATTTGCGTTTTAAACTTAGTGCAAACCAAGACCACTACCTTGAAATTACCGAATTTAAGGGCGGCACTTCGCCTGTTTTGTACGATTTAACCAATGTACAGCGCTTTACGCCCGTTGATGATAACGGCGTTTATAAAATTAAATTACCTGCCATACCCAACGCCACCGATACTACCACCCGCACACTTTGGCTAAGTACTACTTCGGGGTTTAGTCAGCCCAACTCGGGCAATTACAGGGTTTTGGAAATGGAAAAAAAACAATTTACCAATTTTGGCCTGCTTGAAAATCAAGGCAATTATTTGCTTATTTCGCACCCGTATTTACAAACCGGAGGCGTGGACGAGGTAAGCCGTTATGCCAACTATCGCCGCAGCGCCCAAGGTGGGGGCTACAAAGTGGCACAAATAAATATTAACGAACTGTACGACCAATTTGCCTACGGCATTGAAAAACACCCTGTTGCCATTAAAGATTTTGTAAATTTTGCCATAGATAAGTGGACAACCAAACCCAAATATCTGCTTTTGCTGGGCAAATCAATTAGTTACGAGGCTACCCGCGCCCCCTCAATTTACCATAAATGTTTGGTGCCAACTTTTGGCGAAAAGGCATCCGATATAATGCTTGCTACAAAGGGCTATTCAAATTACTACACACAATTAGCCGTTGGTCGCATACCCGCACAAAACCCAAGCGAGGTTAAGGCTTACCTAAACAAAATAATTACTTACGAAGCCAACAAAACCAACCTGCCCTGCACCAAAACCGACCGCCGTTGGATGAAAGATGCCCTCCATATTGCTGGCGGCTATAATTTAGACGAATCGAAAGAGTTTATGGGTTATTTGTCGGGGTATAAACAAGCTTTCGAGCAGCCAAAATACGGCGGCAAAGTAGTGTTTACTTACAACAAAGTTACCGATGAGGTTATAACCAAAATAGATGACCTCGATGCCATTATTAACAACGGTTTAGCCGTACTTAATTTTTTTGGTCACTCGTCGGGGCAAACCTTTAACGTAGCACTAAAGCACCCCAAAGCGTACAAAAATTACAATAAATATCCATTTATATTTACAAGCTCGTGTTTTGTGGGCGATATACATTATTACGCCTTCGATGACAAAGGCAATTACCTGCCCAGCCTCCCCGAAGAATTTATACTATGCGACAGTTTGGGTGCTATTGGCTTTTTGGCTTCGGCAACTATTGGCCTGCCCACCCGCTTAGATTATTATATTGACCATGTTTACTATGGCTTTTGCGACTCGCTATACAACCAGCCTGTTGGTTTGGCGGCTCAAATGGCGGTAAAAAACACTTGGACAAAATACGCCAATAACGAAAACTCGTTCAAAATTACCGCCCAACAATATACTTTAACCGGAGATCCGGCATTGGTGATTAACTCTTTTGAATTGCCCGACTTAGCAATCGAAACTCCGGATGTATTTTTTAACCCTCCCCTCATCAACCCGCAAGCTACCAGTTTTGAGGTAAACATAGTATTGCACAATTTAGGCAAAGCCGTTACCGATTCAATTAGCTTTACCCTTAACCACACGCTTCCCCAAGGGCAAATAAATACCTACACCTATAAATTGCCCACCCCACCTTACGCCGATACAGTTAAAATTACGATACCCATACCCAACCCCGAAGATATTGCCGGCGAAAACATTTTTACTGCCACTATTGATGCCAATAACCAACTAACCGAACCTTGCGAAAACAATAACAGTATTACAAAGCGGCTATTTATATACAATGACGTGTTGATACCTATTGCACCCTGCAATTTTTCGATAGTAAATACAAAAAATCCGGATACTGAATTAACACTTTACGCCTCAACCGGACAGCCATTGGCAGAAAACAAATCCTATTTATTTCAAATAGATACCACACAGGTTTTCAACCAACCACTTGCCCAAGCCACACAGCAAAGCAGTGGCGGCGTGCTGCAATTTAAACCCCAAATACCATTAATTAATAATACCGTTTATTATTGGCGCACCGCCCCACAAACCACCGGTGGCAACGAGCCAAAATGGCGATATAGCTCGTTTGTATATTTACCTAACGAACCAGAAGGGTTTAACCAAAGTCATGCCTGGCAAATAGCCTCGTGCACATTTAAAAACGAGCAGTTAAACTATAATTTAAATACCCGCACTTTACAATTTACCCCCGGAAACAACTATGGAACCATTAGTACTTTGCCCTTAGGGCCTTCGTTGGGCTGGGGTAGTGTTAATTGGAATTTTGTGGGCAACGAAACCGAACTTGACGACCAGTTTAGCCTCAAAATTTATGGTATTGCTGCCGATGAATCAGAAAAACTGCTGCTAACCCTTAGTGCTCCTTTGGCGGGGTCGGCAGATATTAGCACTATAAATGCGGCAACCTATCGGTTCATCCGGATGGAAGCAGAGTTTAAAGATACTATCAACAAAACACCGCTACAGTTAAATTACTGGCGGGTGCTTTTTCAACGCCCCTCAGAAATCGCCTTAGATGCACAGCGTTTGTTTAGTTTTTATAAAGATACCCTTGGTGCAGGAGATTTGTTGAAGCTACAAGTAGGCATTTTTAACCCCTCGCAAACTGCTTCTGATAGTATTGTGGCTCAAATTACCCTGTTAAACCCCAAAAACGAGGCTACTCTGCTGCCTTTACCCCCGTTGCCCCCATTGCCCCCGCAAACCGCCGATACGCTTGTCTTTACTTACCCAACTCAAAATATGGCAGGCAATTATTTGTTAGAGGTAGAGCTAAACCATAACAACGCGCAACCCGAAAAACATGCGTTTAACAACGTTTTGACCCTCCCTTTTTATGTGCTAAACGATAAAGTAAACCCCGTAATAGATGTTACTTTTGATGGGCGCAGGGTAATTGATGGCGAAATTATATCGGCAAAACCCGATATACGCATACAACTGCATGATGATAGCCGGTTTTTAGCCCTAAACGACACAGCCGATATACAATTAACCCTATTATTGCCCGATACAACCAAGCAGGGCAAACCCTTACTTGAACAACGCATTTATTTTAATCATCCGGATATTTTGTTTGTGGCTGCTACATCCGACTTAGCGCAAAAAGGAAAAAATACTGCCTATATTAAATTTACGCCCAACTTTACCGCCGATGGTCAATATGGTTTGCTTATAACTGCTAAAGACCGCAGTGGCAATGCTTTTGCCAACCAAACCTGGCGCACTACGTTTAAGGTAATTACCAAAACAAGTATTAGTAACTGGTACACCTACCCAAACCCTTTTACCACCCAAACCCGGTTTGTGTTTACTATTACAGGCAGCGAGGTGCCTAACGATATTAAGGTTCAAATACTTACCATATCGGGCAAGGTGGTACGCGAAATTACGCGCGCCGAATTAGGCCCTTTACACATAGGCAACAATATAACCGATTTTGCTTGGGATGGCACCGACCAACACGGCGACCCCTTGGGTAATGGCGTGTATTTGTACAAAGTAGTGGTACAGCAAAACAACCAAGCCTTAGACCACTATGCTACCCCAGCCGACAAACTGCAACTGTTTACCAGCAATCAAAATTATGGCAAAATTTATTTGCTCAGGTAAGCGGGCATAAATTTACAGGCTATGTGTTTTTGTTTTAGAATCTTCGCTTTCGTAACCGCTTAGGTTGTTGCGTTTGTAAAATAGGTGAGGGCAAATAAAGTTCTTTTATTCGGATAGGGTAAATGCGTTTAAGCAGTACCCTCCGCTCGCCACCAAAATTTTACCCACTATTACAGGTTTTTCTTCTTCTTTTTCCGGATTGTTTGGCGTGAAATGGTAATAGTAGATGCCTTGGGCTAAATTATTGGGCAAATTGTAAGCATTATATCCGGATGGAATAGCGGCAACCGACCAAACCAACTGCCCGCTTGGGGTGCGTGTATATTAACCGACCCACCCGGCGGCTTGTAGCGCGTAGCGCCTTTTACAGGTATTGCCTGCTGGGTATGGGTTATATAGTGGTGTTAACTAATTGCCCTATACGGTTGTAGCGCATGTTTTGTGTTGCTTCATAATTTTTAAAATTTAAAATGAAAAATTATATTAGTTTGCGGCAAATAGAACACATTTTTTATTTAATTGCAAGAGGGGGGGGGAGAAATTATCCGGAATTATACTGTTTCGGCAAGTTCAATTCATCGGTTTGTGGAAAAAAGGGATTGGCAGTTGTTTGCCCAGCAGCGAAAGGCTTATATTTTCTTAAATCAAAATTAAAATTAAAATTAAATTAAAATTAAGAGCCAGCTTTAGCCTCAAACTTCATTTTGTACAATAGTGCTTCAATTAAACGGTTGGCAATAATTTTACCACCCTTAAAATTAACATGTACAAAATCTTTATTGGCCAAGGGCGGGTTAGCTTGCCCAAACTGTGCCATTGACCCTTCGCCGCCCATGGCTTTTAAAATGCTCCAATAGCCTATGCCGTGTTTTTTTGCTAAGTTGCGCTGCGTTTCTTCAAGGGTTAAAACTGCCGGCACGGTTTTATAAACGCCATTATCTAAGTAGGCGATATCGTTAACACCCAACAAAATAAAAGCAGTATTGGGCAGGGCTGCTTGTAGCCGGCTTATTACTTTACTCATGGCGCGCTCGTACCAGCCAAACTGCGTTGTTTTACTGCTTATAATATTAGGACCAAACTGCAAAAAAATTAACTGATGGTGGTACAAAGTATCAAATGATTGCCAAATAGGGTCGGTAATTTTGTCTAAGGCAATGCCCGAATTACCCCTGACGGCAAAATTATTGACATAAACGCCAGCTTGGTCTTCAAAAGCAAATCCGTAAATAGTGGGCAAATGTTGCGAGTCGAAAAAAGCATCAATTTGTTTGGCGTTTGCGCCTAAAAGCTCAAACTTTGCCAAACCTTGTATATTAGCAGCAGCAGGCATAACATAATTAATTGCCTGAGCTTGGTTGATACTTAACTGCATGGCCACCGGATAATCGGATTGATAAAAAACAGCGATATTTGGTAATTTTTGATTATATTTTTTAAAAGAAGTACCGCCATAATGCACCATATTACCCACCTCCGGAGCAAAAGCTTGTCCGGAAAAACCTAACTGTAATTGCGCCTCTTTATTTCGCAATAAGTTGTAAGTTGTCCATCCCGAAAAATCGTGTTCAACCGTAGGGCGTTGGTTTTTTAGCGTTAGCGAAGTTATTGGCATATAACCCACGCCAATACCGCCAAATAAAAATTGAAGCTGTTCGCGCACGTCTCCTACTAAAATATCGCCTTCAATAAACGAGTCGCCAAAAAAGCCAATGCGCACTTTGCCCTCGTCATTGGCAGCATTGTTAAGTTGTTGGGCAAGTTTTGTCAATAAATTGCCCGCAGGTGTAAAATCTTCGATAAGTGTTTTGGGCTTTACTGAGTCGGGGAAAACAATTCCGGCAAAACCTGGTAGCTGGCGCGTGTTTGCAGAAAGGTTTTCTAACGAGTTGTTGTCAATATGGAGCACCGTTGCCAGTACCATTGCGTCTTTGTTTTTTGATGAAGCATTATTGGTAACAGCAATATTTTTTTCTCCGGATAAATTGCTGCGATTACTGGGCGGCAATAGGTCATTTTTTTGAGCAGCCAAGGCAGTATTAGTAGTATCGAAACTCGACCGGGTACTTGTATCAATAGGTTGTGGGGGCTGCTGCGCATTTGTATCACTGGGCAATAGCGGCCAAAATGCCAGGCGCTTGGTTTGGTAACTGCCAATTTTTGCACAAGGCAATGCCGAGCCCAGTACCAAAATAAGGGCAATTAAAACAACTAACAAAGTAGGGCGCCAAAGTGTATTCTTACTATTATTATTTTTAATGGACATGCGCCAAACAGCAACCTAAAAAATAAATAAAAAACTAAAGCGCAAAATTAGGTACAAAACTCAAACAAAGCATCTGTTTGTTTAATATTAGTTCGTAGTTACAACTTATTTGTTTAAACAAGCAAATTGCTAAGGTAACAACTACAATATCTTAAATTAGTAGCCAAGAAAAAAAACAGGCTAAACGCGGCTTAGCTATTGTATTTTATAAAACTTGCCGTATCTTTGCGGCTTAAATAATTCCAAATTCATTACTTTTTGAATGGTCGGATGGCCGAGTGGCTAGGCAGAGGTCTGCAAAACCTCGTACAGCGGTTCGAATCCGCTTCCGACCTCCTAAAAACATCCGGATATTAGCCATGGCGTGCTAATGTCCGGATTGTTTTTTATACGTAGTTGTTTAGTATATTTGCCCAACCTTCTTCAGATACTACTTAAGTTAAGCAGCGAAATGCTTTTGATACCCTCTACACTCATACGGAAACCGCCGGCTGCCCAAAAACTATTCAAGCAAAGCCTAAAATACTGCTTTAATTGCCAATAGCCTATAAGGTGGCCAGACCGCAAATCATCTTGTTTTCATAAAAATATACTGTTTGCGAAACCTGCGCTTGTTAAACTTTTACCCAAACCAAACTGTTTTACCTCTTAACGCTCAATGGGCGCACTATGCCGTAAAATGTAAAACATCATGAAAGCCGAATGGTGTAAAATTAGCTTATTTTTTCTTTTCGTTGTAGCATTTATAGGAACATTGCTTCGATTGGTTGCTTACGTCCCAATTCCATTTAAATATACAAATTTTGTTCATGCCCATTCCCACACAGCCTTTCAGGGTTGGGTTTATCTTACTATGTTTTTACTGCTTGCCAACACCTTTTTAACGGATAGGCAAATAGAAAAAAAAAGATATTTATTGCAGTTTAAACTCACTATCTTTATTATTTTTGGGGTTTTGGTTTCGTTTTCTTTACAAGGTTATGGCCTGTATTCCATTATTTTTCAACCTTATACCAACTGCTTAACTATTGGTTTATTTATAGCTTTTTGACCGACCTAAAGTCCGGAAATTATGCTGCACAAAACGCCATTTCGGTAAAATTTATAAAATCCGGACTTTGGTTTGGTTTGTTCTCAACATTATTCCCCTATGGGGTAGGCATATTGTCGGCCAAGGGGCTAAACGGAACAGAAGCCTATCATTCATTTGTCTATTCTTTTTTGCACTTTCAATACAACGGTTGGTTTTTATTGGTCGTTTTAGGGCTGTTTTTTAATTATTTAGACCGGAATGACCTGCCGTATAACCACAAACTTGGCAACCAATTTTATTGGCTTATGGCTGTAGTTGTTATTCCCTCTCTTGCCCTCTCTTTGTTAGGCATGAAATTTTCGGCCCCCTTGTTGCCTGTCGCCACCCTATCGGCAATTATTTTAGGCGTAGCCTTGATTTGTTTTATTTTAATAATTCGACCACTTTTGCCTACTTTTATTCGCAACAAAAATACTTGGTTTAAATTGTATTTTTTTGCCTTTTTGCTGTCGTTTATTTTGAAGATTATTTTACAATGTCTTTCCATTTTTCCGGATTTTAAAACCTACGCCTTTTCTAATAAACTAATTATAGTGGCTTATTTACACCTAAGCCTCATCGGTGCCATATCTTTTTTGTTCTTCTCGCTTTTAATTGAAAAGAAATGGTTAGTTTTGAATGGGCGGGTTAAAACCGGCAGCATATTTTTACTGCTGGGCTTTGCAACAACAGAAATATTATTGGTATTGACAGGGCTTGGTTTGTTTTACGACCAGCTACTTCTAATTACAGGAAGTGCTGCTATGGCTTTGGGTGTGTTGTTAATGATTATCAGCGGAAGTCCAAAAAAAATACAATATAAAACAATATAAATTGCTGCCGCGTTGGCAAGAGCAGTACCTTAGGATAGACGGTTGGCAATACCGATTTCCGGATTTTAGATGCTATTATTTTTACCTTTGCAAATCTTCGTCAGTATAATAGGCTATCACTAAAAAATATTTTTAAGCAATGGGCATCCTAAAACAAATAGTTGACGACATTAAAGTTGTTGCCGACTCAGTCAAAAATATACAATCTATACTTGCAGCTATAAAGGATGGAAAAAAATATTTTGAAAAAACACATCCCGAAATAAAACAAGATGTAGCTGCCATGTGTATAGAATTACAAAAAACCTGTAACGCTATTGCAATAGCCTCAAGTGTAATTACAAATTTCAGATTCAATTCATCTGCCGGTGCCTTAGACAATGAGCCAACAAGATTTAACGACTATTTCATCAAATATAAAACCAACAAAAATGAAGCAGAAAATTTAATCCGTTCTTTAAAAGGGCATTGCCGTATCATAAAACAACATGCCGAAAAAATAAGCAGCGGTAATACAAACGCTTTTTGGGCGTTTTTTGGTTTGCAATCAAGCCAAAGGGAAAACGAACTTGGAATACTGCTCCAAAAAATATATGATGATGAGCAAGACTATTACGATATAGTCAGTCGAATGGCTCACAGTATGAATACAGCGATTGAAGATGTAACCGATGCCTTATGCGTGAATGGGATGATGAGTGCGACAAAAGTGCCCGCCGCTGCCTTGTTATTAACAGAATACGCAAAGTCTTTTAAAGAACTTGAGTTGGCTGCAAGCAAAACAAGAGATGAATTTGATTTTACAATTAAGGATCTGCAATAGTCGCCCCAAAAAACACGAAGCAGGTGCTGCACGGCAAACGTATATTTTTTGGCGCTTAGGTCGCCCCAGAATCCGGAAGATGAGCCAGCCCCAGTGTGTTGTAAGTTAAATAATCACCACCTTGAAATCAAACATACCATATTACAAAGAAATCAATGACTTTTTAAAGTCAATTCCTTCAGATTATCTAACTAATAATCCGGATTTTTTTTGCCTGCGGTTGAAAGCAAATGAGGGCTCAATCAGCAATTATAAACCACCTTTCCGCAAAGATTTTTATTTTATCGCGTTAGTGTCAAATGCGGGCAAAACCAAAATAACTTACGACAATACCAATGTTACAAAGTTGAATTCATTCCTTGTTTTTCAATCGCCCGGACTGCTTTACAGCTTTTTTAGAGACAATACAGCCAACGGCTATTTGATTTATTTCAAAAAAGGATGTTTGTCGTTTTTTAAGCCCGACTTTGAAAAAGAGTTTCCGTTCTTTAATATATTACACACTAACTTTTTTAAACTCAACGAAGCCAGATTTCAGGAGTTTGCCCCTCATTTTGAAGAAGTATTTTCTGCCTACGAAAGTGCAACCGACAAACAACATAAAATTGCAACTATTAAATTTCTTGCGTTGCTGTATCAGTTAAAAGAATTTACCAACGCCTTTAAACAGTGGGAAGAGGGGTTTACAACACCACAACAAATAGTACTGCAAAAATTTATTCAGTTGGTAAACAATTTTTACATCGAAAAGAGAACCATTGAAGAGTATGCCTCCCTGCTAAATATAACGCCCAATCATCTTTCGCAATCTGTTAAAACGGCATCAGGCAAAAACGCCTTAACCTTCCTTAATGACAGATTATTGACCGAGGCTAAATCTTTAATTCAGTTCACTAAATTTGATATAGCCGAAATTGCCTACCAACTTAATTTTTCTGACCCCGCCAATTTTGGCAAATTTTTTAAAAAACATACGGGTCAAACACCGTTGGAATACAGAAAGTCATCCGATAATAAATAATCTACCATTACAACCAAGTTTTTAACCATTCGCCAGCAAAATTCTTGCCGCATCTTTGTATCGCAATTATTACCAACAAAAAAAACATTAACATTATGCAAATCGCAGTATTAGGAACCGGCAATGTTGGAGACACCATCGGTTCAAAATTAATTGAATTAGGGCACGCTGTAATGATGGGCTCTAGAACAGCAGATAACGACAAAGCAAAAGCATTTGTTGCAAAACATAAAGACATGGCCAGTGCCGGAACTTTTGCCGAGGCCGCAAGTTTTGGCGATATTATTTTCAATTGCACCGCAGGCGTAGGCTCAATAGCCGCTTTAAAAATGGCAGGCGAGCAAAACCTCAACGGCAAAATAATTGTGGACTTAGCCAACCCACTCGACTTTTCGAAAGGAATGCCGCCAACATTGGCAATTTGCAACCAAAATTCATTGGGCGAAGAAATTCAAAATACATTTCCCCAAGCTAAAGTTGTAAAAGCGCTAAACACAATGTGGTGCGGACTAATGGTAAATCCCGAAATGATAAACGGCGGCGACCATAGTACTTTTGTTAGTGGTAACGACCCAAATGCAAAAGAAACGGTAAAACAAATATTAAAATCGTTTGGATGGGCCGAAAAAAATATTCTTGACCTCGGCGACATAACCAAATCCCGAGGAACCGAAATGTATTTACCAGTATGGTTAAGTATTTACATGGCCACCAATAACGGAGCTTTTAACATTAAAATAGTAAGTTAAAAATAAACAGGTCTGAGTTGGCATAATCCCAACTAAAAACAAGACGCGCTTGGTCCAAATTAATTGCGCGAGTCGGCCCCCCACATCAGTTTTTTCCGGATAGTATTAAAAAAGTGGTCGTTCTTAAATTTAACAATATGCAGGTCAAAAGGGGCGCGGGTTACTTTAAGTTCGGTTTGGTAGTCAATAGTAGCAATTTGCGAATCTAAAGTGCATAAAAAATTATCGCTACGGCCTTCAACTTTAAAGCTAATTTCGTGGTCGTCTGGCAAAACAATGGGGCGCATGGTAAGGTTGTGCGGTGCAATGGGCGTTATAGAAAAAGTTCGCGCTTCGGGGGCTATAATAGGGCCGCCACAGCTTAAAGAGTAGGCCGTTGAGCCGGTAGGTGTAGCTACAATAATGCCATCGGCCCAATACGAGTTTAAAAATATTTCATTTACAAAAACATGTACCACAATTAAAGATGCTACATCTTTTTTCATAATAGTAAAATCGTTGAGTGCTACGTTTTGGTTGCCAAAAACCTCCGGATTTACTTGTAATTGTAATAACGAGCGTTGCTCAGTTTGAAAATTATTTTGTGTAAGATCCATTAAAGCCTGCGGTAGTGCATCTTTTGCCGTCCGGACTAAAAAGCCTAAGCGCCCGGTGTTTACCCCCCAAACCGGTATTTTTGTATTTTTTACAAACGGAATGGTATTTAATAAGGTGCCATCGCCCCCCAAACTGCATACTAAGTTTACTTCGTTTGAGGGCAAAACTTCGGCATCATAAAACAAGGTGGGTTTTTGCGGAAACGTAATACCCTCGGCTTGTATTTTGCTGTAATAGGCATCGTGCACCCAAATTTTAAAGCCATTTTGGTGCAACTGGTTTATTAGGTGCTGCACAAAGGGTAAATCGGGTTTGTTTAGCGTGCGGCTAAATAGGGCTACCTGATTCATAAATAAGGTAAAAAGCAAATTAGTTTTCGTCGTCGGGGGCAATAGTTTCGTCGGCAAACTGGGCAATTAAAGCCGACGAGGCGCGTTGGAGCGGGTTGGCATACATGTCTTTGTAATTAAGGCGGTTGTAATAAATATCAATAGCCTGAAAAACAGCTTTCCGGAAAGAAGATTCGTTGGCAAGGTTGCGTCCGGCAATATCGTAGGCGGTTCCGTGGTCGGGCGAGGTGCGCACAAACGGCAATCCGGCAGTAAAATTGACCCCCTCGCCAAAGCCTAATGTTTTAAAAGGAATCAAACCCTGGTCGTGGTACATGGCTAATACGGCATCAAATTTTTTGTAAAGCCCCGAGCCAAAAAAGCTGTCAGCGGCATAGGGGCCAAAAATAAACTCGTTGTGTTGCAATGCCCGGTTTATGGCAGGGGTTATCATGGTGGCCTCTTCGTTACCTATTAACCCCTCGTCGCTGGCGTGTGGGTTAAGGCCAAGCACGGCAATACGGGGGCGGTTAAAGCCAAAATCGCGGCAAAGACTGTCGTTTAAAATTACTAATTTATTGTAAATAAGGTCTTCGGTAATTTTGCCCGCTATTTTGCTAACAGGTAAATGGTTGGTAACAATTGCCATACGCATTTGGTCGTTAACTAATAACATAAGGCTATGTGGCGTATTCGCTTTTTGGGCTAAATACTCGGTATGGCCGTAAAAAGGTGTTTTGCTATCATGAATAACATTTTTATTGACCGGCGCCGTAACAATGGCATGTAGCCGCCCTTGTTGCATATCGTAAATAGCGGCATCGAGGGCGCGCAGTGCAAACTGGCCAGCAGCGGGGTTGGGTCGGCCAATGGTAATTTGTACTTCTTCGTTCCAGCAATTGACCACATTTAAAACTTTAGATTTAGCTTTAAGGGCATCGGTTACAAGGTGGTAGGGCGTATCGGGCAGTTGTAGCACTTTGCGGTGGTACGACAAAACCCTTGAAGAGCCGTATATAACAGGGGTGCAAAGGCTTAACAATCTATCGTCAGCAAAGGTTTTAAGTATTACCTCTATGCCAACGCCATTAATATCGCCTATTGGAATGCCAATTTTAATGGCATCGCGAGGGGAAACTATTTCCTCAGTTGGCTCTTGTAGGTTATCAGTATCGGAGTAATTTTCGCTAAGCGCGGCAGCATCCTCGTCCTCCTCGTCCTCGTTTTTGCTTGAATACGGTTGTGTATTGGGCTTAAATGGCCGGTTAGGATTAGTTGAATTGGGGTTTTTGGAGGGCAAGTTGCCGGGTTGCTTTGGTGGTGGGGTGCTCATTATTTATTATTCTTTCTAACGTTGTAAATGGGGCGGTAAGTGAATTTTTTTTAATTTTAAATTGAAGAGAGCAATTAGTTTTGTTTGAACTACAAATTTGCAAATATAATGAATTGTTAATTTCTGTTTGCCGGATGTTTTTCTTATTCCGGAGCCTGTTTTTTAATTGCTAAATAATGTCAGAGGGGGTATGGTTTTGTTTTATCCGGATTTTTTTTCTTAGCCTTCGTCAAATACCTCGCCGGTGCCATCCAACACAATATCAACATCGGCGGGGTTACCTCTATAGTGAACATCTCCGGTGCTTTTTATGGTAACGTCTAAGGCATCAGAAGCATAAACTTCGCAGTTGCCCGTTCCTTGATGAAAAACATCACATTTATTAGTTTTTAAGTCAAAAGCATATAAATTGCCTGTCCCTGAAATTACAATATTATGGTAGGCAGCATTGCCCGAGTACTGCAATACACCCGTACCCGAAAGATCGCTGTTTAAATTAGGTGTTTCAAGGTCAAAAATATAGATACTGCCTGTGCCTTCTAAATCAACATCAACTTGGTTGCTGGCAATTAAGCCCTTTAGTGTTATTTCGCCAGTTCCGGTCGATTCTATTTCTATAAAATCGGTGGTAATGCTTGTTTTAGCTTCAATATCTGAGGTGCCAGTTAATTGAACTTTATGCCAGTTTGGGCTGTAAACATGTATTACAATATCTTTATGTTTTTTCAGGCATTTGTCGTTGCTAATTATAAGTTGATTATTGGTTGTGATGTCGGTTTCAATAAATGGCAGCAAATTATCGTCGGTTTGGATGGTAACTTTACTTACCGTATCTTGGTGCAAATAAACGGCAGCATAATTGCCTTCTACAACTATTTTGTCGAAATTATTTACAAGGCGGGTATCAATGGCTACATCGCCCGAACCTTTTTCGCAATTACAAGCACTAACTAACGACAAAAGCAAAAACAAAAATAAAGCGTTGGTAAAAAAAACAGTTTGCTTGTTCATAATTAAATGAATGGTTGATTGATTAAAGTATAGTTTGGCGCGAGGTTGAAGCGTGTTTTTAGACAGAAAAAAACTTGTCTTTTGTTTAAAAACGAAGTTTCAAAGATTATTTCCGGATAAAATTAATCTTTTAA
Organism: Sphingobacteriales bacterium; assembly: GCA_016706405.1. Classification (NCBI taxonomy): domain Bacteria; kingdom Pseudomonadati; phylum Bacteroidota; class Sphingobacteriia; order Sphingobacteriales; species Sphingobacteriales bacterium. Next base: position 824,794 of record JADJJT010000001.1, read on the forward strand.
TACAAATTTAACTGCAAAAGTATTGCACTTTTTCTACAAAATAGCTATGTTTGGGACTTCTTGTTTAAAACTAACAAATATGGACAATCAATTTTTGCCCGAGGGGATGGATATTAATGCTTTGTTGAAACTTTTTTCGGGCGAGGTACATCTTTTAGAGCATGGCGTGCCGCCCGATGTGCAGCAAGCTTATTTTGAGGCATCGGGGTTATACCACAATCTGATAGGAAGCGAACTACTGCCATTCGAACTTAATATAGACGAAGCTATTTTGCAGTTACAAAATCCGGAAATTAGCATGGCTGTTTGTAAAATATTGCTCATCCAGTTAGGCAACTCGTCCGAAATTGCTGCTTTCCGCGCAATCGAAACTTTTTTTAACCAGCAACCACAAGGGTACTTAAAAGATTGGTCGTATTTAGCACTACAAGAATCGCGAATTCATGTGGAAAATGCTTTAAGCGACGACGATAGTTTTAACGCCTTTGGCATCATTTCAACAGGATTGGGAAGTAAAAATAATAAATTGCGCTATGTGTTTGCCGTACCTACATTAAGTGGCAATGCCTTAACTAACGAGCAAATGGCCCAAATAAAATATTTTTTACAACAAATTTGCGACGAACACAAATCGGAAGTAGAGGAACTGTTTTTTGGCAGTAACTACGTCAAAATTGTTTGTTTAGTGCCTATTGAGGTGGCGTTGGCTACCATTATTGAAGGCGCAATGGAACTTTGGAAAAGCAACGGCAACCAATTTATGTACGACGGCTATTTTGCCATAAATACCCATTTCCCTACCGAAAAAGAACTATTTCGCTATTTTAATAAGTGCTGGAACCCTCGAAAAAAAGTCCTCAAAAAAAAGGGCAACAGCAAACCAAGCAGTATTTCAAAAACAGATGATGCCGATACCCTTGCCGACGAACTCACCAAATTGATTAATTTGAATGATAGCGGCAATTATACCCAAAATGACGACGATGATGACTACGACGACAATGAAGCAGGTGAAGACGATGAAGACGATGACGATGAAAACGCCGATGATTAAAAGCAAATACGCTTTTATTTTTTAATGCGCACGTGCAAATATAACCCGCTGCGTTGATGGTTTGCCCGAGTAAACACAAACACCATCTTCTAAAGGGTTATTAAGCGGAATACAACGAATAGTAGCTTTTGTTTCGGCTTTAATGGCCTCTTCGGTTTGGGTGGTGCCATCCCAGTGTGCCATTACAAAACCACCTTTTCCAATAGCAATTTTAAACTCGTCCCAGCTATTAGCCTGGCAGCTATTAGCCTGGCGGTAAGCCATCGCTTTGTTGAATAAGTTTTGCTGAATATCATCGAGCAAATCGCGCAAATACTGGCCAATTCCCTCAACGGGTACAACCATTTTTTCGCGGGTGTCGCGGCGTGCAATTTCAAGGGTGCCATTGTCTAAGTCGCGGCCACCAAAGGCAATTCTAATGGGTACGCCGCGCAACTCGTACTCGGCAAATTTAAACCCCGAACGTTTCGTGTCATCGTCATCGTATTTAACAATATAGTTTTCGCCTAATTCAGCTTTAATCCGGTTGGCTAAGGCTTGCATTTCTGGCAAGCGCGCTTGGGTATCTTTATTTATAAGTGGCACCATAACTACATGCAGGGGCGCAATTTTAGGCGGTATAACCAGCCCGTCGTCATCGCTGTGTACCATTACTAAGGCACCCATCAACCTGGTAGAAACCCCCCACGAAGTAGCCCACACATAGTCGCGTTCGCCGCTTGCGGTTAAAAACTGCACATCGAAAGCACGTGCAAAGTTTTGCCCTAAAAAGTGCGAGGTGCCCATTTGCAAAGCACGGCCATCTTGCATTAGTCCTTCGCAGGTATAGGTGTCTTCGGCTCCGGCAAAGCGCTCGTTAACACTTTTAACTCCTTTTATTACGGGTATAGCCATATAGTTTTCCATAAAATTGGCATACTCGTTTAGCATTTGCTGGGCTTCGGCAACGGCTTCGGCGGCGGTAGCGTGGGCGGTATGCCCCTCTTGCCAATGAAACTCGGCGGTGCGCAAAAACAATTTAGTGCGCATTTCCCAACGCACTACGTTAGCCCATTGGTTTATTAAAATAGGTAAGTCGCGGTACGATTGAATCCAGTCGCGGTAAGTATTCCAAATAATGGTTTCGCTGGTTGGGCGCACAATTAACTCCTCTTCCAATTTGGCTTCGGGGTCAACAATTACGCCGTTGCCATCGGGGCTATTTTTTAGGCGGTAATGCGTTACAACGGCACATTCTTTGGCAAAACCTTCAACGTGGGCGGCCTCTTTACTTAAAAAACTTTTAGGTATAAATAACGGAAAAGCAGCGTTTACATGCCCTGTTGCTTTAAAGCGGGCATCAAGTTGGTTGCGCATATTTTCCCAAATAGCATAACCGTAGGGTTTAATTACCATGCAGCCCCGAACGGCAGAGTAGTCGGCCAATCCGGCCTTAATTACTAAATCGTTGTACCATGCATTAATATCTTGTGCGCGTGGTGTAATTTCTTTTGCCATAAAATGAGAATAAATCTATAAAAATAATTGTCTTTTAAGTATGGATATAAGTATTGTTTAGATAAACCTATTATGGTAGCGCTTGAAGAGCAAAATTTAATCCGGATTAAGTAGCATTAAAGTTGTAACTTTCCTTAAAAAGGAGTCATTAACAAATTGGGCAAGTTTTCTTTTTCTCCGGATGATGAAAAAGAACTTGTTTTTTAACAAAATTTAAAAAACTTTGCAAAGATACGGTTAAACTTTTACATTTCTTTAATGTCGAACAGCATAGCTGTTAGTGTAATTTAAGGTATTGCCGAAAAAATAAGCTGGCAGCATTAATTTTATTTCACCTTATTATCATTTATATAATTTAATAAAATGAAAACTTTCATCCATCAATTAACTACTGTTTTTTTATTATTAGCCCTATTTTCAACAAGTGGTTTTGCACAAGACGATGTGTATTACAACCCTAATGGCTATGATAAAACCAATAGTAGCGATTATAGCACCTCGGAAACTGACGAAGAAGGCAACACTACCATAAATAATTACTACTACGATGACGAGGACGACGACTGGGAATACTCAAGGCGTATTAGGCGGTTTTATAATCATTGTGGTACTTGGGACTATTATAATCCATACTACACTAGTAGCTACTATTACGACCCCTTTGACTGGTATTGGGGCAGGCCAACCATAGTTTACAGTTATAGCCCATGGGGCTGGTATAATAATTGGAATTGGTATGGCTATAATCATTACAACCGCCATCATCATTATGCCCATCATTATAATAGCTGGTACTACCCAAGCTACTATAATAGTTACGACCCATGGGGCTACAACTACGGTTACGGTTACGGCTATGGTAACGTATATAATAACTATTATGGCGATGTATATTATGGCAATGGCTATAATAATGGAGACGATGGCTATAACGATGGCGGCAGATATGGCCCCAAAAATGGTTTAGGTGGCTTGGTAACTGGCCAACCCAATAACCCCGGCGGCTTACCCGGCGATGACGGCGGTGGCGGTAAAACCGACAACAATAATAATAACAACAACAATAACGACAATGCCAACAATACAAATACAGGCAAAATTAATGGCCGCCAAGGGGCCGAAGCCCAAGTGCCTAACCCAATAGTAACCGCACCAAATACCAATAACAACAACAACGACCGGGTTAATACAGGTGTTTATAACGATTTTCCGTATGCACGCCCTAAAAATACCGAACCTGTACCCAATGGCAACAACACTAATAATAACACTATAGATATGGGGCGCACGGGTAAAAACGTTGAACCTATTCGGGAGCACGACAATTCAGACAGCCAACCCGCCGTTCGTGAACAAGCTCCAAACACGCAAAACAACCAGCAAAAAATTGAAATGAATAAAAACGAAACGCCAAACTGGGGCAAACAACCTACCGAACCAGAAATAAACAACAACGATTATAGCCGCCCGCGCAATACCGAAACAAACGAACAACCGCGTTACCAAAACAACCGCAATTACGAGAGCAAAGACAGTTGGGAAAAGCCCAAAATGGAACGCAAAGAACGCCGCCAAGAAATGAATACCCCAAAACAAGAACAAAGGCGCCAACCAACCGCCGAGCCTCGCAATAACAACAACAGCATTAAAGAACGCACCGGCAAAACCGAGCGTAAAAGTAATAAACGCAACTAAAAAAACAGTTTGGCTGCGCCCCAATCAAGATAATTAGAACATATTTGCTAATTTGGGGTAACGGCACCAGTTCATTCAGTTTATTAAAGCATCAGTTAAAAGGGCAGGTAATGTAAAATGCCTGCCCTTTTAAATTTATACATAGTGGCCGATGCTAATGTTTTAAACTTTTACCAATACAAAATCCGGATAAAAACATACGCCTAAGTTAAATAATCAAGCAGTTATTTACCCCAACCCTAGCTTTACTTTACCACTCCCTACGTCTATACTAAACTATCATCTACAAAAAAACCAAGACACAAATCATTTATATTATACTATATTATCCTATGGCAACGCGCATTTTATTTTTAACAGCTATTTCGTTTTGTTTAATAGCCCTTAATATTAGCAACCTAAGCGCACAATCGGCTACCGATGCTTTGCGTTACAGCGAAACTACTTTTGGCGGAACCGCCCGCAGTATGGCCGTAGCAGGTGCTTTTGGTGCAATTGGCGCCGATTTTTCGACTGCCGCCAATAATCCATCCGGAATTGGGCTGTACCGCCGCAACGAACTTAGTTTTACCCCGTCTATATTTACCAACGCAAACGAAGTTCAGTATGTAAACTCTACCCAAAATCAAAGTGGTACCAGGTTTAATTTTACCAGCATGGGCTATGTTTTTTCGAGGCAGCCCCAAAACAATTTAGACTGGCAAAATGTAAATATAGCCATTGGCTTTAACCGCTTGGCCAACTACAACAGCAACCGAACCATGTATGGCCCCGAGGCACCCACCTCCATGACCCAGTTTTTTGCCCAACAAGGCAAAGGCTCGTATTATGGCGACCTTGGCATTGCAGCCGGCTTAGTAACGGCAACCAACAACCAGCCTCTTGCCCCACAAGGCGGCCTTTACCAGTTAGAACGCATGGAGAACAGTGGCGGGCACGACGAACTTAATTTGGCCGTTGGTGCTAACTACCGCAACAACCTGTTAATTGGTGCCTCGTTAAATATACCACTTATAAACTACAAAAACCAACTATTATTTACCGAAGACGACAAGTACAATAAATTTGGCAATTTTAGCCATTTTAACTTGCCTCGACGAAATACACGCTTCGGGCACAGGCATAAATGCTAAATTTGGAGCAACCTTTATACCCACCAATTATTTACGCATTGGTGTTGCCGCCCACACCCCCACCTATATATCTTTTGAAGATGTATATAGCACCTCCTTAACCACCCATTTAGACAATAGCAACGACACCTATGGCGACGACGACTATGGTATTTATACCTACGCCTTAGTAACCCCTTGGCGCGTTACGGGTAGCTTAGGTAGTATTTTAGGTAAAAATGGTTTTGTAAACGCCGATATAGAATTTGTTAATTACGGCAGCACTCGCTATAATTTTAACAGCTCAGATGCCAACGAAATAGAATACGAAAATTTTATAAACAGCCAAATAGAAACCGCCTACGGTAGTGCTGTTAATATAAAAGTAGGAGGCGAACTTGCCCTTAACATGTTAAGGCTTAGGGCCGGATATGCCCTTTACGGCAGTCCCTTTAAAAACCTCAACAAACAAGGCCGGCAAAACATTACCGGCGGCATTGGCTTGCGGGGTAAAAATATTTATGCCGACCTTGCCCTTGTGCATAGCTTTTACGAACGCTACTACCAACCCTACAATTTAGAAAATATAACTGTGCCAACAGCCGTTATTAACACCACTAATAATAATGCTGTTTTAACCGTAGGGTTTACTTTTTAAGCCAAGACCGCATTACCATATAGTTCGGCTTTTTGCTTCCGGATAATCCTATTCGCGGCGCATTGCCTTGAACAGAATTTATAGGATTTTTGGATTTTCAGGATTTAAGGATTGGGTTGGGTTTTCAAGCGGCTGCTAAACCCCGAAGGGGTGAAATGCTTATAAAACACAAAGAAACCAAATAAAAACTACCCCGAAGGTAGTAGTATTATTATCTTTATTACCCGAACCAAGAAGTTTCGGCAAGCTCAATTCATTGTTTGCGGAATTTTAGAAGGGGCAAGATACCCCTCCACCTAAAAAATTACCACACCACCATTTTAACCCCCTCTATCTCCGGATGGTTTTGAAGGCGGCAGTAATATATTCCGGATGTAAAGTTGGCGGTGCTGAAAGTGGTGGTTTCGCTTCCGGACAAAGGAATGGTTTTAACCAACTGCCCTTGGGTGTTGTAGATTTGTAATGCCAAGTTGGGGTCTATTAATGTAGGGTTTAGGGTTATGGTAGCGGTTTGGTAGGCGGGGTTGGGGGTTACTCCCCCTAACGCCCTTGAAGAGGGGGAATTTTCGATGCCAACGGGCCAAACGCCCATTGGCTGCCCATAAACACTAAGGTCGTTGCAAACCCAGCCATAAAGTACAACATTATAGGTGCCGTATTGGGCGTAGGTGTGTGTTAGCGTAGGCTCTTTATCGGTAGTGATGGTATCTTTTGAGCCATCGCCCCAATCAACAACATAAAAACCGCCGTCTATACTATCGGGGTAAACGTATTGGCTGGTATTTTTGAGCGTTAGGGTTAAACCCTCGTTTTGGGCAATTTCGTAGCTGGCTTGCGGCTCGGTGAGCAAGCCCATGCAGTTGGTTTTTAAAAGGTAAATACGTGCCTGAGTTGTAGTATGGGTGCGACCACAAATAGCATACCCGCCATCGCTTGTTTCAATCATGTCATAGGCATAGTCGTCTTCTTCGGGGGTGCCGTAGGTGCGCTGCCATAAAATTTTGGCTTTTTTGCTTAAACGCAATATACGAACATTTAAGGTATTGTTTTTTTCAACAACCCAACCACTTATTATAAAACCGCCATCGGGGAGGGCAAACATACCGGCTGGAGTTCCTTGATGGTTGGTATAAAAAAAATTAAACAATTCGGTTTTAAGGTCGGGGGTTAATTGCACTAACCGCCAAGCTTGTAAATCAAAAGGCACTTTATAGTCTTCAGCCATTGTAAATAAAACGGTATTTGTGGCTTTATCATATTTAACGTTTCCGGCTGCACCTTGCCCTTCATTGTTGTAAAGTTTTGAAGCTATAATTTTGCCCTCGCCATTTATTTTTAGCAATAAAGGCTCACCATCATACGCAGTATAATCAATAGTAGCAGAAACAAAGTATTCGTCGGGGACATCGGCGGGGACAATATCAATAAACCAGTTAGACGATAAATTGTACTGTTTATAAGTTTTTGACCATACAAATTTACCCATACTATCTACTTTGTATATATGTGGATATACCTCTGCAGAGTCATTTGGTTCGAAAGATTGCAATAGACCGGCTAGTAAATACCCTTTATCGGTAGTTTGGCACATGGCGTAAGCAACTTCAGAATTCTGGGTTGTTCCTATAAAATCGGTACTAATTAGTTTGTTGTTTTTTATATCGTATTTTGTAAAAAAACAATTTGCCTTGTATCCAGCATCGGTATATCCTACAATTGTACTTACATCATTATTTACAATTAAAGAACGTCCGACATGTGGATGCTCTAAACTAGTATCCGGAAAATACGATTTAAAATCTAACGAATGTATTTCTTTTCCAAACAAATCGGTTACTAAAACAAGTGGGCGCCACTCAAGGTGTGTAGTATCAAGTGTAGCACCGGTAAATACCAACTCGTTATTAGCTGTTTCGCAAACTACATTCGCGACACTTATAAGGTTATTATCTATACTAAAACTTGTTTCAAAATATTTTGGGGGTTGTGCCAACAAACTAATTAAACCAATATGTAAAAATGTTACTAAAAATATAGTTTTCATAATATTAAGCAATTAAAAGGTTTTGAATAGGATTTTTGGGGTTAAAAAATTGGTTTGGTTTGTGGTTTTTTATTCCGGAAATTGCCTGAACCACTCATGTAGCGGATTAACGGATTAGTAGGATTTCGCAATTTCCCCTCCTCGGAGGGGCAGGGGTGGGTTATTTACTTGTAGGGGCGCAGGGGTGGGTTAATCTTCCGGATGAGGGAATTAGAGGCAAATACAAGGCGGTAAGCTTACGCTTAGTATTTACCCCTGCCCTTGCTTAAAGCGCGGGAGGTGCCGGTGCGGGGGCAGTAGCAACAAAGCAAAAAATCATAGCAAATGGTGGTTATATGGTTAAATATAGCGGCAATTTACGGCATTTATTTAACTTGTATGCGTTGAGTAAAAAGATTCGTCTGAACCACTGATTTTTTTGATTATATGATTACTATTATTTTTTCCTTTTTATCCGGAAACTGTTTGAGTCGCCCGCTTTTTTTCCGGATAAAAAAAACTAAACATGGGCTTTGCAAAATAATGGCTAAGGTTGTATCTTCGCGCAAAAATTAGTTGGCAACCACATCCAAACCCTTTTTATTTACATGAATCAAATTCAACAAGTTACAGTTATTGGTGCCGGCACCATGGGCAACGGCATAGCACACGTATTTGCCCAAAATGGCCACCCCGTTACCATTGTTGACGTTAGCGAAGCTGCCTTAGAAAAAGCCATCAACACAATTGCCAATAACTTAGACCGGCAAATTGCCAAAGGCAATATTACTACTGCCGACAAAGAGAACACCCTTAAAAACCTTAAAACAAATACTAAACTTACCGAAAGTGGTATTGAACACGCCGACTTGGTTGTTGAGGCTGCCACCGAGCGCATAGACCTTAAATTGGGCATTTTTACCCAACTTGACCAACTATGTAAACCAAGCTGCATTTTGGCCTCAAACACCTCATCGCTACCTATTACCAAAATAGCCGCCGCTACCAACCGCCCCGACCGCGTAATTGGTATGCACTTTATGAACCCCGTACCCGTAATGAAATTGGTTGAAGTGATACGCGGCTACGCCACAAGCAACGAAACTACACAAACCGTAATGGAAAAATCGGTGGAGCTGGGCAAAACACCCGTAGAGGTAAACGACTACCCAGGCTTTGTTGCCAACCGCATTTTAATGCCCATGATAAACGAAGCCATCATTAGCCTGTACGAGGGTGTAGCCGGTGTAACCGAAATTGATACGGTAATGAAACTTGGCATGGCACACCCTATGGGGCCGCTTCAATTGGCCGATTTTATAGGCTTAGATGTTTGCTTAGCGATACTAAACGTATTATACACCGGATTTGGAAACCCCAAATATGCCCCCTGCCCCTTATTAGTAAATATGGTTACCGCCGGAAAATTAGGCGTAAAAACAAAAGAAGGATTTTACACTTATTCATCCGGAAACAAAGATTTGGTTGTAGCGCCTCGGTTTGCCAAATAAACAACATAAAACAAAACAGAAAAATTAGCAAAACAAAGCGAACATTATATATGGAAAGCAATATGGCTAAAAACTGGTATAAATACGCCAGCGTGATACTTATTTTGTACGGTATTTTTGCCGGATTTTTGAGCACGCCACCTCGCTTGCCCATATTAAACGAAAGCATCCGGAATTTATATTTTCATGTGCCTATGTGGTTTGCCATGATAGCCATTTACGCAACATCGGCTATGTATAGCACAAAATATCTAAGGTCGCAAAACCTAAAACACGATTTATATGCAAATGCCGCTACCATAGTTGGCAATTTATTAGGTTGGTTGGGTATGTTTACCGGCATGTTATGGGCGCGCTTTACCTGGGGCGACTGGTGGAACGGAGACGTAAAACAAATAGCCTCGTTAGTGGCTTTATGTATTTATTTGGCTTATGCCATTTTGCGCAACGCAATTGATGACGTGGACAAACGCGCCCGTATTGCCGCAGTCTATAATTTGTTTGCTTTCCCGCTGTTAATTACCCTAATTTTTATTGTGCCACGCATGTACGACTCGCTGCACCCCGGCAACGGCGGCAACCCCGCCTTTGGCGGCTACGACTTAGACCACCAAATGCGTCTTATTTTTTATCCTACTATTATTGGCTGGATATTTATGAGCTTTTGGCTGGCTAATATAGTTTGGCGTTGGTTGGTGCTCGAAAATCGGCAGTTGTTTGTTGCCCATTAGGGTTGGCGCGCAGGGCTTCTATACTTGTAAAAATAGGCTTAACCGTAAATGCAGCCGAGTAACTTTCTCGGTGGTATAATTCAATTAACCCCATGCCATTATTAAAACAATCGGTAGTGCCCGTCATGGGTTCAATGGCTATGGACTGCCTGTGTTCGGGGATATAAATTTGTACAAACGGATAAAATTCGCTGCAACCAATTTCGAGGCCCCAACCATTTGGCTTTAATAGCCGGATTGTATTGGTTGCTCCGGATTCAACAAAGGCAAAACCCGTATCAAAGTTCCAGTCTAATAAAGGTTGAGGTTCGTTAAAATGGGTAAATGTTTCAAGCTGTTTGTTTGGTATCAGGCGGTCGTTTACTCCAAGTCGCCGCACCGGCGGCAATTGAAGCAACAACTCATCTACGGGAACACCCAAGCTAAAATAAGGATGCCAGCCAAACTGCACGGGCATCTCTACCTCGTAATCCATGCCTTGAATATTGGTACTAAGGATAAAATAGCCCTGCTTGGTAATTTTATAGCTAAGACGCATATTGAATGGATAAGGGTATCCCTGATAGTTGCCAGTTCCGTAAGCAGCTTTCAGGTGTAGCTCGGCAAAATCTTGGGTGGCTTTGGTACCGGTAACATTAAAAGGCAAACTGTGGGCAAAACCATGAATGGCGTGCCCCTGCACCGAACTGTTTACAGGCAGTTGATGCATTATGCCGTTGCAAACATATTGTCCGTTATTAATACGGTTGGCAAACGGCGCCATTAAAATGCCTTTGGCCAATTCATTTGTAGCCATTTCGTCAGCAGTGCCGCACCCATCTAAAACGTTCAGCAAATGGCCGTCTATGGGCAGCCATAATTGCGTAAAATTGCCGCCATAATCCGGGGTTACAACTAATTTTATACCGTTATTGCTATGCTCGGCTACTAATTGCGTAGCTTGGCCAAACAACGCCTTATTTACCTTGAACATACTGCAAAATTGCAAAAAAAATTACAAATAGGCAAAAAAATTATATCCGGATGCACTAAAAAACCAACTATCAAAATAATCAAATAAAAGCCACAGCAAAACCATAATCGCGGGTATATTCTTCCTTTCCGGACAAAAAAATGGCGTAATTTTGCCCCTTATTGTATATCAAATGTGGTAAAGGCGAGCTTAGCAAAACAAACTCAAATCAACTCCTATCAACCAATATAGCCACAACGCAATATTAAATTTAAAAGCAAACGAATGGACAGGCATCAGTTGTCAGATGAAAACCAAACTATCAATAAAGCACAAGTATTTATACACTGGTGCACGGCTTGCTTTTTTTTACTATCCGGAGTTTTTATCACTTGTACAAACAGTATTGCCCAAACCCTACAAGTAAATCCAAGTACGGTAACAGTAGCGCCAAATAATTTTTTCGAGCTAAACTATGTAGTAGATAACGCTAATATACGCGATTTTCAGTCGCCCGATTTTGGCAATTTTAGTCTGGTAAGCGGCCCCAATCGTTCTACCCAGATGAGCATGATAAATGGCCGAACTACCATGCGCAGCAGCATAAGTTTTACTTTACAGGCAGGCAATAAAACGGGCAAATACACTATTCCGGCGGCTACAGCTATGCTCGAAGGCGGGGGCACGGTGCGTTCGGCGGCAGTAAAAGTACAAGTTGATGCCAAAGCACCGCCCTCTTCTTCTTCATCGGGGGCAGGCAGGGGGCGGCAACAAAGCCCTCAAAACCCTTTTGGGCAAAACTGGCCACCCATTTTTGGCACGCCGCCATTTAGCAACCCTCCGGCAACGCCACCAGGCGCTACTGCGCCCGGGCAGGCGAGCCCTACTACCACCATTACCAAAAAAGATATTTTTTTAAAAATAGAAATCGATACAAACACCATCTATTTAGGTCAGCAATTAGCAGTAAAATACCGCCTCTATACCAAATTAGATGCCAGCAATTATCAAATTTTAGCACAACCTGCCTTAAATGGCTTTTGGGTACAAGAAACCACGCCCAAAGTGATGCAAGCAAATAACAGGGTAAAAATTGGCAACGACACCTATACCTACTACGATTTAAAAAAATACATAGTATTTGCCCAACAAGCAGGTAATTTAAATATTGCCCCTATGTCGGCAACCGTTGACGTGCGCATACCAAACCCCAACAGCCACAGCTTTTTTAGCTTGGGCTACGATTCCGAAACAGTTTCACTCAGCAGCGACTCGTTGCAAATTACGGTGCTACCCCTGCCCGATATTAACAAGCCAAATAATTTTACCGGCGGAGTGGGCAATTTTACCGTCAATACTCGGCTTAAAGCCACACAAATTGCTGCCAACGAGCCACTCGATTTATTGCTAACCATACAAGGAACAGGCAATTTACCACTAATACAAGCACCCACACTTGAATTGCCTAAAGGTATAGAAACTTTTAATCCCGATGCCAGCGAACAAGTTTTTGCCGATGCCGACTCGTTAAAAGGTACGCGCCAGTTTAAATACACCCTTATACCGCAAAGCTCCGGAAAAATTAATTTACCCGTACTTGAGTTTAGTTATTTCGACCCCCAAACCAAACAATACCAAACCCTTCGGGGCGACAGTATTACCATTAATGTTTTACCCTCAAAAGGCACAAACGAAGCTGCCAACAACGATTTAACAACCCTTAGACCCCAGCGAAATACCGTTATAATGGGTTTGCAAAAAGTATTTTTATGGCAGTCGGCGGCTTTTTGGTTGGCATGGTTGTTGCCGTTTTTGGTGTTTGGCTTGTGGTACAAACGACAACAATACTTAATAGCTAACCAGCCTGATGCGGCCACGGTGCGCAGCAATACAGCTACCGAAAAAGCCTTAAAACGTTTGAGTGCTGCTAAACAACAGTTGGCTATGGCTAATAATAACAATAATAACGATAAAACTTTTTACGAAACACTAAGCTTGGCCTTACTACATTTTGCCGCCGATAAACTAAACTTGCCCGTAGCTAATTTATCGGCGGGGAAGGCAGCAAACTTACTTGCCCAACAAGGTTTTGATGCCCAATATATAAATGAATGGCAGCAAATTAGTCAATACTGCGAAATGGCCATTTACGCCCCAGTTAGCAGCGACCAAACTACAAAGCAGCAAATTTACGAGCAAGCGGTTGAGTTGCTTACAAAGATGGAAAAGAAATAGAACCACCCAAAGCAGCAAAATAAAAACTTGTTGCCCAACCTTGTATTTTTCCGGAAATTATTGCCTCGCACTTTTTATCCGGATAAATACTAGCAACAAATTGAACAGTTTGCTATTCAACCAAAGACCTAAACAGTGTTTTTCGCAACAAAAACTCAACCAATAAAAGAACCAACGCGATTATTACCCACCCAAAAAATTTTTCGATGTGTTTAGTAATAGTTGTTTGTTCGATCTTTGTTTTTTCAAGCTGGTCAATTTGGTCATAAATGCGGCGCAGTGCATCGTTATCGGTTGCTCTGAAGTATTTTCCATTGGTTTTATCAGCAATTTCTTGTAGCAAAGCTTCGTCAATTTCGACGAGTACTTGTTGCAGGGTCATGCCAAAAAAGCCGGGCATGGGGTAGGGCGCCATACCTTTAGTACCAACGCCAATAGTGTAAACTTTTATACCCAAGGCTTGAGCAATACTTGCAGCGGTAAGTGGCTGAATAGCTCCGGCATTATTAACGCCATCGGTCAATAAAATAACTACTTTGCTTTTTGCCTCACTGTCTTTAAGGCGGTCAACTGCGGTGGCCAGGCCCATGCCTATGGCTGTACCATCGGCCATAGCGCCGCTTTTAATGCTGCCAAGCAGGGTTTGCAGCAGGCGGTGGTCGGTTGTTAGGGGACATTGTGTAAAGCTTTCGCCGCTAAAAACAACTAAGCCAATGCGGTCGTAGGGGCGTTTTTTTATAAATTCGGCAGCAAATATTTTGGCCGCTTGCAGGCGGTCGGGGGTAAAATCGCGGGCTAACATACTACTCGACACATCTGTTGAGATGATAATGTCAATACCTTGGGCGTTTACCTTATGTTCGGTATAGACGGTTTGTGGCCTTGCCATTGCTACTGCCAAACAAGCAAAAGCCAATAAACGCAAACTGTATAACCAGGGCTGTGTTAGCAATAACCATGTTTTAGGCTGTTTAAGCAACGCTTTGGCGGTGGGCAAAAGCAGGGAAGTTTGCCGGTTTTTATTGCGTTTATAATGCCACCACCAAAAAAAAGGCAACAAAATTAGCAATAATAAAAACCAAGGATGTACAAATGTCGTTTGTGCAAAAGCCGAAAACATGGGGCAAAATTAGCGGTTTTTTGTGCGGTATGGCGGCAAAACCATCCGGATTTTTTTTATTTAGTATTGCAGCAGTTTGCCTTTAAAACTTTGCAGGCTTTGATGTCCTTTTTGAGCCATCAGGGCTTTCAGCTCTTGGGCAATACGCATAAAGCAAGCAGGCCCTTCGTGCATTAATTGGCTGCCAATTTGCACCGCCGAGGCGCCACATAAAATATGTTCGTAGGCATCGCGACCAGTGCGCACCCCCCCGCAGCCTATAATAGCAATATCTGGCTTTAGCAACTCGTAAAAGCGCCGCACGTTGGCTAAGGCGGTAGGTTTTATGTAGTCGCCGCCAATGCCGCCAAATCCGCCTTTGGGTTTTATTACAACGGCATCGGTTTGGGGGTCAATTACCAAGCCGTTACCTATACTATTAATACAAGTTACAAATGACAAAGGAAAATTGTTTAATACAGCTGCCATTTCGTCAAAATGTGCCATGTCGAAATAGGGTGGCAACTTAACACCCAAAGGGTGTTGATAGTTGGCAAAAACCTGTTCGAGCACGTAAGCTGTACGGCCTACATCATAGCCTGTTTGGGGTTTTCCGGGTATATTGGGGCACGATAAGTTTAACTCAATAGCTGCAAATTGACTACTAAATGGCGCTGCCTGTTGCAGTAGGTCTAAATTTTCGTTTAGGCTAAGGCCGGCGACCGATAAAAAAAAGGGCTTTGTGCTGTTTGGTGCGCGCTGCGTTGTTAAGTAGTTTAAATAGGCTGTTATACCTAAATTGGGTAAGCCCATTGAGTTAATACTGCCCCAGGCAGTAGGAAAATACCGCGGCTCGGGGTTGCCTTCGCGAGGTTGTAAGGTACAACTTTTTGCTACTAAAGCTCCGGCACAACTCACGTCTAAATCAACTAATTCGGCAATGGTCATACACCATGCGCCCGAAGCATTGTACAGGCAATTATCCAAGCTAATTCCGGAAAACCGGGTGCTAATATCCATATTTGCCAATGAAAATTTTGTTTTGTTGTGCAGTTTATTTGGCGCACAAAGTTACGCTGTTTTAACGGTTGGTTTAATTTTATTTTAGGGTAGTTAGCTGTTTATGGTATTTACACTTTTTACAGTCGAGTATTTTATTTTTAACTTCAAGAACTGCTTTTCATAAAATTCGTAACTCAAATAGGCCGTAATAATTGTTGCGGCGGTAATAGCTGTATAAATAAAAACATAATTAATCAAGGCGTTTGAATTAAATTGCCCAACTAATTTGGTAAAACAGAATATTAAAAGCGGGTGAACAACATAAATTCCGTATGAAATCTTTCCAATAAAGTCGCAAAAAGAATTTTCTAAATTTATTAGGTAGTTAGTTTTGGTTATTTGCCCCATGATTAAAAAAACGGTGATAACTGAAATGATTTCACCGTCAATTGCCGAAGCAATATGAAACCGATTGAATGTTAGCAGCAAAATTGCCCCCCACGAAATAATTTGCGTTATTATATGGGTGCTTATGGCAAAAAATATTGCATTTTTATAGTAGTAAAGTATAGCACCTACCACCCCAATAAACATGGTATGAAACCGAGTAACACTTATGGCAAGATATGGAATATGGATATCATAGTTTCGGTCTAAAAACCAAAAAACAGCCTTTAAACCAAGCAAAACAAGTATTAGTAATATGGATGTTTTTAATAAAAACTTGTTTGAATACTTGGCAATTTGTGGAAAAAACAAATAAAACTGCTCTTCGACCCCCAACGACCAATAATGGGCAAGCATTGGCAAGGCTGTACCCAATATAAACGGAATATTAGCTGCAAGAAACAGGTAAAAATAAATGGAAGACGGTGTAATTGTAATTTTATAGCACACAATTACAATTAAACAAACTAAAAAATACAAATAATACAACGGCCAAATACGAAGAACACGCCTGATATAAAATTCCTTTATTTTTAGCTTTGTCAGTTCTTTTTCTTTGAGTAACAGAAATGTAATCAAAAAGCCACTTAAAGTAAAGAATATAGTTACCCCATATC
Source organism: Sphingobacteriales bacterium (assembly GCA_016706405.1). NCBI lineage: Bacteria > Pseudomonadati > Bacteroidota > Sphingobacteriia > Sphingobacteriales > Sphingobacteriales bacterium. Next base: position 841,427 of record JADJJT010000001.1, read on the forward strand.
CGGCCAAATCTAACCCCGAAGCATTACCCGCCTTATCGGTACCAAAAATTTTGTTGTTAAGTCCAAACTCGTTTAGGGAGAGGGTAATATGCGATATAACCACTGCTAAGGCTGCAATAGCTCGCAACCCATTTAGCCCTGGCAAGTAAACGAGCTTTAATAATTGGCTGTTATTGGGGTTTACCATCAACTTTGGTATATTTTACTGCCTACCTATTGTACCAATAGCACAACTATATGCAGATAGCAACTATGGTTTATTACAAAAAACCAACCACTACAAGCCATTCATAACCGTATCAATTGCGGTTAGGCCAGCTTCGCTTTGATAATACGATAAATGGTCGCAGGCGGCTTCGTTAAGTTGTGGTAGCGGGTTACGTGTTCCGGGCACCGCGCCCATACTTGCTTTACTTACTACTAAGTCGTTGTCGCTGCCAAAAAGTAAGCTTGTTATAGTTTTGTTGGCAAGTCCGGGCAGGTTAAGCCTGTCCATTAAGCCTTTTATTTGTTTTTGGTTGTTTGTATTTATCAATTTGGTGTTTCCGGCAATAATAGTATAGGGCAGGGCAGGGTCGGGCGAATTAGCCAACTCGTCCATAAATACCGATTTTGTTTTTAAATCGTTGGTAACAACATCTACATCGCCAACCAATTTTGCTTTATCTAAAAGCCAACCAATAATGGCCACGGGTATGCCCGGAAGTGTAATTTTGTTAAGTGCAAAACTTGCCGCTAATTTTAGCATATCGAGTACATTAGGCCAGGGTGTGCCGCCGTTAGGGGTGCCCACCATAATTAGATGATTGATAATAGTATTGCCACCTTCGTTTTCAATAAACCAGCGCGCAACTACACCGCCCATTGAGTGCGCCATTAAATGCACTGTTTTGCCATGCCCTTGGCCAATACCTGCTGCTGCCAATTTGGTTTTAAGCGCTTGTGCAGTTTCTTTAATGGGGGTATTCAGGCTGTCGTAATCGTATGCAAGTATCATTTGATAGCCATGTTTGTCGGCAAGGTCAAGCAAGGGCGAGCCGCTGCCACCTGTTGAAGGTAAAAACTGGGTGCGGGTTTCGCCGGTAAAACCGTGCAGCACCACCAATATTTTTTTAAAGTTTTTCAGTTTTGCGGCAATTTCTAAATGGGTTAAATTGCTGTAAACAGCCGCTTGCGTTTGCGGGTCGCGCTCAACGGCGACTAATTTTGGATAATCGTAACCCCAACCCAATTTTTGACCTACTATTTTTTGAAAAACTATTCGTATTGTAGAAAACAAACCGCGTGTTTTGCCAGATGTGCCGTCTAAACTGCCATCATTTTCACTTCCGGATACTAATTTTGACGGCACTAACCGCTCAATGGCAATATTGGTACTACCATCCGGATTTTTTTGAGCAAAACCTACAGGCAAATAATAATCGCCATCAAAACTATATGGGATAAGGTACTCGTCTTCGTTTAATTTATCCGGAAGTTGAATTGTAATTGGGTTTTTGGCATCTACTTGTGCTAAATCGGTTTTAGCGATATTTAGCTCTAACATATTTAAACAGCCTCCGGTACCACGTGTTTTAATAATATTTAAGGGGGCGGTATTGAGGGGGTTTTGGGCAAAAATGTCGGCTTCAGGAAAAACAGCGGCAGGTTGTACCCCGCGCGTAGTTGCTGCTTTAGCTGGGGTAGTGGCTTTGTTTAAACCCGTTAATTGTGCCGTATAGCTAACGGGGCTTTTAATAGTTATGCCCGCGGCAGTTAAACTGCGGCTTGTATCGGTTGCCGATGCCTCTCTAACGGCTTTAAACACCAAGTCAAAGCAAATCCAATCGCTGGCTTGGGGGATGTCGCGCAGGCGGCTGGCCCGTTGGGTAGAAGCCCTTTCTAATGCCGATAAATTGAACTGGGCGGTTTCAAACTCTTCGTTATTTGGCAGTTCTGCTACAAATATTTTATAGAGTTGGTTGTCTTCGAAAGTACCTAAGCCCAAAAGCTCATCCGGAACGTAGGGTTCAAGGGGGTATTCTGTGCCGATGTCTTGCCCTAACTCTGCCGATTCTCCGGGTTTTAGTTTTATTTTGGGTAAAAACTCGTTACTTACTTTAAAATTTGTTTCGAGCGATAGCACACTCACCCATAATTCTTTTTGGCTGGTATTGGTTATGGTCATGCCGTATCTGATGGAGCTGCGGGTGCTGCCGTCGGCTTCGGTATAGTCGTGGTAGGGCAGTATAATTACACCTTCTTGTTGTTTGGGGTTATAATTGGCAAATACGCCTGTTTGCGGGTTTCGGCTTTGAATGCGGAGGGTTATTTTTATATTAGCGGCGGCAAGTTTGGTATTGGGGTTTTGTAATTTATAGGTGCGGTTCCATTGGGCAATATGCACCAATTGGGCAACCATTTGTTTGACGGAGGTATTGTTAAACCCTTCAGTTTGTTTAACAAGTGGCAGTTTAGTGGTTGGGCCGGTAATCATGTATTTATCAACTCCGGATTCGGTATAAGCCCATACCCAATAATTTTGCCCTTGCGAGCACTCGTCAATCAGTTCAATATGGCTGCTGGCTTGTTTGTCGGCGGCAATAGCATCGTAAAGGGCTTTGGCAGCCGCTTGTTGTGTTGTATTGTTGGCAAGTTCTGGGCCAATAAACACCTGAATGCGGGGCAAATTACTACTTGTTACCAAAGCTTTAAACGTAGTTTCTGTTTCTAATAACGATAAATCTAATTGGCTGGTAGTAGTATTCAGTTTGTTAATAGTAGCGGTTTTTAGGGGCTGTTCGGTTTCAAGGTCGGCGTTGGCATGGTAAAGGGCAAGCTCGGTATTAAGTGCCAAGCCGTGCAATGCCCCGGCATTAATGGTATAGCCGGCAGGGTTTTTTGTAACCAAATAATAAAGCCGGCCTTTTTGGTTGCCCCCTAAAAACAGTCGGTTAGCATCGTTGGGGTTTACCAATTCTAATTGGGGGTTTTGGTCGGCTACGGCGTTGGTTACTTTGGCGCTGGCGCGTATAAGCAGGTCGCGGTAGGTAATTTGGCCATTGGTGTTTTGCAGTGCCTCAAGCAAGGATACCGAAAAAATGCCGCGTTGTACTCCATTTATCGGAAACTCTTTGGCTGTTTGCGAGTTGCGAGAGGCGGCTAAAAAAATATGGTTTCCGGATGGGATATTAACCCGTTTATTTTGTTTAATGCTGTTTAATAATTGGGCATCGCTCATAAAAACGTAGTCGGCAATGGCGCGGGGTTGTGCGTTGTTGCCAGCGGCGTGAAACCTGCTTTTTACGAACTGTAAATTGCGTGTGCCTCCGCTACTGTGGCAACAATCGAAAACAAGTGCCAACTGTTCGGGGTTTTTTTGAGCCATTTGCCAAATTAGGTAGCGCAGTTCTTTATCGGCTAAGGTGTTGGCGGTTAGGTATCCTTGCTCGTTCATTGAGTCAACGGGCATAATAATTTCTAACTTGCCATCGGTGGTAAGGTGTTTAAAGGCCGCGGGGGCAGTTTCGCGGGCACCGTGGCCGGCATACTGTATAAAAACACGGTCGGCGGGTGTAATTTGTTTGGTTATATCGCGAAAACTCCGGACAATATTTGCTTTTGAAGCTTGGGCATCGCGTAAAATTGTCCAAACAATATCGTTATGGGTTTGTTTTAAGTAATCTTCCCAAGCCAAGCTATCGGCCACGCAGCCCGTAAGTTGGTTGGTAGGGTATTTGTCAACGCCAATTAATAAGGTATAAAGTTTTGAGGCCATGGTTTAAAATGTGTTTATTTTTATTGAATGGTGATTAAATGAACTTTGTAGCTTGTTGAGAACGCTTACAAAGTAAAAAAAACTTCCGGAAAAAATGGAGCTACCAATATTTTCGCTTTGTAATAGAGTGAGGAGGCAAGGCAACACAAAAGTAATTCAATATTTATAATGAAGCCCTTTTTATTTAAAAAATACTATTACGGATGGGCTGCCAAGTATATTACCCAGACCGAAAAAATAAATGAAACTGATTTCTATTGTTTTTGCTTGACTAATTTTATTTTTATTGCGTATATTTGAGCCACGTAAAAGATTATTTGCCGACATTTTTTGTACTTAAACTAAGAAGCAATACGAGGCAGGTAATGCTTCACAACCTTTTTACCTAATTTTCGTTAGCTTTGTAAAAGTTTAGGATAAAAAAGCTAAACTTGCAGTATAAAACTTGTTTGTTCACAAAAGGTAAAAATCACATCTTATATTATATGAAAAAAATTCAACTATTAATTGTTATATGCTGCCTGTTTGCCCATACAGGCACAAGCTTTGCCCAAAGCAAATTGCGCAACTTGTTTTTCAATAGTACGGTGGACGTAGTGCGCCTCGACTTTTCAACAAACCCGCCAACCCCATATAATACCGGCATTGCCGGCTCGTACGAAGGTATTGCCCACTTTGAAGATGAGTTTGGCAACCTAATGTTTTGGTACACCTCAAATGGTGTAAACGACAAAAACGGCGACATTATGCCCGGCTCGATAGGCATTTTTGCCAATTCTTCTTCAACCGAAATTAATCTTTGCCCAGTGGTAGGCAATCCTAACCAGTTTTACATATTCTATAACGCCGAAGTTTGCACCAAGCTGTATTATTCAATTATTGATATGACCCTTAACGGCGGACTGGGCGATGTAATTAAAAAAAACACCTTGATAGATGGTGGCAATTTTGCCGAAGGGCTTGAAGTAATTAGTATTCCTCAAAAAAACGAATACTGGTTGCTTACCTACGAGTGTAACAAGGGCTATAAAAAGTTTTTAATTGACGCAGCAGGTATTAATCCCGGGCAATCAATTTACCCATTTGCACAACCGGGGGGGTTTGATGGCCGCGGCGAGTTTGACTACCATAAAGGGCGCATAGGCCATTGCTTTGCCTTTGCCAATACCGTATTTTTGGCCGACTTTGACCCCGAAACAGGCGATATTTGTAACCCCGTTGTTCTTGAAGATCCTTTAAAATTTAACAGCGCTCCGTTTGGAGTTGAATTTTCGCCCGATGGCAGTAAAATGTACTTCTCGTTATGGTACACCTTAGGAATACCCAATGTGTTTCAGTACGATTTTTCGTTGGGCACTTACAAGGCATTTTTGCCCAGTTTAGGTGGCGTTGTTTCAGCCGGATTAGGGCAAATTGAACTGGGCGCCGACGGCAAATTGTATATTGTTGAAGATGGCGGCACCAATATTTTAGTGATTGACAACCCCAACGATAAAGACCCCGTTTTTAGCACTATCCCTATTAAATCAACAACCGGATTGGGCATTTCAGACCATATACAATCGTTTGTATATATTGAGCAAATTGGCGATACAATATGTGCCGAAGTAGGCAAACAAATTATCCTAAAAACCAAAGACCCTAATTTAGACTGGCAATGGTTTGAATTAAGCGACCCCGGAACCATTTTGTCAACAACTACCGAGCTACAAGTGGTTGGCCTGAACACACCGCAAACCTTTAAAGCATCCGGAATTAAAGCCGGTGAATGTCTTAAAAAAGAAGAAATTTATACTTTATACCCAATTCCGGATATTAGTGTCGATCCCTTATCGGCTACTATCGAAAAAGGGCAATCGGTACAACTAACAGCTACTACCACGGTGCCCGATGTTGAAATTTTATGGTACCCCGCCGATGGTTTAGACGACCCATTTTCGTTTACACCCATCGCCTCGCCAACTCAAACTACAACCTATTTTGCTTCGGTAGGTAATAAATTTTGCCAAAATATAGCTGAAATTACTATTACCATAGTCGAAAAAAATGTCCAATACGACACCTTGTGTGTTGCACCAGGCGCAGTAGCTACGCTAAGCATTGCCGACTCGTTAGTAAACGTCAAATGGAGCGTACTTGGCAATAGTACCGTTATTGCTACGGGTACAACTTACAATGCTACGATGGGCACGAGCCAAATTACTTATCGGGTTGAGGCAAATAACCCCAATATTGCCGGCGGCATAATTAAAGAGATAACCTTATTGCCCACTCCACAATTGTCGGCGGGTAGTGATGTACAAATTTTACCCGGCGCAAGTGCCACCTTAAATGCAACGGGTGGTGGCCCCGATGGCTACACATGGTCGCCCAGCAGTTACCTGTCAGACCCAACTATACCCAACCCGGTAGCCTCGCCGCCTAAAACCCAGCAATACGTTGTTAGCTCGTCAATATTTGGCTACTGTTTAGTTACTGATACCGTTGTTGTTACGGTTGGCACTATATCGGGCGATGCTGTTGCGCTGTGTATCAATCCGGAGGAAAACGTACAACTAACAGCCCCCGATACTATTTTAAACGTACAATGGACAGTTAATCAAACAAATATTGGAACAGGTCCAACGCTAAACCTTACGCCACCTATTAATATTAGCCAAACCTATACTGCCACCGGCGAAACCCCACAAGGCAATATTTTTAATTTAAACTATAAGCTAAACCCCAACCCAACTTTAACTGCTACTAATGCTAACGTTTTATTGGGGCAAAGTACAACGCTAAATGTTAGCGGCGCAACCTCTTATCAATGGTCTCCAGATACCTATTTAAGCTGCACCGACTGCCCTAACCCCACTTGCACCCCCACCCAAGAAATTACCTATACCATTACCGGCACCGACAACAATGGCTGCCAAAATACGACCACACTTAAAGTATCGCTGGTTTACGATGGATTTTTAATTGCCCCATCGGCATTTACACCCAATAATGATGGTATTAACGACATGTTTATACTGCAAGGCAAAAACATTGAAAGCTTAACTAATTTTGTTGTTTACAACCGTTGGGGCAAATTGGTGTACACCGGCACCGACCTTAATACAGGATGGGACGGCACCACAAACGGAAACCCTAACGAGGTTGGCGTTTATGTTTATTATGCGCAAGGCAAAGTAGCTGCAAGCGATAACCTTGTAACCGTTAAAGGCAATATTTCGTTACTACGCTAACACATAAACAAACATACTTATAAGAAATAATGCACCATATTGAACCCTACCACCGTTGGCGCGATGATTATATTGCCAGCGAAGACGAAAAATCGCCGTTTTACGAGTGCGAGTACAACGATTTTGAATACGAAAACCGGATTTACAATTTTTATATTCACCCCCAATGGGACGATATCGGTTCAGATACATTGTATATTAAACTAATTTATGCTGATTATGCAAATGGTACTGCCGTTTGCGAGCTAATTGGCGAATGGAATGACTGTATCAGTAGCGATATTATGTTGTTAAAACGAAAAGTTTTTGACCCATTAATCGCCAACCAAATTACTAAATTTATACTAATTGGCGAAAATGTGCTCAATTTTCATTTCGATGACGAAGCATATTACGAAGAGTTTAAAGACGATATTGCCGACGAAAATGGTTGGGTTGTATTGATTAATTTTCAAGAACACGTGCTGCAAGAAATGGCCGCAAATGGCCTGCAACAATATTTTATATTAGATGCGCGTTTTAACCAATTAAACTGGCGACAGCACAAACCCCAGCATTTTTTTAATTTAATTGCGCAGTTGGTGGCAACACAACAACAACAGTTGCCGTTGTATAAATCGTAATTTGTGGTAAAAAAGTAATAACTTTGCGGGTTGTTTTAACCTCAATCGCCGAGGTTTTACAACCATGAAATTATAAATTTATAATTCAAATAACTAATAATAATTACTGAATCAAAATTTTGTAGCCAATAATTTTCCGGATAAGCCACAGATACAGCTAAGAGTCTTTGTGTTTGCTTATCTAAAAATATATTATTCAGTAATTAGGAGCAAATAAACAATTAACACCTTTTAGGTTATGAAGCATAAACGAATTAGTTTTGAGGCACAAAAAATAAGTTCCTACTTATACAAAATAGGTTTTTTGTTGTGTATATTAACTTTATTTGCCAGCCAGCAGCAAACAGTCTGGGCCCAAAATAGCAAAGCCAAAAAAGGCAAAAACAGCAACTCGGCCTTAGCCCTGGGCTACCAAGACATGACAGCCCGCTATAACCGATATTTTAACAGCACCGTGCGCTATGTAGAGGCAAATACAAATATTACCATCGGCAATATAGATAATTTTGACGAACTGCTGCCTGTTTATGCCATAAAAGCCGGAGACGGTAGCAAAGCCTCGTCGCAAACCGACCAAATTATAAAAAAAACATCTTGGATTATAGACAATAAACCTAAAAGCAAATGGGTTGATGATAGCTACCTGATGCTGGGCAAAGCCTACTATTTAAATGGAGAAACCGATAAAGCACTTGAGGCATTTCAATACGTTATTAGCAATTACGGAAAAGCCATCAGAAAAACTTCGGTAAAAAAAGCACACAGCAAAGCTACCGCCGAGCAAGAAAAAGCCCGTAAAAAAGCCGCCAAAGACCGGAAAGCCGAAATAGAAGCACAAAAAAAAGAGCGAGAAAAACAAATTAAAGAAAATATTGCCGAACAAGAACGCATTAAAAAAGAACGGGAAACTGCCCAAAAAAATACTAAAAAAGAAGCCGAAAAACGAAGAAAAGAACGCGAAAAACAACAAAAAGCCGAAAAAAAAGAACGCGACCGCATAACCGAAGAGCGCAAAAAAATTACTAAAAAAAATATTGAACGGCGCAAAAAAGGCCTCGACCCCCTACCATTGCCCGAGTATAAAACAAAAGTAAACGGCCAGGATACAAATACCGAAACCAAAGTCGAGCCCGAAACTAATAAAGATAAAAAACAAAAAAACAAAGAAAAAGAACAAGCTGAAGCAAAACAAAAAGCCGATGCCGAAGCAGCTAAAAAAGCCGAAGCAGCACAAACCGATACGACCACTGCCGAAACCACTCAAACAACCGAATTAGTAGCTGGCAAAGAATATAAAAGCGGGTTCTTTTCGTTTTTAAAACACCGTCCCGCCACCTACGAAAGTCAAATATGGCTGGCACGTACTTATATTGAAACCGATAAACTGCCCGAAGCCAAAAAAATTCTCGAAAAAATTGAAAATGATGCCACCTTCCCGCGCAAACTGCGCAAAGAAGTTAATACCCTGTTTGCCTACTACTACCTGCATGCCCACGACAAACAAACAGCACGCGAATACTTACTAAAAGCTGCCCGCGAAACCTCAAAACGCAAAGGCAAAGCCCGTTTATACTATATTTTAGGGCAAATTGACAAGGATGGCAACGAAGCAAAAAACGCCCTAAAAAATTTCCGGAAAGTACTGCGAAGCCGACCCAACTACCCTATGGAGTTTAACGCCCGCATGAATATCATTGCACTTAAACTTCAAACAGGAAACTACTCGCCAAACCATGCAATTGCCATTTACGAACGCATGGCCAAAGAAGATAAAAACATAGAATACGCCGACCAAATTTACGCCGCAATGGCCGAAATTGCTTTAACTGCCGGCAACGAAAACCAAGCCGAAGGCTTCCTTAAAAAAGCAACATCAACAACTGGCGTAAACCCACAAAAAAAATCGTTTACTTACCTTAAATTAGCCGACCTTAATTACCAAAAAGGACGTTATACCGAGGCCGGCCATTTTTACGACAGCACTTTACTTAATTTGCCTAAAACCCATCTTCGGTATGAAGAAATTAAAACCCGCGCAGAGGTATTAGGTCAGTTAGCCATTTACGAAACTACCATTACAACACAAGACAGCTTGCAAGCTATTGCCAAACTGCCCGAACGAGAACGCGATGCAAAAATTGATAAAGTGGTTGACCAGCTACTGGAAGAAAACCAACGAAAAATGGAAGAATTAGCCCGGATAGAAGCCGAACGCCTAAATCAAAATCCGGAAGAAAAAAATAACAGCAGCAGCGATTTTTATTTCTATAACCCCATTACCCGCAGCACAGGTTACAACGAGTTCAAACAAAAATGGGGCAACCGACCACTAACCGACAACTGGCGGCAAAGTGCCAAACAGCAAAGCCAAATGAACGGCGAAACCTTAGCAAGCGACCTCAATAATAACCTGACGCGCGAAGACATGCTGGGCATGACTGCCGACCAACTGCGCAATATTGTAAAATCTAAAATACCACTTACGGCAAAAGCCTTAGCCGAGTCAGACACGGCCATTGCCGAAGCACTATATAAATCGGGACTAATTTACCGCAATAGCCTTAAATTGTCCGATAAAGCCGAGACGCAGTTTACAACCCTTTTGAACCGGTACCCCGCCTCGCAATATGCCCCGCCGGCCTTGTATAATTTATACCTAATGGCGCAACAAAACGGCAATACCACAAAAGTCAACCAATACAAAACCCAGCTACAACAAGATTACGCCAACACGCCCTACGCCCAATTAGTAAACGACCCCAATTATACCAACAACGCCCATAATGAGGTGCTGGCATTTTACGAAGAAAGTTTTGCACTGTACAAAGCAGGTAATTTTAGCGAGGTACGCAAAAGACAAACCGAAAGCGAAACCCGTTTTACTAATAATCCCATAACAACAAAATTTGCCCTACTTAATGCCATAGCCGTAGGTGGCACCGAAACCCGCGAAGCCTACATTGAAGCCCTTAATAAATTTGTAGCTCAATATGGCAACACCGCCACAAACGAGGTTAAAAAAGCACAAGAAATTTTACAATATTTAGCAAACAACCCCAACCAAGATGCCCCCATTACCACTAACTACACCTATACACCCGATAAAACCCACTATATTGTAATTGCCTTCGATAAGTACTCGAATTCAATTAGCACAACAACAAATAATGTATCGAACTTTAACCAAGAAAATTTTAGCGTCGAAAAACTAAAAGTAACCCAACAAATGCTCGACCTTTCGAACCAAATTTTGTTGGTAAAAGAGTTTCCAACTGCCGAAAAAGCTATGTTTTACTACAAAGCGTTGCAAAATAAAGAGGTAACTGTTTTTAAAGACTTAGATACAACCTATAAGTTTTTTGCCATCTCGAAATCGAATTTTACCGAGTATTTTAAACAAAAAGACAAAGATAAATATTTAGCATTTTTTTATGCAAATTATATGAAATAACAATTTTTCATTAAAGAAATGAAAGACATAAAACAAGCCTCGACCATTTACTTGTGTTGAGGCTTATTTTTTTATTTCCGGAAGAAAACTAAAACTAACAACTCACCATCTATTCCGGATAAAAAATAGGGTACTGTCTAAAAAGTGTGCCCATCATTTAATCTTGTAAATCATATTTCAGCCGATTTTTGTCAAAATTGAACCTATAATAAAGAGTACACAAATCGGAAATTTTCAGGTAAAAACTAAAATTTATTTAAAGGTGCTTGTAAAGAGCTAACTATACTTAAAGTCCAGTTACAACCTGCGTAATATCAGTTAAATTGTGTGTGTTTGGTGGAAAAATGTTTGAATAAGGACTTACATAGTCTTTATGTCCGTAATATTTTTGTCCGGATAGTTATTATTGCGGCTTTTAGTCTTTTGCTCCAAGACATTATTTCCGTGCTTTAATGGCAGTATATTGATTAATCCAGCAGCCAACAAAATAGGGTTTTGCAGTTAAAGTATCGCAGCCGGCATTTTGTAACTCCTTTGTATCCGGAAAAAAAGCTGTTGCATTTTTTAAGGCCTGCTCGCCCTCATTAATCAGTAAGGCGTTTGCCTCAATAGCTTTTTGGTAATAGTCAGCAGCAAGCCAGTACAAGGCGGCTTTGTTTAATAAGGTGTCGGTACAAGGGTAAGCAGCCTCGTAAAGCTGGCCTTGTAATAAATAAGGCCTCCCCCAGTAAGGGTTTAAAGCGGTGGCTTCGGTTAAATAGGTTTGCATTAAAAGTCCGGTATTTTGTGTTGCCATTTTTGTCGTACCGGTTCTTTTAAAAATAAGTTTGGCCAAGTCGTAACGCGCTTGTGATTTGGCTTCTGCGTTAGAGGTTAGGCTGCAGGCATCTTGCAAATAAGATTCGGCTTTGGCAAAATCGCCTTTTTCAAGGTAAATAGTAGCCAACAAGTAAGCATCGTAAGCGGTTGGCTGTGTTTTGTACAAACTAAACAAGAGTTGCTTAAATAAGGGATGCTGCTCACATTTATGTCGCCAAAGCCATGCCAAACCCATGCGTATTGCTACCATATCGCTGGGATTGCGCTGTACTAAGGCAGTGGCTTTTTCTAAGGCTTCGGTGCAGGTAGTTGGCGGGTTTTGAAGGTAGTTTTGCGCCCATTCAAATTTGTCTAACAGTTGGCTTAGTTGGTTTTGCAGGTTTTGCAAATAGGTGTTTTCTCTAAAATCTACGGTATCGGCTGCAGCAAGGTCGGTTATATAGCAATGCAAAAAAGCATAGGTGTTTAGTACTTCTGAGGGGGTAATTATTGCACGCTGGGCTTTGTCAATTTTTGATTTAAGATGCGGTACAAACCAGTTTGAGTTTGCATTTTGGGCTAAAAAACTAAGCGCGGTATCTATTTTTCCGGCCCAAAGGCTTAAACTATCCGGATAAATTTGATACCACATATACCCTATTTCTCCGGATAAATAAGCATCTGTTTTATGTTCGTTGGGGGCAGTGGGTGTGCTAAAAACCGGAGGTAGTAATTTTAAATACTGTTGGTAATAGATTACAGCCGAGTCGGCATATAGTAATGCTTTAGTTTGGTTTTTACCCGCTAAGTTTTGCAGGGCTTGTTGAACGCAGTTTTGTATTAATAATTTTTTCGCTGTGGGGCAGCACGGGGCAAAAATGGCAAGGGTGCTATTATTGGGTAGGGCAAAATTTTGTTTTTGTAAAATATGCCCCAGCGCTTGGCAGCAATTAGTTTTTTGGCTTGTAAAATTATTATTTTTAGCGTGGCTTACCGTTAAACTAAAACCCCCATAAACAAAAGGCAGCAAACACAGCGTTAAAATTAAAAATGTAATGCTTAGTTTAGTGCTTTGGTTCATGGAAAACAATTAAACTTTGCGTTATTCAAATTGGTTGGCATTGACGGCAATAGTTCCGGTTACTTGTTTGATGCTGTAACTCGAAAAGTCTTGATTAGCCTCAAACCCTTTTCCGGTAATATATTCGGTTTCGGTGGTTACACGCACTACTTTATCTGAGTATAGTTTGCGTTTGTTTTCATCCCAGTGCAAATCTTCCGATTCAAGTTTATTTTTTTCGCTCAAGCTCTTCCAAACAACACTATCGCGCACCATAGTTTTGCGGTCGTTTATATTGCGAGTGCCATATTTGGCGGTAAGTTGCCCTGTGCTTTTAAGGCTATCGTCGTAAAAAGTAACTTTTAAGCCTTCCGGAAACTCTAAATATGGGTTTTCGGTTTTATGGCGCAACAATTTTGGCGCTTCAAGGCGTGCTTTGGTACTGCCTCCCTCGCTATAAATCATATCAACGCCTTTCACTACTTCAATACCCGGCTGCATTGCCTCGTCGATAGCATTAAGGTTTGACGAGTCGTTTTTACATCCTAAGGCAAAACCAAGAAAACCTGCAAGTATGGCAGCAAAAATAAAAAATTTAAACATGTTAATTTTACAACAACTACGGTCAAGAAAGCAATTATTTATTGATTCGCTTTGCTTAAATTGTAACGGCAAAATTACGACTATTAAGCCAAAAACTTAACGTTTGTTTTAAGAGCCTGTCTAAATTTTATTTTCTAATTCTATTAAGCATCAATTTTATCATGGCAAGTTGGATCATTGTCTGGCTCGTTTCGGTTTGGAACTCAAAGTCTTTACTCAATCTTCGATAGCTTTCGAGCCATGCAAAAGTTCTTTCAACAATCCATCTTTTTGGCAATACTTCGAATTTCGAGGCTGTATTCGATCTACTTACAACCTCAACCACCCACCCAAACGTTTTGCGGGTATTTTCAATTAACTCGCCTCTATACCCGCCATCAGCTACTATCTTTACCAATCTGCAAAACCTGCCTCTGAGGTCAGCTATAACCATTGGGGCTGATTTACTGTCATGCTCATTTGCCGCATGAACCACAACCGCTAAAAGTAGTCCCATTGTATCTACAATAATATGCCGCTTTCTGCCTTTAACTTTTTACCCCCGTCAATCCCTCTGCACAAGCCTCCGACGCTTGTTGTCTTTACGCTCTGGCTATCAATTATACCAACACTTGGCGATGAAGCCCTGCCTGCTTGCTTTCGAGTCTTATCCCTGAGTATTTCATGGATGAGTTCTATCGTCCCATCCTTCTTCCACTTGGTAAAATAGTAGTAAACAAGCTTCCATGACGGAAAATGGAACGGCAGCATGCGCCATTGACAGCCAGCTTTTAAGCAAATAGAACAGCGCATTAAAAATTTCTCTTAAACTGTGTTTTCGTTTCCGTTTGTCGTCTAAAATGCCTAATATTGCACTCCATTGACTATCGGTGAGACTGCTTGGGTAGGTTTTCATTTTACTTTATGTGTTTGATTTTCATAAAGCTATGAATTATTATTTAAACGTCAAACTGATAGTCTTTTATTCACATCTCTTTTAATAACTTTTTTCCTATCAATTTTTAGGACTGGCATGCCAATTTTTAATTTTTAGACAGTCTCTAAAACTTAAGTAGTAGTACTTGTAAGCAGGAATAATACTAAAATAAAGCAGTTTGTTTTAAAAAAAACTTGCCTACAAATTTTGTTTATTGCCAATTATGAGCGTTATTTGTGGCATCTTTAAAAAGCCTTCAAAATCATTCTGGCCGCAATTTGCCAACTCCTTACATTGTATTTTAATTGTATTTTTTTAATTAAACAATCCAAATTACGCAATGATTAAAAACAAGTACACTTCATTACGTTTTTGCCTGCTTTCCATTTTTTTTTTAGTGGCATTTTCGGGCAATTTGTTCGCACAGCGCGAAATTACAGGTAAAATTTCTGACGCTTTAAGTGCCGACCCCTTAACAGGTGCTGCCGTTAAAATAAAAGGTACTACAAAAGGCACTATTGCCGACTTTAATGGTAATTTTAAATTAATGGTTAGCGAGGCCGACATTCTAATTATTAGCTTTGTGGGCTATCAAACAGTTGAAATGCCCGTTAAAGGCCAAAACAACCTCGATATTAAAATGCAAGCCAATTTGGCCTTACCCGAAGTACTGTTGGTGGGTACGCGCAAATCGGGGCGTACCTTAACCGAAACCCCCGTAGCTATTGATGTGATACCCATTGAAGAGATTGCACAAAGCAGCGGCCAAGTTGATTTGCAACAAATATTACAATTTGCCGCACCGGCCTTTAACTCTAATCGCCAAGCAGGCTCAGATGGCTCAGACCATATAGATGCGGCCACCTTGCGCGGCTTAGGCCCCGACCAAGTTTTGGTTTTAGTAAACGGCAAACGCTACCACCCCTCGTCTTTAGTAAATGTATTTGGCTCGCGGGCACGTGGCAACGTAGGCGTTGACCTTAACACCATACCAACCGCCGCAATTGAAAGAGTTGAAATTCTGCGCGATGGCGCTGCCGCCCAATACGGCTCCGATGCTATTGCAGGTGTTATAAATATTGTATTAAAAAATACTACCGATGTGCTGTCGGCCAACCTTAGCACAGGCGCTTTCAGCAAAGAGTTAAGCAACCACTTAAAAGGCGAAACGCCCGAAAAATTGTCGAAATACTTACATACCGACGAGCTATACCGAGGCGCAGGTGTTAGCACTTTGGCAAATGTAAATTATGGCACAAAACTTGGCGAAAAAGGCTTTGTTAGTTTTACCGGCGAAGTTGTTTCGCGGGGGGCAACCGACCGCGCTAACGAAGATAATGCCCGTATTATAGGCGACTCGAAAACACACAACGCCAACACTTTTGTAAACGCCTTGGTGCCTTTAGCTAATGAAAGTAATTTTTACGCTTACGGAGGCCTTAACTTCCGGAATGGATTAGCCGGCGCATGGTACCGTTCTCCGGATGATGACCGCAATATTCCAAGCATCTATCCGGATGGTTTTGTACCCAATATCCGCACTAACCTGTTCGACCAATCATTAACTGCGGGTATCGACAGTAAAGTACAAGGCTGGGATATGGATTTTAGTTTCACTACGGGCAAAAATAGAATGCAATACTACGTTGAAAACTCGCTCAATACTTCTATGGGCGACCTAACACCTAAAAACTTCGAGGCAGGCGGATTTACCCATAGCCAAAATACAGCCAATTTAGGTTTTACACGTAATTACGAAAGTATTTTAGCTGGGTTCAATATAGCTTGGGGTCTTGAGCACCGCTTAGATCGCTACACCATTTTTGCCGGCGAAGATGCCTCGTGGCAAAATTATGGACCAGTAGCCGAATTAGACTCGGCAGGCAATACTATTATGGTTGATAAAGCCGGCGGCGCCCAAGGTTTTCCCGGATTTAGGCCGGTTAACGCCTTAGATAAAAGCCGTACAAATATAGGCGCTTATATTGATGCCGAATTAGACATTAACGAAAAATTTATGGTTGGTGCAGCCCTGCGCCGCGAAAATTACAGCGATTTTGGCTCAAATATAAGCTGGAAATTAGCCTCGCGCTACGAATTTGTTCCGGAATTTGCCTTGCGTGCATCGGCCAGCACCGGATTTAGAGCGCCCTCTTTGCAACAACGTTATTTTAACAGCACTTATACCGATTTTGTATCGGGCGTAGCTACCGATGTTGTTATATCGCGCAACGACAGCAAAATTGTACAAGAATTAGGCATACCAAGTCTTACCGAAGAAACTTCGTTTAACTACTCACTTGGTATTGTTTCGAACGTAAACAATTTTAGCCTTACCGTTGACTATTACAGTATTGCCATTGACGACCGCATTGTTTTAACCGGCTATTTTTATGCCGACGACGCCGATATTGCCCAAGAAGCCCGCGACATTATTGCCCGAGCAGGCGCCAGCGCAGCCAGCTTTTTTGCCAATGCAATTAATACCAAAACAACCGGCGTTGATGCCGTTGCCTCGTACCGCAACCGTTTAGGTACTGGCATATTCAATGCTGCCTTAGCCGTAAACTGGAATACTACCAAACAAGATGGAGACGTTAAAACTACTCCATTATTAGCCAACAAAGCCGATGTGTTTTTTGGCGAACGCGAGCGGCTGTTTATTGAGGGGTCAGCACCTAAAATAAAAGGCAATTTAACCCTTAACTACGACTTAGCCCGCTTTGGTGCGATGTTGCGCCTTGGGTATTTTGGCGAGGTTATTATGGGCACTTGGTCAAGTGGTGGTTTAATACAAACCTATCCGGCTAAAACATCTATTGATGCCAGCGTAAATTACCAGTTTAACAACCGCTTTCGCTTAACAATTGGTGCCAACAACTTAACCAATGCCTATCCTGCCGAACAAAACCCCGACGAAACTGAAAGTGGCGGCCCTTACGAATCGGTACAAATGGGCTACGGTGGCAGCTATTATTTTGCCCGTTTAGGCTTTAATTTCTAAACCTAAATTGATGGAGCAGGCAATAACTATTTTTAATTGATTTGTTGTTGCTACTAGGCTTCAAATTAAAAAAATGGGCTTGAGTTTTAAAATTCAAGCCCATTTTTTATGTTTTTAGCGGCAAATTTGGCACTTGAACGATGGCTACAAGAAGCAAAAAATAGGCACGCTACAACAAGGTTGTACCTAATTAATGAAAGGGCTTAAAATGTAATTTAACTAAATACTTGTTGAAGTTGTTTAAAAATTAGTTTCTTGAACTAATTTGAAACTAAGTACTATTAAAGTAATTGCGAACCTAAGTCGTCAATATATCTGTTTTACATTTTTGCAGCTTGTTTTATCTCAATAGTTTTTTAGTATCGAAGTTGCTTAAAGCGGCCACACCTTTTAATGCTTAAACAACTTCTATGTGTCTATGTGGTTAATTATGTGGTTTAATTCTTAAACAACTTCGTTGTTAAATTTTAGCTTAATTTTGCTGTTTATGTTTACGCACGAGTATTTTATGCGACAAGCATTAGCCCAGGCTAACCAAGCCTTTGATGCCGGAGAAGTGCCCGTAGGTGCTGTAATAGTGCATGGCAATCATATTTTAGCCAAAGCACACAACCAGGTTGAATTGCTGCGCGACAGCACCGCCCATGCCGAAATTTTAGCGCTTACCGCAGCCATGCAACAAGTAGGCGGTAAATATCTGCCTCAATGTACCCTGTACGTAACTTTAGAGCCTTGTCCTATGTGTGCGGGCGCGCTGTATTGGGCGCAAATGGGCGCTGTTTTATATGCTGCCACCGACACTAAAAGAGGGTTTAGTTTATTTAACCCACCCTTGCTACACCCAAGCACTAAAGTTGAAAATGGCATTTTGGCCCAGCCTTGTGCCCATTTGCTACAAAGATTTTTTAAGAACAAACGAAACAGCAATAAATAAACATTCTTAAAAATATGAATAAATTAGTTGCTCATCCCCTAATAATCCGGATTATTGTATCCTTTGTGGTTTTCATCATTGGCAGTTATAACCAGATAGAATCAGTTTTAGGGCAAACCTTAAATAAAATAAGTATTGCCCAAACCTTTACCACCAATAACAGCCTGTTGCCTACAAATGCAGTGCGGTGTGTACTTACTGACACCCTGAACAACCATTATCTGTGGGCTGGCACAAAGATGGGCTTAGCAGGTTTTGATGGTCAAAATTGGCAGGTTTACACTACCCAAAACAGCAATCTTCCGGATGATGATGTGCGCTCGTTGGCCATCAATACTAACCCGGTAAACAGTACCACACTTTGGATAGGCAGTTTTTCGGGTGGGTTAATCCGGAAAACCGGCAAGGAATGGGCTGTGTTAAATACCTCCAACAGCAATTTGCCCGATAATTTTATCAAAACGATAGCTATTGATGAAACAAGCAAATTTATTTGGGCGGGCACTACCAACGGGCTTGCCTGCATTACCCCCGATGACGACAACAATAATAACTACGCTATTTATAACTACTTTTTAAACACCCCCGAAGTTTGGCTTCAAAACATTAATGCTGTTTGGCCGTTAACGGGTTATAATATTTGGGCTGCCACCCTTAATGCAGGCTTAATTTGTATGGAAGACAGCAGTTTTTGGGCGCTGACAACCTACAACTCAACAATACCCGACAACACCCTAACCGATTTGTACTGGCAGCCTCAAAATAAAACTTTGTTTTTTACAACGGCTTTTCATGGCTTGGTTATTTATAATTTAGAAAACGGCAATTTAAATGAATACAATATAAATAATGCAAGCTTGCCATCGAACGAGCTAACCGCTGTTTATTTTTTGCCCCCCTATACTTTACTGCTGGGTACGGCAAAACATGGTTTAGCGGTTTTTGACTTGCAAAATTTTACTTGTTACCAAACGCTTTCTACCCAACAAGGGCTGCCGGGCAATACCGTTTACGATATGTGCCGGGCAAGCAGCGATACAAGTTTTTGGGTGGCTACTGATGGCGGTTTAGCACTACTATATGGCGCAAACATAGCTACGGGCAACGCCCCGTCTGATAGTTTTAACTTTAACAAGGGCGGCAACAGTGGGCAACGAATCAACTGGGCTAAGTATAATGGTAACCAACGCAAATTAGAATGGAGTTTGCCCTTAGCAGCTAATCAAAATGCTTCAAATTATTATAATTATACCTTATGGCTGATTGACACTAACGGAAACATCCGCTTGGCGCAACAATTTTCCGGAAATAAAAATAATGAATTAGTGTTGCCAACCCATTTTACCTCCGGATTTTATATTGTAAGGCTTAAATATGGGACTCAAACCTTGGTAAGTAAAATTTTAGTGGTATAAAAAGAAAAAATGGTCTAACTTGCCGAATAAAAAGCAAATTTTAGTTGTCAAAAAAGTAAATTAAAAACACCCTGCGTGCACGCCAATCCATCCGGAAAATAAATCGCTCACTCGCGCACGCACACACATACCAACTAAAAACCAAAACTGATTCACGCAGCAAATATTACATTGGCTACTACTACTGTGAAAAACCTATCGAGTTGTACCGACATGGAACTGGTGGAGCTTGCCAAAGCCAATAATAGTATGGCGTTTGGCTGCATTGTTGAGCGTTATGGGCAACGTATTACCGCAACCATAACAGGTATGTTGGGCCATGTTGCCGAGGTAGAAGATGTTGCACAAACCGTATTTTTGCGTTTTTATAAATCGTTAGACCAATACAAGGGCGAGGCGCAATTAAGCACCTATTTAACCCGGATTGCGATAAATTTAAGCCTCAATGCACTAAAAGTACGAAAAAGGCAAAGTTGGTTCACGTATTTTTCGATGACAGCAGGCTTAAAAGAAGCATCTGATAGCGACGAACACCAAGCACCACCTTTACAAATAGCCGATGAAACCGATTATGGCAACCAAGCCCTAAACCGCGATTTAGTACAAAAAGCATTAAATAAACTTCCGGATGATTTGCGCACTGTGGCCGTATTGCGCCTCATGGAAGGATACTCAACACAAGAAACAGCCAACCTGTTACAAATTCCGCTTGGCACCGTATTATCAAAATTAGCACGTGCGCGCGATAAATTGCGCCTTATTTTACAGCATTTAGGTTATGAGCAGTAAGGAATGTAGTTTTGCAGCAAAATAGATTGATTATTAATGTTAATGCCTAATGTAAATCCGGATATTCGTTAGTTAATTCAGAATCAAAACATTAAAATAAAAGGCCAAATAAATAATTTACGAAAAAAATAATATTCCACACCACACCTATCTTATCTTATATCATCTGTTTTTTTAAATTAAATTAATAATGAACCACCCTTGTTACAATTTATTATTGGCATCGTTTGACAGGCCATTAACGCCCAGCGAAGCCGAGAAGTTGCGCCAAGCCTTGGCCAACAGCCCCGAGCTATTGGCAGCGCAACAACAGCTTGAGGCCAACCAGTTAGCCTTAAACCAGTATGCCCAACAAATTAAACCCCATGCTTGGTTGGCAACAAAAGTAGCTCAAAAAATTGCCGCGCAAAAAGCCGCAGTTTTACCCGCCACTAATTCGCCTCCAAATTTACAGCAGGTTTTAGCCAATTTGTTTCCGCGAATGGCTTTGGCCACCTGCCTATTATTGGCCACATTATTAGGATGGGCCTATATGGCAAAAGGCGAAATAAGCTTTGAAAGCATTGCCGGTATTGATGTAATTAATTACGACGAAACCGAATTTGATGCCGATGAACTGAACGAAATGGGTGCTTTTAGTTTATTTTAACTAACTATTGAACTAAAACAAACCTTGTTTATTTACAAACACATTTATTAAGCGCGCTATTTTATCTTTTGTTTTTATTTATGAAACTTAGATCGTTACTTGTAGTATTAATGGCAATTTTAGTGGGATTTGCTTTGGGCGTTTTTGTGGCAGGCAGGTTTTTACAGGCACAAGTAAACGAGGTAGTTGGTCTTGACGAAAACAGCAGTTTGCCTCGCAAATTAGCCGAAACCTTACAACTTAGCCCCCAACAAGCCGAGCAGGTAAAACCTTTGGCTAAAACACACCATAAAGCGGTGCGGCAAATGCGCCGCACATTTATACAGCAGCGCGAGGCTCGTTTCGACTCGTTGATGCTGCAGTTGCAGCCTATTTTAACCGAAACACAACAACAAAAATTAAATAACTTTAAACAACAGCGTATCGAAAAACGACTACAACAACAAGAGAAAGTAAAAGCCCGCCGATTAAAACGAGGGCTTCCCGTTGATGAATAACGAGTAAGCCGGCAAAAAATAATTATGTTTGGATACTGCCAATAAAATTTAACGCAAGTAATTTATTGTAGTATTGGTTTAGGCAACGCTTGTACCTTCTTAACCATATAAACTGCCTTGTACAAAATATCAAGGCAGTATTTTGTTCCAACCGTTTTTTTAATGCGGTGTTGCAGTTCTTATTTGTCCGGGAGTATATTTAAAATCGGGGTAAGCTACCCCTTTTTTATCGTGGCCTTCGCCAAAATAAACCAACATTTTTGCAAAATCATTGGTTTCTAAATATCCGGGTGCAATTGAAATTTCGGTTAAATCGGCATCTAAAATAACTGTCGAGGGAAACGACATATTTTGTTGAAGCAAAGCTATTGCCAACTCGTGTATTACCCGTTTGTTGTAAAAAATGGGTTTAAACTCTTGGCCATCAATGGTAATGGTGTCGGTACTTTCGGCATTAAATTGTACGGTGTAATATTTTTGATTTAAGTAGTTAACCACATCTGTATCTTGCAAGGTGGTTTTCATCATTTTTTTACACCAGCCGCACCACGGGGTATCAAAAAATATCAATACTTTTTTTGGGTTCTTTTGGTTTTTCAAAACGGCGTCTTCTACATCTAACCAATGAATGCTTGCCAAATTTGAAGCCGGGCTGGCAGCACTAACGGGCATTGGCGCAGCTTGTTTGTTATTACCACTTTTGTTATTTACTTTACTTGTAGTTTTGGCAAAATCAGTTGCTGTTGGCGGTGGCGGTGGTGCAACAGCAGGAACGGTAGTCGCAGCGGGGGGGGTATTTTTACTTTGTGCAACAACCAAATTACTATAACTTAAACAAATCAACACAAGTAAGACCACAAATTGAAAGTCTCTTTTAATCAAAATCATTTTTTTATTATTTGAATTTATTTTATTATTCCGTTAAAAATTGGTGTAGGTTGCGCTTATACGAAAGGTTGAGTAAAAAATAAGATGATAACATTATTTGCCCGCTGTTGCAGCTATTTAAAGCAGCCTTTATCCGGATATTTTAAGAGGTAAAACCCCATGTATGGTCATTTATCTAACAAAGTTAATAATTTTCCTTTAATTGTCAATGGTTTAGGTTATCGCCTATCCCTATATGGCAGCCAATTGAGTTAGATGTATCAAGTTGGTTGAAAGTAAAAAACAATATTCAAATAAAACGCTAAAATTGCAAATTAGTTTTCCGGATAACGCCGCTTAACACCTCTTAAGTAATTTACAATTAATAATTAACAATGAATAATGCAATAAGTGGTTCATTATCAAGCGTTTACCACAAATAGTAGTATAAACTAATTTTAGCGAACCTCTTAGCAATTATTAGCTTTATTTTGGCTGGCAACAAAATATATTATGCCATTTCAAAACAGTGATTTTCATTTTTTACACTTTTGCAGCCACAAACAACCTTGCTTTGCCAATTATTGCGAACTTTGCACCTCTATCATAAATTGATGATCATACTTTTTTATTTTTATGACGCACCCTTACCAACACATCATTACCGAATTATACCGGATAAAGGCCCTTGAATTTGGAACATTTAAACTGCGCAGTGGCCTCGAATCGCCATTTTATTTAGATTTACGCAAAGTTGTTACTTACCCCGCCCTACTGCGCGATATTTGTACCGCACTTTGGAATAAAATTAACGAGAAAAACATTAAATATGATGTAATTTGTGGGGTACCCTATGCAGCTTTAGCATTTAGTGCAGGCTTGTCGGTTTTGCATGGCGTGCCAGGACTTACCAAACGCAAAGAACGCAAACAACACGGAACCAGCAAATTAGTAGAAGGGGTGTTTTTGCCCGGCCAAACCTGTTTGGTTGTTGAAGACGTAGTAACAAGCGGCATTAGCCTTTTAGAAACCATTGCCGAATTAGAAACCGAAGGCCTGAATATTACTGATGCGTTGGTAATTATTGACCGCGAACAAGGTGGTGCCGAGGCTTTGGCCCAACAAGACTGCCGGGTATTCGCCCTGTTTTCTATTACCGAAATGTTAGATGTGCTGCACGATATAGGCCTTTTGCCCGCCGCACTATATAATAAATGCTACGATTTTATCCGGATGAACCCCGGCCCCAACACCGACCATCACGCTGCAACCTCCGGCAAACACACCGACCATGTCGCCGCTCCTCAAATTATTACCGAAACGCACCCCCCCCGACTATCCTACGAAGAATTATTGCCCTACGCCAAACACCCAGCCGCAAAAAAACTTTTAGAAACAACGCACTACAAACAAACTAACCTTATTTGTGCCGCCGACGTAGCCGACCCTAACGACTTAATTAATTTGGCAAATACGGTTGGCCCCTATATTTGCGCACTCAAAACGCATATTGATGCCCTAACCAAAGTTACCCCCCAGCTAATTGAAGCCCTGAAAGAATTAGCCGAACGACACGAATTTTTATTGTTCGAAGACCGCAAATTTGGCGATATTGGCAGCACACTACTAATGCAATATACGGCACCTGTATTTAACGTACACCAATGGGCCGACTTAATTACCGTACACCCAATCGGCGGTGCATCGAGCGTTAAAGCCATGATGGGGGCCGGCAAAGCAGCGCAAATATTAATTGCCCAAATGAGCACCGAAGACACCTTAACCGATGCTGCCTATTTGCAAAAAGCCGTTGCCATAGCCCAACAATACCCCGAAGCTATTGCAGGCGTAGTAGCTCAACAAAGGGTACACCAAAACCCCGGTATTTTGCAGTTTGTACCGGGTATTCATTTAGTAGCAACCCAAGACGATAAAGGCCAAACCTACAACAGCCCCGAAGTGGCTTTTGCCAAACGCGGCGCCGATTTTATTATTGTGGGGCGCGGTATTTACCAACATCAATCGCCCGACTACGAAGCAGCGCGCTACCAAAATGCCGGATGGGAAGCCTACGAAGCCCTGCTCGATTAATTAGGTTATATAACTTGTGTGAACATAGATGAGCCAATTAATATCTTCCGGATTATACCCGGCCGGAGCGTATTAAGTAGGTGTGTAAAATTAGTTTGTAGTAACGTGAGTTCGGAGATTTACTTAGTAAATTTTAGCAAGATCTACTTGAGGTTTATTGGGGTAAAACTGATAGGCTACCAAGCTAGCGACTATATGGACAAAAGCATTCTGTGGTTTTCTGTGTCTGGTATGTTCTAAGTCAAAAACCGAGGTCAAAATATCATTAATGGCTTCAATCATAGGTCTTTTTTTCAATAAGAGCCTTTCTTCTAAGGACATTAGTCTGTTTTTCATATTCTTTTTGACTTTGGTAATTATTTTTAGTCCTTTTTCAAAAAAGTTGTTCCATAAGGTAGTCAAATAGCCTTTATCGCCAAACAATGTGCCTGATATTTTCTCTAATAGCTTGTTTAAGAGGTCTTTACTATTGTCTGCCACCTGTCCTGTAGTCAAAGCAAAGTCCACGATTTGTCCTTTGTGATTGACTATCAGGTGGAGCTTAAAGCCGAAAAACCACCCCATAGAAGATTTTCCTTTCGAGGCGGTTTGAGCAAAAACTTTATGTTGCTTGGCTCGCAGCATGTCACAAACAGGTAGCGCTTTGGCATCTATGTAATAAATTCCTGTTTTTCTGCTTGCTGGCAGGTTAATTTGGCTAAAATCGCCATAGGAAGAGCAACCCGTTCTATTAACTCTATAAAATAGTTGTAGGATGGGGCAGTAGGAAAATAGGTCTTTAAGTCATTCAAAACCAATGCTTTATAGTAATATTCAAAACATTTATAGCCCGAATAGTGGTAGAAAATCAGAATCGTAAGTATCTCACTTTCCGAAATTTTGGGCACACTACGAGGCCGTGGCATTGTTTTACCTTCGCTAAGCCAATGCTGAGCAACCCATTGTTGCATCAGCAAACAGGCATTATCTACAAAAAAAAATAATTCAA
Organism: Sphingobacteriales bacterium; assembly: GCA_016706405.1. Classification (NCBI taxonomy): domain Bacteria; kingdom Pseudomonadati; phylum Bacteroidota; class Sphingobacteriia; order Sphingobacteriales; species Sphingobacteriales bacterium. Next base: position 867,102 of record JADJJT010000001.1, read on the forward strand.
ATAACATGGACACATCAAATTTTGTATCTTTGGACTTCATAAAAACAGGGGGTAGTATTGTTTGCAGTTTTGGACACTACAAAGATAACTATGCTCCTGTTTTTATTCCTATCAACTATACTAATCCCCCTATTTTTTATAGCTTAGCTCCGAATTCACGTTTTGTAGTATTAAACTTGCAAATTTTCGCTTCTTGCCATTGATAGGAAACTTGCTCAACTCCGAAGGATTAACCCACCCCTGCGCCCCTACGAGGAGGGAAATATTAAATGCTTCCGAATATAGATGCTTGTCTGAAATATAATTTTTGCAGCCTGTTTTTATCTCCATAGTTTCTTAGTGTCAAGTGTTTAAAACTGCCACATTTTTTAATGCTTAAACAATTTCTATGTGTTTATGTGGTTAATTATATGGTTTAATTCTTAAACAGCTTCGTTGGCAAAACAGAAAATTGTTTAAAAAATTATTATTTTTACTGGATAAATCAAGTTTTTTCCGGAAAATTAACTTAATTTTGACTGTTTTTTAATTTTAATCTGCTTGCCTATTGCGCGTCAATTCCATCCGGATTTTTTTTGTTCTTTAAACTGCAAACATTTTTGTCATGAAAAATTTGCTGCTTGTATTCGTTTTTTTTATTTCGAATGTTTTATTTTATGACAATGCCAATGCCGACTGCTTAAGTTTTGCCGGAAAAATTGGCATAACCAACGCCGACACGTATTGCCTGCCAACGCCCATTGTGCCACCCGCCGAAGATATAAATATTTACGCGCTCGACTCTGCCCAATATAACTTGGCCGAAGAATACAAAACCTGGGCTTTAATTTCGAACGCTTCAAAAACCATTTTATACGTTTTACCCACAGGCGTGTTGACTACTTCCGAAAATACACTGCCAAAAGGAGAAACCTTAACTGCTTGGCTGCTTAATTTTGAACCGTTTGACGCCGGCTACCCCAGCGTAAACCAAAACATGGGTACCCTTATTGCCAACGATGCCATTGACGATTGCTACGCATTAAGCCCACCTTTTAATTTTGTTATTGCCCAGCCCCTTAGCGTTCAATTAAACCAAACCTGCCTAATAAAAACCGCCGAGCCGCTAAGTTTTGTGCCAATGGTCGAGGTGGAAATATCGGGCGGAACACCTGCCCTGCAAAGCGGTGGCACTTATACTTTAAACAATAATTTAGCGCTATTAGGGCAGCCCTTTAACCACACTTTAACTACTGCTACAGGCAGCACAACCAAAGCCTTTTTGGGCTATGCCAATGGCAACCCCTTTGCACCCGGCGACACTATTACGCTGGCACTCGACAACAACGCAGGGGCAGGCTATTTTGCACCCATCCAATTTGTTGCGGCCAACTGCCTGCCGCAGCCCCTTAATTGTTATCAAATAGACAATACCTGCCAAACATGGCAAACAAACATTATACAAAGCACCTATTTAAACCAGCTCAATTTGCAATTATGTAAAGTTGAACACAATTACAGCGACTTAATTGGCGACCTCAACTGGCAAACAAATGGCCTTATAAATTTTACACCTTACGCCAAATTAAAGGGCTTGGTTACCTTAACGCAACAAGTTTGTTTGGGCAAACAATTTATTGGCCGCAACCAAGAGTTGTTGCAGGTAAATTACCAACCTAATACTAATTTTTATGCCGAGTTTCAAATTATTTGCCCTCCTTTAGGAACAGACAAAGATGCAAATAAACGATATGATATTGATGTTGTGCTGTTTAATGGACAACCACCTTATACTATTTCCGGAGACTTTAACGCCACTAATTTTATGAGTACTAATTTTGAGACGACATTATATCAAAACGAGCCTTTCTCGGTGAAAATTGTTGATTCAAAAGGAAAGGTAATTACCTTGTATTATGTGCTTGATGCAAAATGCTCCTGTCTTTAGAATGCTTAAATTCCTTCCGGATAAAATACCTTATTCAGCCGCCTATCAGTGATTTGCACGGAATAATATTTCGTGAAAAAACCGGAAAATTCCTTGCCAGATCAAAATAAAAATTTGAGCTTATCAAAATATATGTCGTGCAGGCTAAATCCGTCAAAAAAATAATTAAAACAAACTCAAAAAGTATAAAATTAAATCCGGAAAACCAAAATAAAAGCGTACCTTTGCGGCTCAATTAGTCAATTTAATAATTTTAATATATTGTTTCCAAATGGCAAACGTAGGTAAAATTAAACAAATAATTGGTGCAGTGGTAGATGTTGAATTTCCCAACGGCCAGTTACCCGATATTTTGAACGCCTTGGTAGTAAAGCGCGAAGGCGGCCAAAAATTAATTTTAGAATGTCAACAACACCTTGGCGAAAGTAGTGTAAAAACCATCGCTATGGACTCGACAGACGGTTTAGTGCGCGGCATGGAGGTTATAGACACCGGCGCACCCATTCAAATGCCTGTTGGCGACCAAATTCGAGGCCGATTGTTTAACGTGGTAGGCGAGGCCATTGACGGCATTGGCCAGGTAAATACCCAAAAAGGCTACCCAATTCACCGCAAACCACCAGCATACGAAGACCTAACCACCGAAGCTCAAATTTTATTTACCGGTATTAAAGTAATTGACCTGCTCGAGCCTTACGCAAAAGGAGGTAAAATTGGCTTGTTTGGCGGCGCAGGTGTGGGTAAAACCGTACTTATTCAAGAGCTGATTAATAATATTGCCTTAGGTTATGCGGGCTTGTCTGTGTTTGCAGGCGTGGGCGAACGTACCCGCGAAGGAAACGACCTTCTGCGCGAAATGGTAGAAGCTAAAGTAATACGCTATGGCGACGATTTTATCGAAAACTTTGAAAAAACTAAAGTTTGGGATATCTCAAAAGTAGATACCAACGAACTTGAAAAATCTTTTTGTACCATGGTGTTTGGCCAAATGAACGAGCCCCCCGGCGCACGCGCAAGGGTGGCCTTGGCCGGATTAACCGTAGCAGAATACTTCCGCGATGGCGATGGCGACTCGGGTGGACGCGATATACTGTTGTTTATTGATAATATTTTCCGTTTTACACAAGCAGGTTCTGAAGTTTCGGCACTTTTAGGCCGGATGCCTTCGGCGGTAGGTTACCAACCCACCCTTGCCACCGAAATGGGTATTATGCAAGAGCGGATTACCTCTACCAAACGCGGCTCAATTACCTCGGTGCAAGCCGTTTACGTGCCCGCAGACGACCTTACCGACCCCGCTCCGGCTACTACCTTCTCGCACTTAGATGCCACCACCGTACTAAGCCGTAAATTAGCCGCCTTAGGTATTTACCCCGCCGTTGACCCGCTCGACTCTACCTCGCGCATCTTAAGCCCCAAAATTTTAGGCGAAGAGCATTATAATACCGCGCAAAAAGTAAAAGCCATTTTGCAACGCTACAAAGAGCTGCAAGATATTATTGCCATTTTAGGTATGGACGAGCTAAGCGAAGAAGATAAAATGGTAGTACACCGCGCACGCAGGGTACAACGTTTCTTGTCGCAACCATTCCACGTGGCCGAACAATTTACCGGATTAAAAGGCGTGTTAGTGCCCATCGAAGAAACTATAAGGGGCTTTAACATGATTATGGACGGCGAAGTGGACGAATACCCCGAGGCAGCCTTTAACTTGGTAGGTACTATTGACGATGCCATTGCAAAAGGTAAGAAAATTTTGGCCGAAACAAAATAGTATATAATAGATACGAAAATGCACGTTGATTTTATAACTCCGGAAGAAAAACTATTTGAGGGCGATGCTACCAGCGTAATATTGCCCGGTGTTGGCGGCTATTTTGAAATTTTAGACCGTCACGCGCCCCTGATAGCTGCCTTAGGCAAAGGGCAAACCAAAATTACTACTGCACAAGGCACTAAAACATATACTATTACCGGCGGTTTTGCCGAGGTGCTAAACAATAAATTAGTAGTATTGGCCGAATCGGCTAAAAGCGGCGATGCTTAAATAGTTTCATTGCGCCTACTGCTATACTACACGCGATAGCCCATCTTATTAAATAAAGGAGGAGCAAATAAAACTGCTTTATTTAAGGTGGGCTGTCGCTTTTTTGTTTTACTTTTACTATCCCAAAGGCGTATCGTCCGGAAAAACAGTCGGATTTTTCAAAATTTTGCTGGCGGGTTATTACAACAATATCAGTAACGCCCAAGTTTTGCGCTTGTTTTGGGGCTACGACCTCTAAATAGCACTTGCTTTTAGTTTTGACTATTCGCCGAACACGTTATTTTTTTGAGTTTATTCAGAAAAAAATTGCTCCTTTGGGTAAAGTCCGGAATATTAAGATTTTTGGCAACCCAAATTTATTTATATTATAGAATACTTACAAACTATGCTTGACATCTACCGGCACGCGAACCCCCTTGTTTCTGTAATTATGGCCACGTATAACCGGGCTACTTATTTGAAAAGGAGTATTTCTTCTTTTATAGCTCAAAGTTTTAAAAATTGTGAACTGATTATAGTAGATGACGGAAGCGAAGATAATACTTTTGAAGTTGTAAGCGATTTTTTAAAAACACAGGAAAACATCCGCTATTTAAAACACAGTAACCGCAAATTATCCCTTTCTAAAAATGCCGGTATTAAAGCCGCCGCCGGAAGGTATATTGCCTTTTTAGACAGCGATGACGAATACAAACCCAACTATTTAGAAAAAAGGGTGGCTTTTATGGAAACCAACAAAACAGTAGATTTAATAGAAGGGGGGGCAATTATTATTGGAGACCCGTTTGTGAAGGATAAAAACGATTTGTCTAAAAAAATCCATCTGTCTGAATGCCATATCGGGACCACTTTTTTTGGCAAAAAAGAAGTGTTCCTTACATCGGGTGGTTTTGATAAAAATATTTTTTATAGCGAAGACAGCGCCTTTTGGGAAAAGGCCGAAAGCATGTTGTTTACCCTCAAAAAAATTAATGAGCCCGGCTACATCTATTATCGCGATACCCCCGGCAGCATTTGTAATACGGTTTAGTCGCTACTTAATATTAGCAACGGTTTTTCTTTGCTTTCAACTATTTTTCGAGCAGTTTGGTAACGCTTACCGTTTCGTTTACCCGGGCTTGAATTTCGGCAATGGGTATGCGTATTTGCTCAAGGCTATCGCGGTTGCGCAGGGTAACGGTGTCGTTTTCGAGGGTTTCAAAATCAACGGTTACACACCATGGCGTGCCTATGGCATCTTGCCGGCGGTAGCGGCGGCCAATAGTATCTTTTGCCTCAAATTGGCAGTCAAAATGCAGACGCAGCTTTTTAAATATTTCTTCGCCTTTTTCGGGCAGACCTTTTTGGTTTAGCAGGGGCAAAACAGCTAATTTAACGGGTGCCAGTGCAGGAGGCAATTTTAGTACGGTGCGCGTAGCAACTCCGCCTTCGGCATCGGGTACTTCTTCTTCGGCAATAGCGTTGCTAAGGGTGGCCAAAAACATCCGGTCAAGGCCTACAGAAGTTTCAACTACATAAGGCACATAATTTTCGTTTAGCTCGTGGTCAAAATACTGTAGTTTTCTTCCGGATAATTTTTGATGCTCGCTAAGGTCAAAATCGGTACGCGAATGAATGCCTTCTAACTCTTTAAAACCGAACGGAAATTCAAACTCAATATCAACGGCGGCGTTGGCGTAGTGGGCAAGTTTGTCGTGGTCGTGAAAGCGCAATTTATTTTCCGGATGTAGGGCTTGGTGCCAGCGCATCCGGGTTTGTTTCCAATAATTATACCACTCCATCTCGGTTCCGGGTTTTACAAAAAACTGCATTTCCATTTGTTCAAACTCACGCATTCTAAAAATAAACTGCCTTGCTACAATTTCATTTCTAAAAGCTTTACCTACCTGGGCAATACCAAACGGCAATTTTTTGCGGGTAGTTTTTTGCACGTTTAAAAAGTTTACAAATATGCCCTGTGCAGTTTCGGGGCGCAGGTAAACCTGGCTGTTTTCGGCATCGGCGGCTAAGGCACCAAATTGCATTGAAAACATTAAATTAAACTGCCGCACGTCTGTCCAGTTGCGCGAGCCGCTTTCGGGGTCGGCAATTTCGCAGTCAATAATAATATTCCGAAGTTCGTTTAAGTCGTTGGCTGCCAATGCCTGCAGGTAGCGGGTGTTAATGGTATTAAACTTTTCGGCGCTGCGCAGCACGTTGGGGTTAGTAGCTAAAAACTGCTCTTCGTTAAAGGTTTCGCCAAATTTTTTTTTGCCTTTTTCTACTTCTTTGGCAATTTTATTTTGAATGCTTTGCAAAAAATCTTCAATCAGGTTGTCGGCGCGGTAACGTTTCTTCGAGTCGCGGTTGTCAATCATTGGGTCGTTAAATGCGTCCACGTGCCCCGATGCTTTCCATACTTTGGGGTGCATAAAAATGGCAGCATCAATACCTACAATATCGTCTTGCAGTTGGGTCATAGCCCGCCACCAATAATCGCGAATATTAAATTTTAGTTGAGCGCCAAAGGGGCCATAATCATAAGAGGCATTCAGGCCGTCATAAATTTCGCTCGATGGGAAAATAAACCCATACTCTTTGCTGTGCGATACAATGAGTTTAAAAAGTTCGTCTCCGGATTTTTGTATAGTCATAACGGCACAAAGATAGGCATTTTAACTATAATAAACGGCAAAAAGGAGGCTTTGCGGCCTCCTTTTGTATTGGTTTGTGTTTATTTATAAGCTGAAAGCAGCAGATTAACGTCCGCCAAAAATTTTGAAGGCCATGCCGGCAATATCGTCCATAACGGTTCCGTCTTGGTCGCTGTCTAATACTGACGACAAAATGCTTGTTAAACCATCGGGGGCATTTTGTGTTTGCTCGGCTTGGGTATTTTGTATTAAACCTGCCATTTGTTGGCTATCAAGGCCGTTTTGATTTTGAACTTTACCCAAAACACCCATTACTAAGGGGGCAATAGTTTGCAAAAAGCCAATAGCCTTCGACAAATCCATTTTAGATAACATGCTGATAATATTCGCCAAATTTCCGGAATTGCCGCCCAATAAATGGCCTAATATACCCGCCCCATCGTTGCGGCGTTGTAATTGTATATCTTCTTGCGGTTGTTGGGCTTGCTCTTGGCCGCCACCGCCTAAAATAAATCCGGCAAGGTCGCTTAAAATACTGCCGTCGTGGTCGCGCGACAAGGCGTTATGCAACGAGTTAGCACCGTCTTCGGTAGCAGTGTTTTTGGCGAATGCACCCATTAAAACAGGTATGGCTACCTGCAGAGCCTGCTGCGTTTGGCTTTCGTCTAAGCCAAATTGTTGTCCTAATGTTTTGGCCGTATCACCGCCAAGTTGCTGCAAAAGTAAATCGGTTAAATTCATGGTTAATTTTTAAATTGTTTTATTTTTTATGTAAATATTTTAAAAGCAATCATCTTGCCTAAAGGTGTAATTTTTAACGGTTCCTCTAGGAAGTAAGGCAACGGGTTTTTTAGTTTTGTCGTTTAAATACCCAAACATTAGCTTTTATTAACAATAACAAAACCAATTTTGCGTTTTTATTTAAAAAATGTTTTAAAAAATAGTAATTTTGCCTTTTGCATTTACTATCATGCAATTCCATTTAATTTGACGAGGAAAAAATTAAATGTAACGTCCAAATCGCCTAAATAGTTAGTCAGTGTGTTGTTTAAAACAAAAAAATCTGCTTTTTGTTCCGGACTTTAAACCGATTATACAAGCTATTTCACATGCAGCTAATAAGTTTGTGCTATGCTCATCATCTAAACAATAGAAACATTGTAAACTAAACATATTAAGTGCATATCTTATGCTAAAACTTTTACACCTAAAAACAAGGCTGCGCTATGCCTTGTTGCTAACAACATTGCTATTGGCAACGGGGATATTGCAAAATGCCTTTGCCACCCACGTAATTGGTGGGTACATCCGGTACACCCGCGTTGGGGCCGATAAATACGATATAAATTTAGAAATATATCGCGACTGCAATAGTGGCACTCAAATTGGTAGCTCTATTGTATCTATTTTTGATGACAATGGCATTAATGTAGGCAATATTTCAACAACGATTGACTCGGTTGTAACCCCAACCTGGGACGAATTATTAGATGGTGCATGTGCTGAGCAAGCACCCAATCCGCAGCCTTGTCTTGAAGTTCGGTATTACTCGCGCAAAAACTATACCATTAACGATGCCAGCGTAGGTTATACCCTTATGTGGTCGGTATTTGCCCGAAGCGGCTCTGTTTTAAACATTCAAAACGCAGGTAACCTAAGTGGCACTTTAGTAGCCACTATGCCTGCCTATAATACTTATGGCGCAAACACCTCGCCCCAAACCAAAAAACCAATACCCCCCGTTTTTTGCGCCGATAGCCCCATTGTTTACGATTTGGGCACCATCGAACCAGATGGCGACTCGATAGTTTACTCACTTTGCACGCCTTACGGAACAACCGGTGGTGTTACCTCTGGGCCGCCACCCTATCCAAATGTTACCTGGAACGCACCTTATTCGACCACCGACCCTATTGGAGGTGTTCCTCCACTAAGTATTAACGCCGAAACCGGACAGTTAGTTTGTTACCCACCGCCTACCCTTGGGCAGTTTGTAATTGGCGTTTGTACCGAAGAGTACCGCGGCGGTGTGCTAATTTCAAATCGTATTCTCGATTTTCAAGTAATTATTGCCGACTGCTTAATTGTGGCCGCCGAAATTACCGATGATATAGGGGCAACAGTCCCTGACGATATTTCAATCTGTAAGGGCGATACCGCTCAGTTAGGCGCCATTACCCAAGATGGCTACTTGTATGCCTGGGTGCCAAACAAATGGATTAGCAAAGTTAATATTAAAGACCCAAAAGTTTGGCCACCCCAAACACAGTTCTATAAAATTTTAGTAACCGACCCCATTACGGCTTGTTTTAACGATGATGTCGTTACTATACACGTCCACGAACTATCCATTACCTCGGCCAACGATACCGCTTGCCAATTTGGCACGCTGCCGGTTCTATCCTCGGCAGCCGCCGATGTAGATACATTTGGCTACCCCAATATAACAACAAGTTGGTACAGCAATTCAACGCTCACCACTTTAGTAGATACGGGGGTAACGCTTCAACCGGCGAGTTATGGCGCGTATGTGCCAATTAATACTGCCGGAACTTATAGTTTATGGGTACAAGCATCGAACGCCTTGGGTTGCACCAGTCCGGCGGTTGAGGTTAAAGTAACTATTTTACCTGCCCCACCTGCTCCGGTATCTTCCGGATTAACTATTTGCGAAGGCAATCCGCTGCAAGACCTAACAGCTACGGGCACAATTGGTACACTTACTTGGTACAGCGATGTCGCTTTAACCAATAACATAGGCACAGGCACTACTTTACCCGTTGCCAACTATGCTGCTTATGCCAACCCCAATCTTGCTGGCACGTACAGTGTTTATGTGCAAGAGGCTACCAGTAGCAAAAACTGTGTGGGTGCGGTAAAAAAAGTAGATATAATAGTAAAGGATACTCCAAATGCCCCAACGGCTCCGGATCCAAGCCCTATTTGTAAAGGGGAAGCCCTGCTTAACCTTACCGCATCCGGAAGTGGCGGCACCATCAACTGGTATTCAGATGCTGCCCTAACTAATTTATTAGGCTCTGGAACTACACTTACCGGCGCTCAATACAGCAGCGTAGCCAATAATAATGTTCCCGGAGATTATTTTGTGTATGTTATGGAAAACCTAAATGGTTGCCCCGGCCCAGCACAAATGGTAACTATTAAAGTAATTGATAAACCTATTACCCCAATTTTTGGCCCTGTTACCCCCGTTTGCCAAGGCACAACCTTGCCCGACCTTACAGCTTCGGGTAGTGGTGCTACTATTACCTGGTACGATGGCGACCCCGACAGCGGAACGCCCAACGTTTTAGGCACCGGCAATACCTTGCCCGGAACTGCTTATGGTAGTGCCGCCGATATAAATACCCCCGGAAACTATACTATTTGGGCTAAAGAAAGCCTCGGAACCACCTGCTCGGCGCCGGCCGGATTTGTGGTAGTTACCGTTAAACCTACACCCACAGCACCTGTTGCGCCAAGTGTAACTATTTGCGAAACTAATCCCTTGCCTAATTTAACAGCAAGCGGGGGCGCTGGCACCTTCAACTGGTATGGCGATGCAGCCTTAACAAACCTTCTTGGTACCGGAACTACGCTTACCGGGGCACAATACAGCAGTATAGCCAATAATAATGTGGCCGGTACTTATAGTGTATATGTAACCGAAACCTTAAACGGTTGTACCGGTATTGCTACCCAAGTTAATATTGTAGTAAACGAAACACCCGTTGCCCCTGTTGCTCCGAGTGTAACCGTTTGTCAAAATAGCGCGGCCCCTGCCTTAACCGCTACGGCAAGCATGGGTGGCACCTTAAACTGGTATAGCGATGCAGCCCTTACCACCTTAATTGGCACAGGCAGTCCTTTGCCCGGCTCGGCATTGACAGGAGTTGTAAACATGGCCGTTACCGGAACTTACAATGTTTGGGTAGTGGAGCAATTAGGTGCTTGCCCAAGTCTTGCTACTCAAGTAACTATTACTGTTTCGGCACAGCCCACTATTGACCCCGTTGCCCCTGTTAATCAATGTGCTACAAATTTTGATTTGGCAACTATTACCCTAACTGGCACAAATTTAGTCAGCGCTACCATTACCTACCACGCCGATGGCGGTGGTTCGGCAGGTGCGCAATTGCCTTCGTCGGTGGTAAATACCAGCGGCACTTATTATATTATGGCTACTATTGGTATTTGTAGCTTTGCTGTTCCGGTAGCGGTAACAATAAATCCACCACAAGATGCGTATTTTACTATAACCCCCGATACTTATTGTACAAGTGAAACAGCTTCGGCTCCGGTATTTGGCGCTGGCACTACTCCGGGCGGCACCTTTAGTGCTACACCATCCGGATTAAACTTTAATGCCTCAACCGGTCAAATTAATTTAGCAGCAAGCTCTGCAGGCGTTTATACCTTTACTTATAATACGCCCGGCCCCTGCCCCGATGACCACTCGGTAACAATTACCGTAAATAGCCAAGAATCGGCGGCGTTTACTTTACAAGCGTCTATTTGTGTGGCACCTGGCGACCCTAACCCGCAGGCCAACGTAACTGGTACGCCCGGCGGTACTTGGAGCATAGATGGTGGTGCTACAATAAGTGCAAGTGGTGTTATTAATTTATCATCTATTAGCACCGAAGGCACATACACCGTTACTTACACAACACCAAGTGCGCAATGCGGCGCTACAAACTCTGAAACCATTGATATTTATTTTGAGCGCAACAGCGGTACCGTTGTAGATAACCCGACTGTTTGTAATAGCGGCAGCGGCATAATTAATTTATACAATTTGCTTAGTGGCGAAGATGCTGGCGGCTCTTGGAGCGAAAATGGCAGTAGCTCAACCGGCGGTGCCTTTAATGCCGGCGCTGGTACGTTTAACCCAAGTGGGCAAGCTGATGCTACTTATTATTTTATTTACTTAGTTGCGGGTGCCGGCCCTTGCCCCGATGCCTCAACCCAGGTTGAGATTACAGTAGTTTCGGCACCAACTGCAACCGTTACCCCCAATGCTACGGTTTGTAATGGCCCCGAAGCACCTGGCCCCTTCCTTGATTTGACTGCCTTAATTACCGCCGGCGACATGTCGGGTACTTGGAATGATGCAGATGGTAGTGGCGCAGCCGGTTCGCCCTCGAACCTTGATTTTACCGGTGTTACCGCCAACCAAAGTTATACCTTTACTTATACTTTAGATAGCCCCGACCCTTGTGCCGATGTTGTTTATAACGTAGAAGTTTTTGTGCAAGACTGTTCGTGCCCAAGCGTAGCTTTAGTAGTCGCCCCCGACCTTTGTAGCGATGACGACTTGTTAAACCTTAACTCGCTGTTAGATGCAAGTGTTACCGAACCCGGCACTTGGAGTATTATCAACGACCCGGGCGGCAGCAGTCCGGCAGTAATACAAGTTGATGGCATTACCTTTGATGCTACGGCTGCCGATGCAGGAACTTATACCCTACAATTTACTTTGGATAATCCGCAAGCCGGATGCCCAGACTTTAATACGGTTGACATATATATAAATCCGGCACCACAAGCAGGTTCAGATGGCATACTTGATGTTTGTAATGATAGCGGCATATTAACGTTGTTCGATGTATTAGGTAATCCTAAAATGCCTGGTGGGTATTGGAGTTTAGACCTTACCAGCCCAAATACACCTAATAATTCAAAATTAGATTATGCCCTTGGCACTTTTGATGTATTAGGCCATAAAGGCGGTAGCTTTATTTTCTCTTACACCGTAGAAGGTAATCCACCTTGCGTAAACGACTTGTCGTTAGTAACAATAAATATTGACGAACTGCCAAATGTAGTATGGAATGCAGCTACCCCGCTTTGTAATACCACCGGCGGCGGCTCGACTATTAATTTAACTACTTTAATAAAATCATCGGTTGGTATCAATGGCACTTGGGCTGATACCGATAATGCTGCCGGAAATGGCGCAACGGTAAATTTCCCAAATGTGGACTTTAACAATGCCCAAGCCGGAACATACACCTTTACCTACACACTACAAAGTGCAAACAATATTTGCGGGCCAAAAAGCTTTACCATTGATATTGTAGTAAATGATTGCACTTGCCCCGATTTAAGCATGGGCTTACCTCCGGTATTGTGTAACAGCACAACTACCAATTTAGATGCGATTAAAATTACAACTCAACCCGGAACATGGACTATTTCATCGGCGCCATCGGGTGGCACACCTGGCTATATTGAAGCAGATGGAAAAACCTTTAATGCGGTTGGTGCGCAGGTAGGTACTTATATTATTACTTTTACTTTAACTAATGCAGTTCCGCCCGGATGTGCTAAAACAACCACTATAACCATATTTGTAGTAAACAATACAGATGCTGGCTGGATTAATCCCGGAACAATATGTACTTTGTCGCCGGTTATTAATTTGAATAGTATTTTAAGCCCGGTAGCAACACCCGGCGGTTTATGGACAATTAATGGCACCCCCGCCACAACATTTGACCCGGCTGCCTTAGGCCCAGGCACTTATGCCGTTACTTACGATGTTGGTACACCGCCCTGCCAAACCAGCAACACAAAAAATATAGTGGTAATTAAATCTGGCGACCCAAGCTGGAATACCCCCGGAAGCATTTGCCAAAGTGTAGCAGCTATTGCCCTCAATACCTTATTAGCACCTACCGCCGATACTGGTGGCACTTGGACTATTGGCGGAAATGTTGTTACCCAATTTGACCCAGCATTGTACCCAGTAGGCCCAGTAAATGTAACCTATAGCGTAGGCACAGTACCTTGCGAAAGCAGTATTACCCAAGCCATTAATGTAATTGCACAACCCATTGCCAATATTAGCCCCATTGCTAATACTTGTGTAAACGAAGCTGCCAGTATTAATTTTAGCGGTGCAGCGAACGCCGGTACTACCTTTAATTGGACCTTTAACGGCGGCACACCTGCAACTGCTACCGGCAATGGCCCTCACAATATTATTTGGTCGGCTGCGGGTACTTATACAGTAACGTTAATTACCACCGAAGGTGGCTGCACCTCAGAGCCAGTTACAGCTAACGTTGTTGTAGAAAGCCCACTTCCGTTGCCTGTAATAAACTGCGCAACCACTACCAGCAGCATAACATTTAGCTGGAATGCAGTTCCCGGCTCATCCGGATATTTAGTAAGTATTGATGGTGGTCCACCTTTCCCAACGGGAGCTACCTCGTACTCGGCCACCGGATTATTTGCCGGGCAATCGGTAACCATTACCGTTGAAGCAGTTAGCGCAGGCGCTTGCCCTAATAGCGTAGGCACCCAAACCTGTATTGCCGAAGATTGCCCACCGGTTACTTTAGATATAACACCAATAGCAGATATATGTTTGACGGCTTCTACAACCGCTTTTGATATTGCTCTTAATATTGTAGGCGGCAATGGCAGTGGCACTACTACTTGGAGTGGAACTGGTATCACTAACACCACATCCGGAACTTTTGACCCTGTTTTAGCTGGTCCCGGTGCTCATAATATTTTGTGCAACTATCAGCAAGGCAACTGCCAATACAACCAGCCAGTTACTATTAACGTTTATACAACTCCAACCACCAATTTCACCCTTAGTAATACCAATGTTTGTGCTAATGGCATAGCAACCATTACGGCTACTTATACTGGCAACGCTTCGGTAGGTGCTACTTATACCTGGAATTTTGATGGCGCAACTGTTGTTAGCGGAACAGGCGCAGGCCCCTACACGCTTAGCTTTGCTACGCCAGGCACTTACGATATTACCTTAGATGTAACCGAAAATGGCTGTGCCTCACCTCAAACTATTATTACGGTAAATGCTCCTGCTCCATTGGCTACACCACAAATTAGTTGCGGTACACTAAGCACCAGCAGTGTTGAGTTTATTTGGTTAGCCGTGCCAGGCGCGGTAAGTTATGATATTACCTATACAATCAACGGCGGCCCTCCAATCAACGACAATACTACCAATACTAACTATTTAATTACAGGACTATCGGTAAGTGATATAGTAGATATTACCGTTGTAGCTGTAGGCCCCGCTCCTTGTGGCAATAGCGCACCTGGTACCGGACAATGCGAAGCTAAAGACTGCCCCCCAATTACACCAACTATTGATGTGGCTATTACCACTTATTGTACTTCAGATGCTGCCATTACCCTTACGGCTACGCCATCCGGAGGAACATTTAGCGGCACAGGTGTATCGGGTACTAATTTTGACCCAGCCATAGCAGGCCCAGGTACGCATACCGTTACTTATAATTATGTTGATGCCGTTAGCAACTGCCCCTATACTGCAACCTTAAATTTAACTGTAAACCAAACGCCTACTGCTAACTTTACCCTTGCAGCTACCGATTGGTGCGCCGATGGTACTTCGCAGTTATTAGTTGATTATACAGGAAATGCAAGCGCAGGCGCAACATTTAATTGGAATTTTGCCGGAGGTGTTGCTACTCCATCCGGATTAGACCAGTTAGTAGCATGGCCTTCGGGTACCGGCACCGTTACCGTTTCGTTACAGGTAACTGAAAACGGCTGTACCTCAACCGTATTTACCGCCGATGTAAACTTAAGTGAGCCGTTGCCTGCGCCAGTAGTTACTTGCTCGGGTAGCCAAACCGATCAAGTAAGTTTTGATTGGCCCGATGTTCCGGGTGCTACCGGATATGATATATCGTACACGATTAATGGCGGTGCGCCGCAAACAGATAACACACCTACCTCTAACTATACCGTTACCGGCTTATCAGTAAACGATATGGTTGATATTAGCGTAGTTGCGCTTAGCAATGGCCCTTGCGGCAATAGCCCAGCAGGAACAGGCCAATGCCAAGCTAAAGATTGCCCAGTAATAACGCCAACTATTACCGGATTAGCCGCCAATTATTGCACCGCCGATGCCATAGTTACTTTAACTTTATCTCCGGCAGGTGGCGTATTAACAGGCCCCGGCGTAATCGCTCCTAACCAGTTTGACCCTGCGTTGGCCGGACAAGGCAATTTTTCAATTGTCTATACCTATACCGACCCTGCAACGCAATGCGAGTATATTATTAGCCAACTTACAGAGGTAAATCTAACGCCTGATTCTTCGTTTGGTATTGCCGATGCCACAATTTGTAGTACAGGCAAAACGCAAATTACAGCCAACGATATTATTATTGGTGCTACTTACGATTGGAATTTTGATGGGGGTGTGGCCTTCCCCGGTACTAGTTTTGGCCCGCACGAGGTAACTTGGGCTACCGGAGGCACCAAAACGGTAACATTAACCATAACAAACAAAGGTTGTGTTTCACCCGAGGGCACCTCTACAATTGATGTTGTTGCGCCCTTGTTTGCACCAAATGTTATTTGCAGTGCGCAGTCAACCAATGACGTTAGCTTTAGTTGGGACCCCATACCAGGCGCTACCGGCTACGAGGTAACAATTAGCGGCGATGTGCCTACGAAAACCGAAAATGTAGCATTAGGCTCCGAAACCTACGCTGTTACCGGTTTAACACCCGGAAACGTGGTGAACATCAGTATTATTGCACTTGGCCCACCACCTTGCGGCAATAGCGCACCCGGCACTGCTACTTGTATAGCCCAAGATTGTCCAACTATTACACCCACTATTACCCTGCCTAAAACTACTTATTGTAGCAACGAAGCAGCCGTAAATATAGTGCTTAACCCAGTAGGCGGTACTTTAACGGGCAATGGCGTAGTTGCAGGTATGTTTGACCCGGCAATTGCTGGCCCTGGTGTGCATACACTTGATTACAACTATACTGATATTGCTACCGGATGCTCGTATGCGGCTAATATAAATATTACTGTAACCGAACAACCCAGTGCTGCCTTTACAACTAATGCTACCACTATTTGTATTGGCGAAAGCATTACGTTTACACCATCCGGAAATATTGCCGGAGGTAATGGTACTTGGGATTTCGGCGGACTTGGCTCAGCAAATGCTACCTCCGAACAATCCTTTACCTTTAACGAGGCAGGTAATTTCATCATTAGCTTTACAGTAGATAACAATGGTTGTACCGATACGCAAACCCAAGCTGTTGAGGTGTCGGGAGTTACCGTTAAAACGATTGATGACACGCAAATTTTAGCCGGAACAACTTTAGAATTAACTACGCAAGCTACATCGGCCTTAAATGGCACACTTAGCTTTGCCTGGACGGATGCCATGCAGTTAATTACAGACCTTACTATGCAAAGTCCAAGTATTACCTCCAATGAGGCGGGCGAATTTTTATTTACTATTACTGCCACCGACCAATACGGCTGCTCGGCGACCGACGAGGTTACGGTTAAAGTAATTAAAGAAAATAAAGTGATTGCCCCGAACGCATTTACTCCCAATAGCGATGGTAAAAACGATGTGTTTAACTTAGTTGGCTCTAATATTACTTCGTATAGTTTGGCTGTTTACGACCGTTGGGGCACGTTGCTGTTTGAGAACCCCAATGCAACACCTACTTCAGGCGGTTGGGATGGTACAAAAAATGGCAAGTTAATGGATGTTGGAACTTATGTTTACTCGGCAAAAGTTACATTTGGCGATGGTAAAACAAAAGAAATTAAAGGTAATATTGCACTGATTCGCTAAGAAAGCAAAGTTTTGTTTTATTTATTTGATTGTCTTTTGAATGAAATAAAACACTTAGCATAGCACAACGCGCCGTATTCGGGTTTAAATTTTTACTCCGGATGCGGCGCGTTATTTTATTTATATATCCGGAAAAAATAAGAGCAAATTAGGCATGTCCATTGCTTGCCACCACTCTCGTTTTGTATATCAACTCAAAACAGCCTATCTTTGCCTAAATTTTAAAACCATGCCTTTAGAAGTTAGCCAATTAACCAAAATTTATGGCCAACAACGCGCCGTTGATAATCTTAATTTTGAGGTAGCGAAAGGCGAAATTGTTGGCTTTTTAGGGCCAAATGGCGCCGGAAAAAGTACAACCATGAAAATACTTACCTGCTATATACCTCCTACAGCAGGGCAAGCAACGGTTTGTGGCTACAATGTTTTAACGCAGCCTTTAGAGGCAAAGCGCCAAATTGGCTATCTGCCCGAACAAAACCCACTTTACCTCGATATGTACGTGCACGAATACCTGCATTTTGTAGGGCATTTGCATAAAATACCCGCTCGCGACCTGCCTGCCCGCGTGCGCGAAATGGTAGCCATAACCGGCTTGGAGCGCGAACAAAAAAAGAAAATAGGCGCTTTATCGAAAGGCTATAAACAACGGGTAGGATTGGCACAAGCCATGTTGCACAACCCACAAGTACTTATTCTCGACGAGCCGACATCGGGTTTAGACCCTAATCAATTAGTCGAAATTCGTGGTTTAATTAAGCAGTTGGGGGCCGAAAAAACAGTTTTGCTTTCTTCGCACATTTTACAAGAGGTAGCAGCGCTTTGTACCCGTGTAATTATAATTAATAAAGGGCAGTTAGTGGCAAACGATACCCCCGACAATTTACAAAACCAGGCACAAGGGCAAAGTGTAGTTTTAGCCGAGTTTGACCAACCTATAACTCTGCCTTTGCTGCAAACAATACCAAACGTACAAAAGGTTGAGGCATTAGATGGCGCAGGCAACCGCTATTATTTATATGCCGCCAATAATACCGATTTGCGCCCCGATATATTTAAACTTGCGGTAACCCAACAACGCATTTTACTAACCCTACACCGCGAGACCAGCACCTTAGAAGATATTTTTAGGCAACTTACAACAGCGAAATAAGCTTGCTTTGCCCTGTTTTTATCAGATTTTTGCTTTGACTGCCTTTGCCAAGCTCATTAAATTAATAGGTTACTGTAACAAACTCGCACCCATCCATCAATGAATACTACCCTTTTGTGGCAATTGGCATTTTGGTTTTCTGGCGGCTGCCTATGTTGGACGTATTTAGGATATCCGGTTTTTATAAAATGGTTGGCACAAGGGCGCATTAACAACCCCTTAAAAAATAATAATACAAAACCATGTAATTCAGAAAATACCGATTTGTGCTTAGATGTTGTTGTAATTATGGCGGCTTACAACGAAGAGAAAGTATTAGAGGCTAAGTTGGACAGTATTTTTAACACCCAATATCCGGATGAAAAATTGACCGTTTGGGTCGCCAGCGATTGCTCAACAGACGGCACAAATACCATCGTAAAAGTTTGGCAACAACAACATCCGGAAGCTAAATTGTTTTTATATGAAGCACCACAGCGTAGCGGCAAAATAAATTTAGTAAACACGGTGGTTAGTCAATTGTCGGCGCAAGCCAAAGATGATTCTGCTTTTACCAATACTATTTTATTACTTACCGATGCCAATGTACTGTTTACACCCGCAACCATCAACGAGTTAATAATACATTTTGCAAATCCGGAGGTGGGTATGGTTGGCGCTAATATAATAAACCATCAAGTTGCCAAAAGCGGCATTTCGTACCAAGAGAAATGGTATATTCAGCGCGAGAACCAAATTAAATACCACGAAAGTCTTTGGGGTGGGTGTATGATAGGCGCATTTGGCGGTTGTTTTGCCCTTAGGGCATCGTTATATACACCCGTGCCTTCGCATTTTAGGGTAGATGACTTATTTTTAACCTTGCAAATATTTGAGCAAAATAAAAAAGCCTTATTTGAGCCGGCTGCCATCTGTTACGAAGATTTACCCCAAAATATGCCCGAAGAACTTAGACGAAAACGGCGTATTGCATCCGGAAATTTTCAAAATCTGGCAAAATTTGCTCGCTTAATTTTGCCTGCTTACAAAAAGGTGGCAATCTGTTTTTTGTCGCATAAAGTATTGCGTTGGATTGGCCCTTTTTTTCTGATTATAGCTTGGGCTGCTTCACTATTTTTGTACCAGCACCATCTTTTTTATAAAATGGCATTTTGGTTGCAAACAATAGGCTTTGGTTTTCCGTTTATAGAATTACTGTTGCAACGTTTTGAAACCTCGAACAAATTTGTGCGATTTATTGCGTATTTTTACCAAGCCAATTTAGCATTGTTGCTTGGATTTTTTCAATATTTAAAAGGAGTTAAAACCAGTGTTTGGAAACCCACAGAACGAACCCTTTAAGCTTGACCCTATACAAGATGCCATTGCTGCCATTAAACGCGGCGAAGTAATTATTGTTGTGGACGACGAAGACCGCGAAAACGAAGGCGATTTTATTGCCGCTGCCGAGCATATTACCCCCGAAATTATTAATTTTATGGCCACACATGGCCGAGGGCTAATATGTGCGCCAATAATTGAAAGCCGCTGCGACGAGTTGGGCCTTGAATTAATGGTAAGGGCCAACACCTCGAGCCACGAAACACCATTTACCGTATCGGTTGACTTGGTGGGGCACGGCTGCACTACGGGCATTTCGGCACACGACAGGGCTAAAACTATTAAAGCCCTGATTGACCCAACAATTAAACCGGAAGAATTAGGAAAGCCAGGGCATATTTTTCCGTTGCGAGCCAAAGCTGGCGGCGTTTTGCGCCGTGCAGGGCATACTGAGGCCACAATTGACCTTGCCCGCATGGCCGGACTACAACCCGCCGGCGCACTTTGCGAAATTATGAACCCCGATGGAACAATGGCAAGGCTTCCGGAATTAATGGCAGTTGCCAAGCAGTTTAATCTTAAAATTATATCTATTAAAGATTTAATTGCCCATCGGCTGCAAAGCGAACGATTAATTAAAGAGGAAGTAACCGTAAACATGCCCACCAAATGGGGAAATTTCAACTTACATGCTTATACCGAAGTACATACTGGTAACCTGCATTTAGCCCTAACCAAAGGCCATTGGACGGAAAATGAACCGGTATTAGTGCGTGTTCATTCAAGCTGTTTAACCGGAGATGTTATGCATTCGCTTCGCTGCGATTGCGGCGAACAACTGCACTTGGCTATGCAGCGAGTGGAGCAAGAAGGTAAAGGTGTAATTTTATACATGAATCAAGAGGGGCGGGGCATAGGTTTGCTAAATAAATTGTATGCCTATAAATTACAAGAAGATGGGCAAGATACTGTTGATGCTAACCTTAGTCTTGGCTTTGCTAAAGACCAACGAGATTATGGTATTGGCGCACAAATTTTACGCGATTTACATGTCAGCAAAATTCGACTAATGAGCAATAACCCCAAAAAACGCATCGGTTTGTTTGGCTATGGTCTTGAAATTGTCGAAAATGTAGAAATTGAAGTACCCCCTAACGAACATAACTTGCATTATTTACGCACCAAACGCGATAAGCTTGGTCACGAAATATTAGGCGGGTAATTTTATAGGCGTCATATATTGTAATATTTGTAATGCAATCTATATTTGGTGTTTGGTTGTTCCTTGTAAATCAATTTATATTGATTTTAAGAAATAATTATGTTATCTTTGAAGCCAGATGAAATATTTGCTGCAAAATAAAATAGTTTTTAGGCCATTAATTGTGTTTTGGCAACTATTGGCAAACACTATTAACCAATATACACAAGACAGGGTAACAAGGCTCGGCGCATCTATATCATTTTATACTATTTTGTCGTTGCCGCCAATAGTAATGTTGGGTTTTACCGTATTGCGTTACTTTTTTGGCCATAATGCAGTTGACCAGGTTGAAACGCATATTAACGAACAATTAGTCGAGTTTATAGGCCAAAATCAGGCAAATGTAATTACACAACTTGCACATCATACCAGCTTGCGTAAAAGTTCGTGGGCCTTGACTATTATTGCCATAGTAAGTACAATATTTAGCGCGCAAGGGGTTTTTTCGGAATTGCAAGACGCACTGAATACCATTTGGCGGGTGAGGGTACGCAATAACACTAAACATGTGGTCATAAAATACCTGAAAACAAGGCTTAAATCGCTAATTATGATTAGCTGTATTGGGGCCTTAGTGTTGTTGGGTTTAATAGCAAGTACAATATTGCGTCTGGTTGGCGAAAACTTAAGTATGCATTTTAGCACCGATATTATTCAATGGGTAAAGATTGGGAACTTTTTCATATCATACGTTTCGATGATATTTATTTTTGCCGCCGTATTTAAATTGATACCCGATGTTAACTTAAAATGGAGAAATATTTGGCTTGGGGCAATTATTACAACTATTTTATTTGGCCTCGGACGGTATTTTATTATTTTATATTTGAGTAAAAGCGAATTAGATGGTGCTTATGGCGTAGCCGGCTCATTAGTTATATTAATTTTATGGGTTTTTTATTCGGCGCAAATTATGTTTCTGGGTGCCGAATTTGTAAAGGTTTACCATGAGTTTAAAAATATAGAAGTACGGCCAAAACGATACGCCATGCGGGTTTACGAATTGGAGCGCCAACTTATTGATGATAATGATACCGATGATATAATTACCGAATTTGAAGGCAATTATAATGATGATTCAGACAACAACCAAGCAGCAGGAAAAGACAAAACCGAAAAAAAACCGGATGATATTTTTAACACAGTTGATTTATAAACTTCACTCCGGAATTTTTAACACAACTAATTTTCAATTTGTACCAAACGTACTGAAAATTTTGCCTAATTTGGCACCCACTTATGGAGTTAAACGAAGCCAAAAGCAAATTTATTAATACATGGGGCATGTTAGGCTCGCAATGGGGCATTAACCGAACCATGTCGCAAATATATGCGCTATTACTAATAACACCCGGCGCAATTAGTGCCGATGATATTATGGAGCAGTTAAGTATATCGCGCGGAAACGCCAATATGAACCTGCGGGCGCTGTTAGATTGGGGGCTTATTTATAAAGAACTTCGCCCAGGAGAACGCCGCGAGTTTTTTTTAGCTGATAAAGATATTTGGAAGGCTGCTAAAACTATTATGGAGCAACGCAAAAAGCGCGAACTTGAGCCTGTGATTAAAGTTTTAACCGAACTTAGTCAGGAGGTGTCGGGCGAGCCTAAAGAAGTGGCTGAATTTAAAACAGTGATTAACGATTTAAACAAATTTTCTATGTATGCCGATAATTTGTTGCAAACGATGATGATGGCTGACAGAAACTGGATGTTTAACTCGTTTTTTAAAAACTTTTTTGGTAAATAATCTTGTTTTATCCGGATTTTGTTTCGTTGGCTCTATAGGCATCAAAATAAGCGCAAAATATCTAAAAGGCAACGATAACTAAACATGTCTTACTTTTAATATAAATATAAATGATAGCCGTTACCAACTTAAAAAAAGCTTTTGAAAGCAAACCCGTTTTAAAAGGCATAGATACCGTCTTTGAAAAAGGCCGCACCAACTTAATTATTGGCAAGTCGGGCTCGGGTAAATCGGTATTTATGAAATGTTTGGTGGGCTTGCTGCAACCCGATAGCGGCCAAATTTTATACGATGGTATTGATTTTATTGCACTACCGCGCGCCGAGAGAAAAAAAATCAGACAAAAAATAGGCATGTTATTTCAAGGCTCGGCACTTTTTGACTCAATGACCGTTGAGGAAAATGTACTCTTTCCGCTTAATATGTTTTCGAAAATGAGTTATAAAGACAAATTAAAACGTGTTAATTTTTGCTTAGAGCGTGTGAATTTAGTTGATGCCAACAAAAAATATCCGGGCGAAATTAGCGGTGGTATGATGAAAAGGGTGGGCATAGCACGCGCTATTGTTTTAAATCCACATTACCTATTTTGCGATGAGCCAAACTCAGGCCTTGACCCCCAAACTGCCTTGCTTATTGACGAGTTGCTGAGCGATATAACAAAAGAGTTTCAAATGACCACCATAATTAATACCCACGACATGAACTCGGTAATGGGGATAGGTGAAAAAATTGTGTTTTTACACCAAGGCTACAAAGAGTGGGAGGGTAATAGCCAGCAAGTACTTCAAAGCGACAATGAAAAATTGAATGATTTTATTTTTGCCTCCGACTTTTTAAAAGCACTGCGCAAAGGTGCAGCTAATACTCCAACAAATTAAATAAATACGTTTATTGTTTTCTGCCTTAAAATAAATATACATTTTAATAATGTTAACGGCCTTTATAATTATACTTGCCCATTTTGTAGCCGATTTTTTACTGCAAACAGATAAGATGGCTCTTAACAAAAGTAAAAGCAATTACTGGCTAACTATGCACGTATTAGCCTATACTGCCGGAATGGCTCTTTTTACTGTTTACATGGTGGTTTTTGAGGCACAAAATTGGTTATTGGCAGCCAAGTGGTTGGGCATAAATGCCTGCTTGCATTGGCTTACCGACTTTAATACCTCGAGGCTTACCAGTATTTTGTGGCAACGTGGGCAAAGACATTGGTTTTTTGTTGCCATCGGCTTCGACCAAGTGGTGCATTATGCTTGCTTAATGGGCACCTATGCTTGGTTGACAACATAAATTAAACTTTATTTTTTTGCGCTTGCTTTAATTTATCCGGATATCCATTCTTCAACTAATTGGGTTACACCTATCGTTGCAGGTGCATTTATAACGGTTACACGCTTTTGTAAATTATAAGGCAAGTCAACATATTTGGGATCAACTAAAAAAATAGGGGCATTTTTAGGGGCATAATGCAATAATCCGGCGGCAGGGTAAACTTGTAACGACGAGCCAACTACCAAAATTTTAGTAGCGGCCTCCACCAACACAATTGCTTCGGCAATTTTAGGAACATCCTCGCCAAACCAAACAATATTTGGCCTAAGTTGTGCCCCTTGTTGGCATAAGCTGCCTATAAAAATAGGTTCGGCATCAATATCGTACACTAAATTGGGGTTTGCTGTGCTGCGCACCTCTCGCAATTTGCCGTGTAAATGCAATACGTTTGCCGAGCCGGCGCGCTCGTGCAAATCATCAACGTTTTGGGTAATAATATTTACGTTAAAATGTTTAGCCAAATTAGCCAAGGCAATATGCGCAGCGTTAGGTTGCGCTTTGGCAGCCTCGGCGCGGCGCCAATTGTAAAAATCAAGTACTAATTTTGGATTTCGGTTAAAAGCCTCAATAGTTGCTACATCTTCAATATCATAGTTGTTCCATAATCCGTCCGAGTCGCGGAAAGTAGCCAAACCACTTTCGGCGCTAATACCCGCGCCTGTTAAAACAACAATTTTATCTTTATCGTTTTTCATGCTGTTTATTTTAAAAATACTGCTTAGAGCTTGTAAAATACAAGCCTAATGTTTTTACATCTGTTTGTAGGCTTCTTTAATATCGGGGTCGGTTTCGTTGGCAACAACGCTATTCAGCGCCTTTTTTAAGGCATTAGCCCATTCAGCGGAAGCAGTATTTTGGCTAAAATGGCTATAAAGACTTTGTAAACTTTGCCCGGCAGCATAACGCATCCACGGGCTACTGTTTTGTGTTCCTATTTTTTGCAATAACGGCAGGGCATTGGTTAGGGGGTTAATATTATTGCGAATTATAAAATCAATATAATTATTAAACCAAGTTGTTGATAAATAAGTACGACCAAGCAAATTAACAAAATAAGTTTCTTTTTCGGGCTTAGCGTGTTCGGCATAAATTTCGGCAATTAAAGTACTATTGGCTTCGGTTGTATCGGTTTCTAATTGGCTGGCTACTTGGCAGGCTTTGGCGGCATTGACCAAAGCTAAATAGCGTAACCCTGTTTGCGAAACAGTGTTCGAGCGGCTTGTACTAGCTTTTTCAAAAAGGCTTTCATACGAGGCTGCCCGTTCGGTATCCATTAATTTATTTAAGGCAGCTGCTCTAACATTGGGTGTGGGGTCGTTGGCAGCTATTTGGGCAATTTTATCTAAGCGCGCTTGGATATAATTATTATTTTTTCCTTCGTTTTCTATCTCCGGATTCAAATTGTCGGTAAGTGTCAGCGCATCTATTGCCGCTATCCGGATTGCCCAGTGCGGGTCGTTTAAGGCTTCTTCAATATAAGAAATTAGCTCAGGTTGTGTATATTGTAAATTAATTATCTCTAATAATGCTTGGAAGCGGTCGGCAAAAAGCGGGGCATTTTTCCACTGAAAAGCCCATTGTTCGGGTGTTTTTTCTTCGTTTAAGGTGCATAGCAAGGCGTTCTCGGCATCGAAATTAATTAATAAAGGTTTTCCATTATAAGCAAACTCGCTTTGGCGTTGGGTAATCCAAACACTGTCGCGCTTAATTTTGTTAGGTGCAGTATAAACGTCTATATAAACAGGAAAAATAAAAGGTTTTCCGGATTGCGTTTGACTAACTGTTAGTATAGTTTGATTATTTGCTTCGTCGTAACGATTAGTGAGGCTAATTTCCGGATGCCCCTTGCCTAAAAACCATTGGTCAAAAAACCAATTCAAATCTTGCCCTGTTACTTTTTCGAATGCCAAGCGCAAATTATGAATTTCAACAGATTGGTAGGCGTTTTCTTTTAGGTAGGTATTGAGGCCAGAGAAAAAGGCGGTATCGCCTAAATACTTCCGGAGCATGTGTAAAACACAACCTCCTTTTTGGTACGAGTGGGCATCGAACATTTCTTCGCGGTCTTTGTGGTAATACCGAATTAAATGCTTTGATTCCGTGCTGTTGTCTATTAAATAAGCAGTAAGATCTAACATCCGGCGGTAGTCGGCTTCATCTCGGCCATAGGCGTGCTCGAACCATAAATATTCGCCGTAAGTGGCAAAGGCTTCGTTAAGGGGTAGGTTAGCCCACGACTCGCAAGTAACCAAATCGCCAAACCAATGATGGAATAGTTCGTGGGCAATAATGTCTTCGCTGTTTTCGTCTAATAGTTCGCGGTCAGATTTAAGCATGGCATCGTAAAATAGCACACATCCGGTATTCTCCATTGCCCCTGCTACAAAATTACGAACTACAACCTGATGGTATTTATCCCATGGGTAAGGGTAGTTTAATAAATTCGAGTAAAATTCAATCATTTTTGGAGTAGCCCCAAAAATGTCTTTTGCGTAAGGCCCGTACGGTTTTTCGACGTAATAGTTTACAGGTATATTGCGCCATTGGTCTTTAGTTTCAGAAAACTCGCCCACAGCAAAGGCAAACAAATAAGGGGCGTGCGGAAGGTCTTGTTTCCAATAGTCGGTGCGGGTGCCGTTTGGGTTGGGGGTGCTGCTTATTTTTTTGCCGTTCGATATAGTAGTATATTTGTCGGCTACGGTTAGCAACAGTTCTTGGGTGCAGCGTTGGTTGGGTTTGTCAATGGTCGGAAACCAAGCAGACGATGACTCGGTTTCGCCTTGCGTCCATATTTGTGTTGGAAGTGTGGGTGTTTTGCCATCGGGATTTATAAAATACAAACCCTGGTTGTCGTAATTATAATAAGCAGTTTCTTCGGCTAATTTTTCCGGAAAAGCTTTGTATTCGATATAAACGGTTATTGGTTCGTTGCGTTTATAGGTTTTGTTTAGTTTAATATGCAGGGCTAATTTGTTAGGATAGGTGTAAGCGAGGGGTAAATTTTTTCCGGATGACTGAACTAATTCAACTTTGGCAATTTCAAACCATTTAGCATCTAAAACTAACGAGTCTTGCGGATAAAACCAAGGAGATAGTGTAATTGTCGCTTTTCCGGCTAAACTGCGGGTAGGTAGCTGTGGCTCGGCTTCTATTTTTATGTGTTGCAAATCGAACAATCTATTGGCTTCGGGTTGGTAAGGCGCCGTATTGGTGCTATCGTGCCCGGCTTGGGCTGTACCTTCGTTTATATAGGCATCGGTTGGCCACACCTCAATTTCGGGCAGGGCAACATCAACAGTATCAAACCCGAAGGGTTTAAGGGCAGTACTGGCCGGTTTACGGGTTGTTTGTATGGCAGTACAGCTAATTAAAGAAAATAAATATAAAAAACTTAACAACAATACTTGGTTAAGGCGCGTATTCGTAAAAAACATGGATAAAAATTTAATAAGTTTACAACAAAGATAAGGTGTTTTTGCCACATGCCTTGACTTACCAAAGATGCTTATTACCTTCAAAGCAAAAATAGTACTAAGTCAAATTATTGGGCATTGTGAAGCCTTAATTGCCGCAATAAAGCGGCAAAATCTTTTGGCAGTGGCGCATCAAAATTCATTTCTTCGAGGGTTTGGGGGTGCTGCAACAGCAAATTAAAAGCGTGTAAGGTTACGCGCTGCATGAGGGGTTGCTCTGTTTCTTGAAACTTACCTACTTTATATTTGCGTTTAATTTGCGACAGGTAAAACGCATCTCGTTTGCCATAAATAGGGTCAACAGCGGGCGGGTGACCTATTGCCAGCATGTGCACTCTAATTTGGTGCATCCGGCCTGTTTTTATATTGCACTGCACTAAGGTAAATTGGGCAAAACTTTCTTCAACGCGCCACAATGTCAGCGAGGGCTTTCCTTCTTGCATGTCAATGCGCATAGTGCCTCGTTTGGCCATATTTTCGCCAATAGGCAAATCAATTACGCCCTCAGGTTCGGCAAACTGCCCGTCAACTAATACTAAATAATTTTTTTCGACGCTGCGCTGGTTAAACTGCCTCGACAAATGTAGGTGCGCTTCGGTAGTACGGGCAAAACACATAATACCCGATGTTTCGCGGTCTAAACGGTGCACTACATATATTTTGCCATATAGCGCCTGAAGCCAGTCGCGCATATTGGGCAAACTGGCGTTATACCTGTCGGGCAACGACAACATATTAGCTGGCTTGTTTACAAGGAGCAAATGCTCGTCGGCAAAAATAATTTCGGGCTGAATGGTTTTTGACATTAGATTAAGGCTAAAATAACTTGCTGCCGGCA
Organism: Sphingobacteriales bacterium; assembly: GCA_016706405.1. NCBI lineage: Bacteria > Pseudomonadati > Bacteroidota > Sphingobacteriia > Sphingobacteriales > Sphingobacteriales bacterium. The sequence continues at coordinate 895,483 of JADJJT010000001.1, forward strand.
AAGTTACGGTTTCTGTTTTCGTATCCGGATATTTAAAAAACCAGCTGCCTACTAATTTATAACTATAAACCTTTATTTTTGCGGCGCTATCTATCTTTTTATCTGTTAAACACCTAATTTTTTGGGCCTGCCAAATAAACTCCCTTGCTATCTATGCCATTACCCAACAATTTTGATTTATTGCCCTACGAGCAGGCTATTTTACGCGACACCGAATTTTTATTAACCAAACAATTAGTGCTGCAAAAAGCGGTTTTGCTTATGGGTCAGGTAGCGGCTCAATTGCAAGAAACAGGCTATCCGGCAACTTTTTTATTTCCGGATGGTTGCGATTTTCGAAAAGGTAAAATATCGCGCGGCGAGCATTACGAAGGGCTGCCTTATGTGGTGCTCGATTTGCCTCGTTTGTTTAACCGGCAGCATATTTTTGTTTTCCGAACCATGCTTTTATGGGGCAATTCGTTTGTTTTTACCTTGCATGTAAGCGGGCAATACGCACAGCAGTACGCACCCAGCATCGTGCAAAATTGGCAACAATTACAACAAATGGGGCTGCATGTAAATACTACAAATAACCAGTGGCAACACCTGCTGAACCGAAATTATTACCAAGCCATAGAGCAAACAGCACCCGATGCTTTTTTAAAAACAGCAAAAAACAATGGATTTTTTAAACTTTGCTGCGCAATGCCTTTGGCGCAATGGAGTAATTTACCCGATGCTGCCGCCAAAACCTGCCGCATTTTATTAAAAGCCCTATAAATTTTGTTCTTTCCAACAAAAAAACCTACCTTAACGCGCCAAACAAACAAACAAACAAAAAAAGACACCTCAATTTTGTAATAAATTTTATTAGTTAATAAATTTAATTAATATTAATTATGATTCAACAAATAATATTCACCTTATTAGTTATTGCCGCTTTTTACATAGCCGGTAAACGGTTTATAGCTATTTACCAAAGTATTAAATTGGGGAAACCCGAAGATTTAAGCGACCATAAAAATATCCGGATGAAAAATATGCTGCTAATGGCATTGGGGCAAAAAAAAATGTTCCGGAATTTATTGCCTGCGGTTTTTCACTTATTTATTTATGTGGCATTTATTATTACTCAAATTGAGTTAATTGAAATATTTATTGACGGATTTACAGGTATTCATCGCTTTTTTTGGAATATAATACCTTTGGGCAGTTTTTATACCTTTGTTATTAGTTTTATTGAGGTTTTGTCGGCCTTGGCTTTTGTGGCAACTATTGTTTTTTTGACTCGCCGAAATATTATTAAACTGCCTCGCTTTAATCATCCGGATTTAAAAGGATTTCCATTCCGCGATGCAAATATTATTCTAAGCCTTGAAATGCTGCTAATTGTAGGCATTTTTACCATGAACACCGCCGACATGGTGTTGCATAACGCCGAGTATGGCTTTTGGGTAAGTAAACAATTAATGCCACTTTTTGAAGGATTAAGCCCGGCTACCCTACATTTTTTAGAGCGGCTTGGCTGGTGGGGGCACGTAATTGCCGTTTTTGGATTTTTGTGCTATTTGCCGTTTTCAAAACATTTGCATATATTTTTGGCATTTCCCAACGCTTGGTATGGCCCAATTGATGCCGGAACATATAAAGGCCAAATGCGCAATATGCCGCATATAACCCACGAAATTAAATTAATGCTCAACCCACAGCTTGCTGCCAATGAACCTGCCCCTACTGCGCAAGGCTTTGGCGCAAAAGATGTAAGCGACTTAACCCAAAAAAGTTTATTAGATGCCTTTAGTTGTACCGAGTGTGGCCGGTGCACCGCCGCCTGCCCTGCTAATACAACGGGTAAATTATTGTCGCCGCGCAAAATAATGATGGCAACACGCGACCGCTTAGAACATATTAGCCAACAACGCCGGCAACAAGGCGCAAACTACCAACCCGACGGCAAAAGTTTGTTACACGACTACATAACCCCCGAAGAAGTTAGGGCTTGCACCACTTGTAACGCCTGCGTCGAAGAGTGCCCCGTAGGCATTAACCCCTTAAATATTATTACCGAATTGCGCCGTTACCTTATTTTAGAAGAATCGAACTCGCCCGAAGAATGGAACTTAATGTTCACCAATACCGAAACCAGCGGCGCAGTATGGAAAATGCCCGCCGACCAGCGCACTAAATGGGCAGATGAATTAGCAGGCTGATTAAATAAAGTAAGATGTTTTATTGATAAACAATATTGTATTGACTTTGGGTATTATCGCCCAACGTAACTTGCAATTTTAATTCAAAATTGGAGGGAATGTGAGGAGCTTGTATTCCGGATGCCCAAGACAACGAGTTAGCAGTAAAAACCCTAATTTCATCAACCAACGAATGGGCTAAAAATGCTTGCTGCAAACTTGCCCCGCCCTCTACAAAAACCGATATAATTTTTTGTTGCCTGCAATAAGGAACAATAGCCTCAAATCCCCCTTGCACCACTTGAACTTGTTTAAAAGCTGCAAATTTTTCAGGGTATAAGGTAAATATAACAGTAGGCTGCCCATCGCTTAACAAGTGTAATTGTGGGTAAGCCGCCAAACTACCCGATGGATTTAACACCATTCGCAAAGGATTTTTGCCCGTCCAAAGCCGTGCGGTAAGTTTGGGATTATCGGCCAAAACGGTTGTTGCCCCCACCAAAATTGCCTGCTCCTGCGTGCGCCATTGGTGTGTTATTAATTGAGTTAAAAAATTGCTAATTTGTTGCCTGTTTTTATTAGTGGGTGCGTAATAACCATTAGCAGTTTGTGCCCATTTTAATATGATGTAAGGGCGGTTTTGTTCGTTAAACGTAAAAAAACGTCGGTTTAACCAGCGACTTTCGGCTTCACAAACACCCGTTATCACTTCAATATCATGTTGTTGAAGCAAGGCAATTCCTTTGCCATTAACATCTTTAAATGAGTCTTGGCAGCCAACCACCACTCGCTTAACCCCCATGTTTACAATTAATTCGGCACAAGGTGGCGTTTTGCCGTAATGTGCGCAGGGCTCAAGATTAACGTAAAGGGTACTTTCTTTAATTAAGTGCTTATATTTGGGCAATACATTATTAAAGGCGTTTACTTCGGCGTGGGCGTGGTTATAATTTTTGTGCCAGCCCTCGGCAATAATTTGGTTGTTATGTGTTAAAACAGCTCCCACCATGGGGTTGGGGGCTACATAGCCTTGCCCACGTTGGGCTAATAACAGGCATCGGTTTAGGTAGGTTTCCACAAACAAAAAAGCAAAGCGAGTATATTAGTTTCAACTTATTTAGTTAAGCAGATGTTTTTCAAAAAACAACATAATGGCGGTTGTCATATAATCGCTATTTTCTTTTTTTGGAAACCGTGTCCTTCGTCGCGGGCTAATAAATACCAAACTTCGTTGCCTTGGCTGCGTACTTTTTCAACAATTTGTTCGGCTTCAGAGGCGGGCACGCGAGGGTCGTTTGCGCCCTGTATCACAAACAGCGGTTTGTGTATTTGGTGGGCGTTGTTTAGGGGCGAAATTTTTTCTAAAAAAGCTCGCATTTGAGGGTCGCGTTCGTCTCCGTATTCTACACGGCGCAGGTCTTTGCGGTAATCGGCGGTATTAGTTAAAAAGGTAACAAAGTTTGAGATACCTACCACATCAATACCACAGCGCAAACGGCTGCTATAATGGCATAAACTGGCTAATACCATGTAGCCACCATACGAGCCGCCATAAACAGCTACGCGGTTTACATCTAATTCGGGCTGGGTTTCAATCCAGTCGAGCAAGGCGCCAATATCGCGCACCGAGTCTTCGCGAAGGTAGCCGTTATCGAGGGTTAAATACGATTTGCCATACCCCGACGAGCCACGTATATTAGGTGCAATAACTACTATACCTAATTCATGCGTTAAGTAATTAATAAAAGTTGAAAAACTTGGGTGATGCTGCGATTCGGGGCCGCCATGAATAATAATTACAACGGGTAATGGGGTTTTGTGTGGTGCTTTAGCATCCGGATAGTAGCAAAACGCCGGAATCTGACGTTTTATACCGCTTCCGGATTTTGTTTCATCAAAAGTGTCGTAATGTATTAATTTGGGTTGGTTAAATTGCTTCGTGTTAAGGCCACCTACTTCGCTAAACGTCCAGCGCAATAAGTGTTTGGTGTCGAGGTTGTACTCATAAACATCTGTTGGGTTGGCACTGGTTCCTAAAGATATGGCCAACTTATGCTCAATTGGATGAAAACGCATATTGACAATTATGCCGATGGGCAGGTTTTCGACAGGGGTGTATTGTAAGGTGTTTGGGTTTAACAAATAGGCCTTGCTTATGCCGTCTTCGTTGGTTACAAATGCCATTTCTTGCCGGTTGTTGTGCCGGGTAAGGTATTGCACATCCCAGTTTATATCTTTGGTAACAAGCGTTAAGACTTGGGTTTTTAGGTTAAAGTGGCATAGTTGTAAAAACTCACTGTTGCAGTCGGTAATTACTAAAATATTTTCGCCGTCGGGCAGCCACGTAGCGCTGTGAAAAGCGGCGTGCTGGTATTGCGGAAACAGTGGCTGAAGGTTTTTACTTAAGGTGTCGTATAAAAAAAGTTTTGAGTTGGTAATGGCTTCGTATTTGACCAATAGCAGGTAGCGGTCATCCGGCGAAAAATCTAAAGGTAGCCACGAGCCTTCTACTTCAAGCAAAATGGTTGCTTGGTTTAGCTGGTCTAAATGGGTTAAATAGAGGTCAAAATCGCGTTTGTTTCGACGGGTACTGGCATAAACAAATTGGTTTCCGGCATTATTCCAAACTATTCGGCCATTAACCGACTCGCCGTCTGTAATAAGTTGGTGTTTGCTGGTGTTCCAGTCGTACCAATACAGTTGGCTGCGCTCATTTCCGCCAATATCTTTTACAAAAATAAAACCGTTATAGTTTGGATTAGGGCAAATGGTTGCGCCGCTAATGGGTTCTTTAAAAAAAGAAATTTGTTGCCTATCTCCTCCGGGGTGGTTAACGGTATGAAGCTGAAACGTATCGGCAAAACGAGTTAAAATTAACATGCCTTCGGTGTGCTGCAACCATCCGGAAAAAAAAGCCGAACGCACATTTTGGTATTGATTTAGGCGCTCACTAAGGGCAGTGGGTATTTCGGGAATTCCTTCGATAGATAAATTATCTAACTCGGTTCTATAAGATAGTTGTTGGTTCATCGGTTTTGCGTTTTGCTTAATATATTGCGTTTTATAGCAAATAGCATTACTATGTGTTTTGCTAAATTTAGCACAAAGGTAGCTATAATTAAAGCTAAATTTTAAGAAAAACTAATCCGCAGCCCGTTTATTCGGTTTTTAAACAATGTTAGAGTAAAAAATAAAATAAAAAATATCCGGATGGATTTACTGTCGGTAAATTGCCCATCCGGATTTTAAATATTTTTGCTGTTGCCTTTCAAATATTGGCAGTCAACAGGGGTGTATTAATGAAGTATTTGAAGTTTGCCTTCGGCGGTAAGGCCTTTTTTATTTGTAATTTTATATAAGTATATGCCTTGAGGCAAATTTTGGGTGTTAATAGTTTGCTGTTGGCTGGTTACTAACTGACGTAAAACCAAACGACCTTCGCTGTTAAAAATTTGCAAGTAAGCAGGCTGTTGCGGGGTTAGCATAGCATCGCTAATTTGTAAAATTGCCGTTTGATTGGCTGGATTTGGGCTTATGCGGGCTAATATCAACTCTTCAATGGCTATGCGGTCGTATCCGGATATAATATTTAGCGAGTCGCCAACCTCAAACCAGTCTAAACCAGCTTCTACCAATTCTTCGTTTGAAGTGGGGCAATACGCACTTAGGCTAAACTTCATGGTTGGCGTAATAGGAATATCAAGTTTTGTTAAATCAAAGCTAAACTGTTTCCAACCTTCAACACTCGATAATAAATCGGTTGGCAATAAATTAACTAAGGTATCGGTTTTGCTGCCATTGTTTATTAGCAAAGCTAAATTGCCGCCGGGATTATTGTTTAATTCTAAATTTACAAACCAAATATAGCAACTAAGGTAAGGTTTTTTGTATTGAGTAATATCAAATTCGGGCGAGGTTAAGTTTTCAAAACCACCTACTACAAAGTTTTCTAACTTGTTATTGCCGGTCATATAGCATTTATTGCCTTTGTCGTTGGCAACATCGCTGTCGGGGTTCATAAGGCCAAGCCCAAAATCACTACCTACGGGTATTTCGCGCACCCAACCACCATCTAAAAGACTAGTTCCGGATGGTTTCCAGCCATAATCAATATTAAAATAGTCGCGATAAACACCGTTTTCAATGGTAAATACAATTTCCGGATTAAAAAGGGCAACAGTATATGCTAAGTTTTCGCCTGATGTATAGCCCCATGCGCCATATTCAAAATTATAGATGCCCTGGTAAAATTCGGGTACTTTAAACTCACCTTTATCGTTAGTTTTTATTTCAAAATTGGCCAAATCGTTGCTGATGTTTACAATGGCGTTTGGCACTGGTTGATTAAATTGGTCAATTATTTTGCCATTTAGGGTAAAAGGAGTGAGGGGCAAGATTTCAACGTTTAAAGTGGTTGTTTTGCCATTTTCAAGGGCAATATCGTTTACGGTTAGCGTTTCGTAGCCAAATTTTTTAAATACGGCTGCGTAATTGCCGCTATTGGCGGCGCCGGTTGCAAAATTGCCATTAAAATTAGTAGTTGCAGTGCCGGGTGTTGTTAGCAATTCAATAGTTGCGCCTGCCACATTAGTACCTAAAAATTTTGCTTTGACGTTTCCACTTAAAGCAGCACCTAATTTTAAGTCAGGTTTTACAATATATAAACCCGTTTCCATGTCGGCAACCAATATATTTCCTGAAGGCAAATAAGGGTAAACGCCCCAGGCGCCTTTAAAGCCGCCACCTTCGGTGGGTGAGGTATCATAATGGGCAACTTCAATTAAATTTTTTGGGTCGCTGGCATCATGCACCACTACACCTTCGCTGTAATGCGAGGTTACAAGAAAATTGCCTTTTACAAATACGTTGTGCGGTATTGATTGGCTGCCGTCGGCGCGGTGTATGCGGTCGAGTTCTTTTACATCGCTAAGGTTGCTTACATCGTAGCTGGTAATCCATGCGCCGTCCACCTCGTCTGTGGTGAATAGTGTTTTGCTGTCGGGGCTAAGCCAGCAATTGTGGCTAAAATTATGAGGGGTATGCCATTCGGCTAAAATTTTTGGGTTTAGTTTGTCTTTTATGTCCACAACTTCAATATAGCCATCGTTTATTTGTGCTGCCCAAAGGGTGTCGTTGCGCACGTAGCCATCGTGTATGTAGCGGTGCTGGTGCATACCTATCAGAGTGGGGTTTTCGGGGTCGGCATTTAAGTCGAGCATAATGCAGCCGCCTACGTCAAAGGATGAGCCAAATAAATAACAAATGCCTTTTTCGTCTATAAAAATGGTATGCGATTTGGTAATATTGGCACCATCAATATTTTTAATGTATTTGTAGCTAATTTCGGGCAATTTACTTAGGTCTATAATTAGTAAACCCTCGCCGGCTTGGTCGTCAACTACATAAGCATAATTTTTAAAGGTTTTTATTTCGCGCCAAAACGAGTAAACACCATCAACATGGGCTATTTGAACGGGTGCGCTGGGTTGGCTAACATCTACAATTGAGGTTCCCCCCGCCTAACCCCCAAGGGGACACCCTTTTTTTTTGGGGGGCCCCCCCCCCCCCCCCCCACCCCCTTCGGCGGGGGGGGGGGGGGGGGGGGCTTAAAGGGGGAGGGGGGGGGTGGGGGGGGGGGTGGGGGGGGGTGGGGGGGGGGGGAGAGGGGGGGAAAAAAAAGGGGGGTTTTTTTAGGAAAAGGGGAGGGGGGGGGAAAATTATTTTTTTTTAATATTTGTTTTTATAAGATTAAGAGACTGTCTAAAAATTAAAAATTGCATGCCAAATTGATAGGAAAAAAGTTATTAAAAGAGATGTGAATAAAAAGCTATCAGTTTGACGTTTAAATAATAATTGAGCTTTATGAAAATCAACCAAAAAGTTCCACCGATAGTCAAAGGCATACAATGGCATTAGCGAAAAGAAAAAAAGAGAAACGCTGTTCTATTTGCTTAAAGCGGGATGGCGCATGCTGCCGTTCCATTTTCCGCCATGGAAGCTTGTTTTACTACTATTTTACCAAGTGGAAGAAGGATGGGACGATAGAACTCATCCATAAACTCAGGGATAAGCCAAAGCAGCAGGCAGGGCTTCATCGCCAAGTGTTGGTATAATTGATAGCCAGAGCGTAAAGACAACAAGCGTCGGGGGTGGCAGAGGGATTGACGGGGTAAAAAAGTTAAAGGCAGAAAGCGGCATATTATTGTAGATACAATGGGACTACTTTTAGCGGTTGTGGTTCATGCGGCAAATGAGCATGACAGTAAATCAGCCCCAATGGTTATAGCTGACCTCAGGCAGGTTTGCAGATTGGTAAAGATAGTAGCTGATGGCGGGATAGAGGCGAGTTAATTGAAAATACCGCAAAACGTTTGGGTGGGTGGTTGAGGTTGTAAGTAGATCGAATACAGCCTCGAAATTCAAGTATTGCCAAAAGATGGATTGTTGAAAGAACTTTGCATGGCTCGAAAGCTATCGAAGATTGAGTAAAGACTTTGAGTTCCAAACCGAAACGAGCAATGTCAACTTGCCATGATAAAATTGATGCTTAATAGAATTAGAAAATAAAATTTAGACAGGCTCTAAAAAGGTAGCGTCTAATTTTTATCCGGATTTTATATTTTCCGGAGAGAAAAATCAATAACCGTCAGTTAAAACAAGCAGTTAGTTGGCGGGCTGGGTCTCAAACTTTATATTTATCCGGATGATGGTTTGCCTGTCGTATTTATATGTAAAAGTAGGTGGTATTGTTACAGACTTTCGATTAAAAATGTTTAATTTGCAATTTTTAACGGTTGAGGTTACTGTTTATAGCTTTGGGGTTATTGTTTTTCTTTAATTAAGGCTTGTTTTAAGGCATAAAGCTGCGCATCTAAGCCGGTGGGATAGGGCGTGGGCACATTTGCAAAAAGTTCAATTTGTTGTTGGGCGTATTGTTTTATTTCGGTAAGTGCGGGGCGAGCATAACAACAATGCCCGTTGTTAAAAATTGACTGCAATAATTGTTGGGTATGGTGTGTGGTGGTTGTTAAATTAATTGGCTCGTTTTGGTATGATATGCCTTGTAATTGTGCTTTACCCATTAGTTCGTTGTAAAGCAAATCGCCTAAAGGTTGCCCCATCGCATCAAAAGCCCTTACCACGCCAATTTTTCCGGGGTTCGAGGTTTTAATAGGGTCTTCTGAAAGTTTAATTTTATAATCCCAGTTACCTGTTTTGGCATTTTGTATTGCCCCTAATTTATAGACACCACCCAAGGCGGGTTGGTCGTAGGCGGTAACTAAGCGCGTGCCAACCCCCCAAATGGCAATGGGGGCGCCGTTGGCTTTTAGGCGGGCTATTTCGTATTCGTCAAGGTCGTTGCTGGCTACAATTAGGGCATTGGTTAGGCCGGCGGCATCTAAGGCGGCGCGGGCGGCTATACTAAGCGAAGCCAAATCGCCACTGTCGAGCCTAATGCCAATCATTTCGAAGCCCCTTTCTTTTAACTGCAGCCCTACTTTGATGGCCTTTTGCACACCCTCGAGGGTATTATAGGTATCGACTAAAAAAACACAATTATTGGGCATGGCGGCGGCATATTGTTCAAAGGCTTCGAGTTCGGTATCAAAACTCATTACCCAACTATGGGCGTGTGTTCCGCGAACGGGGATGCCGAATAATTTTCCGGCCAAAACGTTAGAAGTTGCGTCGCATCCGCCAATAAAAGCAGCCCGGCTGGCGGCTAATGCGCCATCAACGCCTTGTGCCCGGCGAAGGCCAAACTCTAATACCGAGTTGCTTTGTGCGGCGAAGGCAACCCGAGCCGCTTTGGTAGCAATAAGACTCTGAAAATTGAGCAAGTTAAGCAGTGGAGTTTCTAACAGTTGGCAACTAAGTAAATCGGCTTCTATGCGCAACAAAGGTTGATGCGGGAAAACAACAGTACCCTCGGCAACACCCATAATATTGCCTTTAAACCGGTAGTCAGATAAAAAATGCAAAAAATCGGCGTCAAAAAGGGGTTGGTTATTGTTGCCGCGCAAGGTTTCTAAATAAGCTAAATCAGAGGGGGCAAACTGTAAATTTTGTATATAGTCAATGGCATAATCCAATCCGGCAGCTACGGTAAACGACCCTTTGAAGGGGTTTTTTCTAAAAAATAAATGAAATACCGCCTGTTTTTGATGCTGGTTGGCTTTAAAATAACCATACGACATGGTTAGTTGGTAAAGGTCGGTAAGTAGGGCAAGCGGGGTTTGGTAAATTGAAGACAGCATACTTGTATTGGTTATTTGGCTACAACCTGCCAATTCTAATTAAGGTAAAATTGCAACATTAGATATCACTGCATAAAATTAAAATTACGTGCAAATAGTTCCTGAATTAATTGTATTGATAAGCACTACAAAAAAAATAATTCCTTAAATTACTAACAGAAGTTGGAACCTTTTATATTTTCAAATTAGTTTAATCAAGTAGTCAAGTTTTATAAATATTTGAAGCTAATTAAAAAATTTAGGTTATTTTTAGTCTAAATAATTGCAATTGCTTTTAGAATTAGACCCGGTTTGCGCTATATATGGTAAATTTGCAGTAAATTTGCTATTGTTACGCGCACTAATTTATTTATTTATTATAGAAAATAATAAATGAATCTGCTTATTAACAGTTTTAGCTTGTTAGCTTGTTTTTAACATTTATTACTTATATTACTTAATTTGTTGCAGTATAAATATTTTTTTAAGCAATTGTGCTTTGCCTGTTTAAGGCTTCATAAATTAAAAATAAAACAATATATATATTATTATGAGCATTCGTATTTTAATGACGTTCGCAGTGTTGCTGGTGGCAATTACGCTTTTTAGCCTCCCCGCTGCTCAGGCATTACCTAAAATCAATGAAGAACCAGCCTCTTTAACTGTTGGTACTACAGACGGCACACCCATACCTGGGCAACAAGCCCCCGAAATTACCGTTGAAGGTATGAATGGCGACTTGCTAAAACTGTCGGCCTTGCGGGGCAATTATGTAATTATATACTTTTGGCGCCCTTTTGAACCCACTACTATGTTGGTAAGTATTTTTGACTTATACCGCAAACACAGCAGTAGTGGAAACTTAAGGCTGTTTACTATTGCCCTTCAAAGCGATAAAAATAAAGATTGGATACAAACCCTGGCTACTAACAATGCACCAGGCTCGCATCATGGTTTTGAAATAGTGCCATCTTCTAAAAATAGTGCTTATGCGCTTTTAGGCAGGCCGGGCTTAAATGCTATTACTTTAGTTGACCCCAATGGAAATTATTACAAAGTAAATGCAACCTTTGCCGAAATTGATAATGCCTTGCTAAATGCTTTTAGTGGCCAAAATATAGGGCAACCCATGGCAACTACCCAACCTGCAACTACCCCAGCTGCGCTATCAACCATTCCGGGTACACAAACGGTAAGCCCAATTGAAAACACCCCCGTTTCGTTTAACCCTACTGAAGCAACAAGCTCGCAATTTATCGAGATTACAAGTAAACCAACAGCAAGCCCCTCGGCAGCACCTACCGCTGCCCCCGCAAGTGCTAATAAAACCACTTACAAAATTCAATTGGCGGCAGTTAAAACTGTGAAAACCAGCAATTATACATCTTTAAGTAAAATTGGAGCAGTTACAACCATGCCCACACCAAATAATCAGGCACACAGAGTTTTTCTCGGAGAGTTCACCGAACAACAAAATGCCCGGATAGCCTTAGATGAGGTAAAGAAATCCGGATTTAAAGATGCATTTTTAGTGTATTTTGAAAATGGTGCTTATAAAGGAGCTGTTCCGGCCCCTGCTAACAGTGCAGCCGTAACTGTAACACCAGTAACCAAACCAGAAGCCACCCCTAATGTGGCACCTGAAGTTGCGCCAAATACTAATAACAAGGCTGATATTAAGCCAACTACCATGAATGTTAATACAAACAATAATAACAATGGTAATGACAGAATTGAGGTTGACAAAATAAATATACCTTCGAGCGTTGGATTATTACCGCCCCCACAATCGCCCCCACCAACATTTAATCCGGATATTATGTCCTTCCCGCCGGATGAAGCCTTTTCAAATCCAAGCCAACCAGTAACAACTAAACCCAGCACTTATGTTACCTTGCCTTCGTCACCTACGGGCAGCAGCCAAATAGGCGTACAGCCGGGTGTTACAACGCAACCAACAAGTGCCAATATTGTTATACCTCCAAGCTTGCGAGATACTGCTCCAACAATATTTAATGACAATACAGACGAAGATCAGGAGTCAGACCCCATTGGCGTAAATTATACCCCTCCAAAACGCGATGGCTTTGTTAATACTACTACTTCAGTTAACACAAACAGTGCCCCTGTTACTACAACAAGTCCTATTTCTACAGCCCCAACAACCACAACCACAACCCCAGCTACCACAACAACCACTACCACCACAAGTTCTGCCCAACAAAGCGGTATTCCAAGTTATCCAGCTCCTAACACCAATACTACCACAGCTACACAGCCTGTGGCAACAACAACAAATACTACCGCAAATACAAATAACACAACTGCCAGCACAGCCACCAACACAGCCACAAAGGGCAATACTTTAGGCACAAAACTACAAGAGGTTGCTGCTACCGCACCCACTACCGCGCCACCTGCTGTAACACCCGCTGCCAGCGATACTAAGCCCAACAATATTAATACTATTGGTTATGGCGAAATTAGCGATAAACAAATGGAAGAATATATGCGCAGCAATAGTAATATTTTGGAAAATACAAAATCAGATAGACTTAAGGCAAAAGACAAACGCAAAAAAAAGAAACGCAGTAAAAAATAAACTTAAATAGTATATGACATATAAAATCCGCACAATGAATATTGTTAAAAATAATTTGTTGTGCGGATTTGACTTTTAAATAAAAGCCCCAAGAGCCCCTAATGAGTGAATTTAATTTCTCCGGATGAGTTTTGGCTTCAGTTATGGCTTTTCTACCTAAAATGACGAATCATTTTATTAAAAAATATTAATTGTGGCAGCTTATAATATTAAAAGTATAACAATCTTTTTGTTTTGCCTTTTGGGGTGTGCAGCATCGGTTAGTTACGCACAAACCGTTTCTAACCCCCCTGCGCCAAATACTGCCCCCAATTCCAATTTTACCTGCCGGCATCTGCAGCACTATGTACAAACGAGTAAAATTGAGCAAGATAAACAACAACAGCAGCAGCAAAAAACTGTTGGTTACGATGTGTTTTATTGGACATTAAATTTACAGATAAATCCCAATGTGCGTTATATTTCCGGATATATTGCCACCCATTTTACGGTAACGGCAGTATCCGGATTAGATACTTTAATACTCGATTGCTCTAATGCTTTGCATATTGATTCGGTGCAATATCAAAATCAAAATATTGCCTTCGACCAGCCCGACTCGGTTACATTACGCCTGTTTTTTGCCAAAACCCTGCCACAAAAATCGCAGCAAGTTGTTACAATTTATTACGCGGGCACCCCTTTAGAGGGGCAGGGCTTTAGGTCGTTTGTGCAAGAAGAACACAAAGGCATTCCTATTATTTGGACCCTGTCTGAGCCGTATGGCGCGCGCGACTGGTGGCCTACCAAACAAGCCCTTAACGACAAAGCCGACTCGATAGACCTTTATGTTACCGCGCCAGCAACCTACCGCGTGGCGGGCAACGGTCTGCTACATGCCGAAACCTATTTGTACAATAATAATGCACTGCTAAAAACCACGCACTGGAAACACAAATACCCAATAGCTGCTTATTTGGTGGCATTTGCCATAACTAACTATACCTGGTTTGAAACGCCTGTTTTACTGCCAAACGGCGATACCTTGCCTGTGCTGCACTACGTTTACCCCGAATATTTACAAGATGCCCTAGTTGATGCCCAAGCTACAACTCCTTTAATGCAACTGTATTGCAATTTATTTGAAAACTACCCCTTTGCCAACGAAAAATACGGCCATGCACAGTTTAATTGGGGCGGCGGTATGGAGCACCAAACGATGAGTTTTATGACAAACCTTAATTTTGAACTTACCGCCCACGAACTGGCGCATCAGTGGTTTGGAAACAAAATTACTTGTGGCTCGTGGCCCGAAATTTGGCTTAACGAGGGGTTCGCAACTTTTTTAACCGGACTTAGCTATGAGCATCTCTTTGATGGCTATTGGTGGCCTGTTTGGAAAAACAATCAGGTAAAAGGGGTGCTTAAAGAGCCTGCCGGCTCGGTGTGGGCAACCGATACCCTCGATTTAAACCGACTTTTTAATGGCCGTTTAACTTATACAAAAGGCGGTATGCTGTTGCACAGTTTGCGCTGGCATATTGGCGATGAGGCACTGTTTACCGCCATCAAAAATTATTTAGCCGACCCAAACCTAGCTTATGGCTATGGCTCAACGGCAGCTTTTCAAAGCCATGCCGAGGCGGCCTGTGGGTGCTCGCTGGGGGCTTATTTTGACGACTGGTTTTGGGGGCGCGGCTACCCCATTTACACCGCTAACTGGTTTACAGCTGTCAATAACGATACGACCGTTATTTTGCAGTTATGGCAAACGCCCTCAGATACTACAATGGGCTTTTTTGAAGGCGACGTGCCGGTGGTTTTTAAAAATGGCGACCAAAAAAAATCTTTTCGATTACCTTTTGCTTACTCGGGGCAAAAATTTACCTTAACTATGCCATTTAAACCCGATACTGCCGCTTTTGACCCCGACTTGTGGTTAGCCGCCGAATGGAAATTGGCCGATTTAAGTGGATTTAACCCCAAACCATTTCCGGATAAATTAGCTTCATCAACCGCACATCTGCTAATAGATGACCAAGACTCCTATGAGGCAACCCTCGTTTTTCCGGAGGAATGGAATATAACCCAAGCAGCCTATCAAACTTGGATGCAAAAGAAAAAACTACAAATTTTTAACGCATTAGGGCAACCAGTTTTGTTTGAAATTACGGCGGAAGAAGACCAAAAAATAACAATTCGCTTGCCGAAAAATCAATTGCCGGGGATTTATTTTATCCGGATAGCAGCTTTAAACCTTCCGTATCCTAAACAAGCACAGGTATTGCCTTGGGTACTGCGGTAAACTTGTAACGGAGATAGTACGGCGCTGCTATAATTTGCATTGAACAACTGCACAAAATGCCGTATCTTTGCCCTTTACTTTTTACGATAAAAATACTATGAAAAATAACACGCTTAAACTAATAGCTTTATTGTTTGTACTGGCTGTTTACTGCTTTGCCCCTGCTTGTAAACAAACAGCCGAGAAACCCAATGCCAAGGCCGATACAACCGCAGTTGCCAATACTACCGATACAGCCTCGGCAACCACAAATTTGGCTGCTGCCCCTAACGCCGCCGGCCATAAATTAGGCTATGTAAACTCGTTGCTACTGCTAAACGATATGCCCCAACGCAAAGAGGCCGATAAAAAATTAGAATCATTGGCAAAGGGCAAGGAAAATAAATTTAAAAATTTAATGACAGACTACGAGAAAAAAATGCGCGATTTACAAGAAAAAGCTGCAAGCCTGACACCCATAGAGCAAGAGGCACGAGCAAAAGAATTGACCGACTTAGAAGAAAAATTGCAAAAAATGCAAATGTCGGGGCAAGATGAATTACAAGCCGAAAAAGATAAACTGTACGCTCCTATACTGGCACTTGCCGACTCGGTTATTAAACAAATTGGCAAAGAAGGTGGTTATACTTTTATTTTTGATGCCCCCTCGTTATTGTATGCCGACTCGCTGCACACCGACCTTACGCCTTTGGTAAAACAGCGATTAGGTATTAAGTAGTTTTGGCTTATTTATTTGCCTTATGAATGATAGTTGAAGAACCACCAATTTGTTTTGAATCCGGATGGTGTTTTTATCCGGAGATAAATAAATAAGTTTTTTTGCAGCTACTTTACCTCCCAACAACTCCTCAATCATGCTATTTGGAAATCCTATTTGTCTATTGTATTAAAAAAATAAAAATGTCGGCACAAATTTTTGAACAAGCCAACCAATTACAACAAGCCATTAACAATTACGCCATCACTACGCTTGATGAATTAGAACAGTTTAGAATTAAATTTATTGGCACAAAAGGCGAGGTTAAAACTTTAATGGGGCAAATGAAAGAAATTGCCGCCGAACAACGGCGCGAGTTTGGCCAATTAGTAAATGAGGTAAAAAACAATGCCGAAACCAAGTGGCAACAACACAAAGAACTGCTTGAGCAGCAGGCTAATTTTACCACCAAAGCTCCCGATTTAACGCTTCCGGTAAATAGGCCTAACGAAGGCAGCAGGCATCCGATAGCTTTGTTTATGGACAAAGTGATTCAAATTTTTAACCGGATGGGATTTGTTGTAGCCGACGGCCCCGAAATTGAAGACGACTGGCATAATTTTACCGCCATGAATACGCCCGAGGACCACCCCTCGCGCGATATGCAAGACACGTTTTATATTGATGTAGAAACTCAACCTAATATATTATTGCGCACCCATACTTCGCCCATACAGGCGCGGGTAATGCTGAGCCAAAAACCACCTATCCGGATAATTGCCCCTGGGCGTGTTTATCGAAACGAAACCATTTCGGCAAGGTCGCATTGCCAGTTTCATCAGTTGGAAGGTTTGTATATTGCCGAAAACGTATCGTTTGCCGATATGAAATATACACTCACTCATTTTGTGTACGATATGTTTGGCAGCAATACTAAAATACGGCTTAGGCCCTCGTTTTTTCCGTTTACCGAGCCAAGCGCCGAAATGGATATTAGCTGTTTTATTTGTGATGCCAAAGGCTGCCCGGTGTGTAAATATACCGGGTGGGTCGAAATTTTAGGCTGCGGAATGGTTGACCCCCAAGTATTGCAAAATTGTAAAATTGACCCCGAAGTGTATAGCGGGTTTGCCTGGGGTATGGGTATTGAGCGCACTTGTATGCAATATTATGGCATTAACGATATAAGATTGATGTTTGAAAACGATGTGCGTTTTTTACAACAATTTGCCTAATGTAGGGCTAATACAATAAAACAAATTGGGTGCCACTAAAGTAATCAGCGTTACGGTACAATATTTATTCGGTTGCTGCTTCCTCAATGATATGAATACAATTTACCATTAGTTCGCGGGTAGGCAGCACTACTTGCCCAGTGTCGGTATCGAGGGTAATATAAACACCATCAATAGATACAATTCGGCCCCGCAAATGGTTAATTTCTATTAGCTGCCCTGTTTTAAATGTTTTACGCCCAAAATACGAGGCTAATATGTTTGTAAGTGCCTCGCGCGAGGCTAAACCATAAGAAATTGCGCCTGCAACTAATACGGCACCAATAATTAAAGACAGGTTTTGGGTTATTAACGAAGTATCAATACCTACCTGATTTAAGGCTGTTATAGTAACCATTACCATTAAAAAGTAGTAAACGAGGCTTCCCATTAAACGCCCTTGGCTAATTCCTAACGAACCTGTTGCAGCCCAAAGTATATTGCGAATAAAACCTACTATAGCCATACCAACAAAGAACAAAATTAACCCACTAAATAGTTTTGGCAAAAGATTAATTAACTGCGTTAGTTGTTCAGATATAACTTTAAGACCAATATAGTCTGTTACTGAAACAACAAAAAGCATCATAATTATCCAATAAACAGTTTTGCTTATTAATTGTGAGGCGGTGAGTTTAGATTCGGCTTTTTCGAGCATTTTAACAACGCCAACGCGGTTGGCAAATGCGTCGAAATTGACTTTTACTAATAGTTTGTTTACAACATACGATAAAGACCGGGCAATGAGCCAACCTACTAAAAATAAAAGTAAGGCGCTAAAAAAAATTTGAGCACCTGATACTAATTTGGGAATTAATGACTCAATGGCATTTAAAAAAGTAGTTTTTATAGAATTGAACTGGTCATTCATATTGTATTGGTTTTGGGGGTTTTTATGGGTAATGACTGATTAAAGGGTTATTTATTAGGAACACATAAATATAATTATTTATAAATTGTAAAAGGATAAAAAACAAGGTCTTATTTTGGTTCTTCATCCGGATTTATATTAGCATTGTTATTGCCATTATTATTGTTTCCATTCCTATTAAAAACATGGTTGTAAAACTCTGCCTTCACCTCTGCCTGTGTTATGGTAAACAAGTCGGCAATTTGCAAAGCACAACGAATTAGCTCAACCGTTTCGAGCACACTTTTTTTGTGGCTCTCGGGTAGCTCACCATCCGGTATTATATCTTTAAAAGGATTGTTGTGTATAGGCGGAATTTGCATAAACTAACTATTACATGTAGCGTAAATGAGTTTGAGGTATTTAATGAGTACAGAGAAGTTTTCAATAATTTATCTTTACAATGTTTGTAAAATGAGTAGAAGAGTTAATATGGTTTGCGCATTTTTTTCAATCGGTCGCGTGCGCGCTTTAAGCGCATTTTCACCGTACTTGGGCTAATGCCTAATATGTCTTTTATGTCTTCAATGCTTAAATCATCTTGATATTTCATGAGGAGCAAAGCGCGGTCTTCTTTGGTAAGTTCGTGAATCAGTATTTTTAGCTGTGCCACCTCAAATTCAAAAATTTCTATCTCCGCTGCGGTATCCTCTTCTATTTGGTCTAAAACTATTTCGCCCTCTTCGTTTTCAATTTGTACTTTTTGTATTTTCTTTTTCTGACGTATAAAGTCAATGCAATGATTATAGGTAATTGAATAAATCCAGGTCGAGAAAGAAGAGTTTCCGGCAAATCCGGAGATATTTACAAATGCTTTTACCATTATTTCATGCGAAAGATCTTCTGCATCTGCTTCTATGCGTACCATTGAAATACATTTTCGATATACTTTGTTAGCATACCGGTCATACAATTCGCCAAACAAGCTGCTATCTCCCTTCTCAATTATGTATTGTATAATCGCTTTGTCGGTCCAATGCTTTGCTTGTGAAAGTATAGTTGGAGGCTTTTTATTTTTACTTTTTTTAGCTAGCACTTTGAATGTATTTTTTTAGACGCATTTTTTTATTAGTGTAACCGGATTAAATGATTTTGCCGGAATTAACTTTTTTAATATTGTTTTTTGGCGCAATAATTTCTTCTGTATAATTTAGAATAGAACCGTTTAACAATCGTGCAAATTTAGCATATTAATAGGTAGGCAAGTACTTTTTTTAGAATATAGTAGTTTATTAAGTTTTTTACTTGTAAATATTAGCCTGCCAAGCTAATTCAGTGCAAAAAATTAAAGCAAGAGCCTTACATTTTTATTTCGTCATTTCGGTTGACATCGGTAAAAAAGCGGTATTCATTTAAAAAGTAGTTTTCGTCGGCGTATATTTTTACCCATTTTTTATGCCGTACAAACCATTTTTGCTGTAACGACGGAATTCCTTTTTTTAGGTAAGCTGCTACAAAAGGATGCACCCATAAATGCAAATTATTATAGTCTAACTCGGTAAAAAGATAGGAAAGGTTGTCTTCAATTTCGTCAATTAACAACAAGGTTGCTTTAACTTTTCCGGCACCTTTGCAGGTTGGGCAGGTTTCTAAAACATTATTTAATTTAAGCATTGGCCGCGCACGTTGGCGGGTCATTTGCATAAGGCCAAGTTTAGTTAGGGGTAAAATTTGGTGTTTAGCGCGGTCGTTTTGCAATTCATCTTTCATGCGCCTATACACCATTTCGCGGTTTTCGCTTTGTTTTAAATCAATAAAATCGATAACAATAATGCCGCCCAGGTCGCGCAGGCGCAATTGCCGGGCTATTTCGCTGGCAGCCTCTAAATTTACGGTAAGGGCATGAATTTCGGCATCAATATTTGGATTTATTTTTTGACCGCTGTTTACGTCAATTACGTGCATAGCTTCGGTATGTTCAACCACAATATGAGCGCCGCTGTTTAAGTTTACGGTTTTGCCAAACAACGATTTTATTTGTTTAGTTACCTTGTAGTGGTCAAAAATAGTGGCGTAGTTATTGTTGTGCAGTAAAACCGATTTTTCGAGTTCGGGATGTTTAAGGGCGAAATTATTTTTAAGGTCGTGGTATAAATTAGGGTCATCAACTATAATTTTGTCGAAGGTTTCGTTTAGTAAATCGCCTAATAATCCGGCCGTTTTGTTTGTTTCCTGCAATACTTTTACCGGGGCCATTCCGTTGTTTTGACCAATGCTTTCTACAATTTTGCGCCAGCGAGCCATTAACACCTCAATTTCTTGATGAAGTTCATTTGCTTTACGACCTTCGGCGGCAGTGCGAACAATTACACCAAAATTTGTTGGTTTTATACCTTCAACAATCCGGGAAAGTCGTTTGCGCTCTTCATTTTCTTGTATTTTACGCGATACCGATACAATTTTTGAGAAAGGAGTTAATACCATATAACGCCCCGGAAGTGTAATTTCGCAACTCAGCCGCGGGCCTTTCGAGCCGTATGCCTCTTTGTCAATTTGTACTAAAAGCAGGTCGCGTTTGCTAAGTACATCGGCAATATTTCCATCTTTGTCTATGTCGGGTTGAAGCTCAAAATTTTGCAATAAATGGGTGCGGTATGTTTTTGCAACCACACCTTTAACAAACTGCATCCACGAGCGAATTTGAGGGCTAAGGTCGGTGTAATGTAAAAACGCCTCTTTTTCTGAGCCAATATCTACAAATGCGGCTTTTAGGGCGGGGGTAGTTTTTAAAACACGACCTAAAAAAATATCGCCTAATCCAAATTGTTGGGTAGGCTGTTGGTGGTGTAGTTCAACTAATTGGTGGTCTTCAAGTAGGGCAATTTCGGCCCCGCCCATAGTATTTTTAATAATAAGTTCGCGCAACACAATTAAATAAATTGTACCCGATGGTCTCTTTTGGAGTAAGAGAGGGTAAGGATAGTTTACAAACAATTTCCGGAATAAACAAAATTAAGAGCTTGTTTATTGAAAGTGGCAGGCATGTTTTAGCTTAAAAAATGACAAAAAATACCCATTCACCCTAAAAAGCAAATTGTTTTTTCCGGATGTTAAAAAAATAAATCCCCCAACTTATTTTAATGAACTAACCTAATTAATAATTGATTCAAAACTTATTTAGGTTTTGCATTTAAGTAGGCCGTATTTTACAGTTCTATTTATTCGCCTACTGTTTTTCTATTGCCGTTACAAAATATCATTAACCAAAAAGCATTATGTTGATAAAATTATATATTGCTTATAGATTAAAAAAATATTCGTCTAACCGAAAAAAATCGAAATTGTTTTATCGAACTCATAGCGTAAAAATAATTATATAAGTTATTTTCCGGATGAGAATTAATAAAAGCATGTACCGGCCAACCGTTTAACAATACAAAGTAAAGCAAAAAAGCATATTACTCATACGCGTTAAGTGCTAAATGTACGTATTTGGGTTAGGTCAGTTAGCTGTTATTTCTTTTTGTGACGATTTTTTCTTAGGCGTTTTTTGCGCTTGTGGGTGGCAATTTTATGGCGTTTGCGTTTTTTTCCGCAGGGCATAATGTTAATTTATTAAATTTATGGTTTTAAAATACTTTGTATTTGTTTGTCTATTTCGGCCACAAAGGTAGGATTTTTTATTAACTTTTTACAATTTTCAAGGGCTTCAACAGCTTTTTGTTTGTTGCCTAATGCAATTTGCGCGTCTGCGGTTAGGTACCAGCCTTGTGGGTTGTTGGGTGCCATGGTGGTAATAGTTTGCAGCCGGGCGGCAGCTTTATCAAACTGCCCCGATACCATAGCCATCCGGGCGAGTGCCAGTTGGGCTTTAATATTTGTCGAGTCTTGCTTAACTATATCGCGCAGCATAAACACGCCACTCATTACTTGTTGGCTTTGTTCACTAAATCCTTCAATATAGCATAAAGCAAGGCCGGTTTTTGCTGCTGTGTCGGCAGGGTTGGTGGCCAATACTTTTTGGTAAGCATTAACCGCGTTTGCTAAGTAAAAATTAAACACTAACGAGTCGGTAGTTATACCCATTGCATCGTGTAGGGCTTTTCCGGCGGCAAGCCAGTTATTAGTTTTGGTAGTATCGGTTTTTGCGGCTCTCAGCAAATAATAGGCACTAATTTCGGGGTACATCCAATTTTGCCATTGATTGGCTATATTTTGCCAACCTGTTGCGCTGTTAGGTTGATTTTGGGTGTTGAGCCGTTTTAAGGTATCGCGTTGGCCGGGGGTTAAGCGTTTGGTTACGTGCTCTATAATGCCTTCAAAGTTTAACTGGTCGGCCACTTTAAGCATACTATCGGGCGAAAAAGGTTTATTTGCCATCGCTGCGGCCATAGGTGGCATACCTGCTGTCTCGCCGCCTTCGCCATTTGCCTGTTGGGAGGCATTTGTGGGCGTTTTGCGCGAGCCAAAATAAAACAGTCCGATGGTAAGGCATAAAGCAGCTACCACCAATAATAATTGGTTGCGTGGCACAGATAAAATAAATTTTAAATCAGGTTAAACCTTAAAAAGAAATGAGCCTGCAAAGATAGGCTTTTTTTGTTGATATTGTGTTTTTGAGGTGGTGGTTCTTCAGGCAAAAAATGTTTTGGTTAAATATATTTGCATTAGAAATTAGCGGTTTTATAATTTTTTTAAACAATTAATATGGGTTTGCTCTTTTTTGGCACGAAATTGGCCTATGCAAGATATGCGCTTGCCTACCACTACCAAATAAATTAGCGCTTTCACTTTGTTAACATTAAACTAAACTAAACTAAACAACACTTATAGCAGCTACATGAGATAAAAGCACATTATTATTAATATGCTTAAATTAAACTAATTATGAATGGATTGAGCAAATATTACATTTTTAAAATTGTAAATAGCTTTGCCGAAGAATTAACCGCTACCGAGGCGGCTCAAAAACTCGATATTAACCGCAATACGGTTAATAAATATTACCGTTTTATCCGCGAAGCTATTGCCTCCTACCAGCAATTGCAGTTCGATTATTTTGTAGCTTCAACTATGCCGTCTCGACCGCCTTTATTTTTAATGGGCTGGCATACCAATTTGGGCTTTTTGAGCGACTTAAGCAACGCACACGCCACTTATGCTGTTTATGCCGACCATGAAAAGGTGCATATTGTAAAATTGCCCAGCGATGTTAAACAGCTTAACAATTTGCCCGGAATTGCCGATATTAAACCCGAGATTTTAATTAATGGCAAAAAGGCAAGTTTTGAAAATGCCCGAAAATTTGTTAGTTACGCCCGTGAAAATTTGATGCGCTTTTATGGTGTAAAAATAGAATATTCTGAGTTGTACTTAAAAGAACTTGCTTTTAGGTATAACTATAAAGACAAAGATATAAGCAAACTAATTCAACGGATTTTGCCCCACCACAGCGATATTTTTAACAAATCTATACGAAGGCAAGCACATTTGATTTCTTAAATTGCTAATAAATAATAGCATTAGCTTTAATTTTGTTGCGTCAAATACATAATTAAGGCAATTATAGCTATTACCGCTATTATTGTTAGGGCAATTTTTATATAGCTAAGTGGGCGTTCGCCGGTAACTTTGCCCGTGCGCCCATTTACTAAAAACCTATAAACCTTGCCATTGTAACGGTATGCGCTAATAAAGATAGGCAATAGTATATGCTTAAAAGTTATATCATAAAAATTGGTGTTTAGTGTGGTAATTTGCTGCACATCGCCGCCAATTTGCTGCTTAACTGATTGTCTGATGGCCACATCCATCCGGACTTTAGCAGCTACTAAACCATCTTTAACCTCTACTTGGTAACGCTCGGCTCTAAATCCCGACAAGTATTTTTCGTTAAAAGGCTCTAAGTTCATCAAATCAAAAGGTTCGAGGTTGTTTATATAATCGGCGGGCAACGAGGTACAGGCTACCACTAATACATCGTCAAAAAAAACACGTACGCGCCCCGATGCAGGTGACCAGCGCACTTTTACCACCGGAACTTGTTGCATGCTGGTTTGGCCGTTTACCGTAACAGGCTGGGTAACATAAGTTGTATAATTATCGCCGCGCAAACCATTGTAGGTACTATCGGTTTGGCTGTCGTAGGTCCAGTACGGAATATAAATACCTATCAGCTTATCGGGTTGCGAGGCATGGCGTTTAAGGTTGTTGGGGGCAAACCACAGGCCATGTAGCCAATCGCTGTATTTTTGGTGCGCCGCTTTATGGTCAATATTAAAAGGCAGTAAGCCCTTAGGCTTTAGCACTTCGCAGGTGCTTGCATTTTTTACAACCAAACTACTGCCGCAAAACGGACATTCTGAGGCCGTAACATTAGGCGGCAACGTAGTGCTGGCACCACAACTTTGGCAATGCGCCAATACTACTGTTTGGGTGTCTTGACTTTCAAATCCGGTGGCAATAAATTGCTCGTAATTAATTTCTTCGAGCACTTCGCCCGATACTTCAATTTCGTTGTTTGTGCCGCAATAGGTGCAAACTAAATTTTTGGTTCCGGGCTGATATTTTAAAATAGCACCACAATTTTGACATTTAAGGTCTTTAAATACAAGGGTTGCCGGATTTAAGTCCATAGTAAATTAAATATAAATGTGAAACACGCAATATTGCTGCAAACTAAGCAACCATTTTTAGTTTGAAAAAATTCATGTTTGCCGGCAAAACTAAGCAAATTGCAGCAGATAAATATCACTTGATTTGTTTTTTTATTCTGTGGTAAACTTTTTATCCTTTTTTTTATCTATTTTTATGATAGTTTTACCCAACGCAACAACAACAACTCGTTATGACCACTCATTCTACATTTTTCGCCCCTCGTTTTTCGCTTTTTTGTTTGCTTTTTTTGGCCTATTTAATGGCCAAAGCAAATAACAATACTAATCAGTTTGTTTTTCCAAATCCTTACCAAACTTCGTTTGAAGAAGCTTATAAACAATACCCCACCATACCCCCCGGCGTATTGCAAGCCATAGCATACAGCAATACCCGAATGCGGCATTTAACACCCCAAAATACCCGCAATGCTTGCAGCGATATGCCGCGTTACTATGGCGTAATGGGTTTGATAGCCGATGGTAAAAACTGGTTCAGAGACAATTTACAGCAAGTTGCCAATTTATCCGGATATAAGCCTGACGATTTATACCGGCAGCCCGAAAAACAAATAATGGCCTACGCCGCAGCTTTCTCGGCCTTGCAACAACAACTCGGTTGCACCTCAACCCAAATAGAACATAATTTACCCGTTTTGTATGCCTTAAGCGAGCTTCCGGAAAGCCCAAACCCCCAAGCCGATTTTGCCCTCAACAGCCAAATTTATCAAATTTTGTATTGGCTAAACCACCCGCAATTCAGGGCAACGTATGGCTTAAACAATGCCAATGCCCCGCAAATAAATATAGCAGCCATTTTAGGCCCAACAGTTTACGCGCAAGTTACTGCTGCCAGCCAACAAATTACAATACCGGCAAATTTGCCCACACCCACAACACCAAATAGTGGCCCCGCCAAAAACCCCGAAGCCTGCACCATGCCCGACGGCCCTGCCCAATATTCATCTGCGTTATGGGTGGCTACTACCAATTACAGTAGCTATGCTATTGAGCCGTTTACCGTAGCCATACACACCATGCAGGGCACGTATGCGGGCAGTATTTCGTGGTTTCAAAACCCCGACGCACAAGCATCGGCACATTATTGCGTTAGGGCTTTCGATGGCCAAATTACGCAAATGGCTTGCCACACCGCCCGCGCATGGCATGTTACTTCCCAAAACTCGAACGCCGTTGGCATTGAACACGAAGGGTTTGTTGAAGATGGCAACGCATGGTACACCAACGCCATGTACCAAAGCTCGGCGCAGCTTACCCAGTTTATAGCAGCCGACCGCTCAATTAATACCCTGCAAACCTACGACGGCCCCCCTACCGATGGGCTAAAAGTGTTAAGCAACGAGTGCCATAAAATTAAAGGCCATCAGCATTTTCCCGACCAAACCCATATTGACCCAGGCCCCTTTTGGGACTGGGAACGCTACTACCTGCTTATTAACACTTTGCCAAAACCACAGGCTAATTACCAAAGCCAAACCGATACCATTTACGATAGCGGCGGCGCAACTAACAACTACCAAAACGAAGAACGCAAAGTTTGGCGAATTAGCCCAACAGACGCTAAAACGGTTACCCTTACCTTTAAAACCTTCGATATTGAAAAAGACTGGGATTTTTTATGGATTTACGATGGCCCAGACAATACCGGTGCCTTAATTGGCAAATATTCCGGAAATACCTTGCCCGGAGTTATTACGGCCTATTCCGGAAAAATGTGCTTAGAGTTTAGGTCTGACTGCGCCACCACAAAATCCGGATGGATGGCAGTTTATAACGCCAGCTACAGCGATGCGGCGTGTCCGGCACCTAATAATTTAGCTGTTACCAATCTTTATCCGTTTGGTGCTACCTTAACATGGAGCGAATCTGACAAAACAACCGGCTACAATTTGCGCTATAAACGCGATTTTGCTACCGACTGGACAAACATTAACACCGACAATACAAGTTTAGCACTAACGGGCTTAATACATAATGCCGTTTACCAATGGCAGGTGCGAAGCCAATGCGGCACCGACCAATCGGGGTGGGTGGGCAGCACTTTTACAACCCCAGCCGCTGGAAGCACCCAAACAAGCCCAGGCAGTTATACCACTACCGCCTGCGAAGGTATTTTTACCGATAGCGGCGGCACAGAAGCCGTTTACAGCCATTACGAAGACTGGACTTATACCATTGCCCCCGCCGGAGCCACCGGATTAACCTTACAATTTACTAATTTTGAAACGGAAAATAATTTTGACGTTTTGTGGATTTACGATGGCTTAAACACCAATGCGCCGCTTTTAGGCAAATTTTCCGGAACCAGCTCGCCCGGAACCATCAACGCAACGGGTGGGGCTTTAACTTTGCGCTTTACCTCCGATAAAGCAACCTATAAAAACGGCTGGCAAGCAAACTGGCAATGCAGTGGCCTGCCGCAATGTTTGCCTACAACGTTAATAAACCCTTTACCCACCTGGATTACCAACGACTGCGAAGCCACGTTTGTTGATAGCGATTGTGCCGTAGGCTATACCGGCTTTTATGCCCCGCTTGACTATAGCAGCGAGTGGCGTGCAAATGGCAAAGCCGGCTTTTTTAACGACGAGTTTGGCAAAGCACAACTTCATGCCGATTGGGTTACAACATTGGGCACATGGGCTACAAACAACGGCGTTTTGCAACAAACCAACCAAACCCTTACCAATACTAATTTATATGCCGCCTTAAACCAAACCCAAGACGGCACCTGGCTATACGAATTCGATGGTAAAATTAGCGGAACTAATGCCGACCGCCGCGCCGGCCTCCACTTTTTTTGTAGCGACCCGGCAGCAACTAATCGCGGTGATTCGTATTTTGTATGGCTGCGCGCAGATGGCAACAAGGCACAAATTTACCGAACTAAAGACAACGTATTTACCTTAGAAGCCGAAGCTGATGCTTTAATTGAGGTCAATACGTGGTATAACTACCGGATTACGTACCACCCAGCCTCCGGAAAAATAAATTTTTATCAGAATGGCAATCTGTTAGTAACCTTTACCGATACAAACGCTTATAAATCGGGGCAGGGCTTGTCGTTGCGCAGTGGCAACAGCCTTTTTGAAGTAGATAATTTGCGCGTGTATCGGTCGCGGCTTGGCAGCGCAACCACTATTACCGTAGGCAGCGACCCAACCGACATGGTTAGATACCAAAGCCCTAATCCTGGCACGTTTGGACTTAAACTGTACTCCATTATTTTAGCCGATAATGGCCTTTGGTCGAATACAACTTACCAAGCAACAAAAATAGACTGGACACCGCCCGTAGTTAATTGGGTAAACGATGGCAACGATAAAGATGAAGCGGTAACATTTGATAAAACACAGCTAACAGCTAACTGGCATGTGGGCTACGATGCACAATCGGGGGTAGCGGCATGGTATATTGCAGTTGGCACCGCGCCGGCCACCGACGATATAAAAACATGGCAATATGTGAGCGAAAATCCGGTAAATTTGACCGGATTAAACCTACTATCCGGAATAAAATATTTTATCAGCATTAAAGCCGAAAATAATGCCGGATTAATTGGCGACCCCACCTCGAGCAACGGCATTTTTTTGGCCAATACCGACAATAGTGTAGTGGTGCAAGCCCAAGCTTGGTTGCAAGGTGCTTACGTGCCCGATGCCGGCAAAATGCACACCGCCTTAAATAACAATGGTTGGTTGCCCGAGGAACAGCCTTACGCAGTAGCGCCGTTTAATTATGCCGGATGGGAAGCCACTACCAACGTACCCACCAACGCCGTTGATTGGGTGTTGGTTGAGCTGCGCGATGCCCTCTCCCCTAAAACTGTGCTTGAAACCCGCGCTGCTTTTATCTTGGACAATGGTTTTTTAGCCGATTTAGATGGCTCTGCAGGGGTTAAATTTTATACCGTTGCCGCCAATAAAAACTACTGGGTAGCTTTAAAACACCGCAATCATTTAGGTATTGCTACGCAGGCGCCCGTGCTGCTGCCTAATGCCCAGCCTGTTGCTTTTACGCAGCCCAACCAAGTATTACAAGGCTTAACCTGCCTAACATCGCTGCCCAATACCCCCGATTTTGCATTGGTGGCCGGCAATGCCTCGGCAAAAAAAGGTGTAAACACCCTTGCCGATTTTAATGCCCTGCAAGCTGCGCAAGGCCAAACAAACCCCTATCATCCCACCGATACCAACCTCGATGGCCAAACCACCTCAGCCGATTTGCAACTGTGGTTAAACAACGCCAGCAAAATAGCGCTTAAATGGCTGCGGTAAGAAGGTATTTTGTTGAGTCCCTGTATTGTATCAAAATGAGTTCCAAACCAGCCCGAAGTTGAAACCTTTCAATTTCCGGAAAAACTGTTGTTTGAAGGGCAAAAATATAACCACCAAAACTGTGGATATAGGCATTTTCCGGATAAGTTTACGCTCCGTTTTTTATCCGGATATAATTGAGGCAACCCACTTCAAAATATATTTCCTCCGGATTTATTAACACAAGAAAAACAAGGCCATAAATCGCCGCTGTTTAAAGTTAATTGCCTAAATTTGTCGAAAATTGACGGTTTTTAGACGAGCTATCTTTATACTTAGCTTGTTTTTTTGCGTGCGTAATTTCTCCCCCTATTTATTTATGATACGGTTTAATTTGTTTACTTATTTATTCTTTGCGCTTACATCCGGTATAGTTTTGCTTTCTTTGGCAAGTTGCCAACAACCCTCCAAAAATGCAGACAGCAGTAATAATAGCTTAACAAATTACAAATCCAAACCCGATTTACTGCTCGCAAACATAGATACTACTATTAGCCCCGGCAACGATTTTTTTGCCTACGCAAATGGAACATGGCTTAAAGCTAATCCAATTCCAGCCGACGAAAGCAGTTGGGGCATTTGGAATTTGGTAGAAGAAGAAAACTATAAGCGTTTGTTGCAAATTAATGAAACTGCTGCCAAAAATATAAATGCCGCCTCCGGAAGTGCCGAACAAAAAATTGGCAATTTTTGGGCTATGGCAATGGATAGCACCCTCGCCGAAAAACTCGGCTTAACGCCCCTTGAGGGAATGCTTACGCATATTGATGCAGCCCTAAATTTAAATAGCATGGCTAAACTATTAGCCGAATTAGGCGATTGGGGAGTGCACCCTTTATTGGGGTATTATATTGGTCAAGACAACAAAAACAGCGAAAAAATGATGCTCACGTGTTATCAAACGGGGTTGGGCTTGCCCGACCGGGAGTATTATTTTAAAAAAGACAGTGCTACCATTGCCATCCGGAATACTTATGTTCAAGTGTTAGAAAACATCTTAACTTTATCGGGCCGCCCAGCACAACAGGCCAAAACATCGGCGGCAGCTATTTTGAAATTTGAAATGGAACTGGCAAAATCGCATAAAAAATTAGAAGACCTGCGCGACCCTTATGCCAATTACAACAAAATGAGTTTGGCTAATTTTTATAAACTAACACCTACCGCAAACTGGCAATTATTTTTTGAAATGAACGGCTTAACTCGCGCCGATTCGGTTATTGTTGGCCAGCCCGCCTATTACAAAGCCTTAGAAAAAGCACTTAAAACTACCGACTTAACCATGCTTAAAGATTATTTGCGGTTAGCACTGATAAACTCGTACAGCGAAGCCCTGCCCAATGCTTTTGGCCAAACTTATTTTGAATTGGAAAAAGCACTCGAGGGGGTTGAGCAGCGCAAACCTCGATGGAAACGCACCCTACAATTACAAGACAATTTAATGGGCGAATTATTAGGCGGCCTTTATGTTAAGCAATATTTTAACGAAACAGCTAAAAAACGATATACAGATTTGGTTGAAGCCATTCGGGCAGCCTATAAAATCCGGATAGAAAAATTGACATGGATGAGCGACTCAACCAAACAACGCGCTCTGGTAAAATTAGCCGCTATGAAAAAAAAGGTTGGGTATCCGGATACATGGAAAGATTTTAGTCAAATGGAAATGACCCGCGACAACTACGTTGTAAATTTAAAAAATGCTAATAAATGGTGGCATCGTTACGAGCTTAATAAATTGGGTAAACCTGTTAATAAAAACGAATGGGACATGAGCCCCCAAACCTATAACGCCTACTACAACCCCTCGAACAACGAAATAGTGCTGCCAGCGGGTATTTTTACCGTACCCGGCTACGCCGACCACGAGTTAGACGATGCCCTCGTTTTTGGCTATGCCGCGGCAAGCACCATTGGCCACGAAATAACACATGGCTTTGATGACGAAGGCCGGCAATATGATGCAAACGGAAACCTTAAAAACTGGTGGACCAAAGCCGACGAAAAACAATTTAAACAACGCGCACAAGTAATGGTTAAACAGTTTTCGAAAATGGTAGTGGTCGATACTTTTAAAATTAACGGGCAAGCTACCCTTGGCGAAAACTTAGCCGATTTGGGCGGTGTTTTATTAGGCTGGGATGCCTACACCCAAACTCCCGAATATAAAGCCGCTAAACCCATTGCCGAACTAACACCTGCACAACGCTATTTTTTAGGCTACGCATTAGGATGGCTAGGGCATTCTAGACCCGAAGCTTTAAAAAACAAGGTAATGACCGATGTTCACTCGCCGGGCAAATTTAGGGTCAATGGCCCTGTTGTAAACATTGATGCTTTTTATGAGGCATTTTCTATTGACAAACAAAGCCCAATGTATCTTCCTAATACTGAAAGGGTTAGCGTATGGTAATTTCTTTTATTTGCCGCCTTAATAAAGACAGCAGCAAAATGCTTTGAGCTTTATCATTATTTATTTATTTTTTGATGAAAATAAATTAAATATTTATTAACTTAGTTTTGATTGGTAAACTTAAAATGCTTATTGTATCTTTGTGCAATATTTAAAACATTAAATTATTGTAATATAAATACAAAGGAATAGGCATGAAAAAAACCATCTTAATTTTTCTCTTATTTACCTTATTCGCAACCACCCGGTTAGCAGTTGGCCAAACATTAATCATTAATGAGGTTTCTAACGGACAATCAGGTGCTAAAGAGTTTGTTGAATTTTTGGTAACGGGTACATGTGGCCAAACCCTCGATATTAGGGGTTATTATTTTGACGACAACTGCGGTGCTTTTGGCTCGACGGGTGTTACCTCCGGCAATGCAAGGTTCACCACCAGTGCTACTTGGTCGGCTCTGCCTGTTGGCAGTATTATTGTTGTTTATAATAATGCCGATTTAAATGTCGATTTGCCCGCCGCCGACCCCAACGATGCCAACTGCGATGGTGTTTATGTTGTACCCATGAATGATGCCATTTACGTTGAAACGCAGCCAACGGCAGTAGGCTCGGCCTGCGATGCTGCTGCCTATTTAGCCACCTCCGGATACAGTACCGGAAACTGGAGCCATATAGGCATTAGCAATACTGCCGACGGCTTTCAACTGCGCGATGCTTCGGGCATATTATTAATGTCGGTTGGGTATGGATCCGGAATATCAGGTACAACTATCTATTTTACGGGTAGTGGCAGCGGTAACTCGTACCAGTTTTTAAACACCACCAATGACGACCCCATGCTACAAGCCAACTGGGCGGTAAATCCGGCAAATGGGGGCACAACCGGCGACTCGCCCGGCAGCCCCAACAATTGCACCAATGCCATTTGGATTGAAAACCTCAGAACCGCAAAAGATGCCGAATTTATTGGCGTTGCTTGTGGTTCGCCCGTTAATGAAGCCAATACCAATATTACCGCCTGCGGCACTGCTAATGTTGCTTTAACCGGTTGCGCCTCAGACACCTACAGTTGGAGCAGTAGCAATACAACAATAGCCACCGTTAGCGGAAGCGGGCAAACAGCCACCATAACAGCCGTTGATAATGGTACTGCTACCATTTCGGTAATAGTAAACGAAACGCATAGCAATTTATTTACAGGCCCTAATACCCCTTCTTGTAGCCCAACAACAAAATCGCGCACGGTAAACTACCCCGTAACAGTATCGGGCTGCGTTTTGCCATGCAATATTACCAATATTAGCTTTGCCAATGCAACCACCTGCAACAATAATGGCACAAACGGCAATAATGCCGACGACTATTTTACCGCCGATATTACCGTTACTTATAGCAATGCACCTGTAACCGGAACACTTAATTTAACCGGAGACGTATTGCCCGGAGGTGGCCCGCTTAGCGTTACTTCGCCCTTTAATACCGGCTCAACAACCTTTATAGGAGTGCGGCTTAGCGCCGACGGCACCCCAAGTGTTGTAACTGCCACTTTTAGTGCCGATACCAATTGTACTTTTACCACAAACAATGGCCCCTCGGTAGCCTCGTGCTCAAGCACACCACCACCAACCTGCCCTGCTAATTACGGAACCTTCCCCGCCAATTAATATCTTTTTAGGTTTAAAACAATGATGCTTTCTTATTTGTGCCAATACATTGTCCGGATGATAATAAGAATCACACATTTTAAGCAATAGGAGTACAAATAAACTATCCGGATATTTTTTTACCTGCAACCACATCTAAGTCTTTAAAAAATAATACTACTAAAATATGAAATTTACTTTTTCTTTATTTCTTTCTATATTATTAATTGTGGGGGCAAACAATACTTTGTCTTTTGCGCAATGCCCCGGTGCCAACACCCCCGACTGTACCACCGGAAACCCCTATCATGGCGTTGTAATTAACGAAATAAGTGCCGACGGCGGCAATATAGAGGCACGCAACGATGCCATTGTAGAACTGGCTGGCCTGCCCGGAACCAATATAGGCTGTATGGTTATAACCAATGGCGAGTGGGCAGTAGTATTGCCTTCGGCAACGGTAATTCCTGCTGATGGTGTTTTTATAATAGGCTGTGGCGCAACATCCTTGCCTGCTGCCAATGCCAACGACGACAGTGCCTACGAACCCGTATCGGGCTTAAATTGCTCGGTTTGCGATTTTGAAGGTATGCCCCTCGATTTTGATGTTTGTGATGCCGCCAACAGCAATTTTGTTTCACCTTCAATTGGTACTTATGGCTTTACCCTCGATAACGGCTATTGCGGCACCAACAACGATGGCGACCAAGTAATACTTTTTCAACCCGACGGCACCCCACACGATGCCGTTTATTGGGGCTTGCCCGGCGCTACACCATCCGGAATAAACACCTTTGGCGGCTCGAATGGTGCTTGTGGCGGTGGTGCCGACCATATTTCTGTACAAGATGGCGCAGCTTACACCCTCGGCGACAATGATGAAAATGGTATTATTAACGACTATGTCGGCACCCATGTTGGGCGCAAAGCCGATGGTGGCGATGCCACAGCCGTAAATTTTATGCCTGCCGGCGATTGTAATGCCAATACTGTTTGCTATACAATGCCCGGACTTGATCAACCGATTTGGATTGGCTTACAGGAAGCACCAACCGGATGTAACTCGTCTTTTGTACGATTGTTAAATACCGATGGTTCGCATGGAGTAGGGGTTAGCGCACAAAACCCCTCGCACCACGATGACCCCGATTGTGATGATATTGCCCTGCCCGGAGCACCCCTCGTGCCAAGCTCGTGCAACGCCGCAAACGCCCTCGCTCAATGGGGTTATACCGACCACCCAACACCCGGCAACCCCAATAATGCCGATGTTTGGGATTTAAATATTACCTGCGCGGCGGGCGCACCCGTAGCGTTTGCCAACTCGTGCAGTGGCGAAATTACCTATTTTGTTTGCCAACCCTCAGCTATTACCTTCCAATACAATATTTTTAACTATCAACACGTTTCGGGCGAGGGGGGTACTACCCTAACCGGCGAAGTAGGCCACCAAGACGGAGCAGGCACAGGAAATATCGGCTCGTATATAGATGTACCCATTAGTGCAGGTGGCGCGGGTTTAACCCCTTGGACGTACAGCACCAACGGCGCAGGTACAACAAGCCTAACGCATACAACACCCGTAATTCCCGTAGGTACGCATACTATTACGCTGCAATGGAAAGATTATATTTACGACTGTTGCGGCTCAAATAACCCTGCCAGCAATAACGAATGTTACGAGCGCGTAACCGTAAAAATTATAGTAGCCGAGCCGCTTGCCGTGGCTTCAAGTAGCTTAAACTGCCCACCCCTTACGGCTGGCGTTATAGACGTAGGCACAGCCGCCGGCGTTACAGGAGGCTGTACCCCAACTTACCAACTTTTTGACAATGGCGCGCCCGTAGGTAGCACCAACACAACAGGGTTGTTTAGCTTGCCAAACTCTTTAACCGGCCCTATTACCGTTCAAGTTTCGAGTGGTTGCCCCAGCACTACAGATTGCGGCCCCGCAACTTGCAACAATACCCAAACAATAAGTATAAACAACGCTTGCAGGGCGGCGCCGCCGCCATGTCCAACAATTTCTTGGGATGCTACGTCAACAATTGAAGGAACTAAATGCCCAGGCGACCAACTTCAACTTTGTATTAATGGAACTAACCTACCTTGTGGTGGTAGTATTGAATTTTACAATGGTAATAATAGCAGCTTTGACCCTTATGCTGGACAAGGCACTTTAATAGGAAGTGAAACTATAACATGCACCTCAGGTCCCTGTATTCCTGATTTATATATCTCTTCTTTTGTGTATGATGTGATAACTGTTCCGGCTGGTTGCTCAGATGGCACGTGGGGTAGCAATTCATCTGAAGTTATAGAATTAGTAGGTACACCAGGTTGTTCAATTGGATGCTGGCGAATATCTGATGGCGAAGGCACTATTACAATACCTGCTGGAACATTGATGCCAGTAGATGGCGTGTTTGTAATTGGCGGCGGCTGCTCATCAATTCCAAATCTTGATTTGAATACAGCAGGGTGTGGTTGCTTATCTGGTTCGTTTGCCTTAGCTAACGGCGGAGACCAAATTATGGTTGTTAGCAATACAGGAGTAGTTATTGACGCCTTAGCCTATGAAGGGGCACCCACAAGCGGACAATCAGTAATAGCCTCTGCTGCCCAAGTGGGTTGTTCGGCAGCAAGCAGTGTTCCCGTACCTTCTGCTTCTTTTGAAACAGGTGGAAACTTAGGCACAAGTTTTGAGGGCACTCGAATTGAAAATGCTACTGACAATAATTGGATAAATAGTTCAACTGACTTTGATGGAATTGGAACAACAAATGGGCCCGGCGCTGGCTCAGGCACCCCCGGAACATCTACGCCTGTTTTGCCTGTTTGCTTTAACTATACGATACCATCAATATCTTGTAATAATACAACAGATGACTTTTTCAAGGCAGTAATAAAACCGCGTCAAACTGCTCCAACAGAATGTACCGGCACAACACCTGTAGCTACACCTTCGCGCAATTACACCGTAACCTGCCCCGTTGCCGATTTACAAGCCGTTAATATAGACGCTTGCGAAGTCGATGGCACACAAAACGTTCCGGTTAATTTGAGCAATTTAATATCCGGACAAAATTATTGCATTGGCTATACTCGTAATGGCGTAGCGCAAAACATCCAGTTTAATGCTACCGGCACCACCGGCATCTTAAACATACCCATTGCCGCCCCCACCTGCGATGGTACGCAAACAATTATTTTAACAAGCATGCAGCAAGATAATACCTGCCCCGCCGCCGCCCCATTTACCGGATGCGCCGGAACGGTAAACAACGCCGAAGCTACTGTAAATATTCATCCAACCATTACGGCCACCCTAACCGCCGCCACCGACATAACCGGCTGCACGCCCGGCACCGGCGACGACGGCTCGGTAACAGTTGATTTTTCGTCGGTTAATTGCCCAATTGGTGTTAGCGGGCCTTGGACATTTGTTTATGAAGTAAACGGAACACAAACCGAACTTACCACCAATAACGACCCCTATACTTTTACAACCGATATTGCAGGTACTTACAGCCTAATTAGCGTTGTTGATGAAGCCAGTTGCGCCGGCAACGTTTCTCCGGCAACCCGCACCGTTGACCCCCCGGCATCGGCACCTACGGTAATATCGGTTGGCACTATTCCAAATGTATGCAACCAGGCACCCGTAGATGCTATTGACCTAACAGCCGTAGCCATTACAGTTACCCCCGCCGGCGGTACGTTTACTTGGTACACTTTTAACCCCAACGACCCCGCCTTTGACCCCAATGCCTTTTTAATAGCCGACCCAACCAATGTGGTGCCACCAACCGACCCTAATGGCCCCCTAACTACAACCTACTATTTTATTTACGAATTGGCGAATGGTTGTACTGCCGTTGGCAGCGTAGCTGTTACTACCACCCCCGATGTGTGCTGCTCGCCCGATGCAGGCGTATTAACCGAAACCAGCCAATGTATACAGTTTTGCTCAAACGATACGGGCATTATTGGCTCGACAGATATTGTAGTGGATTTGACTGGGATAACTAACCCGGCAATACCAGCCGATTATACGTATGCCATATTAATTACAAACGCATCCGGATTGATTGTTTACACGCAAACAGTTATTGTTGGAGGCAACGCTCCGGCATCTGTGGTTGTTACTCCGCCGGCCAATTTGATACCGGGTACTTATACTATACGCGGCTATCATTTTAAAACTGCCGACCCTATTTTGCCGAGCTTGGCTTCGCTTACCGGAACTAATATTTCGGCCTTAATAGCTTTGTTAGATTTTGTAGATAGCAACGATGCGGCAGGTACCGGAAATGGCTGCGGCGATATTACAAACTCCGGAACCAATACCGTACCATTTACAGTATTAGCTCCGATTGTAATTACTGCCCAGGCAACTTGTGCAGGCTCGCCCTCATCGTTGCCGCTTAACCCACTAAGCAGCTCGCAATACCAAATTGAAGTAACAAATATAACTGGCGGCATCGCCCCCTATACGGTAACACTTGATATTAATGGCGATGGCGATGTAGCCGATGCCAATGAAACCCAAACTTTTACCGGAACGGCACTTATATTTGGCCTAATTAATCATACCGGTACGGGTACGGGCATTAAAACGGTAAACGCAACCGATAGTCGCGCCACCACCGATACCGATTGCCCTACTGCTTGTACTGCCTCAAAACAAATCATTGAAACCCTATGCCCCGAAATAGGAGACGGCTGCGACTGCACCGTTCAGCCGCCCTACAATGCAGGGTATTTATTGCGACAAGCCGAGTCCGGCACCTTTACCGCCTTTGGTGCTACCGGGTTTACCCAAGTATATTTATTAGTTGATCAAACTACCGGGTTAATTATTGCAAGCAATAATACCGGATATTTTGATGGTTTAGTAAATGGCACTTACAATGTTTATGCCCTTAATTACGATAACGATGACCCTAATGTAAGTGCTTTGTTAAATGCTATTCAAAATGGCGACCCTATTAGTAGTGTTGCTCCGTTTAACCCGGCCTTAAATTGCTGTTACAATATTTCGTTGCCATCTACCGTAGTAATTAACTGCAATTGTTGCCAGGCAAATGCCGATGTATTAAGCCCTGCCCCACAAGATATTTGTAGTGGTGGAACCTGGATAACTATAAATGTGCCTGCCGGCGCTCCTGCTGCTCCCAACTATGGCTATTTATTTTTGTTGACCAATGGCGGCAGCAATGTAATTATTGCCAGCAGCAGCACATTTGCAGGCTTAAATGTACCTACTACCAATAACGGCACAATACCAGTAGTGTTTAATGTTTATGGCCTGTCGTATAATATGGCGCAAGGATTACAGCCAATCATTAACAATCTTACTAATTTAACCAATATCACTGACAACGAAGGCGATGTAATTGATACTAACCCCAATCCGGATGCTTGTATGGACATAACCAACGCGCCAGCGGTTTTAACAATACATCCACCTGCAACAGTAAATGCAGGCCCCGACTTGACAGTTTGTCAATCTGTACCGCCAACAGCCATTACCCTTAGCGGTGCTACGGTGGGCGGTGGTGCTACCCAAGCCCAATGGACACATAACGGCACTGGCACGCTTTCTGTTACTACTTTAACAAGTACCCCCGCAACGGTTACCTATACCCCCGGAGCAGGTGAAACAGGCACAATTACACTAACCCTTACCTCGCAAGACCCCACTGGGCCTTGTACAGCCGTTAGTGATACCCGAACAATAACCATTACGCCCATACCTACAACTCCTACTGCTAATGATGTAGTTGTTTGCGAGGGCGAGCTGCAAACAATTACAATTACCTCTGTTGCTGGTGCAACTTACACTTTTTATGCCGGCAATGCAATAACTGTCTTGCAAAGCGGTACAAACAATAATTTTACACCCGTTCCGCCGGCAAGCCCCAATACTATGACCAACTATTTTGTTTCGGTAACTGTAAATGGCTGTACGAGTGTATTAGACCCGGTAAGTTTAACCGTTATTCAAAATCCTGCTGCCCCAACCGTAAGCAATATTACAGTTTGCGAGGGTGGCAGCACCTTAATAACGCCCGCACCGTGTGGCACCGAAACAGCTTCGTTTAGCAGTGCAGTGTATAATTTTAATGCCAGCAATACCGTAGCCACTGTAACCGGCAATGGTGCAACAGCCAATAACGGCACAGCCGGAAGCGGGGTAAGTAACCTCAATTTCTTTACCGGAAATCCGGGCTTGGCATGGAGTGCCGACAACTGGACAGCAGCCACAAGTCCGGATGTAAACGACTATTTCGAGTTTTGTATATCGCCAACTAATGATTGCTTTGACCTTAATTTGACCTCGTTTAGTTTTGATTTCCGCCGCTCGAACACGGGCCCTCAAACTTGGGTTGTACAATACTCAACCGATGGATTTGCCACTTTTACCACTATTGGCACTGCTACCGGATATGCCGCCAATACATTTGTAGCATCGGGTAGTTTAGCTGTAAACAAAGCCCTGCCATTTGGTACGGGTTGTTTCCGTATTTATGCTTACGCTTCAACGGGCACTGCGGGAACATTCCGGATTGATAATGTAAATATAGCAGGAAGTTCTACTAATACGCAGTATAATTTTTATAGCAACTCCGGATTAACAAGTTTGTTAGCCGGGCCGGTATCGAGTTATAACCCCAATACTACTCCGGCCACAAGTCCACAAAATATTTGGGTAACAGCTATTGATGCCAACGGTTGCGAAAGTGCAGCATCGCAGGTTACAGTAGTGGTAAATCCGGCGCCGACAGCAACGGCTACTCCAGCTACTCAAACCTTGTGTAGTGGCAGCAATACTAATATTTTGCTTACCAGCCCACAAAGCGGCACTAATTTTATTTGGACGGTGAGCGGCGCAACCGGCAACGTAGTTGGCGAAACTGCTTGCCCTTCGGGGTGCAGCAATTTAATAGCTCAAACGCTTAGTTTGGCAGCAGGCATTACCACGCCGCAAACCATTACCTATACAGTTACGCCAATTGGGGTAGCGCCTACAAATTGCCCCGGGACACCTATTGCAGTTGATATTACGGTTAATCCAAATCCGGATGTAACGGCTACACCATCGGCAACCATTATTTGTAGCGGTTCAACAACAGATATTGCTTTAAGCAGTACTATTGCCGGAACATTATATACTTGGACGGCCACAGGCTCATCGGGAACTGTTACTGGCTTTAGTAACCAAGCAACGCCTGTGGCTGGCCCTATAGCCCAAACGCTAACCAATACCGGCAACAATGCAGCTACGGTAACCTATACTATTATGCCTTTGTTTACAAACGGCGGTATAACTTGTACGGGTGCGCCTACTATTGTAGTAATTACGGTAAATCCAACGCCTACGGCAACTGCAACACCAACTGTAAATTTGCTTTGTAGCGGCGATGCTACCAGTATTGCCATTAACAGCCCGCAAGCCGGCACCATTTTTACCTGGACAGTAAGCGGCGCAACCGGCAACGTAGTGGGCGAGAGTGCATGTGCTTCGAATTGTGGCAATTTAATTACCCAAACATTAAGTTTAGCGGTGGGTATAACCACCCCCCAAACTATAACTTATACGATTACGCCTGTTGGACCCGCACCCTCAAACTGTGCCGGCACACCCATAAACGTAGATGTTACTATTAACCCCGTACCCGATGCTACGGCTACGCCTGTAAACTCGAGCGTTTGTAGCGGTGTGGCCACAAATATTGCCCTAAGCAGTTCGGTAGCTGGTACCTTGTTTACTTGGACAGCATCAGGCTCGAATGGCAATTTGAGCGGATTTAGCAACCAAATAACACCCGTAGCCGGCCCCATTTCGCAAGTGCTGACAAATAGCGGCACTTCATCTGCAACTGTTACCTATGTTATTACGCCTGTATTTACAAATGGTGCTGCCACTTGTACCGGTACACCCGTTACGGCGGTGGTTACAGTAAATCCAATTCCGGTGGTTACGGCTACTCCTAATACACAAGCTATTTGTAGTGGCGGCAGCACAAGTGTTGCCCTAACAAGCAATGTTCCGGGAACATCGTTTAGCTGGACTGTTACTGACAACCCCAATGTTACGGGCGAGGCTAACGGTAGCGGATCCTCAATTACACAAACCCTAAGTTTAGCGGCTGGCGTTACAACGCCACAAGTGGTAACTTATACCGTAACGCCTACAGCTAACGGCTGCGCAGGCAGCAATACTACGGTAACGATTACGGTTAATCCAAATCCGGTTGCACCTACTATTACTACTACTAATGCCAACTGTGGCGAAAATAATGGCAGTGCC
The DNA here is from genome assembly GCA_016706405.1 of Sphingobacteriales bacterium. Classification (NCBI taxonomy): domain Bacteria; kingdom Pseudomonadati; phylum Bacteroidota; class Sphingobacteriia; order Sphingobacteriales; species Sphingobacteriales bacterium. The sequence continues at coordinate 936,961 of JADJJT010000001.1, forward strand.
GATTTTACTATTCCGGCTGGTATGACCGTAGCGTATAGCGAAGGCACTGTTTTTGACGTAATAAATGCTGTACCTGTAACTACTACTCCCGTTACCGGATTAACCCCCGGAAACTATGTGTTTAGGTTTACTAGCAATAGCACAAGCTGTTTTACCGACGTTGTAATATTGATAGGATTAGACGAGTTAGTTCCATTGCCCGATGTGCCCACCCCACAAGCGGTTTGCTTTGGGCAGCCCAATATAGCTTTAGTTTCGGGTGGAGGCACCAATTACCAGTGGTATGGCCCCAACAATATTAATTTATTAATATCGGGCGCAACCGGAAGCAGCTATACGCCAATCGTAACAGTTCCGGGTGTTTACAATTATTATGTGTCGAACACTGTCAATGGCTGCGAAAGCCCACGTTTTGGCACAACCTATACTATTTGGGCTTTACCGGCAGGCAGTGCTCAACCTGCCTCGCAAACTATTTGTAGCAGTACATTTACAACTATTGAATTGCTAACAGATATTCCGGGAAGTAATTTTACATGGACAGTGCCTGCCAACAACAACGGCGCAACAAGTTGCACCAGCGAATGCGGCAATGTTATCAATCAACAATTAACCAATACAACCAACAGCCCTGTAACAATTACCTATACCGTTACCCCGTTAAGTGTAAACGGTTGTTTGGGTAATAGTTTCCCGGTTAATATTACAATTAACCCTTTGCCTGTCGTTATACCAAACCCCACTTCGATGGTGTTGTGTAGCGGGCAAACAACTAATATTGGGTTAAACAGTAATGTTACGGGTTCGTTGTTTACTTGGGTAGCAGTGCCATCAAGCGGCAGTGTTTCGGGGTATAGCAACCAAAATACACCTGTTGCCGGCCCTATTTTGCAAACATTAACCAGTACAAGCAACCAACCGGTAACGGTTACCTATATTGTAACGGCTTATGGCCCTGAGCCTACTAATTGCCAAGGCCCAACTACGCAAGTAGTGGTAACGGTAATTCCGGTTTACACCATGCAACCCATTAGCAATCCCGCCCCCGTTTGCTCGGATGGCGATTTTGATGTAACAGTACAAACTAATGGCAGTGTGCGCTTTGTTTATAATAAAAATGGCGGTATTTTAACCGACCCCTTTAATGACACCGACCCCAACTATGCCATTTTAGGCGAAGCCGTTAGCGATGGCAATACTGCCGTATTAAACGATGCCAATTTACCTGCAAATACAAGTTGTGGCATCATTACTTATACAGTTTATGCCATTAATGTTCCGATTGCTACCGACCCAAATTGCCGCACAATGCGCTCGTTTGAGGTTAAAACATATCCGGAGATTACAGCTACCACAATATCTGGCACCTGTACTCAACCAGCAAGTATAAATGTTAATTGTGCTGCTGAATTAGGCGTTACTCCGGCCAATATTACTTGGTTGATAACGGCTGGCCCTAATACCGGATTAACCGGAACGGGCAACACCTACACCCCCGATCCGGGCGAGGCCGGCAGCATACAATACACGGTTACCGCAGGTTTGGCAGGTATGCCCGCCGATTGCAAAACAGCTGTGTTTAATACTGGATTTTATTGCCCGGCAACCTGCCCAACCATAGTTGCACCCGTTGCGACTGCTAATAATATTTGTTCGGGCGGAAATATTGGCCTTAGCGTTACGGTAAATAACCCCGATGGCGGTACACTTACCTGGTACAACCAATTGAATCAACCAATACCCAACCCCAATAATATAGTGCTTACTACTACCGATTGCCAAGGCGAAAGTTTTAGTTTTTATGCGGTTTATGACCCTACAACAGCAGTGTGCAGCAATGTATTTAGTCAGTTAGTTACCGTTTGGGTTTATCCGGACATTACGGCTACTGTAAGCGGCAACAATACTTGCCAAGTAAGTTTATCGAATATATGCCCCAATTATACGGTTACCTGGGCTGCCGATACAAATAACGATGGTATAGCCGACCAAAACGGTACAGGTGCAACGTATCAACCAACTGATGGAAGTACTGGAAAAGCGATATTTACCGTGGTGCATAATAATGCCAATGTTCCGGTTGCATGTAAGCAAAAAACATTTGAGGTTGATTTTACAGCGCCCAATGCTGGCACAGTAACATCGGTTGCCCCTCAAATAATTTGTGCCGATAATTTGCCTCAAACAATTACGGTAAATACTAATGGCGGGCCTAACGGCTACAAATACGATTTTGTGTTGGTTGATGGCTTGGGTAATATTTTGCAAACCAAAAATGCACCTGCCAAAACAGCACAATTTACTATTAACAATCCGGGCGACTATTGCATTTATGGCATATCTTATTTAGACGTTTATACTACAAGTACCAATATTGTGGGTATTAAAGGTCAATGTGTAGATGTTAGCAATACTTGTTTTAGTGTTGATGCGTTAGAAGATTTGGTTGCCTCGCAATTAAGTTATTCGTGTATTGATGGCGGAGGTGTTGTGGCTGCCTTTACCCTTAGTGGAGGCAAACAACCTTACAAACCCGGTAATTTTATAAATACCGGAAAAGGCACACTTGACCTAACAGATTTGCCCGTAGTACAAATTGAAGGCCTGTTTGAAGGCGACAATGTAGGGGTAACAATAGTAGATGATAACAGTTGTACCACCTCAATATCTGGATTAGTGCCGAAAAACTTTTGTTTATGCCCCTCGTTTGAAAGTGTTCAAGCCTCGACCACAAATATATGTTCAGATGACGACACGTTTAGTTTGCTGGCCTCAATTAAAAACGACGACGGCGGTGTTGTAACTTGGTTTGACGAGAATAACAATATTGTAACGAACCCCAATAATATAACCGCTACCACAAACGAATGTAATGGCGAAAAACTTAGCTACTATGCTGTTTATGCGCCAAAATCGGGCAATTGCCAAGCCGTAGTAAGTAAATTGGTTAATGTTACCGTGCATCCGAAGCCCAATGTGTTTGCCCAATTAATTGAAGATGCCGATAATTGCACCGTTACCTTGCTGGCTTGCCCACAGTTTGATGTTAGCTATACCGTTAATGGTGGCCCCGCCCAGTCGGGAAATACTTTTAGTGCCAATGGCCAAGCGGTAAACGCTACTATTGCCTTTACCATATCGGACGGCCTATATGGATGCGGCTCGTTTAGCAATGGTTTAACAACAATTCTTGATTGCGAGGGCGTTGATGCCTGCCCAAGTTTGGTTTATACTAACGACTCGGACGGCATATTTGATATTTGCAACGAAACTGCTGCCACACTTGCCGTAGCCGTGCTAAATGGCTCGACTGCCGATATTATTTGGCGCGACGGACAAGGCAATATCATTGCAACGGGGGTTAGCGTAATAAATACCGATTTATTGACTAATACAACCAGTTGTAATCCGGTTGTTTATAATTATACTGCCGAATTAACTGAAAATCCGGATGATAATTGCCCGGCTGTAAGTTTGCCCTTTGTAGTTAAGGTTTACCCCGATATTAGCGCTCCTGCCATTACCAACACTTCGGCCAATGGTTGTACGGTAAGTATTAACACGTGCAGCAGCTTTTTAATTAGTTATCCGGGCGATGGCGGCCAAGTATTTACAGGCAGTGCCAATGTAGAGGTAAATGCCGACTCGCCTAATCCGTTGCCGTTTACTATTGTTAATCCGGATGCACCTGCCGGCTGCAATTTGGGTCAAACCGTAACCGTTAGCTTTAACTGCCCGGTTGGAGGGGATGATTGCCCTGTAATTTCGCTTCCGGTGGGTAATAATGGGTTAGTGAATGTTTGCACCGGCGACGATCTGAGCCTAAGTGTATTGTATAACCACGTTGAGCCCAATGAAATTTTGTGGTTCGATTTGAACAATATATTAGTAGGGCAAGGCGCAAACTTAGATTTAACCGATATTGCCAATACTACCTGCGATAAACTTACGCTTACCTACAAAGCATTAGTACCCGCCGGCAAAGGCGGCGATGGCTGCCCACAAACATCGGTAATTTATACCGTTAAGGTGCGCCCCGATGTTACCAACCCAAGCCATACCAATACAACGGTTGATGGTTGCTTGGTTACTGTTACAACCTGTCCAAGCTTTACTATTGATTACGACCAAAACCCCGGAACACCCTTGTTTGGCACCGCCACTATTGATGCCACTGGCTTCGGCACGCCTTTGACTATTGATATAAAATATCCGGGCTCGGGTAGTTGCCCCGCCGCAACCATACTTACCATACCATTGCCCGACTGCGATGGCGGCAACCAAAATTGCCCATCAGTACAACTGCCAAATGGCGCAGCCGATACCTATACTGTTTGCTCGGGCGATGCACTTGATTTAACAGTTGAGGTTATCAATGCCAACCCGCAAGCTGTAATTTGGTCAACAGGTCAAAGCGGTTTAAGCATTAATACGGGTATTTTAACCAACAATACTTGCAATACACAAGTAGTAACCTTTACCGCAGTAATTGCCGGAGATGCCGATTGCCCCGCCGAGCAAATAACTATTGCCATAAATATATTGCCCGACCCCGCTGGCGTAGCCCAGGTAACAGTTGATGCGGATGGTTGTGGCGCGATAGCTACCGCTTGCCCCAATACAATTATTAGCTACTCGGTAGATGGGGGCGCAATAATAACCGGAAATAGCTATACTATTAATGCCCCCGAAGGGCAAACGATTACCCAAAATGTAACGTTTTACTTTGCCAGCGGCGAAACTTGCAACAAAACAAGCATCGCCAAAACGCTAACTTGTGTGGGCCTTGCCAAAGAGTGTTTGCTCAACTACCCCGATGACGTATTGCCCAATATTACCATTTGTAGCGGCGAGTCAGCAGATTTAAGCGTACTGCCGACTAATGTGCTGCCCAATGATATTTTATGGTCAAATGGTGCCACCGGCGTGAATATTACTACCGGAAATCTGACGAATAACACTTGCACACCAATAGTAAATGTTTATACGGCTAAAGTACAGGCTCCGGCACAATGTAGCGATGTAGAACTAAGTTATTTTATAACCGTATTGCCCGACCCCGCCACAACGTCTAAATTAACTGTTAATACTGATGATTGCGGCTTATCGGTAACAACCTGCCCCGATGCAGCAGTTAGTTATAGTGTAAACGGAGGTACTGCAATATCCGGAAACAGCTATACCGCTACCCCTCCGGCCGGAACAACTGAAAACAGCGAGGTGGTGTTTACTGTAACAACATCTTGCGGCAGTTCAACTTTAACGGGTACAATTAGCTGCGAGGGCGAGCCCGATATTTGCCAAGGGGTAGATATTGTGATTAACAGCGAACGCAACTGTGCCAATGCCGTTAAAACCGGAGTTTATACAGTAGATAACGTAGTTAGTGGTGGCGCTGCACCCTACCAAGTATCTGTAACAGATAAAAATAATGCTGTTGTACTTGAAATTGCCACCTTAAACGACAATACTCCGTTTACGTTTGAATTGGGTAATACTAATGGCTATAAAATTACAGTCCGCGACCAAAATCAATGTATTCAGGTGCTTAACCAATTAGATATTGAGCCTTGCTACATACTGCCTATTGAGTTGTTGAGTTTTTATGGCGAAGTGCTTGCGCAAGGAAACGAACTTACTTGGAATACGGCATCTGAAATTGATAACGCTTGGTTTACAGTGATGCACAGCGTTGATGGCGTTAATTTTGAGCCAATAGCTAAACTAAAAGCCGCCGGAAACAGCAGTACGCCACACGACTACCAGTATTTGCACCCCAATACTGCCGCCGGTATAAATTACTACTACCTTACTACTACCACCGCTTTAGGCGAAACTGTAAAAGCATCGGGTATAATTAGTTTGGTGCGCGGTACTTTAAACTTTGAGATCCTATCGGTTGCGCCCGTACCCGCCAAAGAAACAGTAGAATTGAAATTTATTAGTCCTGAGGCAAACGAAATAACCGGATTATTAATGGATATAACTGGACGGGCAGTAAAACAATGGCGTATGCAAGCCAATATTGGCCTAAATGCCACCGTTTTAGATATGCGCGAACTTGCCGCAGGTGTTTATTTTGTAAGCCTTAGCAATAACAAAGCAGGGCTAATGACCAAGTTTGTAAAACAAGACTAAACACGGCTATACCGTTAGTTGATTCTTTGTTTTAAAAAAATTACCCCACTAAGGTTTTCTTTGGTGGGGTAGTTTTTTGGGGGGAGGTATGGATGGATGTGTTTGTAATACGCCCTAATCAACTATGTACTGAAAAATGGTATGGCCGTAAAATCATCCGGATAGGTTGGTTGTTTAACAAGTGGGGAGATAGAGTTTGCCGTCTGGATAGTACTGCCAAAGGCGGGGTGTTTCAGCACTACTGTTGCTTTGAAAAACTAAAGTTCGGCTAAGCATTAAGTCTTTAAATTATTTGAATTGTAATGTATAAAAACCCGCTCCCATTAATTCTTTAAATTTATCAGCATTTTCAGAGAGAAATATACAATATGCATCTCCAAAATTGTCTTTGTGTATGGCAAGAATCATCGCTGTCTTATACTTTTGTCCAAACTCCTTGTTAACTTCAAAAAAGGATATTGCACCCCAATCAGCATTAAAATCCAGTTTTGCTCCTTTTTGGTCAAACTCGGTAATTTCTGAATAGTTTCCGCCAGATAGGTCAAAAAGCAATTTATTAAAAAGCATTGGATACATTTTGTTAGGATGAGTAATAAAACTTGTTTTATTTTTTTTTGTAAACTCATTGAAATTAATAATTGTGCTGTCTAGAGGCATAATTAAATAACGAAGTTCAAAGTTTCTTGTGTTGTCCTTTAGTGCATAATCATATTTTAATTGTTGGTTCTCAATTATTTTTGTTTCTTTAAAACCAAGGGGGGGATGAAAAGATAAATTTGCCCGAGCAAGTAAGCTGGTAAAAGATTTGGGTAAATTGTCAGAACTAAATGAAGTGAGTATTATTAGAAGAAAGAATATTCCAGTTTTATTTATATTATTCATAACGCTTTTAATTTTATCGTCTATTTAAAATGGCATGTATTGTCAGTCAGTTTATAAACTCATAAGTTTCGGCAAATTTACATTATAAGTTTCAAATGGCGGCGATTTGAGGGCTTGTTTTTTTGCGTTAATAAATCTTGGATGAAATATATTTTGAGGCGGGCTGCCTTAATTTTATCCGGATAAAAAAACGAGGGCGTAAATTTATCCGGAAAATGCGCTGATGCAATTTTATCCGGAAGTAATAGGCTCATTTTAAGGCATTCAAAAAAAGGAAACTTCCATTTATTTATCCCAAAATTGAGGTTTGCCTAAAACGCGGCAAAGGCAGCTACGGCGGGCATTTTAGCCCAAAAAATCAGCTAAGTAAAATTTGAGTTGTGCAACGGTTACCGATGTTACCTGCTGTTTTTCTTGTCATTTCGTTAGATTTCTCGTTTCTAAATCGCTGTCAAACAAAATTTCGCTTTTGATTTTGTCCGACAAAACTTTATTCTTTATTAAAATTTCGACAATTCCTTTTCTGTGAATTGCACAATTCATTTTGTTATACAGTATTTCAAGAGGTTGTTTACATTCTTTTGTCTGGTTCGCTTTGAATATATCTGTATAAGTTCCTGCTAATTGTTCTATTTTGTGTTCATTGTTTGTATTGTCTGCAATTTCACTTAATAATTTGAAGTCTCCACTTTTGTAATTAGAAGTCAAGATTTCTAAAAAGTCAATTGGATTTTTTGAGTTTTTTATTTTGTCGATTGCAAAGTCTCTAATGTCTTTGCTTTTTAAATGCTTTAATGCTTCAACAGCGTTTTCAACAATTCTGTTTTTGCTTGTCCGCTTTTGCTTTGCAAAGTCTAAAATTATTTGATTGTCGTAAGGAAATTTGTAGAAATCAAAAATGTCCAAGAGTTTTTCAATATTTACCTTGTCCGCTTCGTTAATGAGTTGTTTTGCTACTTGATTTACTTCTTCGTGAAACAATTTCCGTTTTCTAACGAATGAAATACGTGGTTTGCTGTTTATAACTTCGTCAATAATGTCTTTATATTTTGTTGGTTTGGTCTTATGCCTTTTTGACTTGATTTTGTACGTTTTATATTGTCAAGATAAATACGAATGAACTTGTTCGTCTTGGCTTTCTTTTTAAGTTCTTCGTATACTTTTATGCTTTTGTTTTCTTCTTGAAAGTGTGTAATTATCCAGTCGTCTTGCCAATCATCTGGATTTTGTTCAATGTGTTTTCCAAACTTTTCGGCAACGTAAAAAAGTCCATTTAGTCCGTCAAGTTCTAATATTTCATAAGCACCAACCCAATCAGAACCTTCAATTGGATTGGTTAAGAATCTGTCATAAATTGCTCGTTTTGCTTCTGTGTCATTTCGCTCGGCAAAAAGTTTTGCAAGCGCAAACAAATGTGTCAAATTCCAAGTGTCGTTTTTTTCTGTTGCCAATCCTTGCAAAATAGCTTTGCGAATTTTGTCTTTCTTTTTTGAAACAGAAATAATGTCATAGATATATTGTGCCCGATTTCCTTCACATTGTCCGTCATAAGCGAAAATATTCAAAGCACCTTTAATAATTTGATTTGAAAAGTCAATTGTCGGGTTGTTCTTTGCTATTAAATACGCTTCGCCTGTCCCACGTTTTAGTGAGTTGAAAAATTGTCGTTTTATGTCTGCTGTGTAGGTCATTTAAAACTCTGACTAACGTCAGTCCGTCTAAAAACTCATAAGTTTCGGCAAATTTACATTATAAGTTTCAAATGGCGGCGATTTGAGGGCTTGTTTTTTTGCGTTAATAAATCTTGTATGAAATATGTTTTGAGGCGGGCTGCCTTTATTTTATCCGGATAAAAAACGAGGGCATAAATTTATCCGGAAAATGCCCAAAATATTAGCCCAAATATATCATCATCCGGAAATAATAAGGTGGTTTTTCCAAAATTCGTTTTATTGGGCTTAATTAGGTTCATTTTAAGGCCTTCAAAAAAAGGAACTTCCATTTATTTATCCCAAAATTGAGGTTTGCCTAGAACGCGGCAAATGCAGCTACGGCGGGCATTTTAGCCCAAAAAACACCTAAATAAAATTTGAGTTGTGTAACGGTTACCGCTGTTAGCGGTTCGTTATTTATTGGTTCTCACGAGTCAAATTTTGAACCGTCCCACTCAACTCCGGGCGGAAATAACTCCGATTTTCTTTTTCTCATTTCTGCTGCAATTAAAGCACCACCACCGCCTTGATCTTCAAGTTTTGAAATGATACTCATATAACTCTTTTCATCTCTATTTTGACTTAGCTTAAACACATTGTCAATATTATCTGCCTTAATCTCAAATCCAACGATTGCAGGCATCATCTTGCTCAAAAAATTGTCCGGCAGATTGTCGTAGAAAGTTTGCGATTGTAAGTTGCCTTTTTCAAATTTCAAAGTCAGTTTACGCATAAACGCCACTAATTCGTCATTTGACATAAAGTTTACTTGTCCTGCAATATGCACACTCATATAGTTCCAGGTTGAACCAATTTGAGGGTTGCTGTACCAAGAAGCACTTACATAGCAACTTGGTCCAGTAAAGACCAGCAAGGCATTTGGGTTTTCAGCAAATGCTTTATGATGGTCTGTGTTTCGCATTATGTGTCCATGCATAAATAGTTCTCCATTTCTTTCTTCAAGCAACATTGGTATTTGGGTTGCTACCTGTTTGCCTGAATTGAAGCTACCTGTCATAAAAGCAAATGGATATTCTTCTAAAAATTCCAAAATTGCTTGTTTATCCTTCTCTTTAAAGTATGAAAAATTATACATTCTTGATTGCCTTTTTTGTTATGTGGTGTCGTTTTACAATTCTGACTAACGTTTTATATTACTGTTCAGAATCAAGTTATTACGCATCCTAAGTCCTCATTAGTCAGGGCAAATTTAGCGATTTGTTTTTTGACTCTTGCTACTAATTTTAGTTTTCTTTTTTCATCAAGGAACAGGTAATCTGTAGGTGGTTTGTAAGGAAGTTTTTTTACGACCATATTCCAAAGTATTACAGCAAGTTTTCTGGCAGTAGCACTCACGGCTACGGTTCTGCCTTTGCGGTAACATACACGGTTGAAGAAGTTAGACAAATGGGTGTCTTTTAAATTTCCAATTGCATTGGCTGCATTGCGAAGTGCAATTTTCAATCTGTTGCTTCCCTTGGGTGTTTTTGAACTGAGTAATTTACCTCCGCTTACTTTGTTGTTCGGAGCAAGTCGCAGCCAGCTTGTAAAATGTTTTGCAGTTTCAAACTTATGAAAGCCGTCAGGTCCAATTTCGCTGATAATGCTTAACACTGTGGCGTGACTCATTCCCTCAATGTTCATTAAATCAACCCCACCAAAGTATTGAAAAGAAGCCTGATTGAGGTCAATTCCTTTGATTGCATTTTTGTTTATTCTCTTATGCGTTTTGTCGGTTGTTTTGAGTTTCTTTTTTTCAGGATATGTATTGATTTGCTGTTTGAGAAAGGCTCCAATTTGTTTATCGCATTCAGCAATTTTCTTTTGATAGAATTGGTATGATTCTAATTCTTGCTTCAACCCGAACAGGTAATCTTCACGATTGTTTCCTTTCAAGGCTTTGGATATCTCTTCTTTGGATTTTCTGCAGTTACCGTGTCGGTGTCCGGAAAGTTTTTCAGGGTCGAGATTTCCTTTGCAGATATCGGTGATGATTGCCATACCAGTCAATCCGCAAATATCATTGACTACTACATCCAAGCGAAAGTTGAGTATTTTAAGATATTTCTGCATTTTGTGCGATGCTTCTGCAGCAAGCGTGAGCATATTTTGTCTTTGCCGGCAATAGGTGCGTAACTTTTCGGTGGTTTCATCGGGTAAAAAACTGCTTGTCAATAAACCTATACTGGGTAGTTTTTGTATCCACCGGGCATCTTTCACATCCGTTTTTTTGCCCTTGATGTTTTTAGTGAATTTGCCATTGGCAAGGGTTACATCAAAACCGTGTTTAATGAGTTCTACATAGAGGTTTTGCCAATAATTTCCTGTGCTTTCCATAGCCACAGAAGTAACATCATGCTCTTTTAGATGCACACAAATGTCGGTCAGGTCATCAGCGTACACCCCAAACTCTTTAACATCTTCCAAGTCTTGTCCCACCGCAACAAAGTGGCTGCGACTGCCAATATCAATGCCTGCACAATGCGGGTTGATAATGTCCATTGCTAATTTTTGTTTTTCCATTTTTTCTATTTTTTATAGGTTAATAAAAATGGCTCAAAGAGAATGTATCTTTGCACTGTAAATTATTCTGAACGGGGTAGCGAAAGCTCCACCACTGAATTTATCACTAAGTCCCGACTGGGAATCGGGACTTTTTACATTCCAACCAGAATGACGCACGAGCTATAACGCACCAATGCTTAGAAGGGTCTTGCAATGAGCCGCTTCAAATGTAGTGTGTATTGTCTGCCGGATGACTCTCCCGTTAGCTCGAGAATTTATTTTCGGTCGAAAAATGGGGAATGACGCATAACGGCAGTCCGTCTAAAAACTCATAAGTTTCGGCAAATTTACATTATAAGTTTTAAATAGAGGCGATTTGAGGGCTTGTTTTTTTGCGTTAATAAATCTTGGATGAAATATATTTTGAGGAGAGAGAGGGCGCATATCTCCTTAAAACGAGCTATAAAAGACGAAAAACAAAAAACAGGGTTTTTAACCACGTTTTGAACAGCTCACGAGGCAAAATATTGAATAATCGGCGCAAATTATAGGCAGTCATTATAAGCCCCACATCGGCGGCGGCGCGCTCAATGCCCCGCTTGGTGATGATGTAGGAGTAACCCCATTGCCGTTTAATTGTGCCGTAGGGGTGTTCTACTATTTGCTGCCGAAGCTTATACAAGTTTTTATTTTTTTTTTCTATGTTTTTTTTTGTTAATATCTACATATTGTTGGTACTCGCTCCGCTCTATGAGTCTGCCTTTTGCATTTTTGGTGCATAACAATTTGACGGGACAATGCTGACATTTAGTGGTTTTATAATGTTTAACATAATAGGTCGAGTTCTCTTTGGTTTTGAGGTAGTTATTGCCGTTTGTACGGAGTGTTTCTCCCTGCGGACAGTTGTAGGTATCGGTAAGATTGTTGTAGTCAAAGCGGTCAAAATTGTAATCCCGGATTAGGTGCGCAAGCGGCAACTGAGGGTATGGCTGTCATAATTTCTACCCCATTTCGACTGCCGTTTTTATTTCACTTCGGTGTGATATCCTTTGTCGTAAAGGGCGGTAAAACCCGTTGTTTGCAATATTGTTTGCGCGCTTTGCAGCATCTCGCCCATAGGCTTTGCTGTCGTTGGTATTGGTAAGTTTGTAATCAATAATGAGTTTGTGTTTATCATCTACGGTGGTTTGCACGTTGTACCCTACTTCGGTAATATTGTTGCGGGTAATGAGTTGGCGGCTGTCGGGGTCGGTGGTAGAAATTTGTTTTTCGCCCGTATCCTCAAGTTGTTGCTGAAGGACTTGGTAGTTTTGTTTTCGTTGTGTTTGCTTGTCAATTTCTGCTTGTATAGTTTGTTTGTTATCTTCATCGGCTGCGGCAAGTTCGGCGTTGTACTCGTCTAACTTTTTGTCAATATAGGCAAGATGTTGTGCTATTTTCTTTTCATTAAAATTGTTTTTCTTGCTGTTTTGAGCCCGAAGTTTGGTCGAGTCGCCGGCAATGAGTTTGCCCCCTATTAATTGAAATTGTTTTGCTATGCGCACGGTGTGCCGAAATACTTCCCGGATGGCTTTTTGATTATCTTTCCGGAAATTGGCTATGGTATTGTGGTCGGGTGCTAATTGTTGCAACAGCCACATCACTCGGTATTGCGCCTGCACTCTTTTTCTAACACTCTCGAAGAACGAATGCAGTTTAAATACCCGTAAATAAACAATTTGAGCAAATCTTTCGGGTTGTATGCTGGCCGACCTTCAGCATTTAGTTTGCTGGCAAAACCAAATTTTTCCATCTCAATACTTTCAACAAACATATCAATTAACCGAACTTCATTGTCCGAAGCGATAATATTGTCTAAGCAATCGGTAAATAAAACGGCTTGTTCTCTTGGTATTCCTTTAATATATTCCATGCCACTAAATTACGAAATAAATTAAATATTACCCAATTATTTGAAAGAAAAAATAAAATTATTTGAAGGTTTTTAGACAGTCTGACGGTTTTCGGCTTTGCGAGGGAGCGGATTTTAGCACAAAAGCTCAATCGAAGAACCGAACTTCAAATTTACGAAAAAGTTTCAAATGAAGCACTTCCCCCGCTCTCTTGCAAAACCGATGTTACAGGCTGGCGTTCATTTAGTTGTCTTGTTTTATTGTTTTATTTTTTTCGTGAGGGAAGGCATACTCTTTGGCAAGCTTGGCTTGTGCGGCTTGCCAATGTGTATGCCATGTTCAGAATGTTGTGTTTTAAAACTCAAATATAAATCCAATAGACGGTACAATTGTCGCTTTTCTTTGTTGAAGAATTAAAGGAATACCGTTACTTCCGTCTGCTTTAATGGTTTGTCCGTCTGTTGTTTTAAAGCCAGTGTTGTCATCGTTTCTTTCAAACGTGAATTTTGGAAGATAGGGTGTTTTATAAAACAGAATATTTTGGAAATCGACAAATAAATTTAAACTTACTTTTTTGAAGTTGAATTTTTTATCTACTCTCAAATCCAATTGGTTGAAAATGGGAAGTCGTTTGTTGTTGAGCTGTGTATAATCATAAGTACCTGTTCCTGTTGTTAAATACATTGCCGTTGAAGCGTTCCTGTCAAAAGGCGTGTAAGGTTGTCCGCCTGCAATTCGGTATTTCAAACCGATGTCCCAGTTCTTTTTGAATTTATATCCAAATGTAGCGGAAACAATGAAACCATAATCCCAAGTGGAAGGACTGAATTTATTATCTACACCTGAAAATTCAGACTTATAAAGTGTTGCACTAGCCACATAGAATAAATTTTTCACCAACTTTTGTTGAACATAAACTTCTATTCCGTAAACCCTTCCTCGTCCAGTTGGTGCGTATTGATCACTTCCAACCGCTGAATAATCTGTGCCGATATTTGCATAAGAAATTCCGTTGGTTAATGAAACAGGATAATTTCTGTAATCTTTGTAAAACGCTTCAAAAGTAAAACGCAAATCGTTTTTAGGCACAAACTCTGTTCCTATGGTGTAATGAATGGCATTGGTATATTTTAAATCCTTATTGACAAGTATTCCGTTGGCATCTTTATATCCCAATATGGTGTAAACTGGTAATTTATAATAACTTCCAACAGATGCTGAAACATTCCATTGATTGTTGATGATATAGGAAAAAGAAGCTCTTGGCGAAATAGTTCTCAAAGGGTTTAATCCACTTTTTGTATAGGTATTGATGTCTGTTCGAATACCTCCTGACACTAAAAATTTATCATCAAAAAAGTATTTTGCTACTTGTCCATAAAGTCCAAATTTGAAAAATTCTATGGCTGACTTACTCGAAAAACTAATCGCAGGGCTGATAATATTTCCATTGTTATCTTTTACTTCTTCTTTAATGGTATTGAAAATGTCGGCATCGTATTTTACATATTGAGCATCCACGCCATAACTGTATTTCCAGCCATTTTTGTAGTTGTTCATATCAAAACGAAGCTTGTTTTCTGTTTCGTGGCTTCCTAAACTAAACAGTTTGTTTCCACTTTTTGAAGCATTGTTTTCATAACGGTCTGCACCATTAAAAAACATATTCCTACTTAAAGCAATCGTGAAAAACCCATTGTTCACCAATCTTTTTAAGGTAGCACCTACGGTATAGTTCCACTGTTTAATCAAAGGATTTGCTCGATTGATGTATTCTGTATTGGCATCACTTTCTTTTGGAACTGCCAATTTAAAATTATCAATTGCTCCAATTCCAATAAAAGTCAATTCTGTTTTGTTGTTGATTTTATGGTTTACCTTGTATTGAAAATCATAATAATCAGGTCGGATAGGCAGGTCTAATAGCTTGAATAAAAATTGCAGATACGAGCGTCTAGCCGAAGCCATAAAGGTAGTTTTCTTTCCCAAAGGACCTTCCAACATTGCAGCAAATTCAGTTCCTGACAAACGAAAATTTCCACTTAATTTATCGGGATTTCCATTTCTTTGTTTGATGACAATTGTAGAAGCTAAAGCATTGTCGTATTTCGCATTAAAAGCAGATGAAGTCAATTGTACATCTTGAATGAACGAAACATTTAAAATTCCAGTTGCTCCGCCACTCGCTCCTTGCGTTTGAAAATGGTTTAAAACAGGAATTTCAATGCCGTCCAAATAATAAACATTCTCACTCGGGCCACCACCACGAACAATAATATCGTTACGGTTAGGTGTTGTTCCGCCTGCCACTCCTGGCAATACTTGAATTACTTTTGAAACATCAAAATTTCCACCAGGATTAACTTTTATTTCTTCAGCAGTTAATCGTTGGGTAGCAAGTGGCGTTATCATATCCGTTGCTCGAACTGTTTTTCCTGCATTGATGACTACCTCTTGTAATTCCTGACTTTTTTCGTCTAATTCTATTTGCAAAACCTGTGCATTTCCAGAGCTCAAATTGATATTGTAAATCGTGGATGGCGAATACCCAATATAAGAAGTTTCTAAATTATATTTTCCAACAGGCAATTGAATGGAGAAACTACCATTTTCATTTGTAATAGTATTAATTGTGTCTTTTCCAGTAAATCGAAGCACCACACCAATCAACTCTTCTTGTGTGTTTTTATCTTTTACAACACCGTTTATAGTCCCCATATTTTGAGCATATAAAGTGCTTGTAAGCAAAGTTATCAAAAGCGATAAAGAAAGATTTTTCATATAATCAGAATAAAATTTAGTACAAAGGTAAACTATATTTTGAAATAAAAGTACTTTATTGTACTTTATTTTAAATAAAATGGTATCTTTGTATTCTAATTCGATAAAGATGAATTACAAATTGATTAAAGATGTCCTCAATTTGCTTGAGAAATTTGAGATTGAAAACAATAAAAAAAGTGACTTTGAAACTTCTGTCGAAGGGTTTAAAAATTGGATTATTTCCACTAACACCAATCCTGTTGTTGAACCCAATTGGGAGGGCAAAGAAAATGGAAGAAGTGCCGAAAGTGTCATCAATACATTAATTGTACACATGAACCGATACGCAAAAAGTTATTCTAAATCTGCCATTTTTGGGTCGGAATTTTCCACGCAAGAAGATTTTATTTTCCTTATCAATTTAAAGGCGTTTGGAGAAATGTCGAAGATGGATTTAATCAAAAAAAATGTGCAAGAAAAACCATCGGGAATGCAAATTATCAATCGACTGATTGCCCAAGGTTGGGTAGAACAACGAAATTCAAAAGTAGATAAACGAAGTAAAGTGATTTCAATTACGCAAAGTGGCTTGTTGACTTTAGAAAAGCAAATGGATAAAATTCGTCAAGCAACCTCCATTGTTACAGGAAATTTATTACACCATGAAAAAATGGAATTGATACGATTGCTGAATAAACTAGATGATTTTCATCAATCAATTTATGATAAAAATATAGATACCGAAAATTTATTACGTGAAGTGTTAAAAGATAAACAATGAAAATTGCAATAATTGGTTCGGGGTTTTCGGGCATTTCTGCAGCCGCTTATGCAGGGAAGAAAGGTCATGAAGTGCATGTTTTCGAACAACACAATCAACCAGGCGGAAGAGCAAGGCAGTTTACAACGGAGGCTGGATATACTTTTGATATGGGACCAAGTTGGTATTGGATGCCTGATATTATGGAGGATTTTTTTGCTGATTTTGACTGCAAAACTGCTGATTTCTTTGAATTAGTTTCCTTAAATCCGCAATTTGAAATGATATTCTCCGATGAAAAAATTAGCGTACCTGAAAGTTTGGAAGAGTTGAAAATCTTGTTTGAAAATTTGGAGAAAGGTGCTGGATTACAATTGGAGAAACTTATGCAATCTGCCAAATTCAAGTATGAAGTTGGCATGCAGGATTTTGTGAATAAACCTTGCCATAATTGGACAGAATTTATCTCTCCAAAAATAGCGAAAAGTGCCTTGAAATTAGATTTGCTGACCAATTTTAGAAGCTATGTTGCCAAATACTTTAAAAATGAAAAACTAAGGACATTAATGGAGTTTCCTGTAATTTTTCTCGGAGCTACTCCTAAAAACATTCCTGCTTTGTATAGCTTAATGAATTACGGAGGTTACGCCTTAGGAACACATTATCCAATTGGAGGTTTCTATCAATTGGTTTTAGCCATGAAAAGCGTAGCGGAAAAACAAGGGGCAATTTTTCACTTCAACAGCAAAGTAGAAAAAATACATACAGATAATAAAAAAGCAACCTCTCTGCAAATCAATGGTGTAAATCATGAATTTGATGCAGTGATAGCCTCCTCGGATTATCACCATACAGAAACACTACTTAACGAAGAGCATAGAAATTACACAGAAGAATATTGGATAAGCAGAACATTTGCCCCTTCAAGTTTGATTTTCTATTTGGGCATTAATCAAACGATACCCAATTTGAAACATCACACACTTTTTTTTGAGAATGATTTGGATGAACATATTGATTGTATTTATGGGGATAAAAAATGGCCTGAAAAACCATTGTTTTATGTTTGTTGTCCTTCTAAAACAGATGATGGTGTTGCACCTAAAGGAAGAGAAAATTTATTTCTATTAATGCCATTAGCAATAGGAGTTGATGATGATGAAAATGTTAGAGAAAAGTACCTTATGGAAATGCTTTCCAGAATTGAAAAACATACAGGAATAACCGATTTAGCTTCAAAAATAGAATACAAAAAGAGTTATTGTGTAAGCGATTTTATTTCGGATTACAATGCCTACGGTGGGAATGCGTATGGATTGGCAAATACACTGAATCAAACAGCGGTTTTGAAACCAAAAATAAAAAATAAAAAATTGAACAACCTTTTTTATACCGGTCAGTTGACCGTTCCTGGACCTGGCGTTCCACCTTCTATTATTTCAGGGAAAATTGTAGCACAAGAAGTTAATAAACTTAAAAAAGAAGTATTATGAAACAATTATTTGATGAACTTTCTTACTCAGTAAGCAAGATAACAACTCAAAAATATAGCACCAGTTTTTCCTTGGGGATTTTGGCATTAAAACCTGCTATTCGTTCTGCAATTTATGCGATTTATGGATATGTCCGATTGGCTGATGAAATAGTGGATAGCTTTCATGATTACGATAAGGAAAAGCTACTAAATAGACTAAAAACAGAAACTAGAAATGCTTTAGAAGAAGGTATTTCGCTCAATCCAATTTTACAATCTTTTCAGGAAACAGTGCATAAATATCAAATTGATAGCGTTCTGATTGACCACTTCTTACACAGTATGGAGATGGATTTGCAGAAAATAGATTACAATTCAAAACTATATGACGAATATATTCATGGTTCAGCCGAAGTGGTTGGATTAATGTGTCTGCAAGTTTTTACAGATGGTAATAAAGAAAAATATGAAGAACTAAAACCTTACGCAATGAAGCTGGGCTCTGCTTTTCAGAAAATAAATTTTTTAAGAGATTTGAAAGATGATTATCAAATTTTAGGTAGAACTTATTTCCCTAATGTGGATTTGAGTGTGTTTGATAATTGTGTCAAATGTCAAATTGAGAAAGAGATTGAAGAAGAGTTTAAAGAAGCCTTAATCGGAATAAAAAAACTCCCAAACTCATCGATGTTTGGGGTGTATTTGGCTTACAAATATTATATATCATTGTTTAGAAAAATAAAAAGAAAGTCCTCAATAGAAATAATGAATAATAGAATTAGGGTTTCCACTTCACAAAAAGCATTTGTTGCGTTTAAGAGTTATTTAAGATACAAAATAGCTGTTTTATAATGAAAGTTTTGATGTTGTTTTTAACCGTTTTATTTATGAATTACTCATTTGCCAGTTCTGTAATTGATGAAGCAAGAATGAACTACAACAAAGCAGTTCAAGATAAAGATTTATGTAGAAAAATGATAGATGAATTAGAGAAATCAAAAGAGAAATCTCCAGTTTATCTGGCTTATTTAGGTGGCTTTCAAACAATTTGGGCAAATCATGTTTTTAACCCCATAAGCAAACTTCAATCATTTAAAGAAGGAAAGAATAAAATTGAACAAGCCATTAGTAAAGAACCTGATAATGTTGAAATTAGGTTTATTAGATTTTCGGTGCAAAAAAACGCCCCCTCCTTTTTAGGGTATAGCAATAACATCATAGATGACAGAAATTTCATCATAAAAAATAGAGATGATGTCAGTTCCGAAGTTGTTCAAAAAAACATTGAAATACTTTTAAAATAATTTTTCCTATGAAATACTTATTATATCGAGAGCAACAGTTGAATTGTGAGTTACAAACCGCATGGGATTTTTTTACTTCGCCGATGAATTTAGCAAAAATAACCCCCAAGGATATGGCATTTACAGTTTTGACAAATAATAATAACAAAAAAATATTTGAGGGGATGATAATTGATTATACGGTATCGCCTCTACTTGGAATACCTCTAAAATGGAAAACCCGAATTACAGAAGTTATACCTCACAAAAGTTTTACAGATTTTCAAGAAAAAGGACCTTATAAATTATGGAACCATCATCACGAATTTATAGCTAACGAAAAAGGAGTGCTTATGAAAGATAAAGTTGATTATGAATTGCCTTTCGGAGTTTTAGGAGATTTGGTACATCGTTTATTTGTAAAAAAGAAAATAGAAAAAATATTTAATTACCGCTATCATATTTTAGAAGAATTATTTAATTCTAAAAAAAAATAAAATGAAAATATTAATTATCATACTTGTTTTTATATTGATGGAAGGAGCTACTTGGCTTATCCATAAATACATCATGCACGGTTTTTTATGGGTTTTACACAAAGACCATCACGACCATAGCAATAAAGGAGAATTAGAAAAAAACGATTGGTTTTTTGTAATTTTTGCTTTACCAACCATTGCTTTGATGTATTTCGGCTCATTAGAAAACTTCAACTATTTGTTTTATATCGGATTAGGAATTATGCTCTACGGAATGGCGTATTTCTTTGTACACGATATTTTTATTCATCAGCGTTTACACTTTTTTAAGCACACCCAAAATCGTTATTTCCTTGCACTTAGGAGGGCTCACAAGCAACATCACAAACATTTAGGGAAAGAAAAAGGTGAATGTTTTGGCTTCTTGTATGTGCCATTCAAGTATTTTAAAATCTATTTTAAATCTGCTGCAAAATAATGGCTTATACCTATTCTCTTATTTTATTTTTCACGGTCATCATTTGCTTTATTGCATCTTTTGACAAAAGAATTCAATTCAACAAGCATTTTGGCTCGTTTATAAAAGCTGGTTTTCTTGTTGCAATTCCTTTTATAGCTTGGGATGTTTGGTTTACAGCTCTTGGAGTATGGTGGTTTAATGCTGATTATACGCTTGGAATAGTATTAGCAGGTTTGCCTTTAGAAGAAATCTTGTTTTTTATTTGTATTCCGTTTTCTTGCATCTTCACTTTCTATACGATTGATAAATATTATAAATGGGAAGTATTGAGTGCCTTCAATAACATATTGGTCTTTGTCAGTATTATTATTTTGTCAGTTGTAGGTTTATTAAATGTGGATAAAATTTACACACTCATTACAGCCATCGTTACAATTGTTACTTTAATTTACTTGCATTTTATAGTTAAGGCAGAATGGATTACAAAAGCATCCATAATCTTCACAATCCTTATGCTTGGCTTTTTTCCAGTAAATGGAATTTTAACGGGTAGTTTTATTGAAAATCCAATCGTCAATTACAATCCAAAAGATTTTTTGGGAATACGACTATTTACCATTCCTATTGAAGATGCCGTTTATGGATACACGCAGTTTCTATTGGTCTTATATTTTTTTAAACAATTTAAATATTCAAATCATGAAAAATAAAACAATAATAGGAACAGCTTTTATAGCGTGTGGAATTTTACTATTAAATTCTTGTTCTTCTATTCCTAAAAATGCAAAACCAGTTCAGAACTTTGATGTTCATCGGTATTTAGGCACTTGGTATGAAGTAGCCCGTTTTGATTTTCGGTTTGAAAAAGATTTAGACAATACATCTGCCCAATATCGTTTGGATAAAAAAGGAAATGTAATTGTGTTGAACAGTGGCTATAACTTTGTGAAAAACAAATGGAGCAAGGCAGATGGTTTGGCAAAGTTTAGAGGCGATAAATATGTAGCCGCTTTGAAAGTTAGTTTTTTTGGACCTTTTTATTCTGGTTATAATGTTGTAGCTTTAGATGAAAATTATCAATATGCATTGATTGCAGGTAAAGATTTAGATTATCTATGGATTTTGTCAAGAACCAAAACGATACCCGAAGAAATTAAAAGCAAGTACCTAAAAATTGCTAATGAAATAGGTTACGACACTTCTAAATTAATTTGGGTAAATCACGATAAAAACGATAATCCATACCTAAATGAAAACTAAACTTTCTCTCTTTTGGTTTCGCAGAGATTTACGGCTGGAAGATAATATAGGTTTGTGCCAAGCCTTGTCTTCAGGATTTCCTGTGCTTCCTATTTTTATCTTTGATAAATTCATCTTAGATGCTTTAGAAAACAAAGAAGACAGACGAGTGGATTACATTCATCAAGCTCTTTCGGCAATCAATTCTGGTTTGAAAAAACATCAATCTAAATTGAATACATTTTACGGAGAGCCTTTGGATATTTTCCAACAACTTTCCGAGAAATACGATATTCAAGCTGTTTTCTGCAACCGAGATTATGAACCTCAAGCCATAAAAAGAGATACGAAAATTTATAACTTTTTCAAAACGCAAAACATTTCTTTTAAGGCTTTTAAAGACCAAGTTATTTTTGATAAAAAGGATGTTGTAAAAGTTGATGGAACGCTTTACACGGTTTACACACCTTATTCAAAAAAGTGGAAAGAAAAATTGACAGAGAAAGAATATCGTTCATTTCCCATTGATTTTACCAACTTTTTTAAGCAAGATTTTTCTGAAATTCATTCCTTAGAAACTATTGGATTTGCTAAAACGGACATTCGTTTTGAAATACCAAAATTAGATGCTACTATCATTGATGATTACGATAAATTCAGAGATTTTCCTGCACTACAAAAAACGACACAGTTGGGAATTGCTTTGCGATTTGGTACAATAAGCATTCGTAAATGTGTAGAATTTGCATTAAATCACAATCAAACATGGTTAAACGAATTGATTTGGCGAGAGTTTTTTATGCAAATTCTGTATCATTTTCCAAGGGTGGTTCGTCAATCGTTTAAAGCAAAATACGATTTTATTCAATGGCGAAATGATGAACAGGAGTTTGGACTTTGGTGTCAAGGGAAAACAGGATATCCAATAGTAGATGCAGGAATGCGACAACTTAATGAAACTGGTTTTATGCACAATAGAGTTCGTATGATTGTAGCCAGTTTTTTGTGTAAACATTTGTTGATTGATTGGCGTTGGGGCGAAGCTTATTTTGCTCAAAAATTAAACGATTACGATTTATCTGCCAATAATGGAAATTGGCAATGGGCAGCAGGTTGTGGTTGTGATGCAGCACCGTATTTTAGGGTTTTTAATCCCAGTATTCAAACCGAAAAATTCGACAAAAATTTAGAATACATTAAAAAATGGCTTCCTGAATTTGGAACGCATGAATATCCCAAACCAATGGTAGAACATAGTTTTGCTAGAGATAGAGTTTTGAAAATTTACGGAGAAGCAGTAAAATAAACTTTTAAAATGAAAAAAATACTCATCGCAGGCGGAACAGGTTTTGTAGGAAAACACCTTATTCATTTTTTAGTGCAAAAAGGATATTTCATCCACGTATTAACTAGAAAACCAAGTTCAAATTCATTGGAGAACATCCAATATTTCAAATGGGATGTTGAAAATCAATACATTGATGAAAAAGCATTTGAAGGTGTAGAAATTCTCATTAATTTGACTGGTGCCAACATAGGCGAAAAACGGTGGACAAATGATAGGAAAAAGGAAATTATTAACAGTCGGATAAATGCTATTGATTTGCTTTATCAATATGTATCCGAGAATAACTACAACATTACTACATTTATTTCTTCCTCTGCCGTTGGTTTTTACGGAGCAGTAACTACCAATGAAACTTTTGTTGAAACATCTGAAAATGGAAATGATTTTTTAGCTTCTGTTTGTCAAAAATGGGAAGCAACCGCTTTGAAATTTACTAATTTAGGTATTCGCACAGTAGTTTTACGCAAAGGTGTCGTTTTGGGAAGAGATGGCGGAATGGTGCAGAAATTAGCCCCATTAGCTAAACTTGGAATAAATGTTTCCTTGGGTTCAGGAAAGCAATATTTACCTTGGATAGACATTCGGGACTTGGTAAGATTGTATGAATTTATCCTTTCAAACTCAACAGTCAGCGGAATTTATAACGCTGTTGCCACTGAACAAATTACAATGAATGATTTTTCCAAAAGATTGTTGCATTCTTTTGGAAAAAGAAGTTTTTTGCCCAATGTACCTAGTTTTATAATTCGCTTACTTTTTGGTGAAATGTCGGTGATGTTGTTAGAAGGTTCAAAAGTCAGTAACGAGAAAATAAAAACTATTGGATTTATCTTTGAGTTCGATACTTTAGAAAAGTCTTTGTCGAGTTGATGTAGCGTTGGAAAAATTTAGCTCTTTTGGTTTTTTGAGTGGTTTGTGTGTTGGCTAAAAACCAAATGTGCTAAATGTGTGTCGGTAAAAATAAAACAAAAACTGGGATTAATTTCAGAATTTATTTTGGTGGTTCGGTTTTTCTACGCTTGCCTGTAACGGCAGTCCGTCTAAAAACTCATAAGTTTCGGCAAATTTACATTATAAGTTTTAAATAGAGGCGATTTGAGGGCTTGTTTTTTGCGTTAATAAATCTTGGATGAAATATATTTTGAGGAGAGAGAGGGGCGCATATCTCCTTAAAACGAGCTATAAAAGACGAAAAACAAAAAACAGGGTTTTTAACCACGTTTTGAACAGCTCACGAGGCAAAATATTGAATAATCGGCGCAAATTATAGGCAGTCATTATAAGCCCCACATCGGCGGCGGCGCGCTCAATGCCCCGCTTGGTGATGATGTAGGAGTAACCCCATTGCCGTTTAATTGTGCCGTAGGGGTGTTCTACTATTTGCTGCCGAAGCTTATACAAGTTTTTATTTTTTTCTATGTTTTTTTTGTTAATATCTACATATTGTTGGTACTCGCTCCGCTCTATGAGTCTGCCTTTTGCATTTTTGGTGCATAACAATTTGACGGGACAATGCTGACATTTAGTGGTTTTATAATGTTTAACATAATAGGTCGAGTTCTCTTTGGTTTTGAGGTAGTTATTGCCGTTTGTACGGAGTGTTTCTCCCTGCGGACAGTTGTAGGTATCGGTAAGATTGTTGTAGTCAAAGCGGTCAAAATTGTAATCGGATTAGGTGCGCAAGCGGCAACTGAGGGTATGGCTGTCATAATTTCTACCCCCATTTCGACTGCCGTTTTTATTTCACTTCCGGTGTGATATCCTTTGTCGTAAAGTGCTGTAAAGCCCGTTGTTCCCAATATTGTTTGCGCGCTTTGCAGCATTTCGCCCATAGCTTTGCTGTCGTTGGTATTGGTAAGTTTGTAATCAATAATGAGTTTGTGTTTATCATCTACGGTGGTTTGAACGTTGTACCCTACTTCGGTAATATTGTTGCGGGTAATGAGCAGTCCGTCTAAAAACTCATAAGTTTCGGCAAATTTACATTATAAGTTTTAAATAGAGGCGATTTGAGGGCTTGTTTTTTTGCGTTAATAAATCTTGGATGAAATATATTTTGAGGAGAGAGGGGCGCATATCTCCTTAAAACGAGCTATAAAAAGACGAAAAACAAAAAACAGGGTTTTTAACCACGTTTTGAACAGCTCACGAGGCAAAATATTGAATAATCGGCGCAAATTATAGGCAGTCATTATAAGCCCCACATCGGCGGCGGCGCGCTCAATGCCCCGCTTGGTGATGATGTAGGAGTAACCCCATTGCCGTTTAATTGTGCCGTAGGGGTGTTCTACTATTTGCTGCCGAAGCTTATACAAGTTTTTATTTTTTCTATGTTTTTTTGTTAATATCTACATATTGTTGGTACTCGCTCCGCTCTATGAGTCTGCCTTTTGCATTTTTGGTGCATAACAATTTGACGGGACAATGCTGACATTTAGTGGTTTTATAATGTTTAACATAATAGGTCGAGTTCTCTTTGGTTTTGAGGTAGTTATTGCCGTTTGTACGGAGTGTTTCTCCCTGCGGACAGTTGTAGGTATCGGTAAGATTGTTGTAGTCAAAGCGGTCAAAATTGTAATCCGGATTAGGTGCGCAAGCGGCAACTGAGGGTATGGCTGTCATAATTTCTACCCCCATTTCGACTGCCGTTTTTATTTCACTTCCGGTGTGATATCCTTTGTCGTAAAGGGCGGTAAAACCCGTTGTTTGCAATATTGTTTGCGCGCTTTGCAGCATCTCGCCCATGGCTTTGCTGTCGTTGGTATTGGTAAGTTTGTAATCAATAATGAGTTTGTGTTTATCATCTACGGTGGTTTGCACGTTGTACCCTACTTCGGTAATATTGTTGCGGGTAATGAGTTGGCGGCTGTCGGGGTCGGTGGTAGAAATTTGTTTTTCGCCCGTATCCTCAAGTTGTTGCTGAAGGACTTGGTAGTTTTGTTTTCGTTGTGTTTGCTTGTCAATTTCTGCTTGTATAGTTTGTTTGTTATCTTCATCGGCTGCGGCAAGTTCGGCGTTGTACTCGTCTAACTTTTTGTCAATATAGGCAAGATGTTGTGCTATTTTCTTTTCATTAAAATTGTTTTTCTTGCTGTTTTGAGCCCGAAGTTTGGTCGAGTCGCCCGGCAATGAGTTTGCCCCCTATTAATTGAAATTGTTTTGCTATGCGCACGGTGTGCCGAAATACTTCCCGGATGGCTTTTTGATTATCTTTCCGGAAATTGGCTATGGTATTGTGGTCGGGTGCTAATTGTTGCAACAGCCACATCACTCGGTATTGCGCCTGCACTCTTTTTCTAACACTCTCGAAGAACGAATGCAGTTTAAATACCCGTAAATAAACAATTTGAGCAAATCTTTCGGGTTGTATGCTGGCCGACCTTCAGCATTTAGTTTGCTGGCAAAACCAAATTTTTCCATCTCAATACTTTCAACAAACATATCAATTAACCGAACTTCATTGTCCGAAGCGATAATATTGTCTAAGCAATCGGTAAATAAAACGGCTTGTTCTCTTGGTATTCCTTTAATATATTCCATGCCACTAAATTACGAAATAAATTAAATATTACCCAATTATTTGAAAGAAAAAATAAAATTATTTGAAGGTTTTTAGACAGTCTGACGTTTTGCGTGTATGTGCAGTAGCGGATTTCGGAGCACATAACTGTCAATACACCACAAAAGTTGATGCGAGGTAGAATGTTCAATTAACCACTTCACCCGCCATTGAGCCAAACGCCTGTTAGCGGTTCGGTGTTCTTTTTCGTCAGTCGTTATGTCCGTTTTTTGCTGCATTGTCTTTTGTCTGTGCGTTGGGTAGGCAAGCTCTTTTGCAGGTTTTGGTTTTTGCGTTGGCTTGAGCGACCTGCAAATGTGCTTGACTACTGCGTTGGGCTATTGTTCCATTAATATTTTTTCTGCTTGTTTCTTTTGTTGAACGTATAAAACAACGTCTTTAATTACCAATTTATGAATTGCGGATATTATAGTTTCCATTGTTTCGTAATCTGGTTTACCGTCTTTAACTGGTAATGAAATGTCTAATACATCAGCATCTTTGGCGTAAAAGTTTCTACCGTAGTTAAATTGTCCGTTGTATGATGATTTATGAATTGCAGAAGTCACAAAAATTGATGCGTACTTTGGTAATTTGTCTGTATGAACAACTGCAATATGGTCGTCTCCGCCATATTTGTAATTTCTGTATTTGGCTGAACCAAACATATCAATTGTTGTCGTGTTGGCTGAAAATACTGTTACATTATTACCAATAAAATCTGAAACTCCTTCGTCTGTTTCTCCTGCCGTTACGAATGGTAATGTACCCGAAATTCTATCTGCACTTTTAAGTCTTTTGCCACGTGTTGATTTTCCAAATAAGTTTTCAAGATTGAATGATTGCCATTTAAAATCTTTATAATTTTCGGTTGCTTGTTTTTCCTTAGATGTTAAGTTGATGTCATTTAATCCGTTGTCGGATAAGTATGAATCAATTTTATTTATTTGACTAGCTTCAAGTTCTGCCAAAAAATTTTCTATAAAATCAAAATCAATTTTTTTGTCTTTTGTAATTGGCAAAGAAACTTTTTGATTTTTAATGATATTGACATTGAAACTTGAACTACCCCAAGAAAAAGTGCTAAATGCCTTCATCATTGTTGAGATGAAAAATTGAGCATTCTTTTTATTAAACCTTGTTTCTTTTGGCTTTAGAATCTTTATTTTATCACCTGTGAAATATGGTTTCTCTTGATAATACATTGTTGCTGTATCTTGACCAAAAGAGATTGTATTGCCTTCATTTAAAAATTGCACATCTTCATTAATGAAACCTTTTTGCCCATTGTTTGAACCCATTCTAACTACATAAGGATATTTCCCAATTTTTAAAACTTCTACCTTGTTAGCATCAAATCTTTTTTTGTAGGAGTTCACTTCAAACAAGTCGCCAATTTTGAATTCACCCCACTTGACTTTTTCTAGTTTTTGGTCAAGTGGGGTTTTTACTTTCCCAAATTATCGTATTTGATGGTTTGAGTTTTTAACATATCTGATACTTCCCAAGCTAGATAATCGCTAACTGTTTTTTTGAAATCGTCTAAAGCTGGTCTTGTATCAATCGGGGCTGTTTGATTCCAATCTGCACCATTATTAGGGTCAATCGTGCCTTCGTAGTATTCTTTTTCAGAAAAAATATTCAACTTGCTTTTACCAAATCGAACCAAGTTAACTACTTCTTCATAACGTTCTTTTGCTCTGTCAGTATCTTGTAAATTGCTACTCGATTTTTTACGGTTTGTTCTGGTATAACCATCATTTGAAAAGTCAATAAACTTTACAATATCGTCTTTGTGGTGCTTTTCGTTTACTTTGAAAACATAAATATTGGTCTGAACGCTTGATTTGCCGATGAAAATGTCAATAGGCATTTTTATACTCGCAAGAAGTGTGTGTTTTTCTAAAATTCTCTTATTGAAATCTTTTGCTTTGCCCGAACCTGAAGAGTTCTGAATGATAATGGCTGCATATCCTTTGTTCATCATTCCTAATGCTCTTTCAACGAAGTTCATTCCGTTTCCTAAAGCTGAATATGGTGGATTTAGAATAAATGCGTCTGCTGGGAATTTGTTGTCCTTTTTTCCATAGCCATATTTCCCGTCAAAGTCTTTAATTGAGTCAATGTTCAAAATGTTTGAACTACCGTCACCCATTAAAATCATATTCAAAATCGCCAGCATATACACACTTGAAAGCAACTCTAAACCGAGCAATTGCTCGGTTTTAATTTTGATTTCTTTTTGTGTTAGCTCTTGTGGCGATTTAATATTTTGCTTTGCATCATTAAGCATTTCGTTCATTGCAGCAACCAACAAACCTGCCGAACCTGTCGCAAAATCCCACACATAAGAGTCTTTATTTACTCTTGCAAGTTTCACTAATAAATTTGCAACGTATGAAGGTGTTAATACAACGTCATTTAATTTGTCTTGAGAAAACCCAAGCCAACCATACATTTCATTAAATAGTTTTCCTGTGAAGTCGGTCGTTAAACCAATTTTGTAATAAATACCTAAGTCGTCAACAATTTTGGTAAAAACTCTTTTCAGTTGGCTTTCTCCGTTTTCAGCTTTGTTGATATTTTCAGTTGTAAGTGTATTTTCTAAAGTTCTAAGGATTAGATTTTTCTTTTCGACTGGAATTTCTTTGTTGTCTAAAAACGCTTTAATTTTTCTTACAATGATATCACCGTCCTTATTGCCAATTTCGGTTGAGGATTTTAAATCTGATTTTTCAAGTGGTGCAACTTTTCCCGGTATTCCAAGAGTTGCAATTATTGAAGCTGCAACCAAATAAACACGGTCATTTTCTCCTAAGCCTTTTTCATTTTGGTAAATATCATTGTTAAGTTTTACTAGACAAAGGTCAATTTCCTTTTCTCGCTGTTCTTTAAGTTTGTCGAGTTCTTCTGGTGTTAGTTGCAAGGTTTTTACCTTGTCAATAAAACTGTCAAAGTTTTTCGGGTCTAAAAATGAAAAGTCTGTGTATTCTCCAACCTTTTGTCCTGCACCAAGATTGCTTTTTGAAACATAATAAACGCCAATCGTATGATGAATTTTTCCTGTTTCATCTTTGTGTCCTGTCATACCGATTGCTATAATGTCGGTATAGCTTGTATGGTGTAGCAAGGCATTAGCGTAATGAACCGCACCGTTTACAGCATAAGAATTGATGTTCTTAAAGTTCGGTTCATTTTTAGAAGTCCTGTTTTCAACTTGTCCGTCAGCGTCAAGTTTTACTAATTTGTCTTTGTAGCCTTTGTATTCAATAAGAATAGGGAAGTACTCTAAATTTTTATTTTGTAACAAGATTTTGGCATCAGGTCTGTTTGCACCTGTCCCGCCATTTTTTGAGTAATAGTCTGATAGTGCCTTGTCTATTTCAGCATTTACAGATTCTTGTTCAAGTTTGTAAGGAAGTTTATATGATTTAAGCCAACCATTTGCAAGGTCGGCTATATTTGGTTCAATTGATTGTACTGTCGTCTTTATTTTCATTTTCCTATTCTCTGTGATTTATAAAAGTTCAAAGATAAAATCTTCTGTCGGTGCGTTGGCAAGAAAACAGCTCTTTTGCAAGCCGAAGGGTCGGCTTGTGTGTCGGGGCTTGCAAATGTGCTGTTTTGTGCGTTGGCATTTTTTCTTGTCTTGTATGCAGCAAAAATTATCTTGTCATTCTGTTGGTTGTGTCGTCTTTTACACTGACCGCTAACGGAAAAGGCTTTGCGTTGGGCGGCCTACGAAGGACAAATTTACAATACATTTTTAAGTTTTATTAGAAAATTCTTCCCTTGAAATAACACTTCCGCCCGCCTAATCGTAAAGCCATTGTTATATAAATGTTATTTTATCTGCCTGCAAGTTTATACTTTCCAGATACTTTAGCACAACAGTCGGCAAACGACTAACCGTGCTGGCCGAGTTAATAGTTCTGGAAAACTACTAAGTTTTCAAGCGACCTACAAAATTGCAAATTTTCACCGTGTTTTCCTATAAATTTTTCTGATAATTTTATATAACGGAAAAGGCTTTGCGTTGGGCGGCCTACGAAGGACAAATTTACAATACATTTTTAAGTTTTATTAGAAAATTCTTCCCTTGAAATAACACTTCCGCCCGCCTAATCGTAAAGCCATTGTTATATAAATGTTATTTTATCTGCCTGCAAGTTTATACTTTCCAGATACTTTTAGCACAACAGTCGGCAAACGACTAACCGTGCTGGCCGAGTTAATAGTTCGGAAAACTACTAAGTTTTCAAGCGACCTACAAAATTGCAAATTTTCACCGTGTTTTCCTATAAATTTTTCTGATAATTTTATATAACGCTTGGGCTTTGCGTTGGGCGGCCTACGAAGGACAAATTTACAATACATTTTTAAGTTTTATTAGAAAATTCTTCCCTTGAAATAACACTTCCGCCCGCCTAATCGTAAAGCCATTGTTATATAAATGTTATTTTTATCTGCCTGCAAGTTTATACTTTCCAGATACTTTAGTACGACAGTCAGCACACGACCAACCGTGCTGGCCGAGTTAATAGTTCCGGAAAACTACTAAGTTTTCAAGCGACCTACAAAGTTGCAAAGTTTCACTGTGTTTTCCTATAAATTTTTCTGATAATTTTATATAACATTTGTATAAACGCAAGTTTGCGTTTATTTAGTTCAAAACTTGCGTTTATTTCCGCTATATCCGGATGGTTTTCAATGCTCCAAAACAATAATTTATACTTTTTTGCTGAATTGAGCTTTGGTTAAACCAATATTGATAATATCCGGCTTTTAAACTAAAGGCAAAGTTAAACCTTAATTGCTAAATATCCAAATTATCCAATGGATTTTTTATTTGGTCAAATCCTTTGGTGGTTATATGTGTATAAACCTCTGTGGTTTTAGAACTTTCGTGTCCCAATAAAGCCTGAATATAACGCAAATCTGTTCCGTTTTCTAAGAGATGTGTCGCAAAACTGTGCCGCAGTGTATGTACGCTGACTTTCTTTTTTATTCCGGCTTTTTTGCAAATTTCCTGAAAAAAAGTTTGTATGCTTCTTGTCGAATACTGCCCGCCTTCCTGCCCTTCAAACAGCCATTCTTTGGGTTTGTATTTCTTAAAATAAGTTCGCAATAGGTCAAGGGTTTTAATAGAAAGCAACGAATAACGGTCTTTTTTTCCTTTACTTTGTTCTATTCTTATTTGTTTCCTTTCAGAGTCAATATCTTTGATTTTTAAGTTGGTAAGTTCACTAATTCGCAGCCCTGCCGAGTAAATCACCGTCAAAATTGTTTTGTGTTTGAGATTTTCGGTTGCTTTTAAAATGTTTGTGATTTCTTCTGAACTTAACACCGTAGGTAAAGTTTTTTCTTTGTCGGGTCTTTGCAAAAAATAAAATTTGCGTTGCCCGCCAAGCACCCTTTCGTAATAAAATTTAATGGCATTAATTGCCTGATTTTGATAAGAAGCAGATACTTTGCGGTCAATAACCAAATATTGACAAAACGCAATAATTTTTTGCTCGTCAATTTTGTCTATTTCAACCGTAGGATAGTGGTTTATCAGTTCCTCAAACAAGCTTTTGTAAGCTTTAATGGTTTTTTCACTATAGCGTAACTCCTTGAGTTTAAGTATCATTTTTTCAGGACAGGGGCGATAGTTCGGAACATCACATGCTGTTTTACGGGCTAATTTTCCGGAATCTGTTTTTTCTTCTTCTTCAAAGCGAAAACTCAAGCCTTCGCTTTTTGCAATTTCTTTAATTTGGGCTAATAAGCTCTCTGCGAAAGGTATTGTCCACCATTTATTTTTGCCGTCCCAGTTCCAAAAAGGCATTTTTTTGATGGCAATTGTGAGTGCTTCATTAAAACCAAAAATAAGTTTGAGCCTTCCGGCTGAGGTTTTAATACACAGAACGTCTTTAACCCCTACTAAATTGACGCTCTCTTTACCTATTTCGACTGCTACTTCTTTATGAATTGTGATTTTTGAAATTCTTTCTTTAAAATACGCTTTAATAAGCTCTAAATTGTTGGAATAATTCGGAACTATCCAAGCCTTATACACTTTGTCCCATTTAGAAAAACGCAGCGCCAATATAAATTTAGTGTCCAATTCATTTTTGGGAAGTTTCAAAATAATTTTCCGCCCTGCCACCTCCACCAAAACAGAGGAAGCATAAGGCGGACTCATCGATTCTTTTTGCTCGATATTAGTTGCTATTTTCGCTTTATCTTCTTCTTTTTGAGGTTTCTCTATTATTATTTCCGGAAAGAGCAATGGCAAGTTTCCATACGCTTCTTTGGTGTAAGGAATGTGCCAAGCCCGGTGAGTTTGGCTCCATTTTGCGCCTTTTATTTGCCGAAGCAAGGTAATAAACTCTTGATTGTAGGGGCAATCTATTTTAATTCTTGTTTCTCCTTTATGCGTAATTTTGGATGCTTTTATCATAAAACTTGCGTTTATTTCTGTTATGCGAGTGGTAAACGCGGTAAATATAGCAAAAAACTGATTTGCTTTGTGTTCGGGCGGGATACAAGCACACGTGTACAAGTTTTTTTCAAATCTCCACGCATAGCAAACAACTTCTTTTTAGCGCCAAAGCCGCTTGGCCGCAAAGCCCAATGTTAGTGGCTGTGGTTTTATTTTTGTCCATACTTTTTTTGACCTTGTTTTTTCCATTTTTTTAGTCGGGAGCAAAGTCGGCAAGTTCGTAATTGGCATTTCGTCCACCTTCGTCTGTTTCTTGCAATATGCCTTTCGCTATTAAATCCTTTATGTCACGTAATGCAGTGTCTGTTGAAACTTTGGTAATCTTTGCCCATTTTGATGATTGCAATTTTCCATCAAAGCCGTCAAAGAGCATATTCAAAATAGTTCGTTGACGTTCGTTGATTGCTATGTTTTCGTGCAGTTTCCAAAATTCGACTTTTCGCAAAATACGTTGCGTTGTGTTTTCGGTGGTAAGCATTGCATTTTTCAAACAATGTAAAAACCATTCAAGCCATTCAGTTATGTCGCCTGTGCTGTGTTGTTCTTTTTGTAATACTTCATAGTAACGTTTTCGTTCTACCAAAATTTGGCTTGACATACTATAAAAACGTTCGCCACTACTTTCGGCGCGTGCCAGTAACATATCGGTTATGGCCCGCCCAATACGTCCATTCCCGTCATCAAACGGGTGGATGATGACAAACCAAAAGTGAGCAATAGCGGCTTTTATTACTGGGTCAAGTTGATGGTCATTATTAAACCAATCTAAAAACTTGGCCATTTCAAATTTTACTAATTTGGATTTTACGGCTTCGTAGTGTATTTTTTCTTTGCCCATTGCTCCCGAAACTATTTGCATTTCACCTGTGCGATATTGGCCAACTTCTATGGCGTATGGTCCACTATAACCTGTCGGGAAAAGTGATGCGTGCCAACCAAACAAACGCTTTTCTGTTAAAGGCAAGGTGTAACGTTGAGTAGCATCAAGCATCATTTCCACTACACCTTCTATATGCCGACTGCTTGGCACAAGCCCTGCGGTGTTGATACCCAAACGCCTTGCAATAGAAGAACGCACTTGGTCGTAGTTAAGTGGTTCTCCTTCTATTTCACTCGATTTGACTATATCTAAGGTTAAAGCTGTAAGCGTAGCTTCTTCTTTGGCAGAAAATCCCAAAGCGTTCATTTGCCCGATGATTTTTCCCTGTATTAATTTTACCTCGCCAAATACGGCATTGATGATTTTCTCTTGCCAGGAAAAGCTCGTCCAGTTTTTATGTTCGTAGATGTATTTTGCCATCACTAAAAGTCAATTATGCGGCAAATATACCTATTATTTACCGCAAATTTGCGGTGATTGTTTTACTTTTTTGCCGCAAATCGTAACGCCAATGCCAAAAAATGGTCTTTTTTGCTGCTTTCATTGACTTTATTGATTGAAAGGGCGTTGCTATTTTTATTATCCGGAAGATTTGAAAACCCTTGTTTAAGTGGTCAAAAAAACTCTTTTTGAAAGGCAAACATCCTATTTTGTTGAATACAAGGCTTAATGGACATTTTTTAGGCTAAAAAACCTCCGAAAGCATTACTATTATTACCCAATTTTATAACTAAGTCCGTCAATAGTGTCTAAGTCGGCAAAAAGTTGGGGCGAGTTTGCTAATAGCACCTCTCTTGAGCGCAAATCAACAGATAAGGCGGGTTGCTGATTATTTTGTACAAGGGTTATGTATAAGGGCAAACTGCCTTGGTGTTTAGTAAAAATTGCTTCTAAAGAATTTAAATAGGCTTCGGTTATAAGGGCAGTATCAATTTGAACAATTACCCGTTTAATTTTTTCTTTAAGGGTCGAGAGTAGTCCAATATTACTAACTTTTAAGTCGTAGTCATCGCTGTCGCGCCACTTTTTTTGGTAATTTCCTTCTACATAAACAATTTGCCCCACGTCAAACCAATGTCTGTATTTAGCATAATCTTCGCTCCAAAGGTTTAGTTCGTAGCTACCGCTATAGTCTTCAATAACAAAGCGTCCGTAGGGGTTTCCGGTTTTAGCAGTTTTATGTTGTGCTGAGGTTACCAATCCGGCAACAGTTACGCGCAAATTTAGTTGGGCAGGCAGTTGCTCTAAGGTACACGTGCAAAAGCGGTCTATCTCCATTTTATATCTATCTAACGGATGCCCCGATAAATAAATACCTGTTATTTCGCGCTCGTGATTTAACTGCACTAATTGGCTCCATGGCTCACAATCTGGAATTGGTGGCTCGACAATATTATTGGCAGTGCTATCGCCAAATAGCGATTGTTGCGAGTTTTGCGCTGCCTCTTGAAAGTTTGCGCCGTATTTAAGCAGTTTTTCTATAAAGCTTGGTTGGTCGGGTTTGGCTTGATAAAAATATTGTGCTCGGTGTATATTGGTAAAACCATCAAAACAGCCCGAGAAAACCAAACCTTCGAGTGTTTTTTTATTTACTGTCCGGAGGTTTACGCGCTGCACAAAGTTAAAAACATCTTTAAAATGTCCGTTTCGATTTCGTTCAGCTATAATTTCTTGTACAGCGGCAGCACCTACGCCTTTAATGGCATTTAAGGCAAACCGTATTTGGCCTTTTTTATTGACGGTAAATTTACTTTCGCTTTCGTTAATATCGGGGGTTTTTACGGCTATACCCATTCGGTTGCACTCGTTAAGGTAAAAATTAACCTGTTTTAGGTCGTTTAAATAGTGCGACACGTTGGCTGCCATAAACTCGGCGGGGTAATTGGCTTTTAAATACGCCGTTTGAAACGCCACCACCGAATATGCTACAGCATGAGAGCGGTTAAACCCATACTGAGCAAATCTTTCCATGGTATCAAAAATTTCTTTTGCCTCTTCTTTGCTAACGCCTTTTGCCACAACACCTTCTTCAAATATTTTGCGTTGTAGTACCATTTCTTCAGATTGCTTTTTACCCATTACGCGGCGCAGCACATCGGCCTGCCCTAAACTATAACCAGCCATTATTTGGCCTGCCTGCATAATTTGCTCTTGGTAAACCATAATACCGTAGGTATTTTTTAAAACATGCTCGAGCCAGGGGTGCGGATACACTACTTTTTTGCGTCCATGTCTGCGTTCTATATATTCGGGAATAAAATCTAAAGGCCCTGGCCGATAAAGTGCGTTCATGGCAATTAAGTCTTCAATACCACTGGGGTTAAGTTGTTTCAGGTGTTTTTGCATCCCGTCGCTTTCAAATTGAAAGATGCCAATGGTTTCTCCGCGCCTGAAAATATCGTAAGTAGGCTGGTCGTTTAATTGCTCACTTATTAAATCCGGATCTATGCGGGCTTCCTCCCCATTTCCGGATAAAATTCCGGGCGTTTTTTCGGCAATCTCTTTATTAGTATATCGTTTGTGGATATTATAGATAGCATCTTTAATGATAGTTAAGGTTTTTAAGCCTAAAAAATCCATTTTTAACATGCCCGCTTCTTCAATGTATTTTCCTTCAAATTGGGTTACCAATAAGTCGGCATCCTTGGCAGTACATACGGGTACGCACTCGGTAATATCTGTTGGGGCTATAATAATGCCGGCGGCGTGGATACCTCGGTTGCGGATAGCGCCTTCTAAGTTTTGCGCCATCTTTAAGGTGCGGGCAAATGGCGAGTTAGGTATTGACAAATAGTCTTTGTATTCTTGTACGTCTTTAAAGGCTTGTTCAAGGTTTTTATACCCATCGGGAAACATTTTGGCTAATTTGTCGGTGTCAGTAAGGGGTACTTCCAACACGCGGCCTACATCGCGTATGGCCGACCTTGCGCCCATAGTGCCATAAGTTTGAATTTGTGCCACATGGTTTTTGCCGTATTTATTAATTACGTACTCAATAGCTGACTGTCGGCCTTCGTCGTCAAAATCTATATCAATATCGGGCATTGACACCCTTTCGGGGTTTAAAAATCGCTCAAAGAGGAGTTTGTATTTGATGGGGTCTATATTGGTAATGCCTATACAATAAGCCACAATGCTACCGGCTGCCGAGCCGCGTCCGGGGCCTACTGCTACGCCCATTTTTTTGGTCTCGGCAATAAAATCTTGCACTATTAAAAAATAACCCGGAAAGCGCATTTCTTTTATTACTGAGAGTTCAAAGTTTAAGCGGTCGGTAATTTCAGAGCTTAGATTGCTGCCATATCGTTTTTGTGCGCCGTCAAAACAAAGGTGCGCCAGGTAGTCGTCTTGGCTGTTAAAACCGGGTGGCAAACTAAAATTGGGCATTAGCACATCGCGTACAAGTTTAGGGGCTTCAATTTTAGCGGCTATTTCGGCGGTATTGTGTACGGCTTCGGGCAGGTCTTTAAAAATGGTTAGCATTTCATTGTACGATTTAAAATAAAACTCGTTGTTTGGAAATTTAAATCGTCCTTGGTCATTAATTTTGGCCCCTGTTTGCAAACACAATAAAATGTCGTGGGCTTCGGCATCGGCGCGTTCGGTATAATGGCTGTCGTTAGTGGCTATTATTTTAACATTATGTTTGTGCGCAAATTTTAATAAAACCTGATTAATGGCCTCTTGGCTCCATCCGGTATTGTCAATATCGGGTAAATTATGGCGTTGTAGTTCAACGTAATAATCTTCGCCAAAGATTTCTAAAAACTCGCAAAACACTTTTTCGGCGGCGGCCTCGCCTTGGTGTATAATGGTTTGCGGTACTTTGGCACCAACGCAGCAGGTTGTAGCTATTAAACCCTCGCTGTATTGGCGTAAAAGTTCTAGGTCAATGCGTGGAAAATTGTGGTAAAACCCTTCAATAAAGCCCAACGATACTAATTTTGACAAGTTATAATACCCCAGTTCGTTTTTTGCCAATAATAACTGATGGAATCGTTTGTCTTTCCGGCCTTTGGTAAACTCGCGTTCGTGGCGGTTTTCAACCAAATACACTTCGCAGCCCATAATAGGTTTTATGCCAATTTTTTTGGCGGCTTTGTAAAACTCAAAAGCACCAAACATATTGCCGTGGTCGGTAATTGCTACGGCAGCATGACCATCGTTTTGGGCTTTTTGTACCATTTTTGTAATATCGGCGGCACCGTCTAATAACGAGTACTGCGAGTGGCAGTGAAGATGGCAAAAATCGGGCATGGATACGATTTATTTTAATATCAGAACTATGGGGCGGACTAATTAAGAGTTCTACAAAGTTGCAACAAAAAAGTTGATTTCCGGAGCAACTGTGGATAAATTGTGCTTTTTCTTAAAATTATCAGCGCAACGAAACTGGCATTAAGTTGCCAACCATCATTGGCTAAAATTCATCTTGTTATAAGGTGCGTTGGGCTATGCAGTGTATAATGCTATTAAACCACGCTGGCAATTTATGATTGTTTTCTAATTTCTAAATAGTTTTGTAAATTTGCTGCAAATTGAAGCAGCAAAGACTATATTGGTAACCTTTATGATTAATTCTTAAATAAGAAAAAAATGAAAAAAATCTTATTTTTAATACAGATTGTGCTGCTGCTAAATATTAGCATTTTTACAACAATTGCACAGCCAAGAAAGCCATTTACTTTTGAAAGCTATAATCGTATAGACCTAATTTTTAAGGGCTACCCAATTGCCGTAACTAAAGTAGATAAAAACAACCTTAAAATAACCTACCAGGTATTAAAAGTGTTTAAAGGTGACCAAACCCTTCAACAAGTAACCGGATTTACATTAATAGACCCATATCATCCCGAGGTACAAGCGCAACAAATTGGTGTGGAATATACCAATCTATATTCCGCTTCAGGTGGGGCTGAAAAAATGGGTGTAGGACGTATGCTTATTGGTTGCGAACACAACGACCTTGATTGTTTAGAAAATTATACCCCCGAATGTGATAATTACCAGCGTGCCAAATTTATTTTAGATAACGGTCATAAAACCGGATATGTAAAAAACTTTTACTACAAATTTAATGGCTATAAATTTGATGGCAAAAAAAGAGTGCTTCAATGGCTACCGCTTGAATTAGAAGCCGAAGGGCAGCTTAAAGAAGGGCAAGCACACGGCTTGTGGAAATACTATGATGAAGATAGCGGCAAACTAAAAAGAGAAGTAATTT
The DNA here is from genome assembly GCA_016706405.1 of Sphingobacteriales bacterium. Lineage (NCBI taxonomy): Bacteria > Pseudomonadati > Bacteroidota > Sphingobacteriia > Sphingobacteriales > Sphingobacteriales bacterium. Next base: position 976,046 of record JADJJT010000001.1, read on the forward strand.
ACCAAGAGGGAACTGAAATTGGAAGTATTTATCATTCAGAAGATGGCATTGGTTTGCGCTTTGGAACTCCTAAATTACAATATGGCTACTCGTTTGATAAGTATAATAACCTGATTAGCTATAGCAAAACCGAATATAAACCTGATAATGATTCGTTAGGCACAAGATATGGCAACAACGAACACATAGAATATTATTCTAACGGAAAAATAAAAAAATCAGCTATCAATGTGCTGTATAACAATGAGAGACTGTCTAAAAATTAAAAATTGGCATGCCAGTCCTAAAAATTGATAGGAAAAAAGTTATTAAAAGAGATGTGAATAAAAGACTATCAGTTTGACGTTTAAATAATAATTCATAGCTTTATGAAAATCAAACACATAAAGTAAAATGAAAACCTACCCAAGCAGTCTCACCGATAGTCAATGGAGTGCAATATTAGGCATTTTAGACGACAAACGGAAACGAAAACACAGTTTAAGAGAAATTTTAATGCGCTGTTCTATTTGCTTAAAACTGGCTGTCAATGGCGCATGCTGCCGTTCCATTTTCCGTCATGGAAGCTTGTTTACTACTATTTTACCAAGTGGAAGAAGGATGGGACGATAGAACTCATCCATGAAATACTCAGGATAAGACTCGAAAGCAAGCAGGCAGGGCTTCATCGCCAAGTGTTGGTATAATTGATAGCCAGAGCGTAAAGACAACAAGCGTCGGAGGCTTGTGCAGAGGGATTGACGGGGGTAAAAAAGTTAAAGGCAGAAAGCGGCATATTATTGTAGATACAATGGGACTACTTTTAGCGGTTGTGGTTCATGCGGCAAATGAGCATGACAGTAAATCAGCCCCAATGGTTATAGCTGACCTCAGAGGCAGGTTTTGCAGATTGGTAAAGATAGTAGCTGATGGCGGGTATAGAGGCGAGTTAATTGAAAATACCCGCAAAACGTTTGGGTGGGTGGTTGAGGTTGTAAGTAGATCGAATACAGCCTCGAAATTCGAAGTATTGCCAAAAAGATGGATTGTTGAAAGAACTTTTGCATGGCTCGAAAGCTATCGAAGATTGAGTAAAGACTTTGAGTTCCAAACCGAAACGAGCCAGACAATGATCCAACTTGCCATGATAAAATTGATGCTTAATAGAATTAGAAAATAAAATTTAGACAGGCTCTGAATATATTATGGAGATAAAAGCCTATTACGAAAATGGCAATTTAAAAGAAGAAGGGCAAATTTTGGGATACGATAAAATAGGCTTATGGCACTACTACGATGAAAATGGAATTTTAATAAACACTATAAACCACACTAAAAATTAATTGTTATGAAAAGTATGTTGGTGTTATCGTTTTTTTGTTGTTCTATGTAACCATTTCTCTAACAAATTTGTGTCTTTGTATAAAACTACAAGCAATAATTCAAAATCATAATTAATAATAAAATATTAAAAAATGAAGAAATTCTTATTTTTAATACAGATTGTGCTGCTGCTAAATATTAGCACATTGACAACTAATGCACAAGTACGAAAACCGATGACATTCGAGGAATATAATAATATGTACCTCATTTTTAAGGGATACCCTTCTGAGGTTATTAAACTTGATGATAAAACATACAAAGTAACTTATCAAATAACAAAATTGTTTAAGGGTACAACCGACCTTAAACAAATAACTATTTTGGCATCAAAGGAACAGCTTTACCATAGCTACCCCGAACAACAAGTTGGTGAAGAGTACAGCCATTTTTTTACGGCTAGGTATGGAATTGGGAGTGACGAATTGAGGGTTGGGTATATGTTCCTTGGTTGCGAGCACAATGACCTTGCTTGCTTAGAAAATTATACCCCGGAAGATGATAAATACCAGCGTGCCAAATTCATTTTAGATAACGGTCATAAAACGGATATGTAAAAAACTTTTACTACAAGTTTAATGGCTATAAATTTGATGGCAAAAAAAGAGTGCTTCAATGGTTACCGCTTGAATTAGAAGCCGAAGGGCAGCTTAAAGAAGGGCAAGCTCACGGCTTGTGGAAATATTATGATGAAAGCGGTAAACTTAACAATGAAACAATATACGAAAAAGGAATAAAGGTGGCGAGGACTAGTTATTCAGAAAATGGTTGCAGTTTTGAATTTGGAAGTCACAAGATAAAATACGCTTACTCGTTTGATAATAATAACAACCTAATTACATATAGCAAAATTGAATACAAACCTGATAATGATTCGCTTTTTCAAGACTATTTAAATTCAGAATATATAGAGTATTATAGCAATGGAAAGATAAAAAAGTTAGCTAATAGTAAATGGATAGATAATAAACATATGAAAGAGCAGAAAGATTACGACGAAAATGGCAATTTAATTAATCCACAAAATAAAAATTAAGACTATGAAAAATATAATATTATTATTGTCGCTTCTTTTATTTTTTGGCAACACGCCAAATTCGCTACTCGCACAATGTAATTGCACCCGACCCGATGCTACTAGTGGATTTATGGTAAAGACAGATCAAGATATAATCGATTTTCAACATATAGATTATGGCGATTTTAGGCTACACTATACTTTGACCTTAAACGAACCAAACAAAATTCATGCCGTTACCCAAACCTATATAGACAATATTGTTACTTATTTAACAGAAGCAAAAAACAAATACGCCGCTATGGGTTATACGCTTCCGTTAATTGACGGAGGTTTAGGTGGCAGCCTCAATAAATATGATGTGTATGTGTTTAATATGCAAGCAATCTGTGGTCTAATAATAAATGGGCAAACTTGCGGCGATTTTATTCAGCAAGACAAGACCTCCTCTGCTTTTATGTTTCTTAACACCAATTTATCTGCTACTATTACGGTTAATGAGCCCGGATTTGCTTTAGAAGCCCCACCGTCCAACCTATTGCGTTCTACGGTAGTTCATGAGTTTTTTCACATGGTGCAACACGCCTACCGCAACCCACAAGCACTTGACCCCGGCAGCTCGTCGAGTAAGTTTTTGCGCGAAGGAACGGCAGCCTGGGCAGAATCACTATTTGATATTACCTACGAATATCCGGAAGGTAGCGGCACTAATATTACCACCGAAGATAAAGGTTTTTACCTTTACAACGAACTTTTGAAATCAACCTATCGCGGCTTTTTAATGGACGAAAATGCTAATAGCACTACGCCTTATTCTAACGTATTTTTTTGGAAATACCTCGCCGAAAGATTTGGAAACGACATTATTAAAACAATTTGGACAAACTATAAAAACAATGGCGGCAAAGAGTATGATGCCTATAATCAAGCCGTAAGCCCACATACATTTAAAGAAGTGAAAGAAGATTTTTGGCTTACCCACTTATTTATGACGCAAAACCTAAACTCACATAATTTTCTTAAAAACAACAGTAATTACAGTAAATATACCTACTCGAATAATAATAGCATAGATGGCTATACCCCAAATGGAAATGCCGAAGTACTCGATGCTTCATCCGGAAATGGTACGAATATAGTCCTGTACGATGTTCCGGTTATAGATGTTCCGCAAGTGCTAAATGGCATAACATCTTTCCAATTTTATTGTGGTATTGGCACGTATGGTTTTGCAACAGAAACAAGAATGTACCGGATGGGGGCATCGTATTTTAAAATAAATGCCAATATTGAAAACTGTTTCAATTTGACAATAATTCCTAAAATGGCACCCGCCAATGGCTCAACTTGTTTCGATAATTTTGAGTCGAATTACCTGCCCAACAGCAGCCACCCCGAGTATTTTGAAGCAATTTTGGTATTTAGAGATTATTTAGGAGACCCCGATAACGAAGAAAACTTAAATTGCATTAGCGTAGTAAGGAAAATGTATAACGAAACCGAAAAAAGTATTAAGTTTGCCGAACTAAAGCAAGGGAGTTTTGATATTATTAATTTAATTATTTATAGACATATTCCGGTATATGGAAATGGGCAAAGCCCCAAAATAGAAGAATTTGAGGTTTTGTTAGAAAATGTGCAATGTCCCACTTTAGTAACACCGCCCCCTTGCAGTCCAAATGTTGATAAAACAACAAATTCGCCAAAGGAATATCTAAACATAACAAATTACATTGTATATAATTTGTTGGGCAATAAAATTTTTGAAGGCACACAAACAACAGATAATACTATTGAAATAAAAAACAAATTATCTTATTTCCCCAAAGGGGTTTACATTATTACCCATTTCGGAGAAAATGGCGAAATGCTAAAATCAAACAAGTTTATAAATACAAAGTAACAAAACAATATCGCACAACAACGCACACCCGGCAAGACTGGGGTTATTTTGCCGCTTGGTTGCGCAAACAATTAATACCGTCAAAACTAAATGAATAGCAATAAGTAATTGATAATTAATAATTAACAATGAATAATGCAATAAGTGGCTCATTATCAGGCGTTTACCACAAATAGTAGTATAAACTAATTTTAGAGAACCACTTAATATAGACTTAATTTCAAATAACAAATATATATTTAATAAAATATTTACTTGCCATCTACTATCTGACATGATGATACCAACAACACGAGTTTTTAAAACGTTTACCCTTATTGCCCTTATAATGGCTATGGGGGTATTTTTCGTTAGTTTTAGCACGCAAGCTCAAAACTATGTGCCAAACCCCGAATTTGAAAATTACAATTCCTGCCCCAATTTTTTAGATAATATAGCAGACTTAGATGATTGGCAAGGATTAGGCTATCCGGATTATTTTAATGCCTGCGCTGCCTTAACACCCGGAGCAGGTATTGTTAGCACCCCCGACAATATTTTTGGCTACGAACTTCCTTTGTCGGGCAATGGATACGGCGGTTTTGTTGCCTACGAGCCATCGGGGCTGCGCGACTACCTAACCATAGACATGGGCAAACAACTTACCCCCGGAAAAGCATACTGTGTTAGCTTTAATGTGAGTTTTGCCGACTATACCTACCAAGCCGTAGAAGAATTAGGCCTGTTGTTTACCGACTCGGCCTTAACAATTAGCAATGGTTATGCGCTTGGATACCCCATTACCTACGGAATTGATGGTATTTACAACACTAATGGCATTGTCAATAATAAATCCGGATTTGTTACCATTTCGGGAACTGTAACACCCCTAACCTCCGGATTACAATATTTAACCATTGGCAATTTTAATCCGAATGCCACAACAAACGTGCAAGACGAAACCAGCCCGGGTGTTTCGGGCTTTTTAACCTTGGGCTACTATTTTTTAGAAGACGTTTCGGTAGTTGAACTGACCGATATTGAAAAAACCTATACTACCCCAAACAGCTCATTTCCGTTTACCAATATTGCCGAAGTTTGCAGCCTTGACCCGGTAACTTTTAGTGTGGTGGCCAATGCAAACAGCACCTTTAGCTGGGCTAATTTTGCCGACCCCTATTTTGAACTAAGCAATGCCGATACCCTAACCGTTGTACCTACGCAAACCGAAACCTATATTTTAACAACTACTGACGGCATTTGTACCCGCCACGATACGTTTACCGTTGTTGTTACCAATCCGCCAATTATTCAAGTTAGCTATACGGCCAACTGCGAAGGTTATACAACCCATATTTACGACCTTTCGACCAATGCCAGCCCTAACGCTGCATATTTTTGGGATGCAAACAATGACGGAAGCGTTGAAGGCTTTTTAAAAGGTGGTTTTGAGTATGTTTTTCCGGCTGCTGGCATTTATGACGTAGCACTAACTATAAATAATTTTGGCAACTGCGCCAAAACCGAAGTGTTTCAAATAGAAATTTTACCCGCCAACCACCCCCTTTGCGACCCCTGCAATAACCCCGATGCACTTGACAATTTAACGCCCAACGGAAGTGCCGAAATGTACTGGGTTTGCCCTCCCGATGTTAGCTCGCCCGGCTTAGATTATTTGGCTTATGCCGACCCATGGTATAGCCCAACTGGCGCCTCGCCCGATTTTTACCATAGCTGCAACGATGCTAACGTAGGTGTGCCCAATAATATTTTTGGTAACCAAAGCGCGCAACAAGGTTTGGGTTATTACGGCTTGTATGCTTATCGCAACAGCGACTACCGCGAGTATTTGAGTGTTCATTTAAACGAACCTTTAACTTCGGGGGCTGACTATTGTGTGAGTTTTTACACCTCATTAGCCGATTTTTCCGGAAAAGCTATTGAAAACTTAGGCGTTCATCTTTCGCAAAACCCTATTTCGACTGTTTCGCAAGCGCCACTATTTTTATTCCCTCCCCAAGTAACCAATACTACCGGCATTTTAGACGATAAATTTAACTGGACTATGGTGCAGGGCAAATATACCGCTAACGGCAATGAGCAATACATTACCATAGGCAATTTTAAAGCCAACGCCCAAACTAACTGGGAAGACCTGCCCGGCACCAGCACCTTTGATGCCGATGCTTATTATTATATTGACAACGTAGCTGTAACACCATTGCCCAAACTTAATATAACCGACACGAACGATATTAACTTAATTGATATTGTACTTTGTAGCAACGAAGTCGCACATTTGCGCGCTTCAAGCGGTTATTGCTCGTATGTTTGGTTAGATGCGGCTACCAGCGATACATTGGCTTCTGGAACTGAGCTTAATTTATACGGTTTAAATTCAAACACAATTAAACAATATGTTTTAGCAGGCACATTTGGCCAATGCAGTGCTACCGATACGGTTACCGTGTATTATCATCAAACGCCAATTCCGGCTGTACAAATTGCCCAAAATTGCGCCGGTGGCGTAACCATATTTTACGACAACTCAACCAATTTAAATCCTCCGGTTACTTATACCTGGGATTTTGGCGATGGAACAGGATTAGTTACCACTTCGCCGGTAGCTACCCACGTTTACACCGACCCTAACGTTTACACCTTCAATGTTACCATTGAAAATGCCTCGGGCTGCAGTATTTCGTATAGCAATACTTACGAAGTAGAAGCCGAATGCGACCCTTGTAACGAGCAAAATAATTTGACGTTAAACCCCTCGTTTGAGTTTTATAATATATCAAATACCTGCCCCGATACACTTGGGCAAATAGAATTAACCGATTTTTGGGATAGCCCGCTTGGAGACCCCAGCGCGTTCAATACTTGTGCCGGATTAAGTGGAAATGTAGGAGTGCCCATTAATTTAAAAGGTGCACAAGCCGCCCGCACCGGAAATGGCTATGCAGGCATATCGGTTTATAGCGACGACGGTAATGGCAATATGGACGCTACAGCAAACCAGTTTATAACCGGACAAATGGTTACCCCCACGCAACCGGGCACAACCTATTGCGTAAAATTTTATGCAAGTTTAGCCGACAACAGCAGCTATGCTATTGACGAAATGAGCATGTTTTTTAGCAACGGCCTACCTCCCGATTTTAGTCCCGAGCTTATTGATTATACTCCGGAAATACAAAATAGAAATTTCTTTGTTTTATCAAACAAAAATGGGTGGACTGAAATAACCGGGCAATTTACAGCCGCACAAACTTTTACCCATTTTACAATTGGCAATTTTGAAGTTAAAAGCGATAGCTTTAACGTGGTTTATGTAGGCGGCCCATTAAAAGGTGAGGCGTATTATTATATTGACGATGTTTCGGTAGTGGCAATGCTGGCTACCGCAAATGTTAGCAACGACACTATTTGTAAAGGACAAACCGTTGAACTGCAAGCCTCAACAAACACTTGTAATTATTTTTGGTGGCAACGCAGTACCAACGGCATTGATACCCTAAGCATTTCTACTGATACGCTTGCAACCGTTAACCCAGCCCAAACAACCACCTACTATTTTAGCGGCTACAACGGCAAATGTAATGTAACCGACTCGGTGCAGGTTTATGTCCACAGCCCGAGTATTTATACTATTAGCAACGACCTTGCTATATGCCAAGGCGAAACAGTTAATTTAGAAGTTGTTACCGATGCAGCAAACAGTGTAATCTGGTCGGCAAGTCCAAGCTTCGATATAATTTTATCTGAGTCAGAAACGGCAACCGTTACCCCTGCCGCTACTACCACTTATTACGCAGCTATTGATACAAGTATAGGATGCCGAATTATTGACTCGGTAAAAGTAACAGTAAATGCAAACCCTGTTGTATTTAATAACCACGACACTTTGTTTGTATGCCAAGGCGATAGCCTACAACTATTAGCAATAGGCGGTGATATTTATAAGTGGACGAGTGGCAATGTTTCGGACACAAATATACCCGACCCCTGGGCATACCCGTCGGGAACAATGACCTATACTGTAATAGTAGAAAACAGTACAACCGGATGTATTACTACCGACTCGATAGTTGTAGTGGAACATCTTCAAACAATTGTGCCAAACGAAACTATTAATATTTGTATTGGCAATACTGCCATATTAGCACCCAATTATCCGGATGGTTCAAGCAATTTTGAATGGTCGCCAAATATAAATATTTCAAATATTAACATCGCGAACCCTCAAACAAATACCACAAACGATATTTTATATACCGTAAAATATACAGATGGCAAAGGATGCCCTGCTTCAACTTCAATATTTGCCAATGCTATTCCTGTGCCTAATGTGGGCGCCGATATAGCTATTTGCAACGGCGGCACCACACAGCTAAACGTTACGGGCGGCTTATTGGGCTCTACTTATAGCTGGTCGCCAACAGATGGCTTAGACAACCCCAGTATTGGCTCGCCCATGGCCTCTCCAACACAAACAACCCAATACATCGTTGAAGTAACCTACCCATTTAGCCCAACTGGCTGCAAAGAGTCGGATACGATAACTGTTTTTGTCAACGACCTTAAGTTTGCCAACGCTGGCAGCGACCAAAATATTTGTGCCGGCGATACCGCACAATTGCAAGCCGTTGGAGGCAGCGCCTATTTATGGTCGCCTTCGGCAGGCCTTAGCGATACAACCATATCGAACCCCAAAGCCTACCCCACCAACACGACCGATTATGTAGTACAAGTAACTAATAACGTAACGGGCTGTATTTCGTTTGATACCGTTACCGTAGCCATTAGCAGCCCACAAGCCCCACAAATAACATCGTTACCAGGTACTATTTATTGCGCCAAACCATTTTCGCTGTCAACAATTTGTATAGGTTACAATTACGCAGGCTGCGAAACTATTAATTTAACCGTAACCGGGCAAATTAGTAGTTTTATTGATGTGAAAACTAATCAATGCTTTAACTACGCTACAACCTTTGCCGGCTCGCGGGTTGATACCCTCACCATAAAAGCCTGTACTGACAAATCGGGCTTATGCGATGAAATTAAAGCCATTATGGTTTATTGCGATATTCCACCAAGTTGGGCAAATGATACACTTGTGCTTACAACTTGCCAAGATTTGGTGTTGCCATTTGCTGTTCCGGAATTTACTGATGATGCAGACGATAATCAGAACTTTACATTTAATCTTTCGGGAACAACAGGTCTGGTGGTTTATGATGAGCCAACAACACAGTTTATCTATACTCCGGAATCCGGATTTACAGGCGTTGATTTCTTCGATATTTTTGTTTGCGATTCACTCTATCCTGCCAATCAATGCGATATATTAACGGTTAAGGTAAATATTACTTCAAATACAGGCGCACCCGTTATTTCGGGCATTCCACCGGTAATTACCATTAAATATCAATCAGATACCAGCTTGTGTATGAGCATTACCGAACCCGACAGCGAGCCTACAACAACTACAATTATTAAAACGGGCTTGGGCACATTAAATTTGCCAGCTCCCGGAAATTGCTTTAACTATACAGCCCCTAATAATTATTTTGGCAACGATACTATTGTATTTAAAATTTGCGATAATTGCGGCTCGTGCACCAACCAACAATATATTTTTAATGTTCTGCCAAACTACGCACCTATAGCTAACGACTTAAATATTGTTACTTACGTGAATACGCAAATAGGCTTTTGTTTGGAAAATATTGTAGAACCCGAAGGCGAACCCTATACTAAAACTTTAATTAATTTGCCCGACAATGGCGCTATGATACCTGTAAATGACTCGTGTTATTTGCTTGTTCCGAATAATGGATTTGTTGGCAACGATATTGCCCAACTAATAGTTTGCGACCCCCATTTACATTGCGATACGGTAAACATAAACCTTACCGTTTTGCCTAACCCAAATAACCCGCCAACTATTGCCGATACTACCATTATAACAAAAGAAAACTTGGCGCAATATTTTTGTGTTACTGCCAGCGACCCCGATGGAGATGCCTTGCTTTATACTTTTGAACAACCAAATTTAGGAACAGTTGTGCCGCTAACACCCGGATGCTTTGTGTATATACCTAACGACTTTACAACCGGCACTGATATATTTGATATGATTACCTGCGACAACAAAGGAGCCTGCGATACAGCAATTATTACCGTTATTATCAATAACAATTTATGTCCGCAGGTGAATAATGTAAATATTACCATCAACAAAGGTGAAATTGTGCAAACTTGTATTCCGGTAGTCGAGCCCGAAGGCGAAGGTGTTTCACTAAACTTACTATTGCAGCCCACCAACGGCGATATTGAAAAAGCGAATGGTACTTGTGTCAAATATACCCCCGATGCCGGTTTTATTGGCTTAGATACCGTTACCGTTGAAATTTGCGACGATTTAGGCTGCTGTGTTTTGGCAAATGTATATATTACCGTATTAGATACAGATGTGCCGCCCGTTGGCCCCGATTTTATTGAAATTGTTACCAACGAAAACGAGCCTGAAGGCTTTTGTGTACCTGCTACCGATGGCAATAACGACCCATTAACTTATGATATATTAACCTACCCCGCAAACGGCAGTTTAGTTTATGTTACCGACAGTTGTTTTACTTTTGTTCCGGATACAAATTATTTTGGCAACGACAACGCTCAGGTCATTGTTTGCGACAATACCGGCCTATGCGACACCGTTGACATCTTTATTACCGTTAATTTTGTAAACTTCCCGCCAACGGGCAACAATGCAACCATCGAAACCACGCAAAGCACCCCTGTTGAGTTTTGCTTAGATTTTACCGACCCAGACGGCGACCCCGTTTCAATTGACCCCGAAACCCCCGATAATGGCACATTAACACCAACTGTTGGAGCGTGTTTTGAATATTTACCCAATGCCGGATTTGTAGGCAACGAAAGCCTTGACTTTGTTTTGTGCGACCCCTATGGCGAGTGTATCACAATTGTTATTAAAATTGTAGTTAAACCAACTAATTTACCCCCAAACCCACTTACCCTAACCGTTACAACTCCTTACGACACCGACGTAAAAATTTGCCTCGATATTACCGAACCCGAAAACGAGCCAGTAACATTACAAAACTCGGTACTGCCTAAAAATGGCTCTTATACACCCACTAACGATACTTGCTTTATTTACAACCCCAATGCAGGCTTTAGTGGCAAAGATACCATCATATTCACAGCCTGCGACCCCAACAATAATTGCAGTTTAGTTACCATAGTTATAAATGTTGAGGCACAAAACAACCAAGCTCCAATAGCCTACGCCGATCCTAACCCTGTAATTACCCCAGAAAACTCGCCCGCCAATTTCTGCATATTATATACCGAACCCAACGGAGACGCTGTAACCATTACTGTTGTTGATGACCCCAATAATGGAAGTATTAACCCCGCCGGAGTCAACTGCTACACTTATGCACCAAATAAAGACTTTGCCGGAAAAGATACCCTCGAAATTATAGTTTGCGACCCATTTGGCCTTTGCGATAATGTTATTGTAATTATTAACGTGTTAGATATCAACGACCCGCCACAAGTTCCGGATATTAACTATACCACCCCTTATGAAACAGCAACCGAAATAATTTGCCTTGACATTTTTGAACCCAATGGCGACCCCTACACCATAACCCCATTTGACCCTGCCGATAACGGTGCTTATGTGTTTATTAATGACACTTGCTTTATCTATACACCCAACAATGGTTTTAGCGGTACCGACAAATTTGCCTTCAACGTTTGCGACGAAAAAGGCGCTTGTAATACTGTTTTTGTAACCATAAAAGTCGATCCCAAACCCAATACTTCACCATCCGGAACCGAAGAAACGGCAATTGTTACCATGAACATTGATAAAGAAATTTGCCTGACTTTGTTCGATGCCGAAGACCCAAATAATCTTACTTTATCTATTTTAAAACAAGGCTCAAAAGGTAGTGCTGTTGTTACCGGCGATAGCTGTTTATTATACAACCCCGCCAACAATATATATGGCAACGATGTGTTGGACTTAGTAGTTTGCGACCCGCAAAACGCCTGCGATACGTTTAAGCTATACATCGTTATTGTCAATCCGGATCAAGCACCCATTGCCAACACATTGCCGCCTATTACCACTAACCCCGACTCTACCATCACTATTTGTATTGGTGCCGAAGACCCCAACAAAGAAACCCTAACTTACAAGTTCATATCTATAAACCCTGGAAAAGGGCAAGCTAACTGGGCACTAAACGATACCTGCATTGTATATAAAGCCGATGCCGTTTACTTGGGTGCGGTAACTATTTTAGTAGAGATTTGCGACGAGCCTAATCCAGATAAATTATGTACAACCGTTGAAGTAGTGATTAATATTGTGCCGCCTGCAAAAAATAATCCACCAACGGCCAACGACTATTTGTTTGAATTTACCAACCAAAATACTAAAAAAACAATTTGTATTGCTGCCACCGACCCCGATGGCGACCCGCTCACTTACACCCTGTTAAACCCGCCAGCAAATGGAAACGGCCTATTTAATGCAACCGACACTTGCGTAATTTACACACCCAATGGCAATTTTGTAGGTATTGACACCTTCGATGTGCTAATATGCGACGACAATAACCCACCACTTTGCGATACAGCAACGGTAATTATAAATGTTACCGATGGCTTAATTGCCAACGATGATGCCGCTATTGCCGAAGATGGTGTTCCCGAAACTATTAATTTTGACGATAACGATAAATATGCCAATTTTAAAGACCTTGAAGTTACCATTACCATAGAACCAAAAAACGGAATTGTAGTTGTTAACGGCGATGGCACTTTTACTTATACACCCAACCCCGGATTCAACGGCACCGATACCTTTACCTACAAAATTTGCGACCCAGTGCTTGGTTGTGACGAAGCGATAGTAGTTATTAACGTTAAAAATCTACTTGATGCCATAGCCGACACTTATAATATTTGTAACGATGCATCTTTGCCCGTTCAGGTTTTAATGAACGACACTTATCCGAACTTAACCGGATTAACATTTAGTATTGAAACCCAACCCATACATGGCACCTTAGTAGGCAGTGGTACTGATTATACTTACACCCCAACATCCGGATATACAGGCCAAGACGCTTTCAATTATAAAATTTGTTACCCCGATTTAGGCTGCTCAACAGCTTCGGTAACAATTCATGTTTTTGCAAAAATAGGCTTACCAATTGCCAAACAAGATGCCACAACCACCGACGAAAATATATCGGTTATAATTGAGGTTTTAGATAACGATATAAATACCAATAACGGCGAACTAATAATCAGCAAAATAGCTACACCAAAAAATGGTTCGGTTAGCTTAAATTCTGATAAAACCATTAGTTATACTCCAAAACCCGATTTTAGCGGTATTGATACCTTCGAATATACAATTTGCGATATAGCCGAACTGCCTTGTAAAGGTGAAGGTCAAGAGTTGTGCGCTACCAATAAAGTAATTGTTACCGTAAACGCTGCTACGCCTGAAGGAATAGTAATTTACGAATTACTTACCCCAAATGGCGATTCTAAAAACGACGAATTTGTAATTGCTAATCTTGATTGTACTAAGGACAATGAATTAATTATTTACAATCGTTGGGGTAATATTGTATTCGAAGCCCAAAACTATGGCTGCGATAACTCCGGATGGTGGACGGGCACCCTCAAAACCTCTGACAAGCCCTTACCCGACGGAACTTATTTCTATATCTTCCGTGTGTTAGATAATCACTACGAGCGACAAGGAACTATTGAAATTAACAGGTAGGTTAAACTACCAGTCACTTGTTTGCGGCGTTTGCTTGTACAATTGAATAAAAATCCGCGTATTAGTTTTAGGCTTAATGGACATTTTTTAGGCTAAAAACCTTCGAAAGCATTACTATTGTTAGCTTTGAGGACAATCAAAGGTTATGAATAAAAAAAATGCTTTTACTGTGGTAAAAGGTTTGTAAAGAAAAACGGACTTGTAAAAGGAGTTCAATTGTATAAGTGTGCTCATTGTGGGAAACAATTTTTAGGTGGGCAACGCATCAATAACGAGCAAATATGGGAAGAATACAAAAGTGGTAAACAGACCTATTTGCAGTTAGCTCACAAGTATAATTGTTCTGTTAAAACGATTCAAAGGCGGTTAGACAAGATTAAAATAGTGGCTACGAAAAAACAGGTAGAGTAGTCGTTGTATTAATGGACACCACCTATTGGGGGCGGGGTTTTGGCGTAATGCTTTTAAGATGCCTACACCAAAGAAAACCTTTTGCACTATTATGTAAAGACAGAGACCACTGGGCTGTATATAGAAGGAATTAAGCAGTTAACAAGGCGAGGTTTTACTATTTCGGCTATTGTTTGTGACGGAAGAAAAGGCTTAATTGCGTCGTTTAAGGGTATTCCTGTTCAAATGTGCCAGTTTCATCAAGCAGCAATAATTCGAAGATATTTGACCCGTAAGCCAAAGCTAAAAGCTGCACAAGAGCTGATGGATGTTGTAGATTTGATGAAGCAAACAGACAAAGAAAGCTTTGTCGGAGCATTAGGGCTATGGCTTGAAAAATGGAAAGTGTTTCTAAACGAGAGAACTGTAAATCCGACTACAAACAAATCGTTTTATACGCATAAAAGGCTTAGAAGTGCTTATCGTAGTTTGAAGAATAATTTACCTTGGGTTGTTTACTTGGCACGATAACAGGGAACTTCAAATACCTAACACAACCAATGCTATTGATGGACATTTCGCAGATTTAAAAAACAAATTAAGAAACCATAATGGCCTATCAATGAAACGGAAAATGAAATTTATAGATGGGTTTTTAAAGGTATAAGGGCTTTCTGAAAATATCAAAGGCTTACAATATACAGTAAGCCTTTGATAAGACATTTTCGTCAAGCATCTGTTTTATCCCTGACAAGTTGCTCCCCAGCAGAGCTTGTTTCCGTTTTTACAGACATGCAAAGAAATAAAATATTCAAGAATAATGTAAAAAAGTGAATAAAAAAACAGCATTAAAAATGTCCACTTGAACCAAGCGTCTAAAAAATAGCCTAATTTTTGTCCATTACTCCTAGTTTTATGATACTAATACGCGGATTTTATTTTTGATTTGTTTGATTGTTATATTTTTCAAGAAGCAAAAAAACGCCAATACACCCCAAAAGACAATTTGCGTCCTGCGCGGTCGGGTATGTAAAGTTCGCCAACATCGGGGTTTTGGGCTTGCGAAAAACAGGCGCACCCTAAATTGTTGGCAGTTAATGCCGAATAACCTACGGCATACAAATTCATAATAACAAAGCAGTTTTTAGGTGGCAACAGTTGTGCGCAGTAGTGGAGCAACTCGGGCAGGTGCTTATCTAATAGCCATTTTTCGCCATCGGGGCCGCGCCCATAAGGGGGTGGGTCAAGTATAATGCCTTGGTAAATGTGCTGGCGGCGCACTTCGCGTTTTACAAATTTAAGCACATCGTCAAGCATCCACCTTATTTTATCAACGCCCGATGCTGTTTGGTTGGCATTTGCCCAGGTAATAGTTGATTTTACAGCATCTACGTGTACAACCTCGGCTCCAGCCTGCCGCGCCACCAACGAGGCCGCCCCAGTATAAGCAAACAAATTTAGTACTTGTGGAGGCTTAGGTAGCTGGGCAATACTATTTGCCATAAAGTGCCAGTTGTCGCATTGCTCAGGGAAAATACCTACGTGTCGGTAAGGAGTAAGCCCTAAGCGCATTTTTATCCGGATATTTTGCTGGTCTGCATCGTTCATAAGCCATTGTATAAACCATTGGTCGGCCATAGGTTTAAGTTTAATCCATTGCCCAGTATCTTCTTTGTTGGCAGTACTATAATTTGCGTTGTCGGGCTGTGTTTGTGTCTGATTTTTGCCTTTCACAAATTTAGCATGGGCTAATTTATTCCACTCGGTTTCTGGCAGTGCTTTAGGCCAAAGTGCCTGCGTTTCGGGGCGGGCAACAATGATGGGGCCAAATCTTTCCAATTTTTCAAAATCGCCTGTATCAATTAGCTCGTAATCATCGCCAAAATGGGCTTCGCGCAATACCATACCTATTACTTGACAAATTAAAAAAATCAATATAAATTGAGATAAACTCGCCTAATAGACAGCAAATTTATAAGCGTGTTTGAATAAATAGAATCAAGACTATTATCCGTAATAATTCCGGACAAGAAAATAATAAATTAGTCGCCATCAATAATTGGTAGCGCTAAAGTATAAATGGGTAAAATCAACGCTCCGTAAGCGGCTTGGTACCAGGGCAGTTCGTCAAATGGGCCGCCAAGGGCAAACACCCAAATAGCAAACGACAAGGTTGAGATGCCAATTTGCAACCATGCTGGGGGTAAACCCGGAGCGCGCGTAACCCGCCAAATATATAAGGGTGTAAGCAATAGCAAAGCGCCAAAAACCGCCCATTCAATCCAAAATGGGCGTATAGATTCGGCCATCGTTGCCACTATGTTTTGCATGGTAAGGTAGGCGGCAACAATTTCGGCGGGTATATATTTAATAAGTCGGTCTAAATAACCATCCGGAATTTGTTGTTCGGCATCGGGGTTAATTTCCAAATTAACAATCCCTCTTGATGAAACACCATCTATGTCGCGTTCGGTGCTGTTGGTTGATGATGGCAAGGTGCTAATTTCGCTTGCTTTAATAACACGTCTTCCCATAATTTAAATACAATTTGGTTAGCTATAAAATTACTGAATTTGATGTAGTGTTGTATTATGCCGCCAAAATTAGCACGCATTTGTAATAAAACGGTTATTTTCTTTATAAAAATACAAATTATTTATAAAATTGAGCCAATATATGCCATACACAGGTCAATAGTGGCTTCAATTCCCTGTTTATGGGTTCGCTCCATGCCGTGACTTGCCGCAACGCCTGGGCCTATTAATGCTACGCGGGCATCAACACCTGCTTTAAGGGCTGCCGAGCCGTCGCTACTATAATACGGGTAAACATCTAATTTATACGGAATATGATTGGCCTCTGCTAATAAAACCAACTGCCGTCTAAATTCGTAATCGTAAGGGCCGCTGCTGTCTTTGGCACAAATTGAGCAGTGTGTTTCTTGGCCTTGTAAAGTGGTTCCAATTACACCCATATCAATTACCAATATTTCTTTAATTGTAGGCGAATGGCCTGCGCAACCACCATGCCCTACTTCTTCGTAATTGCTAAAAAACAGTTCAACGGGGGGGGCAATACCTAATTCGGCGTAGCGTCTTGCCAGTTCAAGCAACACAAAACATCCGGCTTTGTTGTCCATAAACCTCGATTTTATATGCCCGCTTGGCAGTTCGGTGTATTTAGGGTCAAATGCAATGATATCGCCCACCCGTATATTTAGCTGGTTAGTTTCAAATTCTGAAAAAACCAATTCATCTAAACGTATGTGCATATTGCTAATATCGCGTTCGGTTGTACCTGCCTGGCGGTTAGCATGTGCCGAGGGGTTGTCTAATAAAAGTGTTCCGGAAAAAATTTGCCCTTCGAGGGTATGTATGCGCACGTACTCGCCCTCAAAACTGGGTAAAACAGGCCCTCCCAGCAAGGAAATACCTAAAGTTCCATCCATATTAATTTTGGTTACAATGGCACCAAGGGTATCAACGTGGGCGGCTATGCTTAGGGTTGGGTTGGGGGCAAGTTGGCAAACCACAGCTCCTTTATTGGTAATTTTTGGTTTCCAGCCGTAGTTTTCTAAGGTTATTTGTATATAGTTGCAGGCTTCTTGGGTAAAGCCCGTTGGCGAGTCAATTTGAACTAAGTCGCGTAAGGTTTTATACGATTGGTGCATTAAAGGCAGCGTTATTTACAGGAATTAAATACTGATTATTTATTATTTGAATTGTTATTTGAATTATTGTTTGCATTGCGTTGCACCGGCGGAACTTGTACTTTCACATTTTTTTGTGGTAATCCTTGTTTGTTTTCCTGTATTTTAACGTTAGGAGGTAGTGTTTGTTGCTGCATTTGGCGGGTGGGTGGTTTATTTAAAGGCTGTGCGGGGGGTGGAGCTTTATCGGCATCGGCGGGTATGGCCGATTTAAAATTAGCAGCATAAACATTATAAGTAGTTTTTTTGTACTCGTCGTTTTTAATAAAGTTGAGAAGTGCATCGAACTGTGCCGGCGATTTGTAGCCCGGAAAAGCGTTTATGCGCTCTAATTTTTCGTTTAAAAAGGCAATACTTGGGTAACCCATACGGCCAGAAGGCTGGTTACCTAAAATTAACAATTTGGCATAACTGTTGGTAGGTTTGCGACCTCCGGGAACGGGCGGGTAAGTGCGGCCATTAAATTGCAAATCGCCAGCCATTTCGGCGTTAAATTTTACCGCATAAAAATTTTTATTAACATATTCGGCAATGGCAGGGTAATTAAAGGTGTTTTTGTCTAATTTTTTACACCAGCCGCACCAGTCGGTATAAATATCAATTAGTACCGGTTTTGGATTTTCCTTAACTAATTTTTCTACTTCTTCAAAACTTACCCAATTAATAAGCCCCTCGTGTTGGGTGGCAGTATTATTGGTATTTTGTTGGTTCGCCTTATTTTTAGTAGCTGTACTATTTTGTGCGTTTTGGTTATTGGCTGTTTTATTGCCGCAACTTGGGCTAAAAATGAGCAAACCGGTACAAAACAACAGGAGTGGCAGCAAATATTGGTTGAAAAAAAATTGTTTTTTCATGGTTAAAAATATCTTAGTTTGAATATATTATTGGGTGAAAAAATGCAAAATTGGGTGTAATTATATTTATTATTCCTTTTTTTTATCCGGAAAAAATAAAAAATACCAACCGGATATGTTATTTTATCTTATAAAAGCAAACAAATTATAGCAATGATTGCCGGCAAAGCCTGCACAAAAAATATTTTTTTACTAGCCGTCAGCGCACCATAAATTCCGGCAACAGCTACGCAAAGTAAAAAAAACAGGGCAATGTTTTTTGACCAAACGGCATCGGCTATAAACAAAGTCCAAATTAATCCTGAAGCCAAAAAACCATTATAAAGCCCTTGATTGGCGGCTAATACTTTTGTTGGGGTAAACAAATCTTTGGGCAAAGATTTGAATGTTTTTTTACCTAATGTTTCCCACGCAAACATTTCGATATACATAAAATATAAGTGCGCAATTGCTATTAAAATAATTATAATTTTTGCTATAAATTCCATTTTATAACTTGTTTATGTGGGCAGGTATTATCTTTTCTTTTACTGCGCAATTTAATTAAATAGGTTTGGCGGTATTTGGTATTTCGCTATTTTCTTGTTGTTGTTGTTGCTCCTCCTGTTGTTTGCGTTGTATTTTATGTTCAATGGCTGCTTTAACGAAGTCGGCAAATAGCGGATGAGGGTCTAAAACGCGGCTTTTTAATTCCGGATGAAATTGCGCACCTAAAAACCACGGATGCTTGTCGTTATTAAGTTCCATAATTTCTACCAAACCGGTGTTTGGATTAGTGCCCGATGCGATTAAACCGGCTTCTTCAAATTCTTTTAAGTAGGCATTGTTAAACTCGTAGCGGTGGCGGTGTCGTTCGTCAATATTTTTTTTGCGGTAAGCTTTATAGGCTTTTGTTTTGAGTTTTAATACGCAAGGGTAAGTTCCAAGTCGCATAGTACCACCCAAGCGGGTAATATTTTTTTGATTTTCCATTTTGTCAATTACCGGATGCGGTGTTTCGGGTTGCATTTCTGTAGAGTGTGCGCCTTCTAAGCCAAGCACATTGCGGGCAAACTCAATAACGGCACATTGCATACCCAAGCAAATACCAAAAAAGGGTATTTTTTGTTCGCGGGCAAACTGTATGGCGGTAATTTTACCTTCAATGCCGCGGTCACCAAATCCGGGGGCTACCAATATACCATCTACTTTTTTAAACAACTCATTTACATTTTGTGTGGTAATTTCTTCTGCATGAATACTAACAACTTTAACTTTGCATTGGTTTACAACTCCGGCATGTACAAACGATTCAAAAATAGATTTATAACTATCTTGCAACTCTACGTATTTTCCTACTAAGGCAATGCGCACCTTTTTGTTGGGGTGCTTATGGCGCTCTAAAAAATCTTTCCAGGGTTTTAAATATGGTTCTTTTACGTGGCTAAAGCGCAATTTTTCTAAAACAATTCGGTCTAATTTTTCTTGATGCAGTAGAAGTGGAACGTCGTAAATACTTTTTGCATCTGCCGATTCAATAACCGCCGGAAACTCTACATTACAAAATCTCGAAATTTTGGTGCGCACTTCGTCGGTTATTGGTCGCTCGGTACGGCAAACAATAATATCGGGTTGAATGCCCAACTCAAGCAAACTTTTAACCGAGTTTTGTGTGGGTTTAGTTTTAAACTCTTTGGCTGCGTTTAGCCAAGGAACTAAAGTTACGTGCACAACCAAACAATTAAAATTGCCAAGTTCCCAGCGCAATTGGCGCAATGCCTCCACGTAGGGCAATGATTCAATATCGCCCACTGTACCGCCCAGTTCGGTAATAATAATATCGTTATTGTCGCCGCTGTTGCCTAAAAGTTGAAAACGGCGTTTTATTTCGTCGGTTACATGTGGTATTACCTGTACCGTTTTTCCCTCGTATTTACCTTGCCGTTCGTTTTCAATGACGGTCAAATAAATGCGACCGGTTGTTACGTTGTTGGCTTGTGAGGTATTGGTGTTTAAAAATCGCTCGTAATGCCCTAAATCTAAGTCGGTTTCTGCCCCGTCCTCGGTAACATAACATTCGCCATGCTCGTAGGGGGCTAAAGTGCCGGGGTCAACGTTTAAATAAGGGTCAAATTTTTGGATGGTAACCCGCAGGCCACGTGCGGCCAATAAATTACCTAAAGAGGCGGCAATAATGCCTTTGCCTAACGACGAAGTTACGCCACCTGTAATAAATATATATTTTGCCATGAGTTCCGGAAAATGCTGACAACAGCACTACGGGTCACAAAATTACTGTTTTTTTACCAAATCAACACTATCTTAATTACAGGTTTCTTTTTCGGATTATTTAGGTTGCCAAACAACCAACAAAGAAACTATTTCGTTCGGTAAAAAGTTATTTTCTTATACATTACAAACATATAACATAAACATTTACCATTACCAACTTGTGTCTATTTTTTTAATATGAAAAGCTTGAGTCTTTACACAGTTATCTTTTGCCTTTATTGTTGTTTTAACACCATATCGCTCTCTTCTCAACCGCAAGACCATGATGTCTATATTTTGGGGCATAGTTTGGTAAATTTTACGATGCCCGAAATGTTTAACGACCTTGCCGACGATGCCGGATACGACCATAATTACCAAAGTACTGTTGGTAACGGTGCCAATTTAAGTTGGCAATGGACAAATCCCTATACTGCACAAGGCGATTTTTACCCCGACGTGCTGCCAACCGGCCTAAACGATGTTTTTATTGTTACCGAAGCCGTTCCGCTAAAGCCTCATTTGCAATGGTCTAACACCTACGAGTATGCCGACAGTTTCTACTCGATGGCTGCCCAATACCGCCCCGATATAAAATTTTTTGTTTATGAAACCTGGCATTGTACCGATAGCGGAAACTCCGAAGGCTGCGACTGGGACCCCGAAGACCACCTCCCTTGGCGCGACCGCCTTACCCTTGACCTGCCAGCCTGGCAAGGCATTGTTGACCACGTTAACGACCTGCACCCCAGCGCAAACGCCCAATTAGTACCCGCAGGCCAAGCTATGGCTGCCTTATACGACAGTATTGCGCTTGGCACTGTCCCCGGTATTGACAATATAACCGACCTTTTTAGCGACAATATCCACCTAACCGAAATTGGCAATTATTATATTGCATGTGTGATGTTTGCTACCATTTACCAACAAAGTCCGGAAGGCTTAACAAACCAAACAACTAATATTTGGGGCGTTGATTTTCCGGAGGTACCAGCAGATTTAGCCCTAAAAATGCAGCAAACAGCCTGGGCTACGGTATGTAATTTTTTTAATTGGAGCTGCTGTATTGCCCCGCCAACGCCCGCTATTGCCGGCCAACAAATTGCCTGTAAAAACAATACCTACACCTATACTACCGCCTATAACGCAGGAAACGCCTATAACTGGTTAGTAACAGGTGGCAATATTTTAACGGGGCAAGGCTCTAATACCATTACCGTTCAATGGAATAACTCCGGCGAAGGTAGCGTAACCGTAGAAGAATCTTATTAGTGCTTAAACTATAAGTAGATTTGCAGGCTATTCCTTTAATCAATGGCGAAAAGTGGAAAAAATATCGGCAGTTAATACATCCAACAAAATAAGTACTAAATTTGCCTAATTTTTAATTGCTTACAAATCACTTTCTATTTATATTAACTTAATTTATGAAAAAAGCACTTTCTACACTTTTTGCCTGCATTTGTCTCCTCGCAACATTTGCACTGGCACACGCACAAACAGCAGTACAACAAAAAATTGAAACGTTTACTGGCAACAAACAAACTATTTCGAGCGAGTTGCACAACCAACTAAGCCATCAATTTAAGGCTTATGCAGTTTACAAGTTAGATGTTAATGCCTTAGATGAACACATTAGAAGCAGTAATTACCCAGGCAAATTTAACCTTAATTTAGGTACCGACTACGCTTGGAAACTACACGTATGGGCACAAGACATTAGAAACGAAAATGTAACCGTTAGGGTTGGTACCCAAAATGGCGTTATTAACGAAACACCCATTCACAACACCACGTTCAGGGGCTTTTTAAATGCCAATAGTGGTGGCGATGTGCGTTTAAGCATTGACCAAAACTGGTTGTTTGGATTTGTTGGCACGGGCAACAAAGATATATACCTTGAGCCGCTTAAAAGATTTGATGCAACTGCCCCCGCTAACTATTTTTTGGTCTATGCTAATACCGATGTGATAGACACAGGCGAGCACCGTTGTGGCGCTGACGAAGTAATGGCAAAGGTAAAAGAAATGCAAAACAGTAATCCGGAGGAAAACATTAATAATCCCAACAATCCGGATACCCCTGCACCAATTTCACCAAATCCGGATAATAAAGATAATTGCAAAGCGCCACATTCACAAGGTTTCTCAAACGAAATACCCGGAGTTAACGACAATACCGAAGCCTCGTACAAACTTAATACCATTACCGGAAGCTATATTTGCCGTAAACTTGAATGTGCCGTAGCCAGCGATTACAGTATGTTTGTGAGGTATAGCTCTACTGCCAATATTCAAACCTACCTTAATGCTATTTATAATGCTGCCGAAGCAAACTACACCAGCCTTAATGTAGATATTGATTTTGTAACCGTAACTTATTACCACGCTACAACATCAACCGACCCATTTCAAACAAATGTTTCTACCGATGCTGTTGCCTACCTCTACAATTTTAGAAGTTGGGGCAATGGTGGCGGCTTTGGTGCAACTGTTTACGATTTTGGCTCGTGCTGGACAGCCGTTAATATTAGTGGCGGCGTTGTAGGCATAGCTTTTTTAGATGCTATTTGCAATGACTATCGCTACCAACTTAACGAAGATTTTACCGGATATACCGGCGTACCCCCAAGCCCGGCAGCCCTATCGAATTTGCGCGTGGTAGTTGCCCACGAAACCGGCCATAATTTTGGCATGTGGCATAATAACCCCGCAACCGACGAGATTATGGAGCCTTATGTAAATACTAACGCCACCCAGTTTTACTCGGTATCACAACACTATTACAATGCCTACACATCGGGCATAGCCTGCCTTTCGGGGTGCAACTGCATTGAGGTAACACAAGCCAAACCCATAAGCTGCAATGCCGCCGGCACCACCTACAGTTTGCAACTAACCATAGAACACAATACGCCAAGCGGCACTTTTACTGCAACTGCTGGTAGTGCAAGTGCTACGTTTGCCTTTGGTTCAAACCCACAAACTGTTACTTTAACGGGTGTGCCAACGGCCACTACTAGCGTAACCGTTACCGACAATGTAAACCCTTGCACCAATACCGTAACTTATTTACTACCTACACAGCCTACATTTACGGGAGTTCCGGCCTCGGCATTATGTTTTGGCAATAATACTCCAATAACTATAACTGCCAGCCCCAGCGAGCAGTTTGGCAGTATCAATATTGTTTTAGACGGAGACGAGTATAGCAATGATGAACAAAGTGCTGAAATTAGGGCAGTAAGTGGCGAGGTTATTAAAACTTTTCCGCGTGGTTCGTTTGCAAACAACGGCATAACTACCGTTTCGTCGGGCACTATTAATAAAGCCCTTGGCCCCTTTACGGTATTAGTTTTCGATAGCTATGGCGATGGCATGGGTAACGCAAGTGGTTGCAGCGGTATAACCAACCCTGCCAGCTATAGCATAACCGATGGTTTAGGTAACACCTTAGTAGGCAGTACTAATCTTGCGGGCGTAACTTGTTCGGGCAATAATGCTATACAACAAAGCCATGTTGTAACACCTGGCACTACAACCACCTTATCGGGAAATTACACCGGCACGGGCATTAACAATGGCACTGCCAATGATGGTATTGCCGTTTTTGACCCTGCCATTGCCGGCGTGGGTACACACACTATTAGCTATACCTATAATGCCGATCTTGGCTGTACCTCAAAACAATTTACGATAACTATTGCCGCGCCTACACCTGCACCTACAGCCGTAGGTGCCCAACGCTGCGGGCCGGGCAACGTGTCGTTAAGTGCAATAGGTTGTGGCACAGGGCAGGTAGTGCGTTGGTACACTGCCCCTACCGGCGGTACCCCCATATATACTGGCAACCCCTATACAGTTTTCTTAAACAATACCACCACTTACTACGCCTCGTGTTACGACCCTACCAGCGGTTGCGAAAGTGGTCGTGCAGCCGTTACTGGCACAGTAAACCTAATTCCAAACCCACCAACGGCTGTAAACGCTTCGCGGTGTGGCCCCGGCAACTTAACACTTAGTGCAAATGGTTGCGGCACAGGCACAATAGCGCGCTGGTACACCACCCAAACTGGTGGCTCGCCATTTTATACAGGTAGCTCTTATAGTGTTTATTTAAATAATACCACAACATACTGGGTTAGTTGTTACAATACTACCACAGGCTGCGAAAGCACCCGCACAGCAGTAACCGGCACTATTAAAATTGACTTGGTGGTAACTCAAGTATTGGGCGGCGGCGGCAACCAAACTGTTGACTTTTATACAATGGTTTTTAAATGTAAACCAGCAAATTATGACTTCACAATTACCGGCGGCCCTGTAACAACCGTTAAAGGCTCAAAAGTATTAACTGTAATGCACAACTGCAACAACTATTCCGTTACTATTACAGGCTGCGGTTGCTCGTACAGTTTTAACGGCGGTACAACCTGTAAAGATGATAATTTTACCCCCACCGATTTTGTCGTTGATTTTTACCCTAATCCGGTTGACAATTTGATGGTTGTTAATGCAAATATACCATTAACACAAATTCGTATTTATGACCTTAAAGGCCGTATGTATCTAAACCAACCAGTTGACAACGAACCACAAAGCGAAATAAATACAAGCACCTTGCCCGAAGGTATGTATTTTATTGAAACGCGCGCTATTAATGGCACCGTTGAAGTAAAAAAATTAGTAGTTTCGCATTAATTAGCTTATTAGATAATTTGTTTATAGTTTGTAAATCTTAATAATTATCCGGATAGAAATGAGCGTAAGCCCGTCAGAGTTTGTTTTTTATCTGAAAATTTACTAACTACGTAAAACAGCAAACAGCCCACAGACTTAATTTGTCTGTGGGCTGTTTTTTTTAAATTGACTTGGTTACTTTTTTTTCCGGATGCTACGCTCCCCTATCCTACTACTGTTTATAATTTTTTAAACAGCCCGCGCACTTCATTTACCAAATCATGAAATTCGGGTTGAGCAATGATATTTTGTTGCCATGCCAAACCGAGTTCAACCAAATTAAAGGTATATTTAATATGCGAGCCATCAATGGGTTGTCCTTGTTCGGTAAAATTGCGCCCCATTAGCCACAGGGTATCGGCAATAGCGGCAGTCGATTCAATATCGTGCGAAACGATGATAATAGTTCGATGCTCATGTTGTTGGGCAATTTCTATTAAAAGTTGGCTTAAAGTTTCTATCATTATAATATCAAGCCCCGAAAAAGGCTCGTCTAAGAGTAAAAACCCATCAGAGCATAATAATTGTTGGGCAATGGCAATGCGTTGGCGCTGCCCCCCCGATAGCTGGGCAGGGTATTGGTTTGCTTGTTGTTGCAATTTAAAACGCACTAACAAATCATTAATACGTTTGGTGCGTTCGGTTTGCGGAATATTGCCTTTGCGGGCAGCAATCTCTAAATTGCTTTTAACGGTGCGATGGTTAAACAAGGGATAGCTTTGTTGCACTACGCCCATACTTCCGGGCTTGACCGGCTTTAGGGAGGTGCCTATCAAGACTTGCCCAGAGTCAGGTTGTTGCAAGCCTGCCATTATTTCAAACAGTTTTGTTTTGCCTATACCCGATGGCCCTAAAAACCCCACAATTTGCCCTTGCTCTATGTTGGGGCGTACAAGGTCTTTAATTTCGGCGTTTACTTGGTTTAATATTAATTTACCACCAAGCGACAATGAAATATTATCTATTTTTAAAATTGTATCTTTAATTTCGTAGGGATGCTTAATTAACATATCTATTTGTGCGGTTTTTTGGTTTGCTTTCTTTGTGTTGGCTTTATGAGCGATAAATTGCTAATGTTTAGAAGGAAATTATAACTGTTCCTAGATAAATATGGGATTGTTTATTTCTAAATCCGGATAGGAATGGTAAAATAATATCCGGAAAAAATGCGAATTATTTAAGCCCTCTTGTTACACAAAATGGGGTTATTTTTTCTCTAAGCTTAATTTCGCATAGGGGCAGAACAAATTTTTCAGTACGCCTACTAAATAATCCATGCTAATACCTACTAATAATATAACAAACTGAATAGCAAAAACAGCATCTAAATGTAAGTGTTTGCTTTGGTTTAGCAACATGGTTCCAATACCGCCCTCGGCCCTTGAAATACCCTCGACCATGGTCAGCATCATCCAACTTATGGCAAAATTGGCGCGAATAATTTCAAAGACTTCGTGTATCCGGCCTAAAATAATTACCTCCCAAACTACCTGCCACTCGCTAAAACGCAAGGTGCGCGCATGATTAAACTCTGATTTTGGGATGGCATCTATCATGCTTATCATATTGGTAACAAAAAATACTGTAATGCCAAACACCATTAGAGCCACTTTTAACGAATGGCCACTGCTTGTAAGTAAGGTAAAAACAAAACTAAGCCCTACCAAAGTTAAAAATCGCCCCTTCGACACCAAAAATGCAATGGGTCTAAAAAACGGCACAGCGGTTAAATAAGCCAATATTAGCGATATGATTATGGCAATAAACATGGCTTTTATACATAAGCCCATACTTACTAAAAGCTCGCGCAACATATCGCCTTCTTTTAGCATGGCAACAAATGATGTCCATATTTCGTGAGGTTTTGGTATAAGCTCGGAGCTACTGTACCATAGCAACAAAAATAAAATGGTTTGAGTGGCTATAACAAGCAACAGCGTTGCTTTATTGATGGCTTGGTTAGGACTAAATATTTTTTTGAACTCGAACATATAAATAGTAATTATTTTACAAAGCTAAGATAGTACTAATTAAGCAAAAAACGCTGCAAGGTAAGGTAAAAACAAATGCTGAAGCAAAAATAGGGTAATTAACACAATAACTAATACTTTTTATTTTCAATTATATTTTTAAATTTCGTTGGATTTATTTTGGCCATAACTGATAAAATTTTAAAAAAAACTGTATAGCGCCTATTGATATTACAAATAAAAGAAAACGGTGCATATACCAAATTGCCCCTTCGGTTTTTGTAGCCCATTTACTTGCTATATATGCGCCTGTGCTTTGCCCAATAGTGCTAACTATGGCAAAAGGCCAATAAATTTGCTGATGCCACATAAAAACAACCAAAGCTGGAGCCGTAAATAAAAAAGCTAAGAGTATTTTAAGTCCGTTTGCAGTACGTAAATCAAAATGTGCTTGTAATACCAAGGCTGCCAAAATAAAAATACCTACACCTACTTGAATAAACCCGCCATATATACCAATAATGGCAAATAACAATATTGTTTTGGGGTCTTTAAGCTGCGCTGCTGCTTGCGTTATTTGCGTGTTTGGTGTTAGCCATTTTTTTGTGTCGCTGGCAGTTAGTTTTAGCATAATTAGCATAATTACCCCTAAAAACAGATTTAGCCAAAGTTCGTTAAGTTGTACTGCCAATATAGCACCTGTTGCACCACCAATTATAGACGGTACAATTAACCAGCCCATATATTGTAATTGTAGTTGTTTTGCCTGCTTATAAACGCCTAAACTTACTGCAATTTGTGCTAAAACTGCCACTCTGTTTGTGCCATTAGCTACGTTTGTAGGCAAGCCCAACCAAACCAACAAAGGCAAGGTAATAGCCGAGCCGTTTCCGGCAATAGTATTGATAAATCCAGCTATGCTGCTGCCAATAAGCATTAAAAAATAACCCATCCAAGGTTGCCAAGTTGGGGTGGGTAGGTCAAAAAAATTGAGCATAGCATTAGGCTAGTTAAGGATATTTTAGTTTTTAGTTTTTAGTTTATTTTTTGCATCAATATAAGTTTGAATGGCTGTTATGCTACATAAATAAACCAAACAAATTAAGGCAATTGGGCGCAAAAATTGCCATTGCGAGCCAAGTCCACATATATTTATAGCGCTACACTGCCACACTAATAATATACCCAAGCAGGTGAGCATAAGTATTGCCGTTACTGCAATGTTTAATGGCATTAACAGTTTAGTTTGACTTGGATAAACAAATTTTAAGGGAAAAAAATGGGCAATACTTAGAGACTGTCTAAAAATTAAAAATTGGCATGCCAGTCCTAAAAATTGATAGGAAAAAAGTTATTAAAAGAGATGTGAATAAAAGACTATCAGTTTGACGTTTAAATAATAATTCATAGCTTTATGAAAATCAAACACATAAAGTAAAATGAAACCTACCCAAGCAGTCTCACCGATAGTCAATGGAGTGCAATATTAGGCATTTTAGACGACAAACGGAAACGAAAACACAGTTTAAGAGAAATTTTTAATGCGCTGTTCTATTTGCTTAAAACTGGCTGTCAATGGCGCATGCTGCCGTTCCATTTTCCGTCATGGAAGCTTGTTTACTACTATTTTACCAAGTGGAAGAAGGATGGGACGATAGAACTCATCCATGAAATACTCAGGGATAAGACTCGAAAGCAAGCAGGCAGGGCTTCATCGCCAAGTGTTGGTATAATTGATAGCCAGAGCGTAAAGACAACAAGCGTCGGAGGCTTGTGCAGAGGGATTGACGGGGGTAAAAAGTTAAAGGCAGAAAGCGGCATATTATTGTAGATACAATGGGACTACTTTTAGCGGTTGTGGTTCATGCGGCAAATGAGCATGACAGTAAATCAGCCCCAATGGTTATAGCTGACCTCAGAGGCAGGTTTTGCAGATTGGTAAAGATAGTAGCTGATGGCGGGTATAGAGGCGAGTTAATTGAAAATACCCGCAAAACGTTTGGGTGGGTGGTTGAGGTTGTAAGTAGATCGAATACAGCCTCGAAATTCAAGTATTGCCAAAAGATGGATTGTTGAAAGAACTTTTGCATGGCTCGAAAGCTATCGAAGATTGAGTAAAGACTTTGAGTTCCAAACCGAAACGAGCCAGACAATGATCCAACTTGCCATGATAAAATTGATGCTTAATAGAATTAGAAAATAAAATTTAGACAGGCTCTTAATAAAAGGATGATAAATACGTTCCACCATCCGGATAAAGGCAAAACAAAGTACAAATAAAAGGCAACCAAATTCCACATTACTGGAAACCCAACAAAATACTTATCACCCGAAACCATATTGGGCAACCCATAATATAATGCCGATGTCAATAAGGCGAGGCTAAGGCAAAATATCCGGAAAAATTCATCCGGAAAAAATAAGGTTTCGTACATAAAATATCCCGGAATAATGGCATAGGTCGAAAAATCAATCACGTAATCAATGCTTTTGCCGTCAATATTGGGCAGTATTTGTTTTACCTTAAAAAGTCGGGCAAATGTGCCGTCAATGCCATCAATAAACAATGCCAATAACAACCAAAGTGTGGCCTTAACATAATGCTGGTCGCCAATAGCAATAATTGCCATCAAGGCAGCTATTACTCCCGATGCCGTAAATATATGTACACTTAATGCCAATAATTTTTGAACGCGGGTAAAATTATCGTTTGGGTTAGCAAGGGGCATAATATAACCTGATATTTTTGTAATAGTAGGTACGCGAGGTTACGTAGGGGCAAAATTACAAAATATTAGGTAGTAAGCGGGCACGAACTTTACTTAACTGTTTGTTTTGTAAAAGTGTATAATAATGCTCAAACGCAAATAATGATTTTATTAAGATTTTCGCTTATTAGTAAACGTTAAACTAAGGATGCCAACACTTTATTTTTACTAACAATATTTCCGGATATTTTTTTACCCCACCCCTTGCAATTAAATAAAAAATGCGTTAAATTTGCTGCTAACTAATCTAATTTTCATTTTAAATTTTAAAAATTATGAAGCAATACAAAAACAAAACCCTGTTTCAATACAGCAAGGCTTTACTTGGTAAATTAACCAACACATTATTCACTTTTACATATATAAGGGGGATGGCATAAATGCCTTTTATATATGTTGTTATTTATTGGTTTTATGGGCAGTAATACTGCTAATTTAGCAGATGGCACCATAGCTAAAGGTAAATTTATTGTTCATTAGTTTTTAAGCTGTAATACATGGCGCGCCAAACACGCCATGTATTTTTTTATTATTATGACAAATTTACTTTATGTTTGCTTGTTATGGCAAACGATAATACCGTTTACCAACCCATCGCTTGAAGGTGTACCGAAGTATGAAAATACAGAAACCGTAGCACACGGATGGTTCGTTTGTAGTTATACCCCCGATTTATTTGGTGATAGCCCTTTGGTGTTACCCCAACACGGAATAAGTTATGTAGGTGTGGTATGTTGCCCCGTTGCCCTTTGCCAAGACAATATCAATAGTATGTCCGAAGCCTTTGGTCAGCAATTAGTAACCCCCCTTGTGCCTAATACCCCTCACCAATTTACTATGTTTACCAACGATTTAGCGCATGCAAGTAATTATTCAGAATCGGGTATAGAAATTTGGGCAGGGCATGATAGCTGCCAGCAAGAACAATTACTATGGGTAGGGCGCACCCACGGCGATGAAACTTCTTCTATACCCCCTTATGAATGGTTTAAAGAAACCGTTGAGTTTGTACCTAATGCTGCTTATACTTATATGCGTTTTCAAGCTCACGAGGTCGCTGTAGATTCTTTTACGGGTTTATTCATTGACAATCTATCGCCCATCTATGTAAACAACTTGTATTTAAGTACCCTGTATGCCGAGCAAACTGCCTTATGCCCCAATACCTGCACGCTTTTATGGGTAGAGCCATTTAGTAGTATCAATACCAAAGAGGTAGCTATAACATGGAGCAGTATTCCGGAGGGTTACAACAACGAGCAAAATAGCAAATGGGTGAGTGTATGCCCCACCGAACCCACCTATTATATAGCGCATATTTACTACAAAGATAATCCTGAAATAGATACCTACGATACCATTTTAATAACCCTGCTCGATACTGCCTTATACGATTGCAACACCCTAATAGATACCACCACCAACCCCATAGACACCCTCGGCTACCAACCTGTAAAAGGCGCTACGCGCTACAAACCGCCGGGTGGGTGGGCTTTGTTTCCGAATATGGTTGCGCCGGGTGGCTCGGTTAATATACACGCACCCCAAGCGGGGCAGTTGGCTTTGTACAATACCTTAGGGCAGTTGGTTTGGTCGGTTAGGGCTATTCCATCCGGATATGATGCTTACAATTTGCCCAATAATTTAGCCCAAGGCATCTACTACTACCATTTCACGCCAAACAATCCGAGAGAAGAAGAAAAACCTGTAATAGTGGGTAAAATTTTGGTGCTGGGTAGCGGGTAAAAATCTTGCTACTTATAAATCAAGATAATAGCAGCGAAAATAATTATCCGGAAGCAATTAAATTAAACAACTTCGCCTTTAGTACAAACACATACTAACAAATCATCGCCGTATTGGTAAGGGGTAAGGGTATAATCGGAATAGTATTGAATATCATTAAAGCCTGCTTGCCTTAGTAAATTATGCAACTGCGGCAAACTGTACATGCGCAAACTGCTTTGCATTTGATATTGTTTTTTGCCTTTTAAAACCGTCCATTCGCCATTAAGGCGGCCTGTAAACGGGTCAAATTGGCGTTCTTCTATAACCAAACAGTTATTAAAACGCCAAACGCCATGCTCGGTAAAAATGGGCAATAATGTTTCGAGGGTATGAGTTTCTAATACTAATTGCCCGTTTGGTTTAAGCACGCGGGCTGCCTCGGTTAAAAAGGCATGGTTGCCGGCATCGTCAAAATAGCCAAAACTGCCAAAAATACAAGCCGCCATGTCAAAACATTGGTTTGGCAGGGGCATTTGGCGCATATCGGCTTGTAGCCAATTAATGGGGGGCAAGTTTTTTTTAAGTGCCGTTGCTTTGCCTTTTTCGAGCAGTTTTGGGTTATAATCGAGGGCGGTAACGTTGTAACCTAATTTAGCCAGGTCAAGCGCTATACGCCCAGTGCTGCATGGCACATCTAATACTGTTTGCCCACTATTTTGTTGCAACAAATAATCTAAACAAGCAATTTCGTTTTTAGTAGCTTGTTTTCCACGCAAATGGGGCAGCATAGCTTGCCAGCCATCGGTAAAATAAGTTTCCCACCAAAACATAGTTATTTTTGCTTATTTGTTAATTGTTGCCTTATAAAATTAAAACTTTTGCCACTTGCCTTTTGCTTGCTGCTTTCCTAAAGTATTAACAGCTTGCCAGGTATAAAATCCGGCGGGTAGGGCAGTTGTATTAACATTTTGTTGGTCGTTAGGTTGCAAATTAATTTGTTGCATCATCCGGCCATTTACATCAAAAAATTGCACGGTCAAATTACTGTTAAATTTTGAAATTAACTGCACAGAAACATTCGACTGTACGACTAAAACAAGGGGCTGATTAGTTGAGTTTGTTGCTTGTGGGCTGTTTATTCCGGTAAAGGTTTCAATAACCTCAAATTTATCAAATGCGGCATCTACCAAGTGTCCTTCATCAAAGTCAATAGCTTCAACAATTAATTGCAAGTTTTCCCAATCTTCAGTTAAGTAGTCCATTAAGTTAATATTTACCTCGTGCCAGGCTTGTTCAAAGAGGCCGTCGTTTACTTCAAAATCAATTAGTTTGGTTTCTGAGCCATTGGTGAGCATAATTTTTAACGAGTCGTTAGGAGGTGAGCCTTGTCCGCCGCCATTTGCAAACCAACGGTTAAAGTTAATTTGTGGCAATTTGTATCCGGATAGGTTAAAAACCGGCGATATTAAACGCACATAGCCGTCGTCCACGTCGTCGCCGCCTGCTTGGCCGTCTTCACTATTTCCGGTAACAAAACAGTGGTCGCCTATATCTGAACTGCAATCTTCTTCGGGGTTGTACAATGAAAAGCCTTGCCCATACGAAGGATTAGGTTTGGCGCGGGTTAGTAATCCGGTTGGCGAGGTGGCTTCGGTTGTCCAGCCTAAGTCTAAATCAAAATCGTCGTAATATCCGGGACTTAAATTAATAACGTATGTTTCGACATTTATTATTTGGTTGGCAAGATGGTTGGTTATATAGCCCCATTTTCCGGCGGTAATTTGGTAAGTATTTGTCATGTTTTGATACACTGTATATTTACCTTCGCTGTTGCTGGTGGTTTCGTACAAAAAGCCGTCGTTGTCTTCAATTTTTATTTTGGCGTTTTCAATGGGTTTTCCGGTGGTTGCATCAATTACTAAATGTGTAAAAACAGGTATAGGTTTTAATTGCACATTTACCTGAATTGTTTTGCCCAGTACCGCATCAACAATTACAGTTTCGGTTTGATAACCTTGTTGACTGATTTCTAACGAATAAGCGCCGGCGGTACCTATTCCGGTTTTAAAGTTTCCGGAAAACCCGGATTTTGTACTTTGTATTTTATCTTTTAAATCTTTCCAATCAATGGTAGCGTTTGGTATGGGCAATCCGGTATCGGCATCGGTAACGGTTCCTAACACGTAAGCGCCAAGCGTATAGGTGGGTTTTAAAATATACAGCCCTTCTTCCATGTCAGAAATAATTAAATTGCCCGAGGGTAAATATGGGCAAACGCCCCATGCGCCGTTAAATCCGTCGCCCGAGTAGTTGGGCGAGGTGTCGAAACTGCCTACTTCAATTAAATTATCGGGGTAAGTAGCATCGTGAATAGTTACGCCGTAGGTGTAGTACGAGGTTACAACCCAGTTTTTATTTACTACATACGTATTGTGCGGTATTGTTCCTTTGCCGGGTTCGGCTTGTACGCGGTCAATTTCTTTAATGTCAGTTACATCGGTTACATTGTAGGCGGTAACGTAGGCGCCGGTTTTTTCATCGGTAGTAAACATTACTTTACCATCGTCTGTAAGCCAGCTATTATGCGTAAAAACGTGTGGGGTGGTTACTTCGCCAATTTTTTTGGGGTTAGCACGGTCTTTAATATCAACAACGCCTAAGGTGCCGTTATAAATTTCGGATGTCCATAGGGTGTCGCCGCGCACATAACAGTCGTGCACGTATTCATCGTCGTAAATGCCCACGATAGGCGGGTTAAAGGGGTCTTTGTTTAGGTCGAGTATTACTACGCCTTTTTTTTGTACGTCGCTTTCATCGGCGGTTTCGGGTGTTGGTGTCGAGCCATTTAGGTAGGCATATCCTTTTTCGTCAATAAAAATGGTATGGGTGCCGCGCATGGTAAGATTAAAGTTTGTATCGTTAGCGCCGTTCCAGTAAACGGGGTCGCTACAAGCTGGCAGGGTGCTCATATCAAAAATTAACATTCCTTCCGAGCCTTCTATATCTTCAATTACTACGTAACAATAATTTTTCCAGGTACGAACCTCGTGCCATAAAATATCGGGGCTCGGATAAAAACACACTTCTACTGGGTTGGCGGGGTCGGCAAGGCTTACAACCGATGCACCTTCGTTTGTTCCTACAATGGCATATTCAGTGCCATCGGGGGCAGCCCAGCCCCAAAGGTTAGCTAAGGTTTTGCCCGGGTAAGGCAAATGTCCTATTTTTTCAATATTCACTTGGGCTGTTACTGGCATTAGGCAAGACGCACTGCACCAAAAACAAAAAAATAAAGAAATACGTTGTAAAAGTAAAAGTGGTTTCATTTAATAAAATAGCTTTATGGAGAGAAAGAATTAATTAATGGTATATAAAGCACAGAGAAAAGATGAGAAAAATAATTAAGGGTAGTTAAGAATAGCCAAAGCCCTGCTTTTCCCTATTACTTAAAATAGGGGGCAAAGGTACAAAAGGCACAGTTATTTTAGTGAGAGATTGGTATTTCTTTTAGCTAAGATTGTCTTGTAATTACTATTAATCCGGATGGTTTAATTATGTAGGCGGCAAATGTCTAAGTAAATTTAACAACTAATAACAAGAGGCCACATAAGTAGCAGTGGGTTTGTAAGCAAATTGAGAAAGCAAAAGATAAATTGCTGTTTATTTACTGCTTTTGGTCGCCGGAAAATCATCGCGGAAATCTTCGCCAAACTCTTGCTCATGGTCGGCATTTTCCCAAGTAACAAAGCGGTTGCGCTCATTCCGCAAAGTTTTACCTAACCACAACAGCAAGCTCACATCGTCAATAAATCCGGTAAGCGGAATAAAATCGGGTAAAATATCAATGGGCGAAATAAAATAGAGCAAAGCAGCCGACATTAAAAGTACTGCTTTTCGGGGCAACTCTTTATATTGACCCGAAGCAACTGCTTTAATCATCCGGATAATATCTTTTATTAACTGTACAACCGATACGCGTTCGCGGTAATGAATAAATTTTTCATTAAACTCATCGAGGTGTTGGTTAGCAGCTTTAAGCTGGGTTTCGCGCTCATTTTGGTTGTTTAATAATTTGTCGGCCTGAGTTAAAAAATACCTGAATAATAAAGTTCGTGAAATGGCAAGTCCGCGTTTTATAAAGTTTGTCATGGTTGTTTTTAAGTAATTAGCGTGTTGATTGATTGATTTTATCAGTTACGTTTTCATCAATACCTGATGATTTCGTTTAAAATTTAGCGGTAGTGGTGAGCAAAAATTTAAAAATGACTTAAAAATTTATTTCCGGCGATTAATTTCGTCTCGCACGGCGGCGGCCAACTCGTAGTCTTCGGCATCTAAAGCTTGTTGTAACATCGTATCTAATTTTTCTTTAGTGTAGGCAGCTATTTCGGTGCGTTGGCTACGGGTGCCGGGTGTTTTACTGCTGGTACGTGTTGATTTTGGTTTTTCTTTTTGTTCTTCTTCATCCATAACCAAAATGCCGGCCTCGTCCATAATTTTTTCGTAGGTATAAACCGGGCATTTAAAACGCACTGCCAAAGCCAAGGCATCTGAGGTGCGCGAGTCAATTTCGATTGTATTGCCTAAATGTTCGCAAATTAGTTTGGCATAAAAAACACTGTCAATTAAATCATTTATAATTACCTCTTTTAAGGTCAGGTCAAATTCAAAAAATAGATTTCGTATAAGGTCATGCGTTAAGGGGCGTCCGGGGTTCATATTTTGCAGTACCACGGCAATTGCCTGGGCTTCAAAAGCACCAATAACCACCAACAAACGGCGCTGCCCTTCAACTTCGCCCAAAACCACTGCAAAGGGCTGTGCGCTGCCCATACTTTGCGACAAGGCTATTATTTTTAATTCTATTTTTTGCATATAAGTTTAAGTATAGACCCGTGGAGGCTGTTTGGCACGTCTCTTTAGGTTATAATTTAAATCAATGGTACAGTTTAAGGTGTTTTTAGGGGCGAAAGACTTGGCCTTAGTAGGTAGCCATTTCATTTTATCCGGAAATTATTGGCAGTTTGGTTTATTTAATGTCCGGCTTTAAGTGCTTTTACTGCTTCGGTTATTTTAGGTACAATTTCAAAAGCGTCGCCAACGATACCATAATCGGCTTCTTTAAAAAATGGTGCTTCGGCATCTTGGTTAATTACTACAATAACTTTGCTGTTATTTACGCCTGCCAAATGTTGTATAGCGCCCGAAATGCCAATGGCAATATATAAAGTTGGCCGAATGGTTAAGCCAGTTTGCCCAACATGTTCGTGGTGGGGCCGCCAGTGTACATCGGCAACAGGTCGCGAACAAGCAGTAGCCGCGCCAAGGGCTTGGGCTAAATCTTCAATGATGCCCCAATTTTCAGGGCCTTTTAGGCCGCGCCCGCCCGATACAACAATATCGGCTTCGGGCAAGGGGGCTGCCCCCGATGAAAATTGCTCGGTTTTAAGCACTTTTACTGCAAAATCGGCGGCGCTAACACTGCTGGCATCAAAATTTTGTACTTGTGCCTGCCCTCCATCTTTAGCTATTGTTAAGGCGTTGGGGTTCACGGTTATAATTTTATTTGGAGTAGCTATTTCGTAGGTTGCAAAGGCTTTGCCCGAGAACACCGATTTGCGCACCTGCAAGCCGTTTGCGGCTACTGTCGGCAGGGCAATAGCGCCGGTAACTAAACCAGCTTGTAAACGCACAGATAGGCGCGGGGCAATAGACTTACCACTGCTATTATGGGGCAATATTACTAAATTAGCCTGGGTGGCTTGTGCAGCTTGGGCAATAGCTTTTGTAAAAGCCCGGTCATCAAAATTGTCGAAACTTGTATTTGAGCAATGGAGTACTTCGCTAACACCACAAGTACCAACTGCGGCTAAACTGTTTGCATCAATACTTCCTAATGCTACGCCAACGGCATTACCTAAGCCTAAGATGCTGGCAGTTTTTGCGGCATAAGTAGCGGCCTCTAAACTGGCCTTTTTTACAGCACCATTCAAATGGTCAATATATACTAAAACAGGCATTTATATAATTTTATTTTTATTACTAATAATACAAGCACAATTTAATAGGGGTTAGAGTTTGTAATATTTAGCGTGTTGCACGTCTAAATAACCTTTGCTTCTTCGTGTAGTAAGCGCACCAATTCGGCGGGATTATCGGCAGGTATAAGTTTTACGTTAGTGCGGCCTTGCGGTGTTTCGTATAGGGCAACAGGTGTTTGCACCGCAGCGGCAACAGCTGGTATTACTTGTAATGGCTTGGTGCGCGAAGCAATAATACCCCGCATATTGGCTATGCGTTGCTCGGCTATACCTTTTTGTGCACTAAGTACAAAAGGGGTTTTTACTTCTAGTGTTTGACTGCCCCCATCAATTTCGCGGTCAATGGTGGCGGTATTTCCGTTTACTTCTAATTTTGTTACCAACGATATAAAGGGCAAATCTAACAACTCGGCAACCATACCACCAACCGAGAAACCGTTGTAATCAATGGTTTCTTTTCCGGAAAAAATAATATCGAATTGGTTGTTTTTGGCGTAGGCTGCAATTTGAGCAGCAACAAATCCCGCATCGGCTGGGGCAGCATCAACACGTACTGCATCGTCGGCACCAATGGCTAAGGCTTTCCGGATAATTTGTTCGGTATCGCCCTCGCTTGTGCCTACATGAATAACCGTTACACTACCACCAAGACTTTCTTTAATTTCGCAAGCGCGCACTAATGCGTACCACTCGTCGGTGGGGTTTGCTATATAGGTTACACCGTTGGTATTAAATTGGGTATTATTGTTGGTAAAGGTAATTTTAGCTGTAGTATCGGGGGTTTTGGCTAAACAAACTAATATTTTCATGTTATTTATTATTATAAAATTAATAGCTATTTAATAAAATATTGAACTACCATACAAAGTAGGTGGTATTGTAAAAACGGATGCAAAGATACGGATAAATAAGGAAATTTTTAGGTTATAACAATGCTATTTTAAAACAAGTTTAAAAGCATTATTGATTTATTTTGTAATTTTGCCTTTTGTCAATTTACCCGAATTTAATATGCCTTCGCGCATTGAACAATTAACTGCCTATTTGGCTGCCTCTCCTAACGACCCGTTTTTGCGCTATGCGTTGGGTTTAGAATTTTGGAAATTGGGTGATACCCAAACTGCTTACCAATATTTATCCGGATTAACACAGCAATATCCGGATTATTTGGGTACCTACTACCAGTTGGGCAAACTTTGCGAGGTCCTACAACTATTCGACCAAGCATTAACCACCTATCAGGCTGGCATGGCTTTAGCCCGCACTCAAAACGACCATCATACTTTAAGTGAACTGCGAACTGCCTTCAATGCGCTTAACGATGAATTATTTTTATAACAAAGAGGGCAAAAATTTTAAGTATTGCTAATCGCTATACCCTAATATGCGCAACATATCTTGCGGCGATTGTTGCTGAAAGTTTAACCAGTGGCGCAGTTTGCCGTTCTCGTCATGGTCAATTAATACGTGTTTTGGCGATGGGATAAGGCAATGTTTAATACCGCCGTAACCGCTTAGCGCGTCTTGGTAGGCCCCACAATTAAAAAAACCAATATAAAGAGGTTCGCTGTTGCCGTTTAAAGTGGGCAGATATATTTGGGTGGCATGTGCTTCGGAGTTATAATAGTCAGAGCCATCGCAGCTTAGGCCACCAAGATTTACCTTTTGATAGTCGTTTTGCCACTTATTAATTGGCAACAATATAAAGCGTTCAGACATGCCCCAGGCATCTGGAATGGTAGTCATTAGCGAGTTATCGAGCATGTACCATGTTTCGTGTTCGTTTTGTTGTTTTTCGTTTAACACCGAAAAAAGGACAGCCCCACTTTCGCCAACACTAAATTTGCCAAATTCGGTAAAAATATCGGGGTGAGGTATGTTTTCGGCTTCGCAAGCCTGGTAAATTGCGCTTACTATTTCGCCAATCATGTATTCATAATCGTATTGAAAAGCAAGGCTATTTTTAATGGGCAACCCGCCGCCTATATTTAATGCGGTTAGGGTGGGGCAAATTTTTCGCAAATCGCAATACATTTTTACAGCACGCTTTAGTTCGCCCCAGTAGTAAATGGTGTCTTTAATTCCGGTATCAACAAAAAAATGTAATAATGTAAGTTTAAATTTTGGATTATTGGCTATGCGTTGCTGGTAATACGGTATAATATCGCGGCTTCTAATGCCCAAGCGCGAGGTATAGTAATCGTTTCGGGGTTCTTGCTCGGTGGCTACACGGATGCCTATATTTACCGATTTTGCATGAACTAATTTTAAATATAAATCTAACTCATCGTCGTTATCTAAAATAGGTATGCAGTTGAAACCTTCGTTAATTAGGTGGCTAATTTTAGCTGCGTAATCGATGGGTTTAAACCCGTTGTTTAAAATAAAGGTACTTTTAGTTAGTTTTCCGGCATTATACAAATTTAATATTAAATCAATATCAAATGACGACGATGTTTCAATTTGAGCTCCATTTTCTAATACCTCAGTTAGTATATATTTAAAATGGCAGCTTTTTGTAACATAACAATAATGATAATTACCTTTATACCCCAGTTTTTGCATGGCTGTATTAAACCAATGCTTAGCTTTTTGAACCTGTTGGCCAATTTTGGGCAAATAGGTAATTTTTATTGGTGTACCATAGGTATCAATAAGCTCTTTTAGTGGTAAATCATGAAAAAATAAATACCCGTTTTCAACCCGAAAGCCTTCCTGCGGAAAATAAAAAGTTTGTTCAATTAGGTCTTGGTATTTGTTTATCATTTATGGTTTAGGGGGTAAACAATTCGAAAAAAAAGGAGCAAAGATAATGCGATTACGTGTTAAATTGTGAAAAAAATGGTTTAAAATGGTTGTTGTAAGTGAAAAAATATCCGGATACCGTACTTAAAACAAAACAGTATCCGGATATATTGGCCAACAGGCATCAAAATGTTTCTATTCTTTGTAAATTGTGCTTATTCGGGTTGGTTTATCAATATTTAATTTTTTAGCTGCACTTGTTGGTATTTTAACAACTACCTCTTTATTTTCGGCTGTAGGGGGCAATTTGGCTGATACTTTGGCATAGATACTTTTTTTGTTTACGGGGTTATATATTTTAATAACCGAATTTATTGGTGCCGAGCGGTGCAGTACATAATAATTAGTTTCGCCTTCTTTACTGGCATTATTGTCGTCAAAAACTAAAACAAAACCACCATCTGTTTTTGATTTACCTGTTTGGGCCTCATATTCTTTTTTTAGGCGGTCGGCTACGTTAGGCTTACTAATAATTACAACAGTATCGTTGGGGTTGGCATTTTCGCCTCCGGGGTATAGCCAGCCTACAATTAATTGGGTATTCGCTGAAAGCGGAGTATCGAGTTTAATATTATTCCACTTTGCTATTGCTTCGGCGGTAGTTTTATAAGCCCGTGCCAATAGGTATAGCGTTTCATTGGCTTTTACCAAATGCTTTACGGGTTTAATTTGTTCGGCAACAACGGTTATTTTATTATCCTTAACGGGTTGAGTTGTAGCATCTATATTTGTAGCGGCTGGATTATTTTTCAGTGGATCTTGCTGTGAATTTTTGG
This sequence comes from Sphingobacteriales bacterium, assembly GCA_016706405.1. Lineage (NCBI taxonomy): Bacteria > Pseudomonadati > Bacteroidota > Sphingobacteriia > Sphingobacteriales > Sphingobacteriales bacterium. Next base: position 1,018,188 of record JADJJT010000001.1, read on the forward strand.
GTTCTTTATCTAATTTAACTTGTACAGCCTGTTTGCCGGATGGTGCTGTTGCAGCTACCGGAATATTTAGAGACGCACCTTCCTTTAAAGCTCCAAGAGTTACAGTAGGGTTTGCCTTTTGTAACTCAGTAACGGTTAGTCCATATTGTTTGGCTATTTTAAATGCTGTTTCGCCCTTTTTAATAATATGGCTATGCGGTTTGTTTTGGGCAAATACATTGGCGCGGCAAACAATAAAAAGCAAATTAATAGTAAAAATATCTTTTTCATAAATGGTTGCTCGTTACTAACTTATAAATATTTATTAAATTGTATGAAGTATTTAATACTATGCAGACACAAAATTAAGGAAAATGTTTAAACGTATAAACATAATAAAAAAATAAAGTTAATTTTATTTGATGGTTCTCCATGTAGTTTATATCCGGATATGATGACATGTATTGGTAAAATTTCAAGCCTTTAGCATCAAAATTGCTTTAAACATAAGGATTATCAAAATGCTTCTTTTTGTTAAATACTTCTATAAAAACAAAAAAAGTTGTAATTTTGTAAAAATAAATAAATTTACATATTCCGATGAAAAGAAATATTTTTTTTAGTTTGGTAGTAATAAATATACTTTTTACAACTATTTTCTGCTCTAATTTTGTAGGTGTACAAGCACAAAATACATCAACGAGTAAAGCCGCCACAAACAGCGATTTAGACAGACCAGTGCCATGTTTAATGCCCGACACCCCCGATGTTGTTAAACATTTATTGGTAAACAAACAAGCCACACTAAAAAAAATTGAACAAAACGCAATTGCCTTTTTAAACCAAAATGCCAATCAGCCCTATTTTTTTTCGCAATCAGATTATGGGTTTGTGCAAATTGGTAACCTTTTTTCTCCTACGGTCAAACATGCTGTTGTCGCATACCTGTCAGATGCCTTTACAAAAAGCCCCAAAGATGGATTTAAAGCTAATGTGTTGCTATATGAAATAAAATCGCCAAACGCAAACGAAATAAACTTAATTCAATCATTCAAAAATTTACCCGTAAGCGGGCCTATTTTGGGTATTTCAATAACCGACTTTAACTTAGACCAACAAGCCGATTTATTATTAGAAGCCGAAAGCCAAGATGAACAATTAGGGATAGCATCGGGTAACGATTATTATTATTGGTGGTCGTACCAACCGCAAAGCCGTAATTTATTACAAATTACACAATTTAATGCTTATCCCAATCCTATTTTTGTCAATCACAATTTTTTTTATACAACTTTAACCAGTAATTGTGGTAGCCGCAAATGGTTCAGTCAATTATATTATATACCCGAGCTTAGTTTGCCCCCAACATTTAGTGCCTTAATTAAAGATGAAAACTGCGGTGCCATTGCAGGCGTGTATCGGGTAAAAAGTCAACAACTTGAATTAGTAGCCGATGAATACCGCGACTACGACCCCCATACAACCAGCAATATATGGCTAAGTTGGATTAGCGAATGGAGCAAACCTTAACGTGTGGTTTTTATTTTTTGCCTAAAAAACAGGGCAAGTTTTTTATTAAACTTGCCCTGTTTTAAAATCTAATAACGTAAACCTCTATACGAGCAACGTCTTTTTTTTAATCAACTTAGATAGTAAGAAGACCTATCTTAATATACGTGTTGCCCGCCATTAATTGCTATATTGGCTCCGGTTATAAACTCAGCACCCGGAGACACCAAAAACGAAATTAAGTGTGCAATTTCGGTTGTACCCCCCAAGCGTCCTACCGGAATTTGGGCTACAATTTGCTCGCGTATTTTTTCGGGCACGGCCATTACCATATCGGTCGCTACGTATCCGGGCGATATTGTGTTTACAGTAATACCTTTACGTGCAACTTCAATTGCTAAAGTTTTGGTAAATCCGTGCATTCCGGCTTTGGCTGCCGAGTAGTTTGTTTGCCCGTGTTGCGCACGTTGCCCGTTTACCGATGAAATATTCACAATCCGGCCATACTGTTGTGCCAACATGGGTTCAATAACATTTCTTGAGCAGTTAAAAACACTAGTTAAATTTGAGTTAATAACATCTTGCCAATGCTGCGGGGTCATTTTATAAAACGAGGTGTCGCGGGTAATGCCAGCATTGTTTATTAAAATATCAATAACTCCAATTTCAGTTTGTATTTTTTCGATCATAGCTACTACCTCCTCCCAATTTGCTACATCGGCTTGGGCCATGTGAAAATTGTAGCCCTGTGCTTGCATTTTTTGCTGCCAGGCGGCTGCTTTTTCGGGGTTCCGGTAATTAGCTATTACAATATGCCCGTCATCGGCAAGACGGCGGCAAATATCAGTGCCTAAGCCTCCAACAGCACCTGTTACTAAGGCTATATATTTTGTTTTATCGGCGTTCATAAATTTTTATGTTTTTAAGTTTATAGAAAAGTTTAATTATTGTTACTATGATCATCCCGTTTTGCAAACCATTTTTCAATGGCAGGTGCCAAGGTTGTTTGCGACCTTGCCCCTACAAAAACCCCAATATGCCCGCCCGGAAATTCATACAACTCTTTATCCGCAGAACTAACAAGGTCGTTAAGTGGTTTAGTACACTGCGGTGGCACAATATGGTCTTCGCTGGCGTAAATAGTCAACAAAGGCATATTGATATTTTTCAGATTAACTTTTTCACCATCTAATTCAAATTCGCCTTTTACAAGTTTATTGTGTTGGTACATGTCAATAATAAACTGACGGTAGGTTTCACCTGCTTGGTCGGGGCTGTCATTAATCCAATGTTCCATGCGTAAAAAATTCATCATTTTATCTTTGTCGCTGGTAGTTTGAGCCAAATTTACCAATTTGCGCACTTTATTCATCGGAATTAACAAGTCAAACCCGGTATTTAAAAAACTACCAGGAATAATGCCATTATATTTATCAACCATGTTATCAATATCTAAACACCTTGACCATTTAAAAAGAAGGCCATCATTAGTAGCAAAATCAATTGGTGTAACCAAAGTTACTAAGTTTTTTACTTTCTCCGGATGTAAAGCGGCATAAATAGCCGAAAAAGTTCCGCCCTGGCAAATCCCCATCAAATTTATCGCTTTCAAATGGTGTTTTTCGCATAAAAAATCAACACAATCGTTAATATTGCCATTAATATAATCGTTAACGGTTTTATAGCGCTCAGCGATAGTTGGGTAGCCCGTATCCAACAAATATACGTCTAAACCTTCGGCTAATAATTTGCCTATAAAACTGCGGTCGGGCTGAATATCCATCATATACCAACGGTTTACCAAGGCATATACCACTAAAACCGGCGTTTTTACAGTAGCTTTCTTTTGCGGCGTAAAGTGCCAAAGTTTAACTTTACCATCATTCCAAACAACTTTTTTTGGTGTTTGTGCTACATCTACCTCGGTAACCGATTTAAGGTTTTCATAGGCTTTGGTTAAGTTCTCGACTTGCTTAAGTGCGGCCTGTGCCATAACTTGAAACATATTAAATAACAGGTATTGAATTATATTATATTAAATTAGAAATCAACTTTTATTTAACAAAGCAAAAAATCTTTCTTAAAGGTTAAGATTAAAAAATTATTGAGGTCTAAACTTTTTTACTTTTTCCGGATTTTGTGGTATTTTGTTCAGATGTGGTTGATATTACAGCGTTAGTAGTGCCATGTGCTTTCCGTAAATGTTTCACCTCTTTTTCTAACTCCATAATTTTATGGCGTAAAGCACTCATTTCCATTGCAATATCGGCCATTTCGGTTCTAGTTGCTATAGGCAAATCGGCCAAACTCATTTCAATAATTCCATCCATGTTTTGTTTTACTGCTAAGCCAGCTTGTGCCGTTTCGCTTTGCAAATTAGCATATTCGTCGGTTCTCATAACTTCCACAGTTTTGCGCTCAACTGCCGTAAGCCAACGATTAAAAAACTCATCAAAAGCACTATTGTCTTTACCCTCGGCCTGCCATTGCTTTACTACCTCAGGAAGCGCAGTTTGCGAAGCAGTATAAACCATTTTTTGCAAATCGGCACTTTTAACCAAGTAGCGCATATAATCAAACTGCATATTGCGTATCATTTCTGTTGTTACTGCCTCATTTCCTGTACTCATTAATTTTATAGGCATCCATTGTTGGTTTGTTAGCTCTTGCAGTTGCTTAATATAATCAAACCAACCCGCCGATTTCTGCGGATTTGCAGCCCAGTTCTGCCACGCTTCACCAGTAGGCTGCCAACCTTTGGCGTTGTTTTGCAATGTGTTAAGCCAAAGTTCAAATATACGATTGCTTTGTTGCATTATATCGGGCAAATTTCCCTGCGAAAAACCCATTAAGGCATCCATTACTTTTTGGTAGTCGCCACTATTTGCCCATATCTTGGTCCATGTTTCAGCAGCTTCCGGGTTGTTTGAAAATTTGCCAAACTCATTCCATTGCTTCAAAAGGGTATTATACGCTTGTATATAGGGCTCAAAATTAAGGCTGCCCAACCAAGGCATTTGTTGTCTAACGGTCGAGGCCATATTGCTCAATTGGTCAGTCCAGGTTTTTAAAGCATCATTTGCGGCAGGCATCTGATTGTTTTTAGTAAAACTGGCAAAATTATTCAGCCAGCTATTAAACAACTCCCGTTGAAAATTTGCCCACTCGGTAAAGGCTTCGGGAGTTTGTTGCAGCATGTTTTGCCACCAGTTATTAATACTGCCGGCATTAAAATTACCTGTGCTATTGGTATTGTTTTTATCGGATTGTTTGCTGGTAAATTGTTGCTCCCATTGGTTTAGCCATTGGCGTTGCATGTCTAGCCAGGAGCTAAAATCGGCAGAATTATTTTGCATTACAAATATTTTTTAATTAAAAAAAATTAATACGTTGGTTTGAGCCTGCAAAGTTCCGGTTATTTTTTGATTTTCCGGAATAAATAATAAAAAAACTGTCCGGATAAATTATCCGGACAGTTTTATATCTAACCACAAACTATTGTTCAGCAATAAAAACAATATTGTCTGTTGCTAAGTTCTAGTCTTTTTTCATAAAACGGGTCGAAGTTGCATCATTGCCGTTTACAATATTTACAAAGTAAATGCCAGCTGCGTAGTTAGTAGCATCTAATTTATAAACATTTTTACCACTAACACCTTCAATCAATTTTTTAGTCATTAGCTTACCAGCCACGTCGGTAACAACAAGTTCGGTTATGCTATTGGTAGGTTGGTTAAAGGTAATATTCACAAAATCGGTAGTAGGGCTTGGACTTACGCTAACCACTTGTAACGACCCAGCCTGACGCATCAAGCTAATTAATCCAGCGGGGTTGCTTTGGCCGTTAAAGTCGGTTTGAACAAGTTTGTAGTAGCTAATGCCGGCAGGGGCATTTTTATCTAAAAAGCTATACTCGTGCGCCGAGCTAGTGGTACCGTTACCTTCAACTTTAGCTATTTTGGTAAACTTAACACCATCAGCCGAGCGGAATAAGGTAAAGTAGTCATTATTAATTTCTGTAGCAGTAGCCCAACGCAATAAATTGCCATTTTCTTGAACCAAGCCATCAAAACTTAACAAAGTAATAGGTGTAACAATACAAGATACTTCCATTACGCCAGAGGCAGAGCAACCAATAGCATCGGTAACAACCCACGAAATATTGCCACCGAAAGTGGTAATGGTATCAGCAGGATCGCCATCCGGAACCTCAGGAAGCATCAAGGTATCTAATTCAACTACTTTGCCGCCTTCAATTGTTTCAACAGTTGTTACCCCAGCGATGGTAACCTCAACCGTATAGTTATTTTCTTTACCACCAGTTGCGGCAATAAATAAGTTAAGGGCACCACTATTATCGTCAAGGCATATATAATCTACCGCTGGAACAACATCGTTGTACCAAGTTACGGGGGTGCCGGGGGCAACGCCAGTACAAGGATTGGTCAAGTCGGGGCAGCCACTATTATCGGCTGGGCCAACTACCGACGAAATATAGTAGGTAACACCAAAGGCTATTGGGCCATCGGCTTGGGTAAATACGCCAGTGGTATTTTGTGCAATAATGCCATCAATTAAGGAGCCAGAACCACTATGCAAAATATAACATTGTACTTCACCTGCATCTAACTGCGAGCCAATAGCCTGTACCGAAGCAGTTGCGCCATTACAAAGTTCTAATGCCGGAGGCATATCGCCAGGTGTTGGGTCGCAAGGGATTTCGCAAGGGCCACCTTCTAACAAGAAAGTACCAGCAGTACATTTCCAGTCATCAGTTATATCTAATACGGTGTTTTTACCATCTTTAAACGGAATTGCCATGCCAGGGCTAAACTCTAAGGTATCAACAGCCTGCTGGGTATTGCTATCCCATTTAAAGTAGCCGGGGAAACTGGTCATGTAACCACCAAAATTAGCATATTCGGGGAAGCCACCTGTAATTGTTAAAATAAAGAAGTGGCTACCAGAAACTCCGGGTTTGCAGAACCAAGTATAGGACATTTGAATTTTCTTCAATATTGTAAAAGTAGCTCCTTCCGAAATATCAAAGCAAGCCAAGTCTTGTTGGGCAGCTATATCGGCAATATTGTCTCCAATATTAATAGTTGGCGGGTTAGCATCAGCAATATTAATCGCATACATTATGTATTCACCGTCTTGTGGAGTAGGTAATTCCTTTTTATTATTGCTCACCGAAATAATGTTACCATCGGTGTCGGTAATAACAAATATTTGGGTAAAACCAGCACTACCATTAAAGCCAACGGCTTTGGGTTTTAATATTGCTGCAATTGCGCCGTCATCGGGGTGGCAATAGATTGGCTGTATTTGTAAATCTCCAGCTGCGGCTTCGCAATCACTAGCTATTATGGTTAGTGTAGAAGCAGCAGTACCACCTTTTCCATCTGAAATGGTATAGTTAAGTACTATTACATCGCCCACAACAAAGCCCGCTGCAGGTGTAAAGGTTGTTGAGCCATTTGCATTGAAAGATATAGTTCCTTTTGAAACATCAGGAGAATCAATGCCGGTCATTATTAACACATCTCCATCCGGATCACTGTCGTTGGTTAAAACGTTAATTGTCGCACCAGCGCCCAAGTAATAAACATTTATTAAATCGGGCAAGGCAATTGGTGGATTATTGGGGCCGCCAGTACAAGAAGCAACAGATACACACCATGCTTGGCCGCTAAAGTCATAGCAAAGTGCAATTCCGGTCAAAGCCTCTAAGTTGGGTATTGCACCTTGTATTTGAGTTAGAGTGGTCAAGCCTGAACCGATTGCAAAAGAAATCAAATCCTGCAATGTGTGGTTGCCTGGGCCCAACAAAGCGTCGGACACCATATCAATATTGGTATTATCATATGCAATTCCGGTAAAGCAGTAATTGCCTGAACCAGCACCAGTAAAGTCATAGCTGCCATTAGCACTAACACCTACCACTACATCATTATTAGTTACAATATACGCATAATCAGGTGTTCCTTCAAAAATACCCGAAGGTTGAACAGCAAAACCTGTTGCCGCACCCGATACATTATCGGCTGCGTTTGCACTATCATTACAAATATCGGTATCGGCTGGGCCAGTAGGTACGCCAGCGTCGGCGGCACAAGTAACGTCACCAGGGCAAGCGTCGTAGCTTACTGTATAATCGGCAGTTGCGCAAGGATTACCAGCTATACTCGAGGTTACAGTTAATATGGTAGCTCCGTTAGTGCTTCCAGGGGCTAATGGACCAAAAGTTGCTGGGCTAACAACATCGCCAGGGCAAGCCACAACAATTTCGTAGTTACATGTTAAATCTGTCAAATTGATGGTTGGGGCTTGAGGTTCGGGATATGCTACATAGTTTACCGAGCCGGCAGCCAAGTTCACGCTACCATCAACAAGACATGATACAGTTGCACTAAAGCTAAATGTAACAGCACCGCAACTTGTATTTCCGGGAATAGTAACCACAGAACCAGCAATAGTAGCAGTAGGTCCAGCAGTTTGTATCCAAGTAACAGTGGCGTTTGCCGAGCCATCTCCGGATACATCAACAGAAGGCAGGTTAATTGTATTGCCTGCAGCATCGCTACAAATATCGGTACTACCACTTACTGGAGTAACGTCTCCGGCATTGGGGCAATCATTACCACCAGGACATGCTGGGCGTTTTACATTGAAAATAAGTGCCGAACAACCATCGTTACCAACAGCAATGGATACCGTTTGTGATGGCGTTCCAGGTACTTGGTCATCAATACTGTTCGGTGTTAATACATCCTCGGGGCACGCAGGCGTAAGTTTGTAGCTACAAGTTAAATCATTTAGTATAATAGATGGCGCTTTAGGTACAGGCCATACTGTATAATTAGCCGTACCCCCACTTAAACTAACTGTTGCATCGTCTGTACAGCCAATATTTAAAACAAAGCTATAGTTAATTGGACTACAAGTGCTATTTGCTTTTAGTTTAACCGACGGAGTAGCGCCAGCAGGAACACTTACCGATGGGCCACTATTTTGTACCCATGTATAAGTAGCATTTGCACCAAAACTACCACCTACTGAGGCGGCGGGTAAACTTACTGTAATATTGGTTAAGCAGAAAGATTGGCTATCAGATGCAACTGTAACGTCATCTTGCGTTGGGCATTCGATAATCTCAACATCACAAGCTGGTACAACTACATCAAATGTAGCAGTACAATTGCCGTTCGAAACCTCAAGAGAAACATTTGTTTCAGGGTCTCCCAACGCTTTATTATCTATGGTTGCCGGAGTGGTCACATCATTGGGGCAATTAACTACAATACCGTAAGTACAAGTATTGTCTAATTTAACAACAGTAGGTGCTTGTGGAATTGGATTTATAGTATAGGTTGCTGTGCCACCGTCAATCACTAATCCGGTATTGTCAGTACAGCTAACTATGCAGTCGAAAGTATATGTTATTGGGTCGCACGTAGTGTTATCTGGTATCATAACTGTTGGCTCTTGACCTTGTGGCACTGAAACAGCAGGGCCAGATGTTTGAACCCATGTAACAGTTGCTTGTGCCGCATTGGGGCCGCCAATACCAACTAATGGAAGCGTAGCTTCTAATGGAAGCGCAGCGTCGACACCACCGCCACAATCAGCAGCCAACGGATCAATTGCAGGCGTAATATCGGCAGCTACGGGGCAGGTATTTACCAATTCGGGGCAAGCTGGCACATTTACAGTAAAGTCAACGGCTGCGCAGGCAGCATTACTTACAGTTAAGTTTGTTGTTGAAGCGGGCGTATCTGCTGGTGCGTTTGGAACAGAACCACCTATTACATCACCGGGGCAGGCTGCTGTTACACTATAAGTACAAAAGCCGTCCGAATCTTGTCCGGATAAACTTACCGTAGGTGCTTGTGGGTCAGGATAAACAACTACTGTAGTGCTGCCACCATTTAAATTTACAGCACCATCATTGGTACAACCTATTGTAACAGCAAAGGTTAAGGTTACAGGATTGCATCCGGATACAGCAGCAAACTGAACATCGGTTGTTGCCGCATTGGGCGATACTATTGTAGCAGTAGGGCCGGCAGTTTGGGTCCAAGCAAAAGTAGCAAAACCTGCATTAGGACCGCCTACAGTTACACTTGGCAAAGTAGCTGTACCTGCCGAAGAGCAAACGTTTTGACTTCCGGATGTTTGGGTTACGTTGCCTTGTGTTGGGCAGGGCAGTGGTGCGGCGGGGCAATCTTCTAAGGGCAAAATAAAGGCTACTGCGGCACAACCTGTATTGGCAACCGTAACATCAAAAGTATTACCTGTTGAGCCAGGGGCAGTTGCGGGTACGCTGTTAGGGGTTAAAATATCGCCGGGGCAGTTAGGTGTAAGGCTATAGTCGCAATTATCGTTAAGACGTGTAACTGTGGGGGCATTAGGTGTTGGATACAAAGTATAAGTGGCAGTTCCGCCGTTTAATAATACGTTTGCATCTTGTGTGCAACCAACGTCTAATTTAAACACATAAGTTTGTGCGTTACAATTAGTAGTGTTATTGGGAATTGTAACGGTTGGCGTATTGCCAGCAGGAACGTTTACGGCTCCGGGGCCACTTTGCAGTTTCCATTTAAACGTAGCATTTGCACCAAAGGCACCACCTATTGCGTTAGGGGCAGGCAAGGTTACCGAAACACCGCCCACTTGCGTACACAAATTCTCGGTATAGGCTAAGGGGGTTACATCGCCTTGCGAGGGGCAACTTGCAGCACAAGCAGGTATATTAACTGTAAATATGTTAATTAGCGGGCAACCTGCATTCGATACAGAAACATCGGTAGTTGAAGCAGGCGAGCCAGGTCCTTTATTGGCTATTGTATTTGGGTTTAATACGTCGCCAGCACAAGCAGGAGTTAGTATATAGGTGCAGTTTCCGTTGGGGTCGTTACCCGTAGCGGTTACGGTGGGGGCATTTACTGTTGGGTAAACCGAGTAAGTTGCTGTACCTCCGTTAAGCGCAACATTGGCATCTTGGGTACAACCTACCGTCAATGCAAATTGATAAGCCTCTGCTCCACAAGAAGTTTTTTGGCCTAAAGTAACCGTTGGAGTTTGGCCTGGTGCAATAGTGCCTACGCTGGGGCCGCCTACTTGTGTCCAAGTAAAAGTAGGTTGTGCGCCGCACTCATCGGCAGGCGGTAAAACAAGGGCAGGCAGTGTAATTGTATTGCCATTAACTGCATCGTTACATAGGTTTTGAGCAAGTGCTATGGGCGTGCCTACATTAGTTGGGCATTGCGGAACTGGTAGGGTATTTAAACCAACCGCACTTGAAATATTGTGTTGGGGAGTATTATCGTTTTTATTGAATAAGGTTTCGCCACCACCCAATAAAAAATTAAGACCCATTGGGATAGTATTGTTAATAATATCAAAACTAAACGAGCCCATGGTTAGCCAAGTTGCTGTAACCATTGGGCAGCCTTGGTTGGGTATTTGCATGTTTGTTGTTAAGTTACCCAAACCGCTAATATTGTCTGAGGTAAAGGCAGGTGCAAAATAGGGTGCTGCTGCGCCGCCAAATGCACATTTGTTTTTGTCGTCAAATAATGCCGATGTATAAGCAGGCGCAGTAATTGAGGCTGGGTCAAACTCAAAAAATACCGTGTGAGCACCAATGGCAAATTGTTCGGCAGTAATTGCCGACCGAATTTGCAAGTCCATTGTAATTTTGCCGCCGTTTACCGCAATATTGCAAAAACGCAAGTCGGCCAAACCAACCTCAACGGTTGTTTGAGCTTTACCGCTTAATGCCGTTACCATAGCAATAACCAGCATCATTAGCAGTTTGTATGTAATTCTTAAACTCATGATAGAAAGTTTTATTTTAAATAATTATTTATCTTGGATTGGTTTTCAAATAGCGGGGTAAAATTAGGTAATTGCGCTCGAAAAGTACGCACAAAAATTAAATTTACCAAAAAAATAGTTAAAATTACTGCATTTTTTTTCTAAAATTCGTAAAGCTTTGACCTTTTATTGACATTTGTACTCATTTGTTAGTAATTAGTTACCTAAAATAAGAGATAGAAAATAAAAAAGCTATCAATTCTATATAATATAAAAGCTAATTTAAATTAAAATCTTATGCTTTATTTTTGTTGGAAAAAATAATAAAATTAAAAATACATTAAAAGCGGACTAATACCTAAGTACTGCCGGAGCAATCCATCCGGAGTTGGGTTTGTATTTATTAAAATCTGCTACTGTTACAGCTTTATCTAATGTTATATCACTTTTTATATACAGGTTCAATTTAGATGCATCAAGTTGGTATATATTAAAATCGCTTACCGTAATAGTTCCTTTTGCATCTATATCGCCACCACGCATACCCCAAACATCGGTATCAATTTGTGTTAATTGGTTTGTACCCATGGCTTGTTCTGTTCCGATTGTAAAATTGTAAACAGCAGTATTTAAAGTTAAATTGTGGGCTACTTCGCTGATAATTGGCAAATGGTTCCGATGCCTAATAACCATAAAATAGTCGCCTATTATTAAATTATTGCCCATTAGCACACCTTCGTTATTATCTAAGTCAAGTATCATGCCATCATCTCGCAAAAGAGCTGCCTTTTGTGAGGCTAGGCTTGTGTCATTTTTATATCGCAACTCAATTAGCACCCAATCTACAATATTTGGGGCAAATGAAGTAACCATTTCTGTTCCGGCATAGTTCCAAGGGGCGCCTGAATATGGCTGACTTAATGGCAACAAATTAGCTTGTTGCAGTTTTGTGTTCATTAATCCGGCGGCATAAGCACCTTCTAAAAATACTTTTGCTTTAAATACCGGGTTGTACGGCACTACTTGAATATTAACCGTTGTGGTATCGCACACTTGCGGTATATTGTTGTCGCATACGAGGATACAAAATTGGTCGGTACCTAAAAATCCGGATGCGGGTGTATAGGTAAAGCAACCAAACCCCGAGGCGGCATCAATATTTACTGTGCCATTATTGCTTGTAGTAGTTGTTGTTGTACCATCACAAAAAATAGTATTTACCAAAACTCCTTGTAGTTCATTGGTAGGCACGCATTGGGCTGTACTCGTATTAAGGCCGGTAACATAGCTATAAGTATCGGGCCCGGGCAGCATTATTTCGGTTATAGTTTTTGACTTTGTATAGCCGCCATCGCCAGTTGAACTATCATTATTGTTTGCGGCAACCCCGCCTACATAAAAAGTTACGGTGCCCGTGCCTTCGGGGGGTGCTATCCATTGAAAATTAAAGGTGTGGGGGCTTGTGCCAACTGGGGCATCTTGGTGTGCTATATAGCTGCCACTACCAATTACCTGTGTATTTGACCCTGTGGCTACCCAAGTTCCTACGGGCTTTTTAGCGGCATCAAAACAAATCATTTCAAAACCAAAACGCACCATTGTTGTGCTGGTAACAGTTACTTGCATTTCGTAGGTTTGGCCGGCCACGTAATGTGTATCACCGTTTCCAAATGTAATGCTAACCGAGCCACCGGCCCCACCGTCGTGGCATTCACTGCATTTACTATGTCCGGGTGCTCCTGTTTTTTTAAGCGGTGGCGTTGCCGATTTTGTATGGGCTATATTGTCATCGTTTAGTACCCAGATTAAACTTGCAAAAACGGTAATTGCTAAAATTAGTAATTTTTTAGCCATATATTTAGTAATTCAAATTTCAAAAAATTAATTAATAGATTAAATGTATTGTTAAGTAAGGTATTTCTTTCAATAAGGAACAAAAATATGTTATTTACGCCAATTTTTAGTAATTGTGGCTAATAATATTCCGGATGCGACAGTTGCATTTAACGATTCGGCCTTGCCATAGCCTTGGATAGTAACGGTTTTTGTTACTAATGGTTGTGTTTCGAGGCGTATTCCGTGGGCTTCACTTCCAATAGTCATTAATCCGGATGTTGGAAAATTTTCTTCAAAAATATTTGTTCCGGATAAAAAAGCTCCATAGACAGGTAAGTGTGGATTTTCCAACACAATATCTTTTAAAGGGGCATAAATAACTTGGGTTCTAAAAATACTACCCATTGTTGCCTGTACGGTTTTAGGGTTGTAAAGGTCGGCACAGTCGCTTGAGGCATAAATATTTTTAACGCCAAACCAATCGGCGGTGCGTATAATGGTACCCAAATTGCCCGGGTCGTTAATACCATCAAGCAACAATGCCCAGGTTTGAGCTTTAAGCGGCAATTGATAAGAACTTGTTTGCGGCGTAGGCAAAAATTGGGCTGCGGCCATAATTGGTGGGGGCGTTATGGTTGGGCAAATTTGGGCCATTTGGCGTTCGGTTACCGGCGTAATGGTTAGGCTGCTACTGGCAATTTTATTATTAGTGTGAAGGGTAAAATAGTTATCGTTATTTTGTAGCCAAGTATCCTGAGCATAAATTTCTACCACCAAATTTGGGGCGTTTGTTAGCAGTTCGGCAACCAACTTCTCGCCCGACAGTAAAAAAACTCGTTCCTTACATCTATGCTTTTTTTGATGCAAACTGCATAGCCATTTAATAGTATTTTTGCTTAATGCCATTGTTAGATGTTTGGCTTGTAATTGGCAGGTTTGATAGCGTTTTACCCAACGCTTTTAAACAACATTACAGTTATTCTTCTTTAAATAGTTTGTTAATTAGTTTTCCGGAACAAATAAATACAAACATCTTTGTAACGGGGAACAAAAAAATTAATTTTAATTTTAGCCCTTTTTGCCAGCTTGTTCTGCTATATTGGTTATTGCTGTTGCTAATTTATCTAAATCGCGGGGGGTTGTATAAACATGTGGTGTTATACGTACGCCGCTAATATTGTGCCAAACAATAGCTACGGCATGAATTTTATATTTGTCCCAAAGTTGGGTATCAATTTCGGCGGGGGTTAGCCCGTTAATACTAAAATTTGCAATGGCGCACGAGTAGGCATTTTTAAGCGAAGTATTTAGCTTAACATTAGGTAGGTTTGCCACTTTGTTGCACCAATAATTTTTTAAATAGCGCAATCTTTCTTCTTTTCGTTGGCTGCCAATTAATAAATGGTAATCAACTGCCGCACCAATTGCCATTTCGCTGGCCATAGAGCGTGTACCGAGCGATTCAAATTTGCGAATATCGTCTCCATCTGGTTTATCGTTTGATAATAATGCCCATACGTTTTTAATTTTTTCTTTCCGGATATACATTAAACCACTGCCAAAGGGCGCACAAAGCCATTTATGTAAACTGGTTGCAAAATAATCGCAATTTAAATCCGGAATTTTATAATCAATATGGGCAAAACTGTGCGCACCGTCGCAAAGCACTTCAATTCCTTTTTCGTGGGCAATTTTGGCAATTTTAGCGACTGGTAAAATTTGCCCTACCCAATTAATTATATGTGTAACATGGGCTATCCGGGTTTTTTTGGTAAAGGCATTTGCATAAGCCTCAACAATGGTTTCGTCGTTTTCTATTGGCAAATTAAAATCGAGCCATACTAATTTAATGCCATCGCGTTTTTCGCGTTGTTTCCAAGCGTTTATCATATTTGGGTAGTCTTGTTTGGTTAGCACTACCTCGTCTCCGGCTTTTAGGTTGAGGCCAAAAATAATTGAGTTAAGCCCTTCGGTACTGTTTCTGTTGATGGCAATTTCTTCGGGGCTACATCCCGATAAACTTGCCAATTTTTCGCGCAGCGGTTCGCGGCCTGCATCTAAAACACGCCACATGTAATACGAGGGGGCTTCGTTACAATATTGGTAGTAGCGCATGTGCGCCTCTTGAACAGGTTTAGGCTGTGGGCTAACTCCGCCGTTGTTTAGGTTAATTACGTTAGG
Organism: Sphingobacteriales bacterium; assembly: GCA_016706405.1. NCBI lineage: Bacteria > Pseudomonadati > Bacteroidota > Sphingobacteriia > Sphingobacteriales > Sphingobacteriales bacterium. The sequence continues at coordinate 1,033,515 of JADJJT010000001.1, forward strand.
CGAGGTGGTGAACGACTGCCGCACCATTTCCCAAAAATCCTCGTCTGTTGTAGCTTGAGCAGGGGGTAAAAGGGCATTTTTTAGCGCAGCATTGGCAAGGGTCTCGGCCTCGAGTTGGTTCCAAATGCTACCGACTGCTAAGGCGGTGGCTGATTTTTGCAAAAATTTGCGACGCGATAACGATGACATACTACAAGCAGGTTAATAAGTGAACAAGTGCCACTAAAACTGAGGGCAAAAAATTGTTTGGTGTTTTAGTTTGCATTTTTGGGGCTAAAATTAGGTTATATTTGACAATCTTACACTACTATATTAGACTTATCTACAACAATGTAAAACAAGCAGACAAAAGAAAAGGGCTAATTGCAGAAGCAATTAACCCTCACCAATTTTTATGAAAAATTCTATATTGTCGGGATGACTGGACTTGAACCAGCGGCCACACGCCCCCCAGACGTGTACTCTACCAACTGAGCTACATCCCGTAACGTATTATTTCTAATAATTGGGATGCAAAGATACGGTTTTTTTATCTTTATACAATTATGATGACAGAATTAATTTTTTCCAAGTCCAAAATTTGCCTACTTTTGCCCTCTGTCGTATTTATTTATTGCTAAACAAGTAATTAGTGTAACAATTTGCTTTTATATGCAAGTTTTATTTAGTAAGTTTTTTTCATTTGTATTAGCAACAGGCTTGATAATAGCAGGCTATTTGATACCGTTAAATGCTCAGGTTATATTACAAAAAGATACCGTACAAGCCCAAAAACGCTACCCATACACCCAATATTTTACCGACACTTACAGCTATAACCCACAGCAAATAGATACCCAACTTTATAATTTTCATAGATATATACCTGCCGTTGCCCAAACCAACCAATGGCACTATTTAGGTAATATTGGTTTGGCCGCCAAACCTTTAGTTTTTGAGTTTACACGTAATATTGGTTTTAATTTAGGCTTTAGACGCTACGAGCTTTGGCAATTTACCCTCCAAAACCAACACTGGTTTACGGGACCCTACCCTTACTCGCAGTGGTATTACTCGTTTGGAGCGGGGCAAGAGCAAATAGCTGGGGTTACTTTTTCGCAAACTTTTAAACAAAGGCTACGCCTTAATTTCGATTACAGAAGGCTTATTTCGCAAGGTATTTACAAACGTCAAAAAGCCGGATGGCACAACTTATCGGTTTCGCTGCATTTTAAAGGAAAAAAAGAGCGTTATAATGCCTTGTTTAGCACCTTAATAAACAGTGCCGAGCTACAACACAACGGCGGTGTAGTGTTCGAAGATTTGTTTAGCGATACCAGTTTTTTCCGGAAAACTATATTAAATGTACAATTATTGGCGGCAAACGGCGGGCTTCGCAACAGACAATGGCGTTTGCAACAACATTATGATTTTGGTAATCGCTACGATTCTATTCCGGTTAGAGGCGACAGTTTAAAAATTACCCGCTTGTTGCCGCAATTCCGGATAGGCCATGCCATTAGTTATGCCGATAATTTTTATGCTTATAACGACCCCTCACCTCAAAGTGCTAACCCCAGCGCAGGCATTTACCCTAACTTCTATATTAGCCGAACCAATACAGCCGATACTATAAAAGCATGGCAATTGCGCAACGAGGTTTTTGCCTCGGCAATGCGTTTCAAATCAAAACAAAATATACCTTATTTTACTGCCTATGCAGGTTTGGCACATCAATTTACAGCCGTAAATCAGGCCAATTACAACGATACCTTGCCATTATTACCTGTTACGGTTACAGGTGTTGATACTGTTTATACGCTACCCCCCGATACCTTATTTACCCTTCGCGATACAAGTTTTAACCTTAACAGCATTGAGCTATTTGCACATTTTAGCACCCAAACAAGAAACCAGCAAACCTATTTCAAGGCTCGGTTTGGGTTTGTACCAATAGGTTTTAACAGAGGCGATATTAGCCTACAAGGGCAAGCAGCTTGGTTTTTGGCCAAAAAAATAGGCAGTCTTTATGCACAAGCTCAGTACCAACTTCTTACCCCCGATGCTACTGAGCAACGCTATTTTAGCAATCATTATTGGTGGAAACAACCCAACTTAAAACAAATATCGGTTTTGCAAATAGGTGGCGGTTTTAAACATCCGGCTTCCGGAAGTAGTTTATCGGCAAGCCAGTATATTTTAAATAATTATATCATTTGGAATGGGCAAGGCCATCCGCAGCAATTATCCGGAAAAACGATTAGTATCACTCAGTTAATGGGAAATATTAACCTGCACTGGCGCAAATTGCACTTCGAAAATACCATTGTCGGGCAATTTTATCCGGAAACAGATACTGCCAGTTTTGAAGATCTGCCAAAATGGATTTCTCGCCATAATATTTACATCGAAACTTGGCTTTTTAAAAAGGCTATGTTAAGCCAGTTTGGGCTCGATATTAGCTATAATACCGCTATTGATGCCGCAAACAGATTTTCGCCTGCAATTGGGCAATTTTTTAATGCAAATACCAACAATGTTACCAATTTAACCTATTACCCGGTTGTTAATGTTTATTGTAATATTAAAATAAGCAGGGTACGGGTTTTTGCTTTGTTACAACATGCTAATCAAGGATTATTTGGTACTCAAAACGGGGTTTTGGCTACCCCAGCCTACCCGCTACCCGACAGGGCTTTTAAATTGGGTTTGGTCTGGCAATTTTACGACTAAACACAGCTAAAAAGTTTAAATTATATTTATTTTAATTATAATTTCTATTAATGTATGCCCAAAATTTTAATTACCGGAGGTGCTGGTTTTATTGGCAGTAGTTTAGCCGATGGCTTGTTAAACGACCCAAGTAATTACTTGGTTTTGATGGATAACTTGCTAACCGGACGGATAGACAATTTGCCCGACAGCCAAAATAGCAATTGGACATTTGTGCAGGGCGATGTAAATAATTTCAACGATATAATGCCCGTTATGGCAGCCAATTCGTTTGACTTTGTTTTTCATTATGCTGCCGTGGTTGGGGTGCAGCGAACCCTAACACAGCCCTTGTTGGTATTAAAAGACTTGGAAGGTATCCGGAATATTTTAGAGTTATCGAAAAATACGGGTGTAAAAAGAGTCTTTTTCGCTTCCTCTTCTGAGGTTTATGGCGAGTCAATTAGTTTTCCACAAGACGAGGTAAACACGCCCTTAAATTCGAGGCTACCCTATGCCGTTGTAAAAAACGCCGGAGAAGCTTTTTGTGCTTCGTATGCGCGCGAGTATGGCCTTTCAAGCACAATTTTCAGGTTTTTTAATACCTATGGCCCCAAGCAAAGTACGGATTTTGTAATGTCAAAATTTTTAAAAGCCGCCCTGCACAACCAGCCTGTTACAATTTACGGAAACGGCAGTCAAACACGTACTTTTTGTTATATTGACGATAATATAGCTGCATGTATTGCTGCACTTAATAATAAAAAATATATAAATGAGGTTGTAAATATTGGCAACGCCGAAGAGATTACTATTTTGCATTTAGCTAAAACTATTATAGCGTTGAGCAAATCGAGTTCAGAAATTATATACCTGCCCCCCTTGCTCGAAGGCGATATGCCTCAGCGTTTGCCCCATTTAGTGCGGATGCAAAACCTTCTTAACCGCTCGCATACCCCTTTAGAAAAAGGCATCGAACAGTTAATAAATTCGGGTAGGTTTTAATTTTGCTTTTTAATTAATTTTTCTACTCTAATTTGTATTAATCAACAACTGGTCGCGTTCGGGGCCTGTGCTTAGCCAGGCAATGGGCAAGTTGGTTTGTTGTGACAAATATTGTAGATAGTTTTGCAAATTTTGTGGTAATTGGTTGTAGTTTTGGCAGTTTTGCAAACTTTGTTGCCATCCCTTAAATGTTACGTATTGTGGTTCAATTGTACACCGGTCGGCATCGTAAGGCCAATTTGAACTACCCTGTTGGCTCCCATCAATCAAATATTTTTCACAAATATTTATTTCATCAAATTCATTTAGCACGTCAATTTTGGTAATACCTAAGTGGGTAACACCATTAAGCATAAGGGCATAGCGCAGCGCGGGTAAGTCTAACCAGCCACATCTTCTTGGGCGGCCGGTAGTTGAGCCGTATTCATTGCCTACATCGCGCAGTTTTTGGCCGGTAGCATCGTGCAGCTCGCTCGGAAAAGGGCCACTCCCTACACGGGTGCAATATGCTTTGGCAATACCAATAACCTTGTTTATGCGTTGTGGGGCAATACCTAAACCTATACAGGCACCGGCTGTTAGGGTGGTTGATGAGGTTACATAAGGATAGGTGCCGTAATCTATATCGAGCATTGTACCTTGCGCACCTTCGCCCAATATACGATGTCCTTTTTGCAACTCGTCGTTAATAAAAAACTCACCATCAACCATCCGGATTTGCTGTTGCAAAAAAGCCAAACTTTCAAACCATTCATTTTCTAATTCATCTAACTGGTAATCAACAGCGTATTGTTGTTCTAATATTTTAATATGTTTGGCTTTAAGTTGTTCGTAAAACTGTTTAAAATTGGGGTGTGTAATATCGCCTATGCGCAACCCATTGCGACCAATTTTATCCATATAGGTTGGGCTAATTCCTTTTAAGGTTGAGCCAATTTTTAAGCCTGCTTTAGCTGTTTCACTGGCGGCATCTAAAATTTTATGGGTGGGCAAGGTTAGATGGGCCTTGCGGGCAATAATCAAACGTTCGGCGATATTAACGCCTAATGCCTGAAGATTAATAATTTCGCGGCGCAATACTACAGGGTCAATAACAACACCACTGCCAATAAAATTAAGCAAGTGTGGGTGCAAAGCCCCCGAAGGTATTAAATGTAACACCACTTTTTGCCCTTGGTAATAAAGTGTATGTCCGGCATTTGCCCCTCCTTGAAAACGGGCAATACATTGGTAATCGTTTGCTAAAAAATCTACAATTTTGCCTTTCCCTTCATCGCCCCATTGTAGGCCAAGTAAAACATCTACAAACATAATACAACTAAGATTTTATTGAACGGTAAAGATACAACAATAATATTGCGAAAAAGTGATTAAATTTTTAATAATCAGAATTTAATAGGGCGCAATGTAAACTGTTTAATCAAAAAACAAACAGCACCACTAAAGTATAACTTATAGTGTTGCTGTTTGCATTATTTACCTGCTTTAGATTAATAAATAAGCTGCAGGAGTTCATTAATTTTTGGTCATTTAGCTATTATATTGAGCTAAGGCAAACTACTCTAACCGGAATTTAATAGGAAGGGTAAATTTAACATTTACCGCTTGCCCGCCTTGTTTGCCGGGCTTCCAGTTAGGCATTTTATTTACTACACGCAGGGCTTCTTCGTCGCAGCCGCCGCCTATACCGCGCACAACGCGAACTTTTGAAATATCGCCCTTAGAGCCAACTACAAACTCAACGTATACTGTTCCTTGAATATTGTTTTCGCGGGCAATGGCGGGGTATTCTAAGTTTTTTTGAATAAACTTTTGCATAGCACCTTCACCGCCGTCAAATTCGGGTTGTTGTTCGACAATAGTAAATACTTCTGGTTCTTTGGGTTTGGGTGGTTCTACTACTTTTACCTCTTCAATTTTTTCTTCTTTTACTTCTTCAATAGGGGCATCAATTTTTGTAACGGCGTTTTTGTCGCCCTCAACGGTTTTAGTCGAAACTTCGGCTTCTTTTAGTTCCTCAACATCGGCCACTTTTTCTTCTTCTACTACTTCTTCATCTTTTTTCACTTCTACCTCTACAAATTTAACCTGTGGTTTTTCGGGAGGGGGAAGCTCGGGGGGTGGAGGGGGCGGGGGCGGTTCATTTGTCATGGGTGGGGGCGGTGGTAACTCCATTTCCAATACTCTCGATTTTTCTTTATTATTTTCGAGCAAGGGCGTTACCAAGGCTTTTACGTAGGGTATAGCCACCAAAAACAAAATACCTAAAACCGTAGCAATTAGCGAATTGCGCAAATGCTTAGGGTAAACTTTCCGAAGGTCGTAAGCGCCGTAGGCCTTGTTTCGCCCTTCGAAAACAATGTCCAATATATCCATATTGGAGTATTTGTTATTATTATTATTTGCACTCATGGTTGCAAAGGGTGGTTTAATTGGTTAAAAAATTCCGGATAAAAAACAAAACTTAATTTGGTAATTTTATTGTTTGTTCAATTAGCTAATTGCCGGTTGCGGCTGCTTCAGCTGCTTTGGCATCGGCAATCATTTGTCGTTCTTTATCGGTAATATCGGTCAGCACAAATTTGGTAACATCGTTAATGGCCATTTCGTCTAAAATGTCCACTAAGTTTTTGAAGTTCGAGGTAGAATCGGGTTTAATTAATGTTATTAATTTGCTTGTTTTTATATCTATAGAGTCTTTTTTCTCTTCGTCCCATTTTTTTCTGTCATCTAAGCCATGTTGTTGCTCAACACGAGATTTTTTGTCGAGGATGATTTTGCGCACTCCGGATTCTGAGAAGTCGGTATTAGTTACAGTTGGTGGGTCTCCATTATCCGGATAATCATACCAATAAATTCTGTCTCGGTCAGAAAGCATCAGCACAAGAACGGTTGATTCTTTAATTTTAGTACGCTGGGTTGTATCTTTTGGTTCTTCGGGGGTAGCCAATTCCATTACTTTGGGTTTATTAAAAGTAGTGGTCATCATAAAAAAAGTTAGCAATAAAAAGGCAAGGTCAACCATAGGGGTTAAGTCCACCCTTGTTGACATTTTTTTGCCCCGTACCTTACTACCTTTTTTCTTACCACCACCCTGTGAGGTTTGCATTTCGGCCATATTGGTAAATACAATTTTTTAAGACGTGAATAATAATAAATTTTTTAGTGTTTGCCGCCCCCGCCATGGCTTGCTGTTTTAGGCGCATTGGGGTTGGCTTCAAGGTCGGTGATAAAGCTAAACTGGTGAATATCTTGTTTTTCGAGGGTTTTAATAACGGCGTTAACTACTTTAAAAGGGGCTTTGTTGTCGCCTTTTACAGCAATCCGGACGTTAGGGTTCGACAGTCGGCCAAAGTAAATCCAATCGCTTAATTCGTTAGTAGGGCCAACAAGCGTATCAACTGGAATTCCGGGCATTTTTACCTCTTTGCGTTTTATTGGTTCTATCGAATAATATTGTTTAAGCTGGCCAATGGGCAAGCCAACATCGTTGGCAATAGCAAACTGATATTTTTGCTCGTCGGTAAGTCCCATCTGGTATTTTTCCTCAAATTTATTTATCAGGTTTAATCGGTGTTCTTTGCCGTCCATAGAGAAAAACACTCTGCCATCGTTGCCAACCGATAAAAGCAATACATCTGCATCGGGAAGTATAAAGTCAGATATAGAGGAGGGCGTGTCTATAGAAACCACTTCTTCGGGTCTGAATTGGGTGGTTAAAATAAAAAAGGTCAGCAGCAAAAAGGCTACGTCACACATGGCCGTCATGTCTATGGTTGTGCTTTTGCGTGGTATTTTATGCTTGGGCATGGGTTGTTATTTGTTTTAATTATTAACAAGTTAAATAACGTGGCCATTTTACTTTACAGGCAGTTGCTTTTGTTATTATATTTTATTAGCAACTTGATAATAAAACTAAAATATGGCCTTGATAAGCTAAAATACTATTTTTGCGAAGAGGCAAAGGCTTGAGTCAGGCTATATCCGGCTTCATCTATGCGGTAGGTTAAGCCGTCAATACGGTTAGTAAAATAGTTGTAGGCAATAATTGCAATGGCCGATGTACCAATACCAAGTGCGGTGTTAATAAGGGCCTCAGAAATACCTGTTGCCAATGCCGAAGCATCGGGCGAACCTGCTACTGAAAGAGCGGCAAAAGCGCGTATCATACCAATTACCGTACCTAAAAGCCCAAATAGTGTTGCTACCGAGGCAATAGTGGCCAAAATATTTAGGTTTTTCTCGAGCATGGGTAGTTCAAGCGTTGTTGCTTCTTCAACTTCTTTGGTGATGGCTAATACTTTTTGGTCTTTCTCAAGGCTTGCTTCGCTTTGCATTTCGCGGTATTTATGAAGGCCACTGTAAACAACATTACCCAAAGAGCCTTTTTGTTTGTTGCACTCGGCCATAGCAGCACTAATATCGTTTTTATCAACCAAACCCATTACTTTGCGCAAAAAAGCATCCATGGAGCCTACGCCGGCAGCACGGGCAATAGTAATAAACCTTTCGATACAAAAAGTAATTACAATTAAAAGTTGGGCTATTAATATTGGTACAATAAAGCCTCCTTTGTACATCATGCCCAAAATGCTTCCGGGCAATGGCTCGCCGGCTGTGTTGCCATCTTTAAAATTGGCGGGGTTGCCTAATATAACTTTCCAAATGATAAAACCAAGTACAATTGCCAATGGAATTACTATAAGCGGGAAGATACTACCCGCGCCTTTGTTGGATGCTTGGGGTGTAGATTTTGCTGTGTTGCTCATAAAGTTTTAAGTTTTTTTTGGAGCGTTTATAATTTATTTGATTAATAGTTTTAAAAAGTAAGTTGCAAAGGTAAAAAAAATTTAAACTTCTTTATATTTGACGCCCAAAATTAGATATTTAATGGTCAATATCCTAATTTTTATACCGACTTCTTAAAATATTTATCGCTTGGTTTTGGTCTTTATTTTTTTGCCAAACGTCCAACTGATAGACTTTTACGAGAAAAAACTGCCGGAGAAGCTCTTGATTGCTTTTGTGTTAATAAATTGTGAAGTTTCATGACAATAAAAGTTTAAACAGCATAAATTACCAAATTATGTATTGTTTAGTTATATAGATGCTATTTTTTGCAAAGCAGGTGTTTGCGCCGTAGTGTATTTTTTAAATTTAGCAATATTTGGGTCTAAATTAATTTTGTGTTGTACCTTTGGCAACCTAATTCAATTTAATTGACTTCAAAATTGCCATTAATTTGGCTTTACACCAAATAAAATTATAAACTACTATACTTATGCTTACCACTTTAATAATAGGTGTTACAGTCCTCGTCTCCGTATTGGCTTTTAATAATAGAAATTTGTTCGAGAAATTGTTGTTTAGCCCATTCTTAGTTAAAAAAAACAATGAATATTCTCGCTTTATTACATCGGGGTTTATTCATGCCAACTTTATGCACTTAGCCTTTAATATGCTTACCTTATATTTTATGGGGAAATATGTTGAGGTTTTTTTTAAAGTTCAATTTGGCGTTGCTGTGGGTAGTTTACTGTATGTAGGGATGTATTTGTTAGCCCTAATTGCTGCCGACTTACCCGATTTTAGCCGACACCAAAATAACCCTTATTACCGCAGTCTTGGTGCATCGGGGGCTGTTTCGGGGGTTTTGTTTGCCAGTATTTTGTTGGCACCACTAAGCAAACTTATAATTTTTCCTATTCCCATACCAATTCCTGCCGTTTTGTTTGGGGTATTGTATTTGGTCTATTCGGCATGGGCAAGCCGCAATGCGAACGACAATATTGGGCACAGCGCGCACTTTTTTGGAGCTTTATTTGGTATTTTATTTATGTTGATGGTTTACCCCGGCATTGTTCGGCATTTTTTAAATGAATTAGGAATATAAATTTAGATAGTATGGCTTATTCGAAGTTGACGAACACCGGCACCGCGTTCAATTTTTTAATCCGGACTAAAGTAATTAGTTCCGGAATTATAGCCCAAGTTCATCATCCGGAAAAATATTACCCTGCTTTATTGCACCATAACATAATTTAACAACGGCTAATCTCCTGCTCAAAACCCATCTTGCCATTTTAAGCGTATCTTGCGGCGTTTTTGCCTAATCGCCCAAAATATAATAATATTACAAGATGGTTCATTGGTTGTTTGCATGGTTTAAATCTTTTGTTTTGCCGTATTTTTACTATTTGATTTTATTTTTAGCAGTACACACCTGTTTCACTACTACTCAGGCCCAAGGGCAAACGCAAGCTGGCGATGCTACCATCCGTGGATTTGTTTACGACAAAGCTACCGGCGAACCACTTATTTTTGTATTGGTATTATTGCAAGGCACTAACTACGGCGCTTCAACCGATATAAACGGCTTTTTTAGTATAGCCAAAGTGCCAGCCGGCAACTATACCCTGTATTGCCGGCCTGTAGGCTACGATACGCTACAAGTACCCGTTACCTTAGCACCAAACGATTTAGTAAACAAACAACTATATATTGCCCAAGCTAACACTCAGCTTCAAACCGTTGAGATAACTGCCGAACGCACCGAAAAACAAACCGAAGTGCGCGCCTCGGTTATTAAAGTTACGCCTAAACAAATTTCAAAAATACCAACCGTTGGCGGCGAGCCCGACCTTGCCCAATACTTGCAAGTACTGCCGGGTGTGGTTTCAACAGGCGACCAAGGCGGACAACTATACATACGTGGCGGCGCACCCATACAAACCAAAGTAATGCTCGATGGGCTAACAATTTACAACCCTTTCCATTCCATAGGCTTGTTTTCGGTATTTGAAACCGACCTTATCCGAAATGTTGAAGTGCATACCGGAGGCTTTAGTGCCTTACATGGCGGGCGAATATCGGCGGTAATTGACGTTACCTCGCGCGATGGCAATCGCAAAAAACACAGCGGGAAAATTGGTGCCAGCACCTTCTCAGGAAAGGCATTATTTGAAGGGCCAATAAAACGGTTCAACGAGTCGACACAAGGCACATCTGCATCTTATATGTTAAGTGCAAAAACCTCGTATTTAGACCGTACCTCAAAAATGCTGTACGATTATATTTATGAAGATGGACTGCCCTATAATTTTACCGACTTGTACGGCAAAATTAGTTTAAACTTAGGGAACGGCAGTAAAATAAACTTCTCCGGATATAATTTTGACGACAATGTTCGTTATTTGGGCAAGTCAAAGCTACATTGGGGTTCATTTGGTTCGGGGGTAAATTTTGTCGCTGTTCCGGGTGTTTCAAAAGTATTAATTGATGGCCATTTTTCGTTTTCAAAATATAATATTTCACTTACCGAAAGCGATGGCTTGCCACGAACCAGCAGTATCGGTGGTTTTAATAGCGGCGTAAATTTCTCGTATTTTTTACCTAAGGGCGACCTTAAATATGGCATCGAAATTAGTGGCTATAGCACCCAATTCAAATTTTATACCCCCTTAGGTTACGGCATAGACCAAGACCAAAATACCACCGAAATAGGCGGATTTTTAAACTACAAGGCCATTGTGGGCGATAAAAAATTGCTCCTTGAGCCCGGATTAAGAATTAACTATTACGCTTCTTTGGCAGCATTTGCCCTTGAGCCGCGTTTTGCCCTAAAATATAATATTACCGACCGTTCGAGGCTTAAACTTGCCTCGGGATATTACTCGCAAAACTTTATAAGCACACGCTCAGATAAAGACGTTGTAAACCTTTTTTCCGGATTTTTATCAGCTCCCGAAGGTGCACTTGACAACGCTTTTGGCAACGAAGCTCCCAATAATTTGCAATATGCTTTGCACGGTATTTTGGGGTACGAATTTGATGCCACCCGCTATTTAGATTTTAATATCGAAACGTATTACAAGTATTTTAACCAGCTTATTGATATTAACCGCTCGAAACTACTTAACCAAGACCCCGATTATGTGATGGAGGTTGGGCACGCTTACGGTTTTGATGTACTTGCCAAATACGACCACAAACCTTGGTATTTATGGGCGGTTTACTCGTTGGGTTATGTTACCCGCAACAATGGCGACCAGGTTTACCCGCCCCATTACGACCGCCGCCATAACGTAAATTTATTAGCCTCGTATGCGTTTGGCAAGGGGCAATCGTGGGAAATTAGCGCACGCTGGAATTTTGGGTCGGGGTTTCCGTTTACCAAAACGCAGGGTTTTTATGAGTCGCTTAACTTTAATGGCGGTATTGATGTTGATTATTTAACCCAAAACGGGCAGCTCGAAATCATTTATTCTGAAAAAATTAACGACGGGCGTTTGCCCTCGTATCATCGTTTAGATTTATCTATTAAAAAAGAGTGGGCTTTAGGCACCGACGCTCGCCTCGAGGCTACCGCCAGCGTTACCAATGCTTATAACCGCGATAATATTTTTTATTTCGACCGTATTCATTACGAGCGCATTAACCAACTGCCAATTTTGCCAAGTATTGGTGTAGCATTCTCGTTTTAGCAATACAGAACTATTTAATTGTATGATTATTGCCTGGTTTTACTGGTCAATTATCCGGATAAATAGTGCAATTTTATTTATTACATAGTTTCGTACCGTTTTATCCGGATAAAGCCCCATTTATGCAAACGATGCTCGACTGATACTTTTAACACTCCTAAGCCGTATTTTAAACTGCGTTTAAAATTAATAGAACTGGCTTCGTTAAAATACTTGGTTGGGCATGTAATTTCGGCTATTTCAAACCCGGCCATAAATATTTGTGAAATCATTTGGTTGTCAAAAATAAAATCGTCGCTGTTTGCATTAAAATTTACCTTTTGCAATACTTGGCGGGTAAATGCCCTGTAGCCTGTGTGGTATTCAGAAAGTTTTGCCCCAATGATAAAATTTTGCGTCAGGGTTAAAAATCTGTTCGAAATGTATTTATACAATGGCATGCCGCCACGCAAAGCACCGCCGCCCAAAATACGCGAGCCTAAAACAACCGAATATAAACTGCTGGCTATTAGATGTACTATTGACGGAATAAGTTTGGGTGTATATTGGTAGTCGGGGTGCAACATAATAACTATGTCGGCCCCAATATCGAGGGCTTTTTTGTAGCAAGTTTTTTGGTTACCGCCATATCCTTTATTTTTATCGTGCTTAATAATATGGTGTATGCCTAAATTGTTGGCTAACTCAAAGGTATTATCTCTACTGGCATCGTCAACTAAAATTAGTTCATCAACTAAATTTTGGTCAATATCGGCAACTGTTTGTTCGAGGGTTTTGGCGGCGTTGTAAGCGGGCATTACCACTACCACTTTCAGGCCATTAATCATAGAATAATCTTTAGGCTACACAAAACACAATAAGAATTTGTAATAATTTTAATCTTCAAAAATTGCAGGTGTCATGCCCATAGTTGAAAAGCCACCATCATGAAAAATATTTTGCATGGTAATCATCCGGGTATAATCGCTAAATAGAGTGAGGCAAAAATCGGCACAAGCTTCGGCACTTGCATTGCCTAATGGCGACATTTTGTCGGCGTAGCTAAAAAAGTCGCCAAACCCCGAAACGCCTGTTCCGGCTGTTGTTTGGGTGGGCGATTGTGAAACGGTATTGATGCGCACTTTTTTCCGGATACCGTAATGATAGCCAAAACTTCGGGCAATACTTTCGAGGGTTGCTTTGGCATCGGCCATATCATTATATCCCGGAAAAACCCGTTGGGCAGCTATATAGCTAAGTGCCACCACCGAACCCCACTCGGCAATAGCATCGAGTTTATAAGCTGTTTGCAGCAATTTATGTAACGAAATAGCCGAAACGTCTAAGGTTTGCTGCAAAAAATTGTAATCTAAATCGGTATAGTCGCGCTTTTTGCGCACGTTTGGCGACATGCCTATTGAATGTAAAATAAAATCGAGTGGGCCGCCCAATATTTCCATTGATTGGGTAATCAGTGTTTCGAGGTCTTCAATTTTTGTAGCATCGGCGGGTATAACCTGTGCGTTGTTGCACTGTTGGGCTAAGGTGTTTATTTGCCCTAAGCGCATAGCTACGGGGGCATTTGTGAGGGTAAATATTGCGCCTTCGTTGTGTGCGCGCTGTGCTACTTTCCAGGCAATAGATTTTTCGTCTAAAGCGCCAAATATAATGCCTTTTTTTCCGGCAAGCAGGTTGTTGGCCATCGTTTAAATTTAATTCGTTTATTAAAGGGGGTTTGGCGGCAAAGATAGGTAATTTTTTTGTTCAAATACCGCCTTGATTAGCGTAATAATTTAACGAAGTTTTTAGAGCAAACTCAACGATTAAGCGATAAGATGTGTTTGCCTTGTTTATTAAGGCACGGCCTTGGGCTCAAATTTTATTTGAGAGGAAAATTAAACCAATAACTTTCTTTATTCCAGGAGTTATGTGATAGTATTCCCGGCTGTTGGCATTATGTGGTAATCAAACTTGTCGTTTAGAATAAATAAGTATGGTATTTGGTTTAAGTTTAATTGTCATCAAAAGCAGTTTACATAAATTATTTGGTTCTTAGAATTGAAAATGCTCTGTCTTCTTTAATCATGCCGATTTTTGGATAATATTCTATGGCCGATGGTGCCGAGAGTAAAAGTATCATTACTTGTTCTCCGAGTTTTTCTTTTGTCAGCCTCACAAGTTCTTTTCCAATTCCCTTTTTTTTAAAATCCGGATGAACGGCAAGGTCGGCAAGGTAGCAAGTCCAAACCCAATCGGTAACTGACCGCGAAACACCAACTAAATCATCATTTATCCATGCCGTTACAACAAGATTTGATGCCTCAAACATTTTTTGTATTCGCGCTTTGTCCTTTGTAGGCCGAGACAAGCCCGCTTTATCATAAAGTTCAATTATTTGGTCTGTTGTTGGTTTTTTATCGAAACTAAATATTACGTCCTTAATAATTGACTCGTGCATAACAGATTCATTTTTAGCGTTAAGTAGCAGTCCAACTATTTATGAGCTGCGCACTCCATTACAAATTAGTAACTAATTGATTTAAAATATTTCTCAGCTAACTGTTTGTAGTAAGGTTTTAAGTTGGGCGGAACAGTGCGGTATAAATCGGTTTCGGATTGCCGTTTTTTAATAAACTCTTCAAAAGCTGGCGGCGGGTTAGGTGTTCTGTTTTGCGCTGTTTCTGCTTGGCGTTTGTCGTCCCATTCTTGTTCGCGTTCTGACTCTTCAACTTTCAGCATCCGGGTTAAAATTTCTTGTTGGCGTTTTACCATATCGGCAGTTAGTTTGCGGTTCACCAATTCAGTTTCGGTGCGTTCCATTTCTTTAGCCAAGTCGCGCAGTTCGCGGGCTTGTTTATTTTTTTCTTCGCCTTTGCCGTCTTTATTTTTGCGCTCGTCTGTTTTATCATTTCCGCTTTTACCATTATTGCCTTCCTGACCTTTTTCGCCTTTTTTGCCATCGTTGCCTTCCATTTTTTTAGCCATCTCTTCTAAGCTGCGACGCAATGCCTCTTGTTGTTGTGCTAATTGGGCGGCTTCTTTACTCATTTGTTTACCCCCTGGTTTTTTGCCTTCTTTAATATCTTGTTGAAGTTTTGAAATTTGGTCGTTTAGTTGTTTTTGCATTTGCCCCATGCCTTTCATACTGGGTTTGCCTCCTTTGCCTTTTCCGGGCTTTTTGCAGTTTTTACACGAGCCACCACTTTGCTGTTGTTGTTCGGCCATTTGCTGTTGCATTTGCTGCATGGCCTCATCAAGCATTAAGGCAAGGTTGTTAAGGCTGGTCATAACAAATTGTTGGTTGGTAGCGGCTGGAGCTACTCGTCTTTCGGCTAAATTACTTAAAGCATCGCCCATATTGCGCGAAAGTTCGGTTAACTCGCTGGTAATAAAAGCTTCGAGTTGGAAAACCCTTTTGCTAAGTGCTACTAAGCTATCGCGCACCATCTCCGAGTCGTCTCGAAGTTTGTTTTGTTGTTGCAATAGTTTAACGTAGCGCGGATTATTGATATTGGTTTTTTTCAGGTCTTCCATCAATTCTTCTTGATCCATGGAAAGGCGAACTAAATTTTCAAGCAATTGCCTGATGGATTTCATATCTTCTTCTGCTTGTTCTTGTTGCATTTCTTGTTGCATTTCTTGCATTTGTTCGGCCATTTCCTTCATTTTTTGGCCGGCCTTTTTCTGTTTGTCGCTGGCCGATTGTTTGTTGTTTTGTTGCATTTGCTGTTCGCTTTGTTCTTGTTCGTTGCTAATCTCCTCCTGTTGTTTTTCGGTATCGCCTTGTATATCCTTTTCTTTTTTAAGTTCTTCGGCCAACTTATCTAATTCTTTAATATCTTTTTTAAGTTCGTCAAATTTTTCGGTCGCTTTTTCTTGTTCTTTTTTATTGTCTTCTAACGAATTATCACTATTTTTTTCGGTTTCTTCACCTAATTTTTTTTGTTCTTCGGCTAATTTGTTCAGTTTATCAATAGTTTCCTCCATTTTTTGTTCAAATTGCAGTTCTTTGAACAATTCCATCATCCGGTCTAATTCATCTTGAAGCTGTTCATCGCTCATTTTAAAGTCTTCCATTTTTTTCATCATTTCATCTTTATTCATCTGTTCTAACATTTGCGCTAATTTATCCATTAGTTTTTTCATTTCATCGGTCATCATTTTATCCATTAAATCTTGTAATTTCTCGTACTTTTCTTTAGTTTGTTCTGAAAACTCTTTGAATTCCTGTTGATTTTTAAGGTTTTCGTTAAAATTATTTTTGGCTTGTTCAATGCGTTCCTGCATTTCTTGCCGTTTGTTTAACAAATCTTGAATTTGTTGTTTGTCTTGCCAATTTAATTCCTTTTTTTGCAATAGGCGTTGCTGAATATCTTTCATATCCTCTTGAAATTGTTGTAAATCTTTCAAGGCTTTGTCTAAATCGTTTTTTACATCCTCGTTTTTTTGTTGGGCTAACTGTTCCATTTCTTTGTTTGTAGGAGCTTGGTAACTCATAATTTGTGTTCGGGCAAATTTGCTGCCGTTTACGGCGTCGTTGTCCCACACTTCAAAAAAGTAGGTCAGGCGGTCTCCGGGTTTAAGGCTTAATTTGGCCAAATCCCAGGTATAGGTGTAGGTAGCAATTTTCCGACCGGGTTCAATGCCAATATTTGTTTGTTGGTAAGGGCCATCGGCTGATACTTCGGCGGGCGAAATCCGGTATTTAAAATACATGGATTTTAGTCCATAATCGTCGCTGGCATCGCCCATAAAATACCTAAATTTGGCATCTGTACTATCGCGTTGTTCTTCAACACTAATGGTTGGGTGCGCATCGGGTATTACGGTTATCATATACGTCATACTGTCGGCTTTGGGTAGTTTTTGGCTCGACAGGTAAACGGTATAACTTGTGTTTTGAAACAAGCGTTTGGTAATTTCAAATTTATTGCCGCTGCTTGGTGTGGCGTTGGTTTCAGGGCTTCCGGATGGGCCAAAACGCAGGCTTACTGTTTCTGTATTTTCTGCTTCAAACGTCCAGGTAACATTGGTTCCGGCCGGAACTACCATATCGCCCGAGTTGCGCAATACTTCGTCTTTTTTATCCACATAATCCGGATAATTTAACGCAGCATCAAAGTTTAATAGTGAGGGCTTAGGTATTACGGTTAAATTATAATCGTTTGACCTAAATCCGTTGGCATCAAAATAAAATACTGCACTTTTTTGCACATTGCTAAGTTTATAAAAAAATTCTCCGGATTGTTCACCTTTGGTTAATTTGTATGGAAAATTATTGATATGCAAAAACGCTTCGTTTGGTATTACACTGCCTTCGGTTTTAACTTGAAGGGTAATATCTTGGTTTTGCACTACTTCTAAATTTTGGGTTAGCAGTTTAAAAGTAAACGGCGCTTTAGGGGCGTATTCTTGGTTGTTATTTATAAGACGTTCGGTGCTTTCGCGCAGCAAATTTGGAGCTAAGTAAGCCAAAACCAGCAACGACAACAGCGGGATTGCCGCATATTTTACATATTGTTTGTTTTTAGCTAAATTAATTGCACCTACAAAGGGAACGGGCTTAATATCGTCAATTTTTTGATTGATACTGGCTTCAATAAGGTCGCGGTCGGTAAGCGAAGTGGCCTGATGTTTAAGTTGTAATATATTTAACAATTTATCTTTTACATTAATAAAATGTGCCCCCACAATAGCAGCTGCTTGCTCGTGGGTAATAATACGCCCTAATTTAAAAAATTGCAATAAAGGCTGCAAAACGCCCCACCAGCCAATACCGGCTGCTAAGGCTATAAAACCCCAAAATAAAATTTTACGAATAGTGGTTGAGAAATAAAGGTAATATTCTGAGATGCTAATTATTAAAAAAGCAGCTAATACAACCCCTATAGTGTATAAAGTTCCACGAAGCAATTTATTCAGGTAATATTTCCGGATAAATTGATCGAGTTTTTGCAATAATAAATGGTAGTTGGTATTTAAATTGGCGTAGGCACTCATTTTCTTTTTCTTTATTGCTTTAATTGGTTTTTTTGGTTGGTTATTTGGTTTTAAAGGGCAAAATAAGTTATACTTTATTTATTCACAAACACAAACTGCCTTGCAAAGATAACCCATTGTACTAAAAATTACAAACTTGCAGGAGGCATCAAGTGGTATTCTCGTTTATTCCGGATATTATGGCAGCACAAACTATCCTACTTAAAACTTAATATAAAACAATTATTTAAACAGTTATATATTATTACCTAATTATCAATCAATTAAAAATTTACTATTTTTTCAATAAGCATATTAATGAAACATTAACAAACAAACCATCTTTAAAATTGGGATTAAATTAGGGGTAGGTTAAAATTGGTTAATGTTTTGACGCAGGTATTATACCACCACCAAAAACATACCAGAATTGAACTTCAAATAAATAAAATTTACTTTTTTTTAAGTCAATATATACTGAGCAAGCATTTTTTGTAAGAATTGGCATAATTATCGCTGTTTATGGAATGTAGCATACAATATTGCACCTCCAAATTTGCGCCTAAGTGCCTATAATATAAGGATTTAGCCAATTTAAAAGTTCACAGAACTAAAAAGACAGCCTATATTTTTAAACAAAAACAATCAAATTAGAGGTGTAATTAAGTTAGCAACTTTTTACAATTATCATTTTTTTGTAAAAATTAATTTAAGTCGTTGTAAATTTGTAGGTTACCAACTTCGATATTAATAATAAAACTTTATAAAACATTTTAAATTTTGTATTTCATGAACTCTCTTCGCCACATAGCGATGGCTTTTGCCCTTGTTTTGCTTGCAGGTTTTGCCCTACAAGCGCAAGATGGCAAACTAAAAAAGGCCAACGAACTGTACGACGGCTATTCGTTTCCCGAAGCTGCCGAGGCGTACAAGAAAATTTTGTCGAAAGAAGACCTGCCCGAAGCAAAAATTAAATTAGCCGAATGTTACCGGCTGATGAATATGCCCGTTGAGGCCGAATATTGGTACGAACAAGTTGTACAATTAGCCGAAGCCGAACCCATTCACCGCTACCATTACGGCATGATGCTAAAATCTAACAACAAATTTGAAGAAGCAAAACAGGCTTTCATTGAATACGCTCAATTGGTGCCTACCGACACCCGCGGCATCAGGCAGGTTGAGGCTTGCGACCAATTTAATTACTTTATGACCGACCCCGGCATTTATAATATTACCCTAACCAATATCAACTCGGCCCAAGCCGATTTTGGCCCCGCTTTTTACAAAGAAGGCATTGTATATGCCAGCGAAACGGGGGTAAGGTTTAATGTTGAATATAATTGGCGCGAACGCCCATTTTTAGACTTGTTTTATGCGCAATTAGAAAACCAAGAAAACCCCGCCGAATTTAAAAAAGGCGAAAATTTTAAAGGCCAAGTAAATACCTGGGTACACGAGGGAACGGTAACTTTTACCGAAGATGGTCAAACAATGTACTTTTGCCGCAATAATTTTGAAAAAGGTAAATTAGGTTACGACAAAGTTGGCGGCGATGTAGGTTACAACGTAAAAGATGCCATGAAAACCGTAAAACTTCAAATTTTTGAGTCAAAACTTAAAGGCGAAAAATGGGAAGAAGTAAAAGGTTTGCCCTTTAACAGCGACCAATACTCGGTAGGGCACCCCGCCCTTAGCCCCGACGGACAGGCTTTGTACTTTATATCGGATATGCCAGGTGGTTATGGCATGACCGATGTTTACGTAGCATATAAAAATGGCGATAGCTGGGGCACACCCGAAAACCTTGGTCCGGAAATTAATACCGAAGGCCGCGAAATGTTTCCTTTTATAAGTGCCGATGGCGCCTTGTACTTCTCGTCAGATGCTTTGCCCGGATTAGGTGGCCTCGATATTTTTTCGACTAAATTACAACCCGATGGCACTTGGAGTGCAGCCGAAAATTTGCGCTACCCCGTAAATACAAACAGCGACGATTTTGCATTCATTATCAATAAAGAAAATGAGCGCGGTTATTTTTCATCGAACCGCCCTGGCGGCGCTGGCGACGACGACATTTATACCTTTACCCGACTTAGTAATATTATGACGGGTATTGTGGTAGATTGCGAAACCGGCGACCTTATTAACGGCGCCTTAGTAAAATTAATGGAAGGCGAAAAAATTATGCAAAAAGCCAAAACACAGGCAAATGGCATGTTTACCTTTCCGCTTCAGCCCGGCAAAAGCTATACTGTTGTAGCCACTAAAGCCGGATACGATGAAGGCAAAGAAGAGATTAAAGTAGATACCAAAGGCCGCCAAATTGAACTAAAAATACCAATTTGCCCCGAAGGCGCAGGTAAAAACTGTATCATTGTGGGTAAAGTTTTTGACAAAGAAACTAAAGAGCCTGTTGATAAAGCAACTGTTAAACTTGTAAATTCAAAAACCAACGACGAGCTAACATTTGTAACCGGAGCCGACGGCACCTATACTTTTAATGTCGAATCGGAAACTGACTACACCGTGTATGCCCAAAAAGACAAATATTTTACCGTTACCAAAACCGTTAGCACCATAGGCAAAAAATGTAGTGCAAAAGACCCAATTACAGTTGAAGATATTGAAATTACTAAAATGCCACCGGTAGTACCCGACCCAAATTCTCCGGATGGTACAAAACAAACCCCCGATGGAACTAAATACATTCCAATTGATGGTAGTAGCCTACCTCCAATTATTGATAACGGCCAATATAACCCAATTTTAGGCGACGCCTTAAACCATATTTATTATGATTTTGACAAACACTATATTCGCAAAGATGCCCGCCCCGAATTAGACAAAGTAGTGAAATTTATGTATGACAATCCCGCCTTAGTAGTTGAACTTAGGGCACATACTGACTCGCGTGGCTCGCATGAGTATAATCAAGCCCTTTCAGACCGCCGCGCAGCCTCAGCACGGTCATATATTACTAAACGAGGTATTTCTAACGATAGACTAAACTCGCAAGGCTACGGCGAAACCCAGCTAACCAACGAATGTGCTGACGGCGTAAACTGCAATAACGCTAAACACCAAGATAATCGTCGCACCGAGTTTGTATTATTAGGCGTAGTTCCTGGATTACAAGGCAATATGAGTGTGCCAAGGTATTACTACGAAACCGACAAACATCGAGGCAAAAACTACTATAAAAATGGCAATGGTAGTTACAGCGGTGGTGAAACTGGCTACAATGAAAGCAATAGCAGTTCTTCGTCCTACACATCATCATCAACATCATCACCATCAGGCAACATTACTTATTCAAGTGGCTCAACTTATTACGATAATAGCAGCATGAACACTGGCAGCACTTATTCATCCGGAAGCAGCTATAGCTCAGAGGCAACTACGGGCAATTATACCGGAAACACAGGTACTACCTCCTCTGGAAATTTGTTTTACCAAGGCAGCACTGGTAGCGGCAAAACTTTAGATTGTTGCTATACCCCCGCTACAGGTGGCTACTCTTCAGGGCCAGCAACTTCTGGAATAGAATACAAAATACAACTTGATGTTCAAAGTTCGCCAAATATGGGCAATTACAGCACACTTAGCGACTTAGGCACTCTTATAGCTGAACCCGGCGCTAACGGCATGCAACGTGTTATGCTTAGTGGTTATAAATCGCAAGCCGATGTTGAGGCCGCACTTATGCAGGTTCATAGCCGCGAATTTAAAGATGCCTTTATTGCTACCTACCAAAATGGTATGCGCGTTGGACAATAAACAAACTAAACCATTTTTATTGATTACAAATTAGATATTTATATTATTTACCCCCAATAGACCCATCCGGATAAGATATCCGGATGGTTTTTTATTTATTGGCACTTGAATTAGAGCAAATCAAACATTATCAACTAAATAAATAATTAAAAACATGAACATTCAGAAAATTACACCGTGTTTGTGGGTCGAAAAAGATGCCAAGGCAGTAGCCCAATATTACCTTTCAATTTTTAAAGGCGGCAAATTAAAAGATTACCGCTTATACGACAAATTGTCGGATGGACAAGACATGCCCCACGGTAGTTTTGATACCGCAGTAATAGAAATTGCCGGAGTAGAATTTAGTATTTTGGCAGCCGGGCCTTTGTTTAAATTTAACGAAGCTATTTCATTTGTTGTTAATTGCAAAGACCAGCAAGAAGTGGATTATTACTGGGAAGCCCTTACTGCCAACGGCGGCGAAGAAGGCCCCTGCGGTTGGTGTAAAGACAAATATGGCTTGTCGTGGCAAGTGGTGCCTGTTGAATACTTCGAGCTTATTAACAGCAACGACCCTATAGTCAGAGATAAAGCGCTGCTCAATACATTTGAACAAAAAAAGATAATCCTTGCAGCGCTTAAATAAAAAATACCTACCTAACAAATGGCCAAAACAAACTACCAAACCATCAACGATTACCACGAGGTTTTTCCGGCTGAAATTGCCGCGCGCATGCAAACAATCCGCGAAATGGTTCATAAAATTGCCCCTAATGTGCAAGAAATTATCAGCTATCAAATACCGGCATTTCAATTACACAACAAGTATAAATTAATTTACTATTGTGCATTTACCAAACATTTAACCTTATCAAGTCCTTGGAGTAAGGCTTTTTTAAAAGAGTTTGAAGAGCCACTAAAAGCCTATAAAGTTTCGAAGGCGGCAATTCAAATACCACACAACCAAACACTGCCGATTGAGTTGATAGAAAAAATTTTGAAATTCAGAAAAGCCGAACTTGAAGCAATGGCAAACTAAAAACCACCTCAAATTAACGAATTTATATAGTTAGAGTCAATGTTTTTACGGCTATATGTTTTGAAAACTAGGGTATCCGGATTAGTTTTTGTACCTTTGTGCGTTTTTTTAATATCCGGAAAATTTTTTAGCTTATTTTTATCCGGATAAGCCAATTGACCACCTGCCCGAGATGTAACCTTACTACTTTACCTGCATCGCAAAAGTGTAAATTAAATCAACTCGGCAATTTACAAATACTATATGAGCGTAAAAAAACGGATACTTTCCATTTCTCACATGATACTGCCCTACTTGGGCGAAGATACTGCCATTGGGCAAATATCGAGCAAATTACCACTTTTTCTGTCAGACCAGCAAGGCCATGAATTGCGCGTGCTAACACCCCGATTTGGAGCTATTAACGAGCGCCGACACCGGCTGCACGAGGTTGTACGCCTTTCGGGGATTAATATAATTATAAACGAGGATGATTTTCCACTTATAATTAAGGTGGCATCAATGCCAGGATCGCGTTTACAAGTATATTTTTTAGAGAATGAAGATTATTACAAACGTCGCGCTGTTTTAACCGATGATGATGGGAATTTTTTTGATGACAATGCCGAGCGTATGATTTTCTTTTGCCGAGGCGTGCTCGAAACAGTGCGCAAGTTTGGCTGGGCGCCCGATGTAATACACTGCCACGGCTGGATGACAAGCTTAGTGCCCTGGTACGTAAAAACGTTTTATAATAATGTGCCCGTTTTTTCGAATTCAAAGGTAATATACTCGGTTTACGACAACGAGTTTGAAGGCACTTTAAATCAGGAAAGTTTTAAACTAAAAGCAACCATGAAAGGTGGCAACCCGGCCGACCTCGAAGCCTTTGGCAATACAAGTAATAACGATTTGCATAAAGCAGCTATTAACTGGGCCGATGCCGTAGTTACCGCCACTACTAACAGCCAAATTGATGCCGACTTAGACAATTTTATCAAAAACAAAAAAGATCTGCTTTTTTTAGACCATTACGCCGACGATAATTACTTAGGCGCGTACAAAAACCTATATCAACAACTTTTTGATTTGGGCGAACAAACGCAATAGATATTAGTTATTAATTGTTGTGTAAAGCAGTTAGCAACCTACTACAAAACATAAAAAAATAGGTGCGAGTTTTAACAAAATAATAATAGGCTAACCTTGCAACCAATTTTAAAAAAATCACCTCTTTATTATTTGCTTTTAGTGCAAATTTTTTATCATAAATAAGCAGGGCGTTTTAGCCCATATCTATATTTGTATTTTTCTATTGCGATTATAGTAAACTAACTTGTTTGAATTACCCGTTTTTAATATGAAATTTGCTTTTTTGCGTTATTTTTGCCTGTTTTTTTTAGGCATTTCAACTATATTTTTTGCAAATAGCTGCGGCGAAACAAGCACATTAGGCCTCGACTTAATTGAACCCGAACAATACATAGATGCCCTTAAAACCGATACTTTGCAGTTGTGGGTTAATACTATACCCAGCGACTCGTTAATTACCAGCCTCATTAACAACCAAGAACGCAACTTTTTGCTGGGGGCAATTAACAACGACCCCTATTTTGGCCAATCGGCTGCCCACCTGTACACACAAGTACGGCTAACACAAAATAACTTAAATTTGCCCAACGATGCCACCTTAGATTCGGTCGTGTTGGTGTTGGCCTATGCCTCCGAAATTCCCTATGGCACAAAATATGCACCAAACACCGTGCGTGTTTACGAGCTTACCGAACCAATGGATGCCGATACTACGTATTACCAAAATCAAACTTTAGCCCACAATCCAACGCCTTTAACCGAAAAATCAGGTTTTGTACATCGTTATACCGACTCATTGGCCATAAACACCGTACTTAAAAACAAAGCCGGAAAAGACTCGGTCGTAACCAAAATAAATGTTGCCCCCCAACTGCGCTTTACCTTGCCAAACGAAATTGGCGAACGCATAATAAACGAAACCGATACAGCAAAATTTGCCAATAGCGAAGCATTTTCTAAATTTATTAAAGGATTTTACTTCGAGGCCGATGCTGCCAACCAAAATATTGCCTATTTTAGCCTGTTCAACCCCCAATCAAGGTTAGTTTTATACTATCACACCAACGGCGTATTTACTACCGTTGATTTTCCAATGGGAGCAAATACCGCCGTCTTTAACCACTACGAGCACAATTACTCCGGATACCCCGCCGGCAATGCCCTTGCCCAACCTGCCCCAAATGGCAACGAACAACTGTTTTTAAAATCAATGGCCGGATTGGGCTTCGAATTAAAAATTCCGAACTTAAATAAATTAGGAAATATTGTGGTAAACAAAGCCGAGTTAGAAATGTATATCGTTCCGCAAACAAATTATACCTACCAGACCCCAGGCGAGCTTACTTTTACGCCTGTTGATACCTCCGGAAAAGTTATAACAAGCTTTGCACGCAATGCCCAACGCAATACCTCCGACACCACTTGGTTAAACATCGCTCCAATTCCTGTTACAAACAGCCGTTATACCTTATTGCTAACCGAGTACTTGCAGCAAAAATTAATTGAACCACAAATAACCAACGCTGCCGACCGCTTTTTTATTAACCGGCAGGTTTTACGCGCCGACCGCGTGTTAATTGCCGGGCCAAATTATCCAAACCCAGCTTATCGTATGAAATTAAACCTAATTTACACGCCTGTAAAATAAATAATACCCGGCACGTAGTACAAGATAGCCTAAGCGCAAATCAGTGCTATCCGGAAATAAAAAAATTAGCAGCCTTTACCTAAAAGAAGAACTTTTTGAAAACCTCATCTTACTTTATCAAATAATACTATGTGTGGAATTATTGCCTATATTGGCCCAAAACAAGCCTACCCTATCATTATTAATGGGCTTCGCCGTTTAGAATACCGTGGTTACGACAGCGCAGGCGTTGCTCTGCTAAATGGCAGTTTACAAATTTACAAACGACAAGGCAAAGTACAAGATTTAGATAATTACGCCGCTCCACTTGCCCCACATGGGCAGGTTGGCATAGGCCATACTCGTTGGGCTACCCACGGCGCACCCAACAATATAAATGCCCACCCACATGTATCGCGTAGTGGTAAAATTGCCGTTATTCACAACGGTATTATTGAAAACTACGCTGTTTTAAAAGAAGAATTAATAAAACGCGGCTATCAGTTTCATTCTGACACCGACACCGAAGCCATCCCGCATTTAATTGAAGAAGTACAAAATCGTTTGCCCGGCGTACCTTTAGAAGATGCAATGCGCATAGCACTTAGGTTTGTTGAAGGTGCTTACGCCTTTGTAGTTATAAGCGAAGACGAACCCCATAAATTGGTGGCAGCCCGTAAAAGTAGCCCCTTAGTAATAGGTATTGGCAAAAACGAAGAAGAGTTTTTTATTGCCTCAGACGGTGTGCCAATTATTGAGCATACGCGCAACGTGGTTTATTTAGATGACTATGAAGTAGCCGTTATTAATATGGATGCCGATAAAAAATTAGCTATAAAAAATGCCAAAGAAAATCAACCAAAAGAACCATTTGTACATGAATTGACATGGAACTTAGAAACCTTAGAAAAAGGTGGCTACGAACATTTTATGCTAAAAGAAATACACGAACAGCCAAACTCGGTTGCCGAAAGTATGCGCGGACGCTTAAATGCTTTAGATGGTATCATTAAAATAGGCGGAATAGAAAACTACGAGCAGAAATTGATAAATGCCCGCCGAATAATTATTGTAGCCTGTGGCACCTCATTTTATGCCGGATTAGTGGGCGAATATTTAATTGAAGACCTAGCCCGCATACCCGTTGAGGTTGAATACGCTTCAGAATTTCGTTACCGAAATCCCGTTATTTTCGAAGACGATGTAGTAATGGCTATCTCACAATCCGGAGAAACAGCCGACACCTTAGCTGCTATACAGTTAGCTAAATCAAAAGGGGCTACTATTTTAGGTATTTGCAACGTAGTTGGCTCCTCTATCTCGCGCGAGACCGACGCAGGTGCTTATACCCATGCCGGACCCGAAATTGGTGTAGCCAGCACCAAAGCTTTTACCGCCCAACTAACTATACTAACCCTAATGGCGCTTCGGCTGGCGCACCAGCGCGGCACCCTAACCGAAACCCGCTACCGCGAGTTGTTGGCCGAATTAGAACAAATTCCGGCAAAAATTAAAAAAACCCTCGAAACCGAACACCAAATTGAATGTATTGCCGACCTTTTTAAAAACGTCCGGAACTTTTTATACCTCGGACGCGGCTATAATTACCCTGTAGCTTTGGAAGGGGCACTAAAATTAAAAGAAATATCGTATATACATGCCGAAGGCTACCCCGCCGCCGAAATGAAACACGGCCCCATAGCCCTAATTGACGAAAATATGCCCGTTGTAGTATTAGCTACCAATAAAAGTGCTTACGACAAAATTATCAGCAATATACAACAAGTGAAAGCCCGCAATGGCCGCATTATTGCCATTACGAACGAAAACGACGAACTTTTGCACGATTTGGCCGACTATGTAATTGAAATTCCGGATGTTGCCGAACCACTTGCACCTTTGGTTAGTGTAATTCCACTCCAATTATTGGCCTATCATATTGCAGTTATGCGCGGCAGCAATGTTGACCAACCCCGAAATTTAGCCAAATCGGTAACCGTTGAGTAAAAAACGTACTCAACTACCACTTTATTAAGCGTCAAACCAATAATTAAATATTTCGAATATAATCGCAATAAAAATGTATTTTTCGCCTATTTCTATAAACACATTTTTACATTGGTTTGCTTTGCTGATTTCGATGTTTTGTGCTACCACTATAACCATAAATGCACAACCGTTGTCGGGAGAAAAAACCCATTTTACACGTGGCGATACTTTGCGCGGAACCCTAACCGCCGACCGCAATTGGTTTGATGTGGTGCATTATAATTTACACCTATCAGTATTTCCGGATAAAAGAGCAATACAAGGCTACAACGAAATTTATTTTTTGGTACAAAAACAACATGTTACCATGCAGCTCGATTTGTTTCAGAATTTAAATATTGACAGCGTTGTTTTTAACAATAAAATACTTAAAGTTAAACGCGATTTTAACGCCTTTTTTATCAATTTTTCGGATAAATTACCCCTTAATTCGGTGCAAAAATTGCGCGTTTACTACTCGGGCACACCAATAGTTGCCCGAAATGCCCCATGGGATGGTGGCTTTGTGTGGAGTAAAGACAAAAATAAAAATCCGTGGATTAGTGTGGCCTGCCAAGGCATTGGTGCAAGTATTTGGTGGCCAAACAAAGACCACCAAAGCGACGAGCCCGACAGTATGCGCATTAGCATTGCCGCCCCTAAAAATTTAGTATGTGCATCTAATGGAATGCCAACCGACACCCTGCCCGAAGGCGAATACACCCGCTGGAACTGGATGGTAAAAAACCCCATAAACAACTACGCTGTATCATTTACCTTAGCCGATTTGGTACATTATGCCGATACTTTTAAACAAGCCGACGCAAGTGTTTTACCTATTAATTATTATGTATTGCGCTATAATTTAGACAAAGCAAAAAAACACTTTGCCCAAGTAAAACCCATGCTGCGTTGTTACGAAGAAAAAATGGGCCCATACCCTTTTCCTGAAGACGGGTTTGCCCTCATTGAAACGCCTTTTTTGGGCATGGAACACCAAAGCGGTATTGCCTATGGCAACAACTACAAAACGGGCTATGCTGGTATGGATTATTCGGGTATTGGGTTGCAATTTGACTATATAATCATTCACGAAGCAGGCCACGAGTGGTGGGGCAATAGCATAACCAGCGCTGATATTGCCGATTTGTGGATTCATGAAGGGTTTTGCACCTATGCCGAAGCCTTGTACGTTGAATGCCTACACGGCTACCAAACCATGCTCGATTATTGTAATGCCGGAAAAAACCGTGTTTCTAACGATATTCCAATCATTGGCCCTTACGGTGTTAATCACGAGGGCAGCGGCGATATGTACACAAAAGGCATGTTAATGTTACACACCATACGGCAGGTTATTAATAACGACCAAATATGGACGCAAATAATAAAAGGCTTATTAACCGATTACCGGCATAAAATTGTTACTACCGATACTATTTTGCAATATATGAATGCAAAATCGGGCTTAAAACTTGACCTCATTTTTGACCAATACCTGCGTTACCCCAATATCCCTACTTTAGAATACAAAGTAAACCCTAAAGGCACTTCGGTAAAAATGCGCTGGGTTGCCAATGTTTCAAATTTTAATATGCCCTGCGGCTGGTACGATGCTAACGGCAAACTTCATTATATACAGCCCACTACCGATTGGAAAACCTTTATCATTCCGCGCACTAAACCCAATCAATTTAAAATTGCCGAAGATAGATTTTATATAAATGCCGTAAAAAAGTAAAATAGTAAATGTAAATTCGGCTTTTATTTCTTAATTTGCAGCCAAAAATTAAGGCCTATACAAACTTAGCACCTATTTAAGCTAATGTTTTTGAGTACGCAGCTCAATTTATAAAAAATGCTATAATTTAACGGCTATGTTACACAATATTAGTTTGAACAACCCCTTAGTAGGGCAGTTTATTGCCGAACTTAGAGGGACAGATGTACAAACCGACCGGATGCGTTTTAGGCGAAACCTTGAACGCATAGGCGAAGCACTTGCCATTGAAATTTGCCGGACTTTACCTACTACTACGCAAAATGTAGCTACGCCGCTTGGTACTGCCCAATGCACCGTCTTACAACAACAGCCAGTAATAGCAACAATTTTGCGCGCAGGGCTTCCACTACATCAGGGTTTGCTGAATATGCTCGACAAAGCCGACAATGCCTTTATTTCGGCGTACCGAAAACACCATAAAAGCGGTAAATTTACCATCCAGATAGAATATTTAAGCTGCCCAAATTTAGATAATCGTATTTTAATTGTTTGCGACCCCATGCTGGCTACCGGGGCAAGTATGGCCTTAACCATTGAACAACTTTTAGCCGAAGGGCAACCCACCGAAATTCATGTTGCCGCTGTAATTGCCTGTACCGAAGGTGTTCGCGAGGTGCACAAACATTTTCCGCGCGCACATATATGGGTGGCAGCCTTAGATGAGGAGTTAACAGCCAAAGGGTATATTGTTCCCGGATTAGGTGATGCCGGCGATTTAGCGTACGGCCCCAAAACACAAGATTAGCGATTATATTCTAATTTATATTTTGTTGTAATTCTATTTTTTTTTACGTTCCGGATAAGTCCAAAAGCTATCAACTTGTAAATTTTCCGGATGTTTTTTATCTTTTAGGAGCAAATTGTCCCAATTATTAAGGCAAGAAAAAACTTAATAAAAAAATAACCGAATAAAACTAAAAAAACGGCTTGATACTATGTATCTTTGCAAGCAAGAAATGCGCAAAATAAATTCATATTTATAAAATAAAAATTTATGACCAAACGAATTTACACATTATTGGGTTTATTAATTTTAAACCTTTTCTTTGTGAGCCTTCAAGTAAGGGCGCAAGGTGTAACATCGGCCTCGTTTTTTGGCAGTGTTACCAACAGTAAGGGCGATCCTTTGCCCGGGGCGGCTGTAATAGCCAAGCACCTGCCATCAGGAACAGTTTACGGAATTACAACCCGTGAGGATGGGCGCTACAACCTGCCAAACGTTAGGATTGGTGGCCCCTACCAAATTACTGTTTCGTATCTTGGCCACAAAACCCACGAAGAAAGCGATATTCATTTAAGCTTAGGCCAAAATTTTAGGCTAAATGTGGTACTTGCCGAAACCTCCACTACTATGAGCGAGGTAGTAATAACGGCAGTGCGCAGCGAAATTATGAACAGCGACCGCACCGGCGCTGCTACAAACATAAGCGAAAAAACCATTGCTGCCTTACCTACCTTAGGCCGCAGTTTAAACGATTTTGTACGCTTAACCCCACAAGGCAAATCATCGTCAGTGGCAGCCACAACGGGCAACAGCCCCTCGTTTGGCGGCCAAGACAGCCGTTTTAACAACTTAACTATTGATGGCTCAATTTTTAACAACAGTTTTGGCTTGGCTGGGCTTCCGGGAGGGCAAACCAACTCGACCCCAATTTCGCTTGATGCCGTTGAAGAAATACAAATTAACGTAGCTCCTTACGATGTTAGACAGGGCGGTTTTGTGGGCGCTGGTATTAACGCCGTTACCCGCAGTGGCTCAAACCAGTTTGAAGGCTCGCTATTTTATAATTTCAGAAACCAAAACTTAGCAGGCAGCAAAGCTGGAGACGTTGAGGTTGTAAAAACCAATTTTGACGTAAAACAATATGGCTTTAGGCTTGGCGGCCCCTTGGTTAAAGATAAACTTTTCTTTTTTGTAAATGCCGAAGCAGAACGCCGCAGCGATCCGGCTACTTCGTTTTTAGCCTTCCGCGACTCAACTAGTACCGACCCAACCAGCCCCAATGTAACACGTGTTTGGGCCTCGAAATTAGACGAACTTAAAGCATTTTTAAAATCGAAATTTAATTATGACCCAGGCGCTTACGAAAACTACAACTTAGATACCTGGAGCAATAAAGCTTTGTTTAAATTAAACTATAATATTAACAAAACTCACCGCGTAAGTTTAAGATACAATTATTTGCGCTCGTACCG
The DNA here is from genome assembly GCA_016706405.1 of Sphingobacteriales bacterium. Taxonomy (NCBI): domain Bacteria; kingdom Pseudomonadati; phylum Bacteroidota; class Sphingobacteriia; order Sphingobacteriales; species Sphingobacteriales bacterium. The sequence goes on from JADJJT010000001.1 coordinate 1,065,158, forward strand.
AGACGTGTTAATTAGCAATAGCCGTGCCGTTAGCGGTAATCGCCGCTTAAACAAAGATGCTTTAAATTTTCAAGGTGCAAACTACGTTATAAACAACGATTTGCACTCGGTAATTGGCGAGGTAAACAGTATTTTTAGCAATAAAATGTCGAATTTATTGCAAATTGGTTTTACCGCAAACCGTGACTACCGCAATAGTTTTGGCAGTTTGTTTCCGTTGGTTGATATTCAGCAAGATGGCAAAACTTATACCTCTTTTGGCTACGAGCCCTTTACGGCAAATAACCGCTTAAATACCGATACCTGGCAGTTTCAGGATAATTTGACTTACTACGCTGGCGACCACACTATTACCGCCGGCATCAATTTCGAGTCGTTTGTGTTTGAAAACACCTTTACCCCCTCGTACTACGGCCAGTTTACATTTGCTTCGTTAGAAGATTTTTATGCCTCGGCAAACGGCGATACCAGTATTGTAGCAAAAGAGTACCGTTTAGGCTACTCGGGGCTTAAAGATGCCGCTTTGCCAATTGCCACTACCAAAGCTTATATGCCCGGAGTTTATGCCCAAGACGAAATTAATTTGGTTCAAGATAAACTTAAACTTACCGTAGGGGTACGCGCCGATATACCATTTTTTGGAAACACTGCTCTGAAAAATCCGGCTGTTGATACCCTTAAATTTAAACTTGCCGATGGCTCTGAAACCTCATACAGCACCGACGAGCTGCCGAAAGCAAGTATCTTATGGTCTCCACGCATTGGTTTTAATTACGACCCCAAAGGCGACCGCTCTTTACAAATTAGAGGCGGAACAGGCTTGTTCTCAGGACGTCCGGCCTTTGTTTGGATATCGAACCAAGTAGGAAACAACGGCCTTTTCATGGGCGAACTCCGGGTAAAAGATACCAAAGCATACCAATTTAATCCGGATGTTGAAGCCTTTATTCCGGAAAACGCCACTACGCCCTCAACCTATAACCTTGCCGTTATTGACCACAATTTTAAATTTCCGCAGTTGTGGCGTACCAATTTAGCCATAGACAAATCATTGCCCTTTAATTTAGTGGCTACGCTTGAGGGGGTTTACAGCAAAACACTAAACAATGTGATGTATATAAACGCCAACCACGAACTTTCGAGTGGTAATTTTAGTGTTGGAGGCGATACCCGCCCATTTATGCCTGGAATTAATGCCGGCAGTAGTCAGTCAAAACTAAACAATATTAACGACCAAATAACCGAAAATATTGTTTTAATCAACTCCGACCAAGGCGCATCGTACAGTATAACAGCAAAACTTGAGCGGCAGTTTTCAAAAGGGCTTTACCTAATGTTAGGTTATAACTACGGCCAGGCTAAAGATTTAATTACGGCTGGCTCTATTGCCTCGTCATCTTGGAGCGATAATAAATCAATTAACAACAATAATAACCCCGGCTTGTCGTATAGCGATTTTGACCAGTTGCATCGCCTTATTGCAGCAGCATCTTACCGATTTGAATACGCTAAATTTATGGCTTCGCAATTGTCGTTATTTTTTCAAACGGGCAACCAAGGACGTTACTCTTTCTATTATAACGGCGACTTAAACGGAGACGGCAACAGCAACAACGATTTGTTATATGTACCCAAAGATGCTAATGATATTAAGTTTAAAGATGTAACAGACAAAGATGGTAACGTGTTACAAACGGCTGCCGAACAAGCAACGGCCTTTATGACCTTTGTTGAGGGCAATAAATACCTCAATGATTTAAAAGGACAATATACCGAACGCAACGGCGCTATATTACCATGGCTTTCGACGATAGATTTGGCGTTTCAGCAAGAGTTTGGCCTTAAAATAAAAGGTCGCCGCCATGCCATTCAAATACGCGCCGATTTTTACAATTTTGGCAATTTATTAAGCAGCAGCGCCGGTGTGGGCAACCAAGTTAATTTAGCGAACCCCTTGAAAGTTGCAGGCTACGACAAAGATGCCAATGGCAATTATACCAACCCTGTGTATAATTTTTCAAAATCGGCTAAAGATAGTGAAGGAAAAAGTATATACGCCACCGAAGCTTTTGGCAAACGCGCTGGTTTAGACGATGTTTGGCAAGCACAATTAGGCATTAGGTATATTTTTTAAATAACAATTAAAAGTTATGCCCCTGCAAAGCCAATTAAAAGCTTAAAATTATCGAGTTAAAAACAGACCCCGTATTTTAAATTTAATAGAACGGTTGTACTGTTGGCTAATTCGTGCGAGGTTAAAGTTTGTTTGTTTTCAAGCAACCTTTAACCTCGTTTTTTTATCTCAATAAATGGTTTGTTTGATTACGAGATTTCCGGCGCTTAGCCACCTCATTTTCCGGATAATTGTTTGCCCAAAGCTTGATACAGCCGTATTCAATTAGTTAAAAAATAAAGCTAATTTATTTATTTTATCAAAATTAATTTTCTTCCTTCAATAAATAGCGGCTTTTTTTGTAAATTTAAAGCTTGATGGCATAATAATTGCTTTCTTTGCCCTAAATTTACGTGCTGAAACCACCTTGCTCCTTAAAACCACATTATTTTTTTAAACCATGGACAAACTTTCTTTGAAAAAAATTGCTATTACGGTCGAAAAAATGAACTTTTTATACCGTAGTATTCGCGACCACATTGAACAGCCTAATCATATTGAGTTGATGCTGCTAAAACAGTATTCGTTAGAGTTGTATGAATTTATAATTGAATTAGAACAAAAACAGAAAGAAGCTAAAAAAGCCGTTTTTTCTCCGGAAGTTTCAGTACCCGTAGCAGTTTTAGTTGAAAATACCCCTAAACTTCCGGATACAGATGCTCCGCCCCTCGCGCCTCCTCCCTTGCCACCCGAAGACATAAACGAACTGCACTCGGTTGTAATTCCGCCCTTAGATGCAATACTTGAACCGGAGGACATGTCGGTACAACCACCGCCCTTGCCAACAGCTGCAAACGAGGAAAGCCACCACGCAGCCAGCGATATTTTTGAAACATTAAAAGAATTAGGCTATGGCGTTGAAACACCACCAACGCCTGAAACAACTCCGCCACCTGTTAGCAATACAGAAACAAATGAAACAGCCACAAATAGCAGTAACTTAATTGAAGAAGAATGGATTGCCGAAGATATTGAAGTAGCAGACGAGCCATTATTTGAAATTATACCCACCTTGCCAACCCCCGAAATAACTATAACAAATGAAGAACCAATTATTGAACAGCCAATAATTGTTACTGTCGAAGCTCCAAAAACGGAGGCAAACATGGGCTTAAAAACATCGGTGCTTGACCAAACATTATTAGAACAAGCCCAACAATTACCTGTATCAGAACCTCCAGAGGCCGAAACACCAATTGAAGCAGTACTTAATCCACCACTATTGGGCGACGAAACAGTGGCACTTCGCCCGGGCGAGCTAAACCAATTATTTCAACCACAAACACAAATTGAATCGCAAAGTGAAGAACTAAGTCTGGCTGATAAATTAGCCGGACAAACTAATAATAAAGATAGCTTGCCTATAAATATGAGCCAAAAATTTGCCTTCATTAAAACGCTGTTCAATGGCAATGAGCAAGCATACCAGCGGACTATACAAACGGTGGTAAACAGTAAGGGCTATATTGAGGCACTAACCTATATTAACCTAAATGTTAGGCACGAAATGGGCTGGCAAGACCATGACCCAACGGTAAAAGAGTTTATTGATATTATTAAGCATAAATTTTTAGATTAACACCTTAACACAACCCTATTAGTTTTAAGTAAACCCTCAACCACTCAAATTCTAAACAAATTAAATCCCTGCTTTGAAACACACTGAGTTTAGTTTTATTGCTTCAGACAAGGTGCTTACCTATGCTCAAACTTGGCAACCCGAAAATAATTTGCCCCTAAAAGGTGCTGTATGCCTTATTCATGGTTTGGGCGAACATGGTGGCCGCTATGAGCATGTTGCCCGGTTTTTTGCCGATAATGGCTATGCTACACTTGCAGTAGATTTGCGCGGTCATGGCCGTTCGGAGGGTAAACGCGGACATATAAAAAATTGGCAGATTTTGCACGATATTATAAGTCAAGGTTTGGCGCAGTGTGGCCAACGATTTGGCGTAAACAGCCCTTTTTTGTATGGCCATAGTATGGGGGGAAACTTAGTAATAAATTACGTTTTACAACAGTTGCCCAATATTAAGGGTTGTATTGTAACTGCGCCCTGGTTAGAAATTGTTCAGCCGGTTCCGGCAATAAAAATAATATTAAGTAAATTTGTCAATAAAATATTAGGTGCTCATACCGAAAAAAACGATATTGACACCAACAACCTCTCGCGCGATGCGCAAATTGTAGCTGCCTATAATAACGACAAATTAGTACACGACAAAATATCGGTGCGTCTTTTTGTTGAAGCGTCAAAAAGTGCAGTCTATAATTTAAGTAACGCACCTAAATTAAAAACGCCAATGCTGCTGATGCACGGCACCGCCGATAAAATAACCTCGTACACGGCAAGCGAAAGATTTGCAAAAAACGCCCCGCCCCATTTGCTGACCTTTAAACCATGGCCCAACTATTACCACGAAATACACAACGAACCTAATGAAGATAAATGGGCAGTGTTACAAACAATGCTCGGTTGGATGGAAGAAATATAGTTGATTAATTATTAATAACTTTTAGCCTATTTTTTCGCTTGTTAGCAATTGTTAAGAACACAACCCAAGGAATACTTTTTGCGTTATACAAAAAAAAAGCCATTTAAAACAACTTAAAAAAACCTATCCCCATATAACCACAACTATTTGCAAAAAACAATTTAAACAAGATTATTAATATTAGCACTCCCGATGGCAATATTAGAAAGAAATAGTATAATAAACGATATTAAAAACGAGTTTAACTATGGCAGCATGACCTATAGGCTTGTTTTGGTAAACCTATTGGTTTTTTTAGGTATTACCGTATTGTGGCTTTTGTGTTATTTTACTAATTTACTTTTAGTTTACGAATGGGCAACTAACCAGTTAATGGCCACAGCCGATTTAAATTTATTGCCCTTTAAACTTTGGTCGGTTTTAACCTATATGTTTGCCCACAAAAGTTTTTGGCACTTGTTTTTTAACATGGTTTTGTTGTATGTATTTGGCGATATAATTTCCAATTTATTGGGCAACAGGCGTATTTTACCTATTTATATTTTAGGAGGTATATCCGGGTTTTTGGTTTATTTGGTATTATTAAACACACTCCCATTTTTCTCGCCACAAAACTCACTTTTAGGCGCATCGGCAAGTGTTATGGCCTTGGTTACAGCTTCGACAACACTTTCGCCAAACTCGCAAATTCGTATTTTTGTTTTTGATGTACCTATTAAATACATTGCCTTAGCTTTATTACTAAACGATGTTTTACGCATATTTTTATTGGTAAATGCGGGCGGGCATATTGCTCATTTAGGAGGGGCGCTATTTGGCTATTTGTTTATTGTATTAATAAATCGAGGCTACGACCTTTCGTTAGGCTTTAACTCAATAGCTGATAAACTTACAAATGTTTGGAATAAAACGGCAAGCTTGTTCATAAGACCAAATAAAGAACGCAATAAAACTACTGCGTATCAACAAGCAAAAAGACCTAAATCGGCATACGCTTTTGCCGGAAAAAAAGAAAAAAATCCGGAAAATTATACTACCGTTACTCAAGTTGAACCAACAAAACAAGAGCGTTTAGATTCTATTCTGGATAAAATTAAATCAGAGGGTATAGATAGTTTAAATGACGAGGAAAAGCAATTTTTAGAAAATTTTAGCCGCGAATGAAAAACCCATTCATATATATTTTCAAACATGGCCTCCGGACATTGATAATGGGCGCAATCCTTATCAGTGTTTTTTTCTCCGGATTAATTTTCGCTGAACTAAAACAAAAGTTTCAAGTAAACAAAAAGCCAGCTATTGCACCCCTTATCGCTCCACCAACCACTGCCGCAAGCCCTGCCATTGCCGACTCGGCACAAATCGCAGCCTTCCTTGCTTTGCAAAACAATTTAACATCTCTTGATTTTGTAAAAGTTGCTAAAATAGTTACCCCATCAGTAGTACATATTCAAACGGTAAGCTACAACGAATCATACCCCATGCGCCACTTCTTAGAGTTGTTTAAAGACAAGGGACCCAGACCCTTATTAGAAGACAGCGATAGCACAATAACCGAAGAAGAAGAAGAAGAAGAAGAAGAAGAGGAAGAGAAAACAACCGAGGATTATGAAGCATACGAGGAGTCCGAGAAATACAATCTTGGCTCAGGCTCGGGCGTTATACTAACCTCCGATGGCTATATTGTTACAAACAGACATGTTGTTGAGGATACCAAAGAAATTCAGGTAATTTTAAAAAACAGAACAAACTTCAAAGCCAAAATAATTGCTGCCGACCCTGCAACCGATTTGGCTATTATTAAAATAGAAGCCGATAAACTACAACCTATTAACATTGGCAACTCAAATGATGTTGAAGTTGGGCAATGGGTTATGGCAGTGGGCAACCCTTTTGACCTTTCGACCACCGTTACCACTGGCATTGTTAGTGCCAAAGCCCGGAACTTAAACCTTATGGACAAATATATTTTACCGATTGTGTCGTTTATTCAAACCGATGCAGCTATAAACCCCGGAAATAGTGGCGGGGCTTTAGTAAACACAAAAGGCGAACTTGTTGGAATTAATACCGCTATTGCATCGCCTACGGGTGTATTTGCCGGATATGGTTTTGCCGTCCCGTCAAACGTGGTCTATAAAGTTGCCAACGATATTATACAATATGGTCGAGTAAAACGAGGTATTTTAGGTGTACATATACGGGATGTAGATGGTTTTATGGCCAACGAATTTGGCCTGCCCAACACCAATGGTGTAATGATTTTAACGGTTTCACCAGAGGGCGGCGCACATGACGCTGGTTTAAGTGAAGGCGATGTTATAAAAAGTATAAATGGCCATGCTGTAAATAGTTCTGCCGAATTACAAGAGTTAATAAGCCTATATCACCCAGGTGACACCGTGAAAGTAGTTTATTTGCGCAACAAATTAGAAAAAACAGCAGAAGTGCTACTTAGAATGCCCTGAAGATAGAATAATTTAACCCATGTAAATAACATAATTGGATAAAAATTTGTAATTTTGCTGCCTAAATGAATGATTCTTCAAACTCGCTCCCAAATTAATTAGTTTTATTATGCAAAAAATGCAGTATATATTTGCCGCCGCTTGTATTTTTATTGTTTTTTTAGTATTTTACTTTGTGCGCGTACCCCAAACTCATGCCTACAAACAAGGCGAGGGTAAAATTCAAGCTATTGACCCCCAACATTATACCTCCGAATATTTATACAAAAATACACCTGCTTTAAAAACACCCCCCCCCTCTACCGACACATTAAAAACAGTACCACCTGCACCAGCTACGCAAGGAGCAGTATCAAAACCCAAATAAACAACCATTAAAATAATATTATTTATGATATACTATGCTATTAGCTTTGCAGTTCCTGCCTTTATTGCTATGATTGTTGCGCTATATAAAGCTACCCGCCCCCGCCATTAATAATTAGTAAAAAAATAAATAGTTCATTTGTTTTTTTGTAACACTGTATGTTACCCTACAATCTATGGTAGCATACAGTATTTTTTTGCCCTATCTACAATGCACATTAAAAGAATGAAATATCCGGCTATTATAAAGAAACCCACATTCAATCCATGTTAAACAAAAAAGAGCAGTAAACAGGTATCCGGAATTGGCTTTTCTTGCTCAAATTTTGCTCACAACGCGCGAAGGCTTAGTAAAAGCAAGAATCAATATATGGCTGTCTGTTAAACTATTGCATCTTTTTTACATCGAATTGGCATTAATATTGTTTAAACAAGCTTAAATTTGCGGTGCCGTTTACTTAGATTCTTTTTTAATTGATTTATGGTTTCTATTTTTTGTAAATTTCTTTGTTCTAATTGTATTTTAATTATATTTTTTATTCAAACCATTTGTGCCCAAACATGGCAGGGCAACTCAAACTTGTCAACTAATAGTTTTAACGTTTATCCAACCGAAAATCAAATTACTGCGACCGAAAAGTACGATACCCTACTAAATAAAACAACCATCGTCATTTCAGAAATACAAAGCGCACAGCCGCCCGCAACACTCACTTTAGAAGAGGTGCAAGCCCGTATGGCTTCCTATTTTTATAGTGGCGACTGGCAACAGCTACAAACTGCTGCTAAAACCAACAACAAAATTTACTTTGTTGATTTTGTTACAAATTGGTGTCAAGTTTGCCGCGAAATGGATAACAAAGTATTTGCCAGCGAAAATTTTAGCAAATTTGTAACCCAAAACAATATCTTAGCCTATAAACTAAACGCCGACAAGCAAAGTGATATTGCTGATTACTACGGTATAGAATACTACCCCACTATAATATTTTTTAATGCAAACGGGCAAGAATTAGGTCGCACAACGGGTTATACCAGCGAAGATATTTTGGTACAGCACCTTAAGCATTACAAACCTAAAGTGCCGCATACAAAATATTCAAGTTTCCGGTAATTCCGGCCAATAAACAAACAAGCACAGCTCAAGAGCTAATCAACAAATAAGGTTTGAGCCCAAATAAATCTTTCTTATATTTATTTCTTTTCGCTTGTTGTTCCTGTTAATTTTTTCCATACGTTTTCGCCAACTTTTTTGCCCTGCACCTGACCCGCCTCAATAGCACGGCGGAAGTGGATACCTCCATACAAGCGACTAATACAGGCTTCGTCGGCTGCTTGCTGTATAGATTTGAATTTGCGCGGCGTAAGACCTTCTATGTCTAAAGCATTGTCGGTAAAGGCCATGTTTTTTCCAAACTGTTGGGTTAGCACATAAGCAACCGCCGATGAGGCAACACTATGCCCACTGGTGTGTTCCGGAAAAGGAGGAGTTTGTATTAAGGGTGCCCAATCGGGGTCAATATATAAATTAATAAAAGTTTCGGGGCGCAACAAATTACTGCGGTATTTCTCATCCCAACAACTAATAAACGCATCAAATAAAGCTATGCCGGCATAGGCATAAGTTTGCGCTGTTTGGGCTGCATTCATTTTTTTATCGCGGGTTAAAATACCTACAATACCCAACCAGTGGCCAGTTGGTGATATTTTTTTGATAAAATAATTTAAATGCCCTTTTACCCGAATGCCATTTGGGTTGTTATCCCAAAATAAAGCCATTTCTTTTTGTTCGGGGTTTAATTTTTTGCCAGCGTTATACACCTCGTAAGACTCTTTATAAAATGCCGAGCCTTTAATAGTATCGAATTTAACAGGCGGCTGTGGAATAAATTGCGAGGCCGAATCGAGGGTCAAAGGCCGAACTTTAAGCCAGTTGGGTTCAAGTGCTGCTAATTGTAGCGGAGGCGTAGGTATCCATGCAGCCGGATCTTTAAGATTTAACATGTGGCGTTGCATACCGCGCGTTTGGGCGTAATTGTCGCCTTTTTTCCAGTCGTTTATAGCTTTTGCCATTTCAACGCCATAGGCAACCGAGCGTTGTGCTACGGCAGGGTCTGTTTTAGCGCTGCGTTGTTTGGTAAAATTATCTTGGGCTTCTTTTAAAAAATGTTTCGACCATATAAGTGTGCGGCCTACCTCACAAAAGGCGGTAACTGCCGCCAGTGTATAGTCGTAGGTTTGCCCTGCCTGTGGTTGTGGTAGGGTGGTTAAGCCATTTAATTTACCTGTAAAAGTAGGTAAATTTGGCTCTACGCTAAAGCGCAAAGTTTCGTACATGGCAATTTGCGGGTAGGTTAGTACCCTTGTACCTACGGTTGGCGAAAAAATATCTTCAACTACGATTTCGTTGTATTTTGTATTAAAAAAACGCAAATACTCGGCATCATCTTTAAACTCCGGAACAGTAGTGTTAATATTGGCTTTTTCTAAACTCAGTGCCGAGGTGTCGCGGCCAGTATCATCAATCTCAACAGGCTTACTTGGCTGCTCGGCGTTGTTAGTAGTTGGTTGAGCGGTATTGGGCTGGTTTCCGGAAGATTGGCATCCGGATAACATTACATAAAATAATACTACAATAAAACAAACAACATGCTTCATACTAAGGGATTTTATTTATAAAATAAGTTCAATCTTATTTATTAGTTTTGTGGTTTATACCAGCTAAACTTTGGGCAAATTTACTAATAAACTGCCAATAAATTCGTTTAGTTTTATAATTTATTTAACTTCATGCAAATTGAGTTTAATACAAATTTTCAAAAGGCATTGCAAGCCATGGAGCATACAAATGAACATTTGTTTATAACCGGGCGAGCTGGTACTGGCAAAAGCACTTTGTTAAAATTTTTTAGCCATCATACGGCAAAAAACGTAGTATTATTAGCGCCTACGGGCATTGCCGCATTAAATATTGGCGGGCAAACAATCCATTCTTTTTTTGGATTTCCGGCGCACCCGGTTTACGATAAACATATCCGGAAAAGAAAAAACAAAGCTCTTTTTGAAAACATTGACGCTTTGGTTATTGATGAAATTTCAATGGTCAGAGCCGATTTGCTCGACGCAATTGACCGATTTATGCGTTTAAATGGCCGGATGCGCAATTTACCCTTTGGTGGCTCGCAGGTAATTTGTATAGGCGATTTATACCAATTGCCTCCCGTCATTTCAACAAAAGAAGAAAAACAATTATTAGAATATTTGTACGAAACACCTTTTTTTTATAGTGCACACGTATTAAAAGAAGTAAACTTTAACTATATTGAACTTAAAAAAATATACCGGCAAACCGATGGGCATTTTTTAAACCTCTTAGAAGCAGTACGTACCAATAATTTAGAGCAGGAAGATTATATGCTGCTTAAATCGCGACATCATCCGGAATTTAAACCGCCCAAAGATTCTTGTTACATTGTGCTAACGGCCACTAACGAGCAAGCTCGGCTTATCAACGAACAAGAAATGAATCAATTAGAAACACCTGCCCAAATCTACGAAGGTTTTATAAAAGGTGAGTTTGCCCGCGAACAACTTCCGTGCGATTATAATTTGTACCTAAAAGAAGGCGCGCAAGTGATGTTTGTTAAAAACGACCCCTACCACCGTTGGGTAAATGGCACAATTGGCAGGGTGTATATGCTTCGGCCAGATGTGGTTGGGGTAGAAATAACAACCGAGACAGGGGAGATAGCACAACATTTAATACCACAAACTAAATGGGAAATAATGCGCTATGTTTACAACGAAACAGAACAAAAAATTACTACCGAAATACTTGGCAGTTTTACCCAATATCCGCTAAAATTGGCTTATGCAATTACCATCCACAAAAGCCAAGGCAAAACTTTTGAGCAGGTAATAATTGATTTAGGACGTGGTGCTTTTGCCCCGGCCAGGTATATGTAGCCCTAAGCCGTTGTACTTCCCTTGCGGGAATCGTTTTGAAACGTCAAATCAAGTATTGGGATGTGAAAACAGACGAGCGTATCGTTGAATTTACCAATTTACACAAAATATACAATTAATATACCTATAATCTTCTGCGATATTGCCCATCGCTTGCTAATTGTCAACTGTTTTTAAAGCAATAAAAGTTAGGACTCGTTTTCCATCGAAGCCAACACCCATCTAATTTCATGAAATTCAATTTCTGTGGGTAGTAGGTCTTTAACCATTTTTAGGTTTGGATTTTCTTGGTTTTTTACCCTTTGTAAAGCCACCATTATGATGCTAATTTGTTTAGGGGTAATTAATTGCTCAATATCAATTTGCCCGTTGGCAATGTATTTTGTTAAGTGTCCACAAATAGTTGAATAGGCTAAATTGCGTTTGCTGGCAATTTGTGCAGGGGTTAATCCTTGTTCAAATAGCTTGTAACTTTCTTCAAAGGTATTTAGTTTGGAAGGTTGGGCTTTTTCTGTTTTGGGTGTATTATTTTTTGTTTTAGTTTCTTTTGTTGCCAGTGGCATATTGCCATTTAGGTCGTGTTGTTGCATGTATTGAATAATAATGCTCAGGAAACGCATTCCGTACATGGCAATTTTAGTTTTACCAAATCCGGTAATTTGTAATAATTCGTTTAGCGAAGCGGGCAAATACAGTACCATTTCCTTTAAAGTATTGTTCGACAACACCATATAAATGGGCTTGTCGGTTTCTTCACAAATATCGTCGCGCAGGTTTTGAAGTTTTTTATACAGTTTAGGGTGAGGAGTTTCGCTATCTTGTTGTGTGGATTTCCGGATGGCGTATATGCTCAATTTTTCATCCGGATATTTAATTTTTAGTTTATGTTGTATAAAATCCGGAAAATGAAAGCCATTTAAAGCGCAATAGCCCAATAAATATTTTTTCTCATAACAAGCATCGTGCAGTATTTGCAGTTGGGCGTTGATATGAGCGGCGGTTTCTTTGCTTTCGGTTATTAAGGGGTTATTTTTAATTTGATTCAGAATTTCTTGCAACTGTGTTATAAAATAGGTGGCTGCTTGATTGATGCGTGTTTGCAGCGGTTGGTGGTTTGCCACTTGCGGCGCTTGTTCTAAAAGGGTTTGCAGTTGGGGTTTAAATTTATTAGCAATGGCAAAAAGGGTGTTTATTTGTTCGTAAAACGGTAAAATCCAAGTTTGGTGGGTGGTTTTGGTGTTAAGTTGGTCGTTATTGGCAATTATTACGCTGTTTAGCTCGTTTTTTAATTCGTAAACAGCCTCGCAGTCAAATAAATGAATCAAAATGCTCCGGTAATATTGATTTTGAGCTAAAGTTAATAAGGTGGGCAGTTGATTGAGGGCTGTTTTTTTCTGCTCGAACCCCGACACTTTGTTATTTCTTAAAATATTATGTCGATTTATTGGGGTACTAAGCGTTAATCCGGATAAACTGCGGCAACGGCTAAGTGCTACATAAACCTGCCCTGCCGTAAACGATTCGGAGGCATCTAATATCATTTCATCAAAAGTTAAGCCCTGGCTTTTGTGAATGGTAATAGCCCAAGCTAAGCGCAAAGGATATTGTGTAAATTTGCCTATAATTTCTTCGTGCAGGTGTTTGGTAGTGTTGTCTATACTGTAGGTAATATTATGCCATTCGTGGGGACTTACTTCAATTTCTATGTCTTCGTCTTCATTTTCGTCGCTAGGGCAAATAACTTTTATGGTGTTGGCATTGAGGTACGAAACAGTACCAATTTTGCCGTTGTAGTAGTTTTTTTCCGGATTATTTTTTAAAAACATAACCCTAGTGCCCTTTTTAAGCGTAAGTTCGGCATCGGCGGGGTAGTTTTTATCTAAAAATTGCCCTTCGACCTGGCAAGAATAGGTAAAACTTGGAGATTTAATGTGGGCTAAATTTGTGGTATTAATTTCGTCGGCTTTTCGGTTGTGGGTAGTTAGGGTAATGCTGTTTTGGTAGGTTTGCGCACTTATTTGAGGTTGGTAATGGCTGTTAAGCAGTTGCAAGGTTTGGTCGTCGAGTTGGTTATTGCGCACTTTGTTTAAAATTTCGATAAAATTTGTTTCGTTTTGTCGGTAAATTTTTGTCAGTTCAATGTAAACAGGTGGATTGTTGCTAATAGCCAAACTATCGAAAAAAAACGGGCTTTGATACACCTCACTAAGCAGTTGCCACTCGGCTTGTGGTACTACTGGGGGCAGTTGGTGCATATCGCCAATTAGCAGGATTTGAACACCGCCAAAGGGCTCGTTCCAACGCCGGCGCGTTTGCCTAAGTGTAACATCAATTTGGTCAAGCAAATCGGCACGCACCATACTAATTTCGTCAATAATTAGCAACTCTAAACTTCTGAAAATGGCAAGTCGGTGATTATTGTATTTTAAAACGGGCAGGTTTTTTTGTGTTAAGGACAACAGCCCGTCACTTGGACGCAAAGTGGGCAAAAATGGTGTAAACGGGAATTGAAAAAACGAGTGAATAGTGGTTCCATTGGCATTTATGGCAGCCACACCCGTAGGAGCCAGCACAGCCATTTGTTTAAAGGTATTTTGCCGGATGTATTTAAGCAAAGTAGTTTTACCCGTGCCAGCTTTACCTGTTAAAAATAAATTGCTGTTAGTTTCGTTTATAAAACTAATTACCTGCTTAAATTGGTCGTTAATTTCGAGTACTTCTTTTGCCATTTAGCAAAGAAACGATTAATTTTTGTAGGATTAAAATTATTATCCGGAAAAAAGTAAACAATACCGCCTTTCGTTTAAATGCGTTTAACTACTAAATCCGGATTTTAATGCTATAAATAAGGTATCTTTGTGCTTCTATTATATCGGCCTGCCTATAAACAATTTCTTAAATCTGCTTTCAAACACAATATAATTAACATGTTTATGAATTTTATTTTGTTTTTATCAAACAGGGGATTAAAATTTATAGCACTTTGCCTGTTTGCCTTAGCATTAACAAGCACTACAAGCGCATGCTTTAAGCGCAGCGCTCCACAAGGGAAGAAAAACAATAATCAAACTACCATTTTACAACCCTTGCCCCCCGATAAAAACGCTACAACCACCCAAACGCCTACCAATAATAGCACTGAAAATAACAACACTACCACGCCAACCAAACAGCCCGAAAGCAGCAACACCAATTCGCAACCCACAAAACAACCCAATACCCAACATACAACAACAACTGCACCGCCCGTAAACACCACGTTACCGCCCGAAACAACACAAATAAAAGAATCGAAAATACCGGCAATAATTAATATGGGTATTATGTTGCCCTTTAATTTGGCAAGCTACGAGACCTCAACAGAAATAAAACAATTAAGCGACAATTCGGCGGTGGCCGTTGATTTTTATCAGGGTGCGCTATTGGCGTTACAGGATTTGGAACAAAGTGGCTTACAATTAAATTTAGAAGTTTTTGATATCAACAACCAAGCACAAAAAGCCAGCGAGTTATTTAACGATTACAGGCCAAAAAACATGCACCTGATTATTGGGCCGGTGCATAATGCGCCGCTTGCCGAAATAGCTAAAATAGCCTTGCGCAACAAAACCATACATGTTTCGCCTTTGTCGCCCTCGCACAAAGTGGCAAGTAATAACCCGTACTATTTTGTGGCCACTCCTACAGTTGAAACGCAATGCGCCGCTATGTTCGAGTATATTTGTAAAGCAAACAACACCAACAACAAACGTATTTTAGCCATAAGCAGCTCGTCGCCTAACGAGCTTGCCCTGGCAAATTTGTTTCATCACATAGCTATTAATAGCACCGAGCCCGAAAAATACGGCTACGTAAATGTACAGCAAATACTATACGATAAAAACCTAAACACCGACATTGAAAGTTTTTTATCGCCAACCGAACCTAATATGGTGGTTGTAACTTCGTTCGATGAAAAAACCATTATTCCGGTTATTATGAAATTAAATGCCTTGCAAAAAAAATATCAAATTACTTTGTTTGGTATGCCAACCTGGTTAGACATGGAGATAATTCCACACGAATATTTGGCTAATCTTAATTTTCATATATCAGCACCATATTGGGGTAACCCTGCCAACCCCAACTATCAGCCGTTTAAACAAAACTATCAATTGCGGTGGGGCTACTTGCCCAGCAAAAATGCAGCTATTGGGTACGATATTACAAAGTATTTTGTTCAAATGATACAAAAATACGGTACTGACATGGCAAATCACCTTGGCGATAATTCATTTAAAGGTATGTTAAACGACTTTGAGTTTAGCAGCTCTGGTCCGGATTTTTACCTTCAGCCTGCTTTGCAAAAGCCTTTCGATTTTTGGGAAAACAAAGCTACCAATATTTTGCGATTTCGCCCCGACTTCACCTTTGAACGGGTTAATTACTAAAGTTTGACGATGCAAAACAAAAACGCTTTGCAAGCCCTGTTTGTGGCTAATACTATATCGGGGTTTGCACAAGGCATTAGTATGATTGGTATTCCGTGGTATTTTGTAGATGTACTAAATAAACCATCGGAGTTTGCGTATATTTATAGTGTAGTTACTTTGGTTTCGATGATATGGAGTTTATATGCCGGTACCCTAAACGACCGTTACGACCGCAAATATTTATTTGTTTTTGAGAATATTATAGGTGCTTGTATTTTATTTATTGTATCGGGTTGGGCTTACTATACAAACAGCACACCTATAGAAATGCTTATTTTGGTTTTTGCTTCTATTTTTTTCCTATACAATATTCATTATCCGGCGCTATACGCCTTTGTTCAAGAAATATCTGAGCCAAAACATTACAACAAATTAACTTCGTACTTAGAAATTCAAGGTCAATTAACCAGCGCATTAGCAGGTGGCATGGCGGCAATAATGCTAAATGGCTACTCGGGCAAACCACTGCTTACCCTGTTTAATTACGATATTGTTTTGCCGTTTACCTTTGAAGCATGGCCACTAAAAAGTATATTTCTGTTAAATGCTATTGCTTTTGTTATAGCCTTGCTAACAGTTAATAGTATAAAATACAAAGCCGTTGCAGTTCGTAAAATTGAGAAAGCGCCTGTTTTTAAGCAATTGGCCACCGGATTTAGTTTTTTACAACAGCACAAATTATTATTGCTTTTTGGAGTGGTGTCGTTATTTGTGTTTGCAACCACCATGATGCTTACTTTTGTGCTAATGCCCAACTATACCAAAAACGTGTTAAATGCGAGTGCCAATACCTTTGCCCTTGGCGAACTGTACTTTGCCCTTGGCTCAATAGGTGCGGGCTTGGTAGCTATTATTATATTTGGGCGCAACCCAGTTCTTGGCAATATTTTATTGGCTGTGTTAAGCGGTTCAGCTTTTATTGTTTTAAGTTTTAACAAATCGGAGTTTATTTTTTACATAGCCATTGCCTTGTTAGGGTTAGGAAACGCGGGCAGCCGCATTATGCGCATTACCTATTTATTGCAACATGTACCTAATAGCGTGGTAGGCCGAACCCAAAGTATTTACTCGTTAGCAAACTATATTAACCGTTTTTTATTCATACAATTATTTGCTTTGCCGTTCTTCGTCAACAATGTTGATTGGGCTTTTGTTATTTGTAGTATTTGGTGTTTGATAGCAGCTATTTTATTGCTAATTTATTATAATAGGTTGCAAAATTTAAATATAAGTACTAATCACTAATTACTATAACTCCAACTCATGGCTGATGGCTAATGGCTGATGGCTGATGGCTGATAGCTTTGGGCTGGTGGCTGATGGCTAATGGCTGATGGCTGATGGCTGATAGCTGTGGGCTGTTGGCTATTGGCTTTTGGCTGATGGCTGATAGCTTTTGGGTGTTGGCTGTTGGCTAATGGCTAATGGCTAATGGCTGATGGTTAATGGCTGATGGCTTTTAGCTCACAATTTATAACTTATAATTAATAACTCGTATATGCAACAGTTTTATGCCCCCGGCAAACTACTTATTACAGGCGAATATGCTGTTTTAGACGGTGCCTGGGCTTTAGCATTACCTACCCGACTGGGGCAAACCTTAACGGTAACACCCACTCAAATACAAAATAACAAGCCGGCTGTTTATTGGCAAAGTATTGACGAGTTAGGGCAGGTTTGGTTAGAGACCGAGCTTCTATACCCAAATTTTATGCCCGGCACAGCGCCCATAAATCCCGAAAAACTTACTTTGCAACGTTTGTTTCAAACTATTGAGCAACTAAACCCAAGTCTTAGCATCTTTACCCAACAACCCGCACTACAATTTACAACCCGCTTGCAGTTTAACCGGCATTGGGGCTTGGGCAGCAGCGCAACCCTTTCAACTTTAATGGCTACGTGGGCAGGGGTAAATGCTTATCAACTAAATAATACCTTGTTTGGCGGGTCGGGCTACGATGTGGCCGTTGCCTTGCACGCCCAGCCTTTGCTGTACCGGCTGCCCAACGCACAAAACTTTACTCCGGATGTACAGATTTTACCCAACTACAACCCGCCTTTGGCGCAATATTTATATTTTTGTTATACCGGCCAGAAGCAAAACTCCCGCCACGCCATTGAATACTACCGTCAGCAAGGCAAACACCAGCACCCGAACTTAATAGAAACTATTAGTAAACTTAGCCTTGAAATAGCTAATGCCACTACCCTACCCCAGTTTTGCCAGCTTATTACCCAGCACGAAAATTTAATTGCGCGCTGCTTAAATTTACCCCCTTTATTGCAAACTCCACTATTAAAAGGCTTGCCCGGTGCGGCAAAATCTCTGGGGGCATGGGGCGGTGATTTTGTTTTGGTTGCCACCGAAATGCCACAAACCGAACTTAAACTTCGCTATTTTAATAAACCCCATCAAGTAGTATTAACCTATAACCAAATGATTGCGCTCCTTAACGAACCCCTTTAAGCCACCAGCTATACAAATACTGCCAAATAGTTGGATGATACCATTGTTTGCTTTTTTGTTTGTTAGAACTGGCAACAGATAATACATTTTTATCTTGATGGTCATTCGCAATAATACTCAAAATTCCAGCTAAAAGAAAAGGCAAGGCTGCCGCTAACTGTAACAACGGGTAGGTAGCAAAATGGTCGGCTTTAGCATCCGGATAAATAGTAACCCAATGCAGCACCTCACCTGTATCAACACCCGCATCAACCAAATGGATGGTAGCACCACAATTTTGCGCGTCATTATTAGCCAACGCCCAATACCCCCCATGTACACCCCGGTAAGCAGGCGTAATACCGGCATGTATATTAAGTACAGGGCAGCCCACCGCTTGCAAAAATTTTTTACTGGCAATACGTGTGCCCGATAATACAATACAATCGGGTTTGAGTTTTTGGATATAAGCTAACGTTTCCGGAAGGTTTATACTGGCTACCTTAAATATAACTTTATCCGGAATTTCATTAGCGCTCAATTTATTTATCCGGATGATTTCGGCTTGTCTTTTTTTGCCTAAATGGTATAAAACAGGCTGCACCAGCGTTTGAAACAATATTTGCCCAAATACAGTTGTCAAGCCCAATTTTTTAGCTCTGCTGCGCAATAATTTCCACTTCGAAATTGGTTTTTCAATAATAACTGCTTCAATTTGACAGCTATCTTGCAAATAATTGTATATAATATTGGCAGAGGTGCCCTTTGTTGCCAAAATTACAATTTTTGGGATATTTGATGGCCGTAGTAGCATAGCGCAAATTTAGGCAATTTCTTTTCGGGATGCTTGGGCTATTGCCTGCATCGTATTATTTTGAAAATTATATTTTTGTTGCAAAACCTTATAGTGGTGCAAAATTTTTCGCAAAAAGTTTATATTTTGCTTTAAGTTTTGCCCAAAATTATGTGGGTGCCACCATAAATGGTATGTTTTTTGGTTTTTAGCAGCATAGGTCATGGCATTTGTTATGCGGCGCAGCCTTAGCGGGTCAAAAAAAGCCAAATTAGGTGAATAGGGGCGCAAAAATCGCGAGGCTG
This sequence comes from Sphingobacteriales bacterium, assembly GCA_016706405.1. NCBI lineage: Bacteria > Pseudomonadati > Bacteroidota > Sphingobacteriia > Sphingobacteriales > Sphingobacteriales bacterium. The sequence goes on from JADJJT010000001.1 coordinate 1,084,642, forward strand.
GTATATTTAGTATTTCCCCCTGATTTATAGTGAGCTGTGAAGCATGATGTCCGGAAATATTAAAATAGGCATCCAAAAGCCTGAATCCCCGCCTTAACCAAGTTTCGTTGCTATAAGCACGAGGAGCGTAAAGCCAACTGCTTTCGTTACCCCTAAATGACCTAAAGCCAAGTTGTTGGGCGATTTTAAGGTAGTCGGGGCTATACTGGTTGCGCGGAAAAACCAGCGAATATAATTTTATGCCATGTAGAGCGGCAATTTTTTTGGCAGCCAGCAAATCGGCTTCAAACTGAGCAAGGGTTTGCCCAGCTTCGAGGGTATAAAAATGGCTAAAAGTGTGCGAGGCAATTTCGTGCTGTGGGTATTGCTGCAAAAGCTGTATTAGCGAGGCTGCGTAATGGTAGGGGTCGGCGTTTTCGGTTTGCCCTATTTGCATTAGGTGAGGGTAGGGATTAAACACTTCATTGGTATAAGTGGGCTGTTGGGCAGGTAAATTGGATAACAAGTCTGATTTGTCTCTGAAGAACAAAAACCCAACCGTAGCAAACGTTGCACAAATGCCAAACTCATCAAAAATGGCTAATAATTGAGGTATTGCCTGCCGAACGCCTAAAATATTATTGCCATATTGTTGTAGGGTTGTTACGTCTCGCACACCCCAAAACAACTCAAAATCGAGCGAGATTACAAACTGACCATAATTTAATTGCATCGTGCAAGCGAACTGCTAAATTTGAGGTAACAAATGAAGTTTTTTTAATTTGCCAAAATCCGGATATGAGAAGGTATCACTTGTATAAATCAAATTGTAAATACCCTTCGTTGGCGCGTCGTTCGGCATTGTTTACATAAAATTGCCTGTTGGGGTTTGCCGTTGTTTGTAACCCATCGACATAGCGGTTACACATGCAAAAAAATGCTGCTATTAATACCGTATCGTGAATTTGGCTGTCGGTAGCACCGCAATTTTTGGCTTCGGCAATTTGGGCTGCTGTTACAAATTTACCTCCTTTTTGTACGCTGGCGGCAATTTGCAGAAGTGCCTTTAATTTATTAGATATTGGCATTTCGGTGTAATTGGCTTTAATGCCATCAATAAAATCTATGGCGCACCGAAGGTAGTGTTGGGCTATTGCACCATGTACATTTTGGCAAAAAAAGCACTCATTTAAATACGATACAAAAGCACCTATCAATTCGCGTTCGCCGTTGGTAAAATTAGGGTCGTTTGGGCGCAGCAAAGCCTCGGCCATCTGATTAATAGGCAAGGCAGTTTGAGGGCTAAAGGCCATTAAACTTCGAATGCCGTTTAGGGTTTCGTTGAGTGGTATATGAGGCATTTGTTGGCTAAATTAAGGCAAAACTAAAGGTGAATTTACTACTTAACTGATAATTTTAGCGCTTTACCCGTACTGTTTGGGTTTTTAGCATATTACTTTTATGACCTTTCCGGTCGGTAATATACACTTCAAAAAACACATCTTCGTAGGGGGCATTGCCTAATACAAACAGGTTTTTAAGCACAATATCTAATTGTCCGGCAATAAACAAATTAGTGCCAGGTGGCGACAAAGGTTTTAAATGGTAGCCATCGGCAATTTGTAGGCGGCTGTCTTTTACGATAATACTAACCGAGTCGGGGTTTTGGGTGCCAAGGTCGCCATCGCCGTCTTGGTAGTTGATGTAGATATGTACTTTTTCTTCAAACTGAGTTAGTTCTAACGGGCTAATACTATCGTAAACAATAACAGGTATGGCCGACTGTTCGGGGGCTTCTTTGGTACAGGCTGCCCAGTTTAGTAAGAGGCCAACGATTCCGGCAATATACAAATATCCGGAGAATAAATTGCGTTGCTTATGCTGTTTAGTTATTTTTTGCACCACTATCAATCCATTTTTTAATCATATCAATATAATAGGTTTTATTATTTTCCCAATCGCTGTCGTTTGCTAATAAGGGCATACGTTGCGAGCCGTCAGAAAGTTCGTTTTGAAGGCGATAAAACAACATACTTTCGGCAGATTTACCGGCCATTATGCGTTTGGTTATGTCGGGTTTATTTACATCGTTTTTTACTAATCCATGCCCTACGGTAGTATGATAAGCGCTGTTTATGGTTCGAAAATCGGGTTCAAAAGTACCGTCGTGGCAGCCACTATTGGCACAAGTGGGGGCAAAAATGTGTTGATGCAACCACGCCAAGCTTGCTTCGGGCGGAATTTTAGTGGTTACGGTATCGGTAGTATCGGGTTGTTCGTTAAGGTTGGGGTTATTATAAGGGTTAGTGGGCGGGTCGAATTCTTTCTTGCAGCTATTCAACAGCAAAAAGACAAACAAACTAATAATAAGCCAACTATACCAAAACAAGGCAGAAAATTGGCTGCGGCGCGATGGAAATGTAGGCATCTTAATATAAAAAAAGTTTATTTAGTGGACAAAATAGTAATCATGGCATAAAAAAGGGGGGCATAAATTGTAAAAGCGACCAGTTTTACTTTATGTTAATAGCAAAGATACAGTATTTTATAAAACTTAAAACCCGGCTAAGTTTTTTTATTTCTCTTTGTTAGAAAAATATATTATGTAAATTTGACCTTAAAATTAATTTTTAATTTTTTAGGTCCAATTAGCGGTTAAAATTTGCTTGCATTTTCTTTAAATTTAGTTATTAATTAAGAGAAGGACTAATTAATTTTACTTCTTGTAATTATATTATAAACCTGCATCAACAAAGCTTTCACTATGCGTAATTTTTATTTTCTTTACGTTCAACTTTTATTGGCGTGTTTGTGTAGCTGGCACTCGTTACACGCGCAACTTACTATTACCGCCACTAACAACACCTATGCCATACCTGGTGGTGTTTCATCACATACAAATAGCCATCATTATACGCTTGAATATCCGGGGTTGGTAAGACCGCATAAATATTTTGTAAATTTTGGCAATGGGCAATATAAAATGGGGTTGTTTAGTTTAAACCCTGAATGGCCAACCACTATTAACCATAATTATACTGCGGCAGGAACTTACCGCGCAACGGGCACTATAAAACCCATTTACAGCGACGACGAAAGTAGCGGAAAACATGCCTCCGTTGAAATGGACATTCCCGATGGTGGTGCTTTGCTAACTACCGCCGCAATCAGTCCGGAAACTATGGCAACAATGGGCAATGAATCGGTGCGCCTTAACTCGTTTATTGATTTGGTGCCAAACGACACCGTCATATACATTATTAATTATAAAACTTGTAAAACAGGTGGCAATTTAGATGCTACTTTTTGTACACTTTATTTTGATGCCAACGTGTTAAATTTTATAAGAGATGAAACTTATAACGGCGAAACCGCAAGCAACGGTGCACCAGATCCGGAATTAGGAACACCTCGTACATATACTATTCCGGATGCTCTGTCAAATAACCCCCGAACCATCATTGCCTATTTCAAAATAAAAGCCAGTACACCACTCAACAAAACTGTTTTCACTCATTTACAAGGAGATGTAAACTTGAATTGCAACACTAATTTCCAAAGTATCAGGCATACTGTAAAAGGCTCGCACGACCCCAATACCAAAATTGCCCTAACCCCCGTTATTTGCAAAACTACCGATACAAAGGTACATTACCGAATTGAATTTGAAAATTTTGGCAATTTGCCTGTCGAAGATATAACCATTACAGACGAATTAACAAGCTGGTTTAACCCAAGTAGTGTTGTTGTTGAAGACTATAAATTTTTTGTTGATGAAATAAATATTGACGTGTTTAATAGTAAAATAAATTTTAATATTAATGATATTTCTTTGCGCGGGGCAGGCGAACCCGGATTTGGTCGTTCATTTAGTTCCGAAGATACTCGTGGATGGGTTGATTTCTCGGTTGAATACAACTCTACTTTGCCCAATTGTGTGCAAATACCTAACCAAGCTAAAATTATATTTGCCGACCACCGGCCAATTAAAACCCCTGTATCGTTAGTCGAAGTGCAAAATAAAAATTGTAGCACTTGTACTGGTACCGGCGGTACTTTAATTTTACCCGAATCATACTCGATAGAGGAAGGAGAAAATATAGTTTTAGAACCAGAATATACTGTTTACAACAAGTTCAAATGGTATCCGGAAACCGGTTTATCTGACCCAAATATAGATAAACCCACCGCACAACCCACCGAAACCACCACCTACACACTTATTGCCTACAAGTCAGGGGTGCCCTCGGCAATAGCCCAAACTACTGTTTTTGTAAACACCTGCGAAAAAGGCAAATCGGTGTTAATAACCATTGATACGACAGACGGCACACTTTGCCATGATAGTAATGACGGGTGGATAAAATTACAAGCGTCGGGTAGCTTAACCAAAGGTTATACGTGGTATTGGGAGGGTAATGACAAGAAACAGTTTACAACCTCTGGCCTAAAAAACGAGATTTTTAATACTTATACCGCACATCCCGGATGGAATACAATATGGGTAAAAAACGAAGAGGGTTGCACCGATACCGTAGATATTTTTATTCCACAGCGGCAGCCGATTACTATTAATTTTGACTACGATGCCTGTAAAGAAAAAATAACTGCTTTGCCCTCGGGCGGTGCCGGAACACCATATACTTTTGAATGGAGCAACCTAAAAACCACGCAAACTATTACCAAGGTGTCGCCGTCTAACAGTACCTATAGCGTTACTGTTACCGACCCGTATGGCTGCACAAATTCGGCAAACTTTACCCCTAAAGCAGCCTACATTAACATAAGGGCATTTTTACAAGGTGCTTACAACGACAAAAGCACTAATAATAACAATAGTGCCCAAATGAACACCAAATTACAGCAGTCAAAACTAATTCCTCTTTACCAGCCTTTTGATGCAACTCCTTGGAGCTACAATGGCAACGAATCGTTTACGCTTGGGTATGTGCCTTACGATGTAGTAGATTGGGTTTTGGTAGAAATATACGACAAAACAAATTTAAAACTGAAAGCCCAAAAAGCGGCAACACTTTTAAGCAATGGCAGCATCCGGATGGCCGACCAATACCCGGATTTTCCAAATCAAAAAATATTTTCGTTCGACTCAAACAAAATTGATCCTTGCGAAACCTACTATGTAGTACTTAGGTTTAGAAACCATTTAGCGGTAGCCAGCAGTATTCCTTTAACACTTGGGCCTTTGCAATTACACGATTTTACTGCCGAAAATGCAGCACTTGGCAGCAACCAAACCGTAAAATTAACCGAAAATTTATGGGGCTTGTTAGCAGGCGACATGAACGCCGATGGGGTAATTACCGTTGCCGATTTTAATATTTACAAACCCGAATCGTCAAAAATTAAGCTCTATCTTCGTTCAGATTTGAATTTAGATGGAAATGTTACCGTTGCAGATTTTAATTTCTACAAAGCAAACAGTAGCAAAATTGGGCACCCGTTAATTAAATATTAGTTTTATCCGGATGCTAAAAACCACTGCTCTTTTCTTTCATGTAATAATGTACTACAAGCAGCAAAAAGTGGTAATTTTGCCCACCGATTTTTTGCGTTTTTCATTTTTTAACTTAGAAGTTTTTTTAAAATTAGTTTATTGAATTGGTTTAGAGTTATATATTATTGAAGCAATTGCCAAACTAAGTCGTCAATAAATCTGTTTTACCTTCTTGTAGCCTATTATTTTTCTCAATAGTTTCTTAGTACGAAGTGTTTAAAACTGCCACACCTTTTAATTTTTAAACAAGTTCATTTCAAACAAAGCAAATAAATATCAAAGTATGTATAAAAGTATTGCCAATTTTGCCGATAGCTGGGCATTTGAACAAAAAGCCACAATGCAAGTATTGCAAAATCTAACTAACGAAACCCTTACCTTAAAGCCCAACGAAAACATCCGGACAATTAAAGATTTAGCTTGGCATATAGCCCTTACCCCCTTAGATATCCTTGCCGAAATGGGTACCCCCAATATCCTATCCGAAGGATATACCCCACCCCAGGAAACTACCGTGCAAGAAATTTTAGATGGTTACAACACACGCGCTCAGGCAACCCTCGAGGCCGTTAAAACCAACTACACTGATGCCGACCTTAACCGAAAAATTAACATGTACGGCGAGGAATGGACGATTGGACAAACCCTAAACATGATGATTATGCACCAAACACATCATCGCGGACAATTAACCGTAATAATGCGTTTACATGGTTTAAAAGTTACAGGTGTTTATGGCCCCGCCAAAGAAGAATGGGCTGCAATGAATATGGAAGCAATGCAATAATTGTACCTACAAATTAATTTATATTTTTATACTAGCGCAACCTAACTGCCTATCGCTAAATATCTTAAAGAAGAAACGATAAAAATTCTAATGCAAAATAGCAAAACTCCACGCGAGTCGGAAACCATAATGACCGAAATAGTGCTGCCCAACGATACTAATGCTTTGCACAATTTAATGGGTGGAAATTTAATGAAATGGATGGACGTTGCAACCGCCGTTACTGCCCGCCGTCATGCCAACTGTGTATGCGTAACTGTATCGGTGGACAATGTTTCGTTTGACAGCCCTGTAAAAATAGGCGAGGTTGTTACCCTTCGTGCTAAAGTTACCCGCGCTTTTAACACCTCTGTTGAGGTGTACGTTGAGGTATTTGCCGAAGGTATTGATGCATCAAGGCGGCGCAAATGTAATGTTGCTTATTTTACTTTTGTTGGCATTGACGAGTGGGGCAATAAACTATCAATGCCAGCCGTTAGGCCCGAAACAGACCTTGAAAGAAAAGAGTATGAAGATGCCTTAGCCCGCCGTGAGTTTAGGTTGGTGGTGTGTGGCAAAATGAAAGTTCAAGAGTCAGAGGCTGTGAAAAAATTATTTTCATCGTAATTACACCTCTGATTCCCTACTATTAGCCAACTAATTAATTAGATGGTTTCTAATAATTCTTCAAATTCGGGGGGTATTTCGTTGTTTTGGGTTGCGGCAAACTGTGTTTCGTACAGTTTTTTGTAATGGCCATTGGGTATTTGAAGTAAAGATTCGTGGGTGCCAATTTCGGAAATTTTTCCTTTGTTTAGCACCATAATTTGATGTGCTTTTTGTATCGTGGACAAGCGGTGGGCAATAACAATAGCCGTCCGGTTAGTTACTAATTTTTCGACTGCATATTGTACCATTTGTTCGGTTTCAGTATCAATATTAGCGGTAGCCTCGTCTAAAATTAAAATGCGGGGGTTGTAAAGTAGTGCCCTTATAAACGAAATTAACTGCCGCTGCCCCATTGAAAGGGTGGCACCCCGCTCCATTACGTTATAATGATAGCCATTTGGAAGTTTTACAATAAATTGATGCGCACCCACTAATTTTGCCGCCTCAATAACAGCTTGTTCGCTAATATCCGGATTTCGGAGGGTAATATTTTCAAGCACTGTTCCGGTAAATAAAAAAACATCTTGCAATACTAAACCAATATTGCGCCGCAGCGAGTGTAAATTGTACTGCTCAATGGGTTGGCCGTCAATACTAATTACGCCTTGCTGAATATCGTAAAAACGGGTTAAAATATTAATGATACTCGATTTTCCGGCACCAGTTGCCCCAACTATCGCTAAGGTTTTTCCGGATTCTAAATGAAAACTAACGCCACGCAAGACCATATTTTCCTCATCATATGCAAACCAAACATCTTTAAAATCAATATCACCTTTAATATTTTGTGCTGATACCATCCCTTGATTCCGGATGGTTTCACGGCGATCTAACAAATCAAAAACACGTTCGCTGGCAACCAAACCCATTTGAAGCGTATTAAACTTATCGGCCAACATGCGAAGCGGTCTAAAAAGCATGTTTAAATACATAATGAAGGCAATTAAAACACCCAAACTAACTTTATTGGCCAGTACAGAATTAGCACCGTACCAAACCAATAAACCCATAGATGCCGCCAAAATAATTTCGAGAATAGGAAAAAATACCGAAAAATACCAAATCGAGGCAATATTTGCCTTAGTATGGCTTTGGTTAATGGCTTTAAATTTGTCCATTTCGCGTTTTTCGGCGGCAAACACCTGCACAACCGACATACCCGATATATGCTCTTGTAAAAAAGCGTTCATTTGAGCTACCTGGTTGCGCACCTCTTGAAATGCACCCTTAATGCGTTCTTTAAAGATATAAGTACTGTATAAAATTAGCGGAAAAGGTATTAAACAAACCAATGTTAATTGCCAATCGGTATAAAACATAATACTAATAATAGTAATAAGTGTTAAAATATCGGCAATAATGGTAATAAGTCCCTGCGAAAAAACCTCGTTAATAGCTTCTACATCGCCAATTGACCGCGTAACTGAGGTGCCAACGGGTGTATTATCAAAATAGCGCAGTCTAAAATTTGTAATATGCTGAAAAACCTTTATGCGCAAATCTTTAATTATAGACTGGCCTAAAAAACTGGTTAAATACGAAAAAAAATAGCGGCATACCGTTTCAGAAACTAAAAGTGCAAGCAATGCCAGAGCCATAACCTGCAAGCCTTGCCAATTGCCCGGAAGCATATAATCGTCAACTGCTTTTTGCACCAACATAGGGCGCAAAGGGCCTAAAACTGCCAATACCAAAGCCAAAAAAGTGCAGCCAAAAAATAGTTTTTTGTAAGGTTTAGCTAATTGTAATACTCTTTTTGTTAAGGTCCAATTAAGCATTTTGTGGATGGCAACTAAAAGTTTATCATAAAGCCAACTATTGGTTTTACCATTTTGGGGTGGTTGTTTTTTATCAAACAACTTTGTATTATTGCTGCTGTTGGTTAGTGGCATGTTAATGAATTCTGTTTTGCAAATAGAAAAACAAAAGGCAAAGGTAGTATTTTATTGCCTAAACTTTGCTTTGAACAGACTGTGCTTTTTGCTGACAAGGTCAAGCTTAAACCTGCGCATTAGCTAATTTTATTTGGGTGTTAATTTCATCGCGCTCAACTATGCCATCGCGCACACGCACAATGCGATGCGCGTGTAAGGCTACATCTTCTTCGTGCGTAACCAAAATAATGGTATTACCTTGCGTATGGATGCGGCCAAATATTTCCATAATTTCGTAACTGGTTTTGGTGTCTAAATTACCAGTTGGTTCATCAGCTAAAATAATGGAGGGGTTATTTACTAAAGCGCGGGCAATAGCTACCCTTTGTCGTTGCCCCCCCGACAGTTCATTTGGTCGGTGGTCGGTGCGGTCGCCCAAGCCTACCAAGTCGAGGGTGGCAATGGCTTGGCGTTTGCGTTCGGCGCGGCCAACTGCGGCATATACTAAAGGCAAAGCTACGTTTTCCCAGGCGGTAAGGCGTGGCAATAAATTAAACGTTTGAAAAACAAAGCCAATTTCTTTATTGCGCACTTCGGCCAACTCATTGTCGCCCATTTGGGCTACCTCCTGGCCGTTTAAAATATAGCTGCCTGTTGTTGGTGTATCCAAACAACCCAATATATTCATTAACGTTGATTTTCCCGACCCCGACGGCCCCATTAAAGCAACATACTCGTTGCGGGCAATTTGTAAGGTAATACCATTAAGCGCCTTAATAACTACAGGCCCCAATTTAAAATGTTTAGTAATGCCTTGTAATTCAATGATGGTATTTACTGGTTGGGTGGCTGACATAATAGATATAAAAACGTGAACTAAGCGCAAAGATACAATATACCGCCAATAAACCTTCTCAAATGAACAAAAGTTCCGGATGAAGTGTTTGGCTGGCTTGTTTGATTTTGAATACATTTAACAAAACAGCAAGTTCGTAACCATTTATTTTATTCGATTTCAAATTTAACTTTAGTTTTCCCTTCATTTTCTTTCCGGATTTAGGGTATGGCAAAAGCAAAAAATTAAATTGCCGAATTAAGAAAAAACAAAAAAGCGATTGCACTTTAATCTTAAGAATTAAGTACAATCGCTTAAATGGTTTTGTTTGATTTTTCTGTCCTTCCGGAAAAAATCCGGAAAAAGAGACGTGCTAAAATAAATCATACGCCCTAAACCAAACAAAAGAGTCTTCAACTAACAAAAAGATAGTAGTCCCTATTTTTTATTAATTCAAGGAATTATTTACGCTTCTTTTATTTCTTCATTTTCTTTGCCTTTATCATCTTCGTTTAATTCGGCAGCCTCCGTTTCAGGTTCAGTTTCATTGTCGCTGTCGTCCATTTTAGATTTTAACTCTGCCAAGACATCAAGGTCACCAAGGGTAGTTTTGCTGCTTTTAGCCTCTTGGTTTAATTTTTCAATATTAGCTTGTGTTTCGGCTTCGGCTTGTTGATTAGCAGCACGTTGAGCATCATCGGCGGCTGTTTTTTGGTCGTATTCATAATCGGAATGCGATACGACAATACGTTTTTCGTTGCGGTCAAATTCAATTACCTTAAAAGTAAGGGTATCTTCAATTTGTGCAGTTGTGCCATCGGCTTTCCGGAGGTGTTTAATGGGGGCAAATGCCTCAATTCCATAAGGCAGCGATACAATTGCGCCTTTGTCGTCGCGGCGAATGATGGTGCCTTCGTGGAGCGAGCCTTCCGGAAATATTGTGGCAAAAGTATCCCACGGGTCTTCTTCAACTTGTTTATGTCCAAGTGATAGTTTACGGGCTTCTTTATCAATAGAAAGTACTACTACTTCTAATTTTTCGCCAATTTTGGTAAACTCCGATGGGTGGTTAAAACGTTTTGTCCACGAAATATCTGAAATATGTACCATGCCGCCAATACCTTCGGCCAATTCTATGAATATGCCATAAGGGGTAATATTTTTTACTTCGCCGGTAAAGCGGCTACCAGCTGGAAAGCGCTCTTCGATGTTTTCCCATGGGTCGGAAAGTAATTGTTTAATACTCAACGACATTTTTTTCTCGTTGCGGTCAAGGGTAACAATTTTGGCTTCGTGTGTGTCGCCCACTTTAAAGTAGTCGCGCGGGTTAATTGGTTGGTTTGACCAGCTTACCTCCGAGATATGAATCAAGCCCTCAACGCCGGGGGTAATTTCTAAAAATGCGCCATAGTCTTCAATATTTACGATGCGGCCGGTAACGGTACTATTTTCAACAATTTCTTCGCCTAACACATCCCATGGGTGTGGCGTTAATTGTTTTAGGCCTAACGAAATGCGTTTTTTCAAGTCGTCAAAATCGGTAACAACAACATTAATTTTTTGGTTAATTTGTAACACATCACTTGGGTGGGTAATACGTCCCCACGATATATCGGTAATGTATAACAAGCCATCTACGCCACCTAAGTCAATAAAGGCACCAAAGTCGGTAATGTTTTTAACCGTACCTTCAAGTACCTGGCCACGCTCAAGTTGTGCAATAATTTGCTGGCGTTGTTCTTCAAGGTCGCTTTCAATAAGGGCTTTGTGTGATACAACGGCATTTTTAATGTTCTCGTTAATTTTTACCACTTTAAACTCCATGCGTTTGCCCACGTATTGGTCGTAGTCAAGTACGGGTTTAACGTCAATTTGCGAGCCGGGTAAAAATGTTTCGAGTCCAAAAACGTCAACAATTAAGCCACCTTTAGTTTTGCTAATTATTTGTCCGGTAACAATTTGGTCAATTTTGTGTGCATTTACAATAGCCTCCCATGCACGAAGCAGGCGGGCATTACGGCGCGAAAGTACTAATTGACCATTGCGGTCTTCTTTGCGCATAACATAAACCTCAATCTCGGTGCCGGGTTTAATTTCGGCCATGTCCCTAAACTCGGTTTTGGGTATTAAGCCATCCGATTTAAAACCTACATCAACTACTACGTCCGAGTCTGTAACAGACACAATAGTAGCTGCTATGATTTCGTTTTCTCCGATTTGTTTAAAAGTGCTATCGTAATACGATGCTAACTCTTTGCGCTCCTCTTCGGAGTAAGATTTACGGGCGCGCTTGTCCAACGACCAATCAAAATCGTCGTGGGGGTGTTGATTTGTTGCATGCGCCTCGTCAGCCCCATGCAATAAGTTGTTGTTTTCTATCAAAACAACTAATTTTTTTAATGGTTAAACAATAAGATTTAATATTTTTGCCAAAAGGCGGGCAAAGGTACAAAAAAAAAGCCTTTTATTAGCCTTTTTTTTAGTTTTTTATTTAGTTTCGCGGCAACTATGTCACATTTTTTAATTCAACTTCTTAGTTTTTTAGTTCGGTATTATATTTGGATTGCAATTTGTGCTGTCAGCATGTTGTACCGAACTTTATTATTATTGGATTTGCCTTTTTCAGGATGCTTGGGCTTAACTGTTTTTAGCAGTACTGTTGTAGGTTATTATGGCTGGCAAATGTTTGGTTTGTACCGGATTGCTGCCGCAGCTAAACAAGATAAGCAAGTGGTAAAACTGCCAAATCATTTGCTTTATCATGTTGTTTGGTTTGGTTTAAATGTGGTGATTGTTGTTATTTGCTTTCTCTTTTGCCTAAGCGCGTGGGCGCAGTTTTGCTTGTTATTTTCCGGATGTTTAGTGGCGTTGTATGTAGTTCCGGTAATAAAATCAAAAAATTTACGGCAAATAACAGGTCTTAAAATACTAATTATAGCTATGGTTTGGGTCTTAGCAACGGTTGTTTTACCGGTCGTACAAATTGGCGCGCCCGATTGGGCTAATTATACAGGTGTTTTGGGGTGGATACTTGCCGAAAGGTTCGTTTTTTTAATCTTACTTTGCCTGCCCTTCGACTGGCGTGACGTAGCAGTCGACCAAAAGGCAAATATAAAAACATGGCCAAGGTTATTAGGGTTAGAGAAGACAAAGTATCTATTTTTTACATTAGTATCATTGCAATGTGTATTAAATATTGTTATTTATTATTTGTTTTTACAGCAAATAAATTTAGTACTAATAACAATAATATTGCCAATTTTATTGATATTTTTAGCTACAAAGGCTTTTAAATATCCACAAAATTCGATTTTATTTATTTTTTTAGACGGTATGATGGTCGTACAAACTTTATTATTAATTGTGGTGGGTAAATACTTATAAAGAGTTAGGACTACAAGAGAGGTTTCCTTACCAAACATGCCTAAAGTTTTTTGGTGTAAATTAATTTTACCCAGCTAATTCCTATATAATAAAAAACAACTTTTTTGCAAGCCAAATATTAGGCAATGGTGGCACTTAAATATTTGCTGCTTGTGATTAAACGGAAGATGGAATAAAAAATCCGGACAAAACATTAATTGCACGTGTTTTATCCGGATAAATAAATATCTATTTCTTTAATTGTTTGTTAATTTCCGCTACTTTTTAAGGGTATTTCGTTGGTAGCGTTTGCTTCAGGGGTAGGAAATTTTGGTGTTCCTCCGGATGCTTTTTTATCGTCTTTTTTAAAAGTAGTTACCACACCGTTTAAGGAAATAACTTTTTTGCCAATATTCGTATCCAACTCAATATTTTTACTTTGTACGCCCACTTTATTAGTGCTGTCAAAACTTACTTTTATTGCTGCTTTTTGGCCAGGTAAAATGGGTGCATTGGGGTATTCGGGTATAGTACAGCCGCATGTTGAAGTGGCGTTACGAATAATAAGTGGCTCTGAGCCTGTATTCGTAAAAACATACTCGTGATTAACTTTGTCGCCTATATAAACAAAGCCAAAATCCCAGCTTTCATGTTCAAAAACCATTTTAGCACCATTTGAACGTGCAATGGGAGTTGTAGCGGTATTATTGGCCGATGCTGATTTTGTTGGTGGTGTTTTTGACGTTAAATCAGCAGCTGAACCATTTTCAGTTATATTGGCAGACGATTTAACATTGCTTTTACCATTTGTTGTAGCATGTGTTGCAGTTGGTTCAGGTTGGGCGGCATTATTATTAGACGTTGCAATATTATTTTCAGGCTCAGTTATTGCTGCCGGTACGGTAGCATTATCGGCCATCATTTCGGTTGCCTGAGATGTAGTAGCAGGTACAGTTGTTTCGTTACCTTGATTAGTTGTTGTTTTTTCGGCAGCTGGAGCAGTAGAGCAACTATATATAATAATATTAATAACAATTAAGGCGGCAACAGCACTTAACAAGTATTTTAAAGACATTTTTATAAATTTTTACAAAAAAATTACAATTACAATGTGAAAGTACAGTGTTTTTTCTTTAAAACAAAATTTTTATTTAAAGTTAAAAAAATCCGAACAAAACTTTCTATTGCCTTCATTATTCTATGAATATTTGGTCTCGGAAATACCAAACCAGGGCAAATATTAATAAAATAGTTGTGCCTACCAAACCTTTAAGGGCTATACCGCGCTCTTGCCTCGAAAAAACTTGTAATGGTAAGATGTTTGCCACTACCGAAACTGTAGCCATAAACTTAATACTAAAAACACCTCCGGGTATTTTCAAGAAAAAGCCAATTAGCCAATCAAGCCCTAGCAATATAAAAAAACAGATAAACGGGGCAGTTACTCCGGCAATTATGCCGTTAAATACGGTATCGCCGGGGTCGTTATTAGAACCAAAGGAATGCTTATTCATAAAAATATATACTTAGAAATAAAGTTCGGCAGCTACCGCGTAATGGTCAGAGTTTTTGTAGGGCAGCACAATAAAACGACCTGTTTTAATAGTAGAACTGGTTAACACATAATCAATCCGGAGGTAGGGTAATGGCCCGGCATAAGTACCTCCTAAGCCTAATCCGGCTTCTAAGAAAGCATCTTTTAAGGTATTTCCTCTAATAGTTTTGTACGTAAATGAGGTTGGTGTGTCGTTAAAATCGCCACAAACAATTGCCCTGTGTGGCGACTGGGCAATGGCGGCGGCAACCGTTTGCGCTTGCGAACCGCGTTTTATATACGCATCTTTTAGTTTACCGACTATGTTTTCAACTGTTTTGGTATTCGCTTTTGTATTATTTTCCTTCGGAGTGGCAATATCTTGAATAAACTCCAACTCGCGGTCTGCCAAACTAAATGACTGTAAGTGCATATTAAATACTCTTACTGTATTTTGGTCGTCAATGGCTACATCAACCCAAGTAGCAGCATTTGTTTTTGAGTTCTCAAAAAGAAACTGCCCTTTATTTGTAATTGGGAGTTTTGAGAAAATTGCCAAACCCCACTCGTTTTTATTTTTGGTGGTTAGTGTATTAACAAAATAGCTATGTGGGTAACCTTCTTGCTCAAAATACGCAACGTTTTCAAAATTACCGCCTTTTTCGCTGTAAAAATCCTGAAAACATATAATATCGGGTGATTCTTGCCGTATTAAGCGGGCAATTTTATTGCGTGGTTCGGGGTCGCGCCTCCAGTTGTACAATTTAAAGTTTTGTACATTATAACTTAGTACTTTTATTTTTTGAAGCCCCTCAGTATCTACTTTAGGGTTTATGTTTAAGGCAAGTGTATTTTGCAGTAAATTAAACCCCAATGTCAATACCACCGCCGATAAAAAAGCTTGCAATTTGCGCCTAAACAGCCAAAATATAAAAAACCCAATATTTATGGCTACCATAACCGGAAAACTTAACCCCCAGGCCGCTATGAGCCAAAATTTATGTGCTGGCACGAGCGGGGCCAAATAAGTAATAGCCAATAGTACAGCAGCTACTATGTTAATGCCAAAAATAGAGTTGTTAATCCAAGCAAATAACCGTTTCATAGTGTTTTAGCGAAGACAACTTACAAATTAAAGCCAAAAAGCAAGCATTTAAGCTTTGAGTTAATTAAGTGCAATATTGTGTTTAGCTCAGAAAAAATGTAAAACGCGAAAATAGGCAAGATTTTTTAATCTTAAGCTAAAAAACTTTCCGGAGAAAAGAAAATTAAAACATAAACGGTATAAAAAGCAAAAAAGTGTGAATTTTAAGAAATTCACACTTTTTATTTTCTCTTTGAAACGCTAGTTAAATAGACAGACAATTACAGTTTCCTGAACTCCTTTGTTTGTAATGTTGCGTTTTAAAATTTGTGGAGAATATCGGAGTCGAACCGATGACCTCTTGCATGCCATGCAAGCGCTCTAGCCAGCTGAGCTAATCCCCCTTTTTGCTATTTTCTTTAGCGAGTGCAAAGGTAAGGTGATTTTTTTGCATTTGCAACCATCCGGATATTTTTTTTCATCCGGATATTATTGTAACCGAATCACCTCGGCGAAAAAAATCTTAACTTTGTAAGTTAAAATAAAGATTTAAAAAGAGAAAATAATGCCCTTGCTGCCTTTGCATTACCAGCACAAACTAATACAAAGTTGGCAAATTAACCCTTCGTGGACACTTTTTTTAGACCGCGATGGCGTAATTAACTACAATTTACCTAACCAGCCATATATTCAATACCCACACCAACTACAATACATTAATAACTCGCCCTATGCCTTGTCGCAGTTAATGCCGTTTTTTGGCCTAATAATAGTAGTTACCAACCAGCAAGCAATTGGCAAAAGTTTAATGACAAAAGACAATTTAAACGAAGTGTTTAAGGCCATGCAACAAACATTTTTACAAGGGGGTGCAAATATAAATGCTTATTATTATTGTCCCCATTTAAGTACGGTAAATTGTAGTTGCCGCAAGCCAAAAACACAAATGGCAATACAAGCCCAAGCCGATTTTTGCACTATTCAGTTTTCGCAGGCGGTAATGATTGGCGACCAACGCAGCGATATGTTGTTTGGCAAAAACATGGGCATGAAAACCGTTTTTTTAACGGCTAACTCGCCCCAGTACAACGCACCTCCTCCATTCGAGGCCGATGTAGTGTACCCAACTTTGCTCGATTTTGTTACCCAAGGTGTTTTACCTTCAGTATAAACCATTCAACACCCCAAGGCATATTAAAATTACTACAAAACCCTAAAAGTAGTGCGGCGGTTTTGCTCGTGCTCCTCGTCGGTACAATCAACACCATTGCGGCAATCGTTTACCAATTGGGTTTCGCCGTAACCGCGTGCTATTATCCGGTTAGTATCAATGCCTTTCAGCAATAAATAATCAACAGCCGATTGGGCGCGGCGTTGCGATAGCTCTAAATTATAGCGGTCGCTGCCACGCGCGTCTGTGTGCGAGCCAAGTTCAATCCGGATGTTTGGGTTTTCGAACAACATGGCAGCTAAGGCATCTAAGGTTGGGCGGGCATCTTCGCGTATGTCGGCTTTGTCAAAATCGTAGTAAATATTTTTAAGTACTACTTCTTTTTGTTTAAAGATGCGGTCTAAGGCAATTTGTGCAGAAACATAAACGGTATCATTTCCGGATGCTGCCGTTGTATTTAAAGGCGTTTTCCCTTTAGTGGAAACGTTGCTCGATTTTGTAAAAAATCCTTGTTGCGAGGCGGTAAGTTTGTAATCGGTATTAGGCTCGAGGGTCAGGTTGAACTGCCCTTTTGCATTGGTTACTATGCGCCTTGCAATATTGCTGTTGGTGCTTAGGCCCAATACCTCGGCAACGGCACTTGGCAAAGGTATTTGGTTAAGAACAGCACTATTTGGATTCGCAGGGTCGGTTAATTGATTTTCAAAAACTTGCCCTTGCAATATATAAACTGTTGTTTTGGGTTTTTCTATGGCTATTATGGGCGTATCAACGGTTGCGGGTGTTTTAGGTATTTCAAGCAAAATCCGGTAAATATCGTCGTTGCCGTTGCCTCCCTCGCGTGCAGAGGCAAAGTAGCCTGTTTGCTCCAAATCATCCAATAAACTGGGGTCAATGGCAGGGTCAAGTATCAAGCCAAAATCGTCGGCAGGCGAGTTAATAGGGGCTTGTAAATTTTGTGGATTTACCCATCTGTTTGTTTCCCAAGTAGCGGCAAAAACGTCTAAGCCGCCCATGCCTAAATGTCCGTCTGAGGCAAAATATAAACGTCCGTCAGCACCAAGTGCCGGAAAGCCGTCGTAACCATCGGTGTTTATTTCGGGGCCTAAATTTTCCGGATTACCCCAGCTACCATCCGGATTTTTGTGTGCAACATAAATATCTTTATTGCCAAATCCTTGTGGTGCATCGGCAACAAAATACAAATCTTTTCCGGTTGGCGATAAAAACGGCTGAGCCACGTTAATAGTGGCATCATCAAAAAGCACTACCGGTTGTGGTTTTAGCCAATTTTTTCCATCGGAGGTTTTGTATGCGTGGTATAGTTGGCAATAGTCGTCGGTATGATTTGGACTACCGCAGGCGGCAAAATATATTTCGGTAAAACTGTTGTTAAATGTGGCGGTGCCTTCAATAAATTCGGTGTTTATGCTATCCGGCAGTTGGGTTGGCGTCGAAAAAGTTTTGCCAAAATCGGCGGTTGTAGCTATAAAAAGGTCGGTATGTTTTTCACCTGTCCAGCCATAATTACGGCTGCCTCTTGCGGTTGCGCGGGCGCTGGTAAATACCAAATTATTTTGCTGGTAAAGAACGGGGGCAAAATCGGAGGCAGGGCTGTTTAGTTCCCATAAGTTTACAACCTTATAATTGGTGGGCATTTTAAGCCATTCACGGGCTTGTTTGCAGGCTTGCATGGCGCGGGCGGCGCGGGTGCGGTCGGCGGGGTTATTTAGGCCATATTCGTTAAAAATAGCTATGGCCTCGTCGTATTTGCCGTTTGCTTTAAGCATTAAACCATATTTATAAGTAGTAGCGGGGTCGCTGGCATACTCTAACGCACGGCTAAACCATTGCTCGGCTTCGCTGGTGCGGTTCGACAAGCGGTACGATTCGGCAATTTTGTAGGCAATTTCTGATTTTTTAATTAATTGCTCGGTGCGTTGATATTCATCGGTATAAAGTTTGGCGGCAACGGCATATTGCTTGTTTTGGTAGGCTGTAGCAGCATCAATAGGAGCTTGCAACAAACGACTACAGGCACTAAACTGAGTTAAAATAAGGAGAACAAAAAAAACAGAAACGGCAATTGCCACCAACGATTTAAAAAATGAACGAATTATGGTCATGCAAGGTAAAATAAGTAAACTTGTTTGATGTAGGGTGCAAAACTACTTATAATCTAAGGTATAAAATAATAAATATGGCAGCCAACTGTGGGTATTAAACGCAGCAATCCGTGTTTTTGTTGCTTTTATTGTAGCTATATATTAATCTGTGGGCTATTTTTGTTTTTTTAATTTAAGTTGTAAATTTGCCTCTTAATAAAAACATTATAATTTGTTTGTTTATTTTTATGCCCGATTCTGCTTTTTCTGTTCAAATATTGCCGAGGCAATGGAATTCTTTTAATAGGGTCTCTATTTTTGCTTTGTTCTTCTTTGTTTTTATTTTTTGTGGCTGCGACAATTATTGCCTACTCGACGCCAATTTGCTTACTAGTATCCACCAACAAACAACACCCAATAACGCACAACCTTTTACCGAAGGTATAGATGTGTATATTGATTTTTCGGATGGTATGCACCCCGCAATTCAACAAGCTAATGCCGAGTACAGGCAAGCCCTTTCATTGGCTGATAGCCCTACTACTCAGTATTTTGAGGTAGGTACCGAAACCAATTTAAAACCTAAAGGCAAAGAACAACTGCGCAACCCCGATTTAGTGAGTAGTTTTAGCGATAACGTGTCGAAAATTGACGTTCCATTGCAACGCATTGTTAAAACCAACAAACAAGCCATTTTAATTACCGATTTCGAACTTATTTCAGACGGCATTACCAAAGAGCAATATACACCACAGGGTAAATTTAAAACCATAATTAACCTGTCGAATTGGTCGAAACAGTTTTTTGCCGACTGGCTTGCGCGAGACGGCAACACCCTCGATATTTTTGCCAAACCGTTTACCAAAACCAATTCGGCAACTAAAACCAAACAAAATCAGCATTTATATTTTTTGGTGTTTACCCCTAACGAACTGCCAGCAGATGCCGAAAAAATAGTATCCGGTTTAAAACGCGATTTTCCGGGACTACCGCATTTTCAGTTTTCGCGCAGCAATTTTAATATCGTTACAGATTTTACCAAAAATCCGACCCCCACCAACAATGGCCTTAACGAGTACGTAGTGTTGCACAATTATATTGAAAACCCAAGCGAAAAATTTGCCTATTACCAAATTAATTTTAACGATTTAGGTAATTTAGACCAAGCTACAACCGACAAAAGTATTTTGCGTTATCTGTACTTTGACGACAATATGATGCTGTACGACAATTTTCAATTTACCCTTGAAGTTACTGATTTAACCGATAATTTGGCGGCATTTTGCGATAGCGTAGCCGTAGGAAGCGAAGGCAGCTATAAATTTTCTAAAGCACCCGCCGACAACCAACGCTTTGAATTAGTAACTAATAAATTAGAAAACAACCGATACGAATTATTATTGTACAAACATGCTAATTTTACCAGTTTAGACGGTTTGCCCAAAAAAATATATAAAGTTGATATTAAAATTGCCAGCGCCTCCTTAAACTTAAACGAACCCGCCATTGACCGCGTACTGCGCTGGAACGATGCGCGAGGTTTTTGGGTTGAAAGCTTGGCCTCGAGCCTTAAAAATGTGGTGCGGCAAGACCTAAAACCCAACAAAACTTTGCTCTACACTTATTATATTGAAGTGCAAAAGTAATTTAACTGGCTATAAGTTTTCGATGGTTTTGTGTAAGATGATTTAGCTTGAAATAAATCTTATTTTTATTCCGGATATTAGTTTATTGCTACAAGCGAAACCAATCTCAATCAACTGTATCCGGATGTTTGGATGGAGGTTGTTCGCTTTTGTTTAGGGTAGCGTGCTTTTGAAGTTCTAATTTTTGTAAAAAACGCTGGTAATACGTTAGCAACAAGGTGGTGGCGGGCAGGGCAATTATTAGGCCCAACATGCCCAGCAATTTACCCCAAACAGAAATAGATAACAAAATTATGGCCGAATTTAAGCCGGTTACATCGCCCATAATTTTGGGGTACAAAATAAAATCTTGCAAAAGGTGAATACCTAAAAAAATTAATAAAACTAACAGCATCATTACCCAAAAACTTTGCCCGGTTTCTAATGCGTGCATTAAGCCAAAAAATGCAGCCGGCACTAAGCCCAACCATTGCAAATAAGGCACCATACTTAACAAGCCAATTAACAAGCCCAGCACTATACCCAAAGGAAGGCCAATTAGGGCAAAACCAATGGCGGTGAGCACCCCAACAATAACGGCAATTATGGCCTGCGCTCTAAAATGTTTGGTCATGGCTGTATCTACGTCATCAGAAAAACGGTAAACCTGTTCGCGGTACTTGGCCGGCACTAACGATTTCCACCCCTCGGTAATGGTATCGTAATCGAGCAAAATAAATATAAGGTAGATTAAAATAATAGATGAGCCTACAACAATAGATAATAGATTAAGTGATCCGGAAAAAATAAAATTAACGCCCGGAAGTATTTTTTGCCCAAGTATGGCTGCTATATCTTCAATTTTATCGGCTGTAAACAAGGCCGACACATTGGCTTCGTTTAGATATTCGGTTATCCATTCAAGCCATTCTTTGGGTAAATATTCTAAGGTTTGCTGTTGTAGGGCTGGGTTGGCGGCAAAACGAGCTATGGCTTGCCCAATTTTTACTGCATCGTTTATTAAACGCGGAATGATGGCCCAAAGTGCCGCGCCAATTGTAGTAAGCACCAAAATTAAACTAATAATAACTGCGGCAATACGGCTTTTTATTTTGAGTTTGTGTTGCAAAAAGTGTACTAACGGGTTTATACACCACGCCAAGGCTACTGCTATTACAAATGGCAGTAATATATCGCTTAAATAACGCAATAAAAAAAATGCAACTATTACTAACACTACGTCAATTAAAAGACGAAAAACCTTATCGAGGGTGAAAGGCGTTTGCGAAAACATAATAATATAAAATTTTAATTGTGAGGTGAAACCGTATCAATTCTATAACTATCCGGCCAAGATACATATTTTTTTTGCTTCCTTAAGGCTATATGTTTTAATTTTTTTATCATAAAAAAACAGCTCATACAACTCTTTATTCAACTTTAATAAATCCATAAAACTAACAACTAAATATAATATTAATGAGGCAATTTACTTACCTTTACAACAACAAGTTTTTTAATTGCAAAACAGCTTTAAAACTAATATTACATCGTATTAACAACTCTACCCACTTTGTTATTTAATATATATGGAAACAAACACTATTTTATCGCCACTTGACATGTTGATGCTTCACGAGCGCCAACGCGGGCAGCAATTATTCTTAAATCAACCCTTAGAATCCGGAAAGATTTTAAGCTTTACCTGGTCAGAGGCCGGCCACCAGGCAAGGTGTATGGCCTCGGCATTGCGCGCAATGGGTTATCCTGCACAAAGTCGCATCGCCATCCTTTCAAAAAACTGCGCCCATTGGATTATTGCCGATTTAGCAATTATGATGGCCGGCTATGTTTCGGTGCCCATTTACCCAACCTCAACCGCCGATAGTATTACCTACGTGCTGCAACACTGCAATGCAAGGGCTATTTTTGTAGGTAAACTCGACGATTTTTCCAAACAACGCAGTGCCATAACTCCCGATACCAATATTATTAGCTTTGCCCATTATGGCCCCAACGAACCAGGCCTTCTAAATTGGGAAGATTTAACAAATACCAACGACCCTTTGCCCGTAGTTCCGGAATTAAATTTAGATACCATGGCAACCATTATTTATACCTCGGGCACCACGGGCACGCCCAAAGGAGTAGTGCATAGTTTCAGGGCTTTGGCCTGGGCTTTAACCAAAGCGCTCGAGGTAATTGAACTTGGTAAAGATGGCCGTTTTTTCTCGTATTTGCCCTTGGCACATATTGCCGAACGCATGTTGGTAGAATACGGCAGCATTTACACCGGAAATGCCATTTACTTCGCACAATCGCTCGATACTTTTGCAAACGATTTGCAAAAAGCCAGCCCAACTATATTTTTGGGTGTTCCGCGTATATGGACAAAATTTCAGATGGGAATTTTAAACAAACTGCCACAAAAAAAATTGAGCTTTTTATTAGGATTACCCATTGTTGGCAACCTTATCCGGAATAAATTAAAAAAAGCACTTGGCTTAAACAAGACCGAAATATGTTTATCCGGAGCTGCTCCTATATCGCCAAGTATCATCCTATGGTTTGAAAAAATTGGTATTCGTATTTGCGAAGTCTATGGATTGACAGAAAACGCCGCTTACTCGCATTTTAACTTAATAAACCAGCGCAAAGTGGGTTCGGTTGGCGTAGCATTGCCCGAAGTAAGCATTAAAATTGACCTCGAAACAAGCGAATTGCTGATGAAAAGCTCAGCACTAATGTTGGAATACTACTTAGAACCAGAACTTACCCACCAAACTATTGATACCGATGGTTGGCTGCACACCGGCGATATGGCCAAATTAGATGAAGATGGATTTTTGCACATCATTGGCCGGGTAAAAGAGTTGTTTAAAACCGAAAAAGGCAAATATATTGCCCCTTCACCCCTTGAAATTTTACTAATGCAAAATACCCTAATTGAGCAATGTTGTGTGGTCGGCGCAGGTTACCCGCAACCCATCGCTTTGTTGGTTTTAAGTGGCAGCGCGCAACACCAAGCGAAAGAAACTTTAACTCAGAGCCTCGCAGAAACTTTAACAAACCTAAACAATAAGCTTGAGGCTCATCAAAGAATTAAAAAAATGGTGGTCATAACACAACCCTGGACAACCGATAATGGCCTGCTTACCCCCACCTTAAAAGTAAAACGCGCACAAATTGAAGCTAAATACCAAAACTATTACGACAACTGGTATAAAAATATCGCCGAAATAATTTGGACCTAATTCTTAAAAATTGAAAATGGCTCGCAACAAATACTATCCTTACACCTATCCGGATAGCAGACCTATACAATTAATATAAGTACAGGTTTGAAACGAAGCGCTACTACAGTTTGAATCAGTTAAGGGGTAATTTTTAATTTCCGGATAATTTTTTCTTGGCTTTCCCGCCTGAACACAAGCTAATACAATACTTGTTTATTAGAAACAAAACAAAAGTCCAAGCATGGCCTAAAATACCTAACTTTGCAGCCCGCTATTTTTTACAATATCATATAAATATATGATGCAATAAGACAAGCAAATATTGCATGACCGACCAAAACTTAACAAGTATTTTGCAGCGTTTGGCTACCGAAACGGGCTTACCCATAGCACAAATACAGGCTGCTATTAATTTGCTCGATGCCGGTGCAACAATTCCATTTATTGCCCGTTACCGCAAAGAGGCAACCGGCAGTTTAAACGAGGTTCAAATTGCAGCCATCCGCGATGGCAAAGAACGCCTTGAAGCCTTAGCCGACCGCCGCGAAGCCATTTTATACAGTATAGAGCAGCAAGGCAAACTAAACCCGGCCTTAGAAGCGCAAATTAACGCCGCAACTACCCTTGCCGAACTCGAAGACCTTTACCTGCCTTACCGCCCCAAGCGCCGCACCCGCGCTACTATGGCTATTGAGCGCGGCCTCGAACCTTTAGCCAATGCCATTTTTGAGCAGCAACAAAACAATATAGAAACGTTGGCGCAACAATTTATTGACCCCGAAAAAGGAGTACCCGATGTCAAAACAGCCATTGCCGGCGCTTGCGATATATTGGCCGAACGCATGAACGAAGATGCCCCAGTGCGCGCTAAACTGCGCAACCTTTTTATGCGGAAAGGCGAAATTATTTCAATTATTCATCCGGATAAAGCTGAAACACCCGAAGCTGCTACCTACAAAGATTATTTTAACTGGCGCGAGCCAGCCGCCCGCATTCCATCTCACCGCCTATTGGCTATTTTGCGGGGAACCGCCGAAGACTTTTTGCGCCTAACAATTACTCCAGATGATGCCGATGTTGAAAATATACTTGACAGGCATTTTATCCGGAAACCTAACCACCCCAGCGCGAACTACCTTAAAATCACCCTTCGCGATGCGTGGAAACGCCTGCTTCATCCAAGCTTAGAAAACGAAGTCCGCAGCGAGCTAAAACAAAAAGCCGACAAAGATGCCATCAATGTTTTTGCCGCCAACTTGCGCGAACTATTGCTAACCCCTCCTTTGGGCGAGCACGCCGTTATGGGCATTGACCCTGGATATAGAACCGGCTGCAAACTCGTATGCCTAAATAAACAAGGTGATTTGCTATATAATACCACCATTTTTCCGCACGACAAAAGTAGTATGCGCCGCTACGAGGCAACAGATGCCATAGAAAACCTTTGTAGAACTTATCAAATTACGGCCATAGCCATTGGAAACGGCACGGCTGGGCGCGAAACTTTTCAGTTTGTAAAACAATTACAATTGCCTCAAATAGAAGTGGTAATGGTAAACGAAGCAGGTGCCTCTATTTATTCGGCCTCCGAAATTGCCCGCGAGGAGTTTCCTGATTATGATCTTACGGTGCGAGGTGCAATTTCTATTGGTAGGCGGCTAATTGACCCCTTAGCCGAATTGGTTAAAATTGACCCCAAAAGTATTGGCGTTGGGCAGTATCAGCACGATGTAAACCAAGCTGAACTTAAAAAAAGTTTAGATGATACTGTAATTAGTTGCGTAAATTTAGTTGGTGTTGAGGTCAATACTGCCAGTGCTGCTTTGTTGACTTATGTATCGGGAGTTGGGCCTAAATTAGCGCAAAATATTGTAGCTTACCGTACAGAAACCGGGAATTTTAAACGCCGGCAAGATTTGCAAAAAGTAAAAGGCTTAGGGCCAAAAGCATACGAGCAATGTGCCGGATTTTTGCGCATCCGGAATGGCGAAAACCCCTTAGATGCCAGCGCTGTGCATCCCGAATCGTACCCAATAGTTTTACAAATGGCTAAAGATGCTAACTGCTCGGTCGAGGCACTTATACAACAACCAACACTTAGGCAAAATATACAGTTAAAAAATTATATAACGGCAACTGTTGGTATGCCTACTTTAGCCGATATTATGGACGAGCTGGCCAAGCCCGGTCGCGACCCACGCCAACAATTTGAAAACGTACAATTTGACGATAATATTTCAAGCATTGACGACCTCCACGAAGGTATGGTTTTAAATGGTATTGTTACAAACGTTACTAATTTTGGTGCTTTTATTGATATTGGCGTTAAAGATAATGGTCTGATACATATCAGCGAAATGGCTGACCGATTTGTAAGCGACCCCCATAAAGTTTTAAAAGTGCATCAAAAAGTAAAAGTGCGTGTTATTAGCATTGATACCAACCGTAAACGCATTAACTTAAGTATGCGTGGAATTTAATTAACTTTACAATATACATTTTAACAATACAATATGAAGGCAAAAAAACTATGTGTCTTTTGTGGTTCGCGCGTTGGGAACGACCCTATTTATGCGCAATCGGCATTAGACCTCGCACAATTAATGGTGCAAAACAATTTTAGTTTGGTCTATGGCGGCGGCAGCGTAGGCATAATGGGTGTAATGGCCAATTATTTGATGGAAAACAACGGCGAGGTCATAGGTGTTATTCCTCATTTTTTAATGGACCAAGAGGTTGGAAAGATAGATATTACCCAACTTATATTAACCAATACTATGCACGAGCGTAAAGCGCAAATGGCTGAAATTGCCGATGCCTTTGCTATCTTGCCCGGAAGTATTGGCACTATGGATGAATTTTTTGAAATTTTAACCTGGCGGCAACTTGGTTTACACCAAAAACCCATTGTTTTGCTTAATGTCAATGGTTATTACAACAGCTTACAAAACCTAATTCAACAATTTTGTCAATTCGATTTTATAGACAAATCCGTACTGCAATACATCCATTTTACCAATACTCCAAACGAATTAATTGAATACTTGCTCTTGCTCCGCCAAACACATTAAAACAATGCTTATGATACTCAGGGCACAGTAATACTTACCAGCACTTGCCCGGTGCTATCGGTATTATTCCAAACAATTTCGACAGTTTGCTCGCCTTGCCCATTAATTATAGTGCCATTAGTAACTGTCCAGTTGTAGTACGAGCCGGTTGGCGCTAAGGTTGCTGTATATAAATATGATGTTCCGTTACAAGGGTTTGCTACTCCGGAAATAGAAAGATTGTTATCTACAAAAAATTGATGGGTTACCGTTTCTCCGGCATAAGTAGCCTCAAAAATCCACGTGCCACCTTCGGCAGCAGCTGGCAAAAAATACGACCAATACCACCACGAGGCATTATAAGTATCCGAAAAATAAAAATTCCAGTCTTTCCAAACAGTATTATTGGGTTTTTTTATTTTAAAACTCGCCTGTGTACCTGCAATTTGGTCAGCAAGATAAATAGCAAAATAGGCAAGTTCGCTAGGTAAAAAACAGTTATCAGTATTTTTTTGGTCGTTATTGGCGGGGCAACCAAAATTAACAACAGGAGGAATATCATGAGTAAGCAATGTATTAATAGTGGGCTTGTGGTAGGGGCGTTGATTTTCCCACCAACTATCGGGGTTTAGGGTATTGCAAGGGCCACTAAAGGGGTCAATTAAAATAGTTTGGGCTGGGTTGGCATAAAATTCGAAATGCAAATGTGGCCCAGTCGAGCAGCCCGAACTGCCTACAATCCCTAAGTATTCACCTGTTTCTACCGTTTCACCTACGGCTTTAGCAGTTAGGCTAAACTTTTTTAAATGTCCATACCATGCCACCGAGCCATCACTATGTTGTACGTACACGGCATTCCAAGGCCAGTTAATACATTCGCATTCTTCATCAAAATAGCCGTCGCTTTTGCCAATAATAGTACCGGGGGCAGCAGCAACAACGGCAACTTGCTCATCGGCCATCATGTGCCAGCTAAAAGGCCAAGTAAAAAAATCTGTTCCTTTATGGCCATCGTAAGTACGACTATTACAAGTATAATCTAAAATACCAGGACTCGAACTATCATGATCAACAAAATTGCCAATCCCATAATAACTATTATAATTAAAACCATTTATCTGAGCAAGTGGCCAATTTAATAGAATAGATGCCGAACTAGTATTTGTTTTTGCAGTAGCCGAAAAAGGCAGCCCTAATTTTTTAATATTATTCCGGATTTGATTTTTTATTATTTCACGAGCCTTCTCTGATAAACACACTCCATTTATTGGTAAATGCACCTCGCCTCCGTGTGCAGTCTGTTGCTCCCGATAATGGACTTTTTGATTATTTTGAGCGTAGATGCTGTCTTGCAAAAAAAAGATAGAGCCTAAAAATAGAGCGACAATTTTTATTTGTGTTTGGTACATAATTGGGTGAGGAGATTTATATATAGACGAACAAATGAAAATAGTGTGTAAAATTAAGCTTTTATCGAAAACAATACTATATCCGGATAAAAATACAAAAAGCCGTTTGCAGTTGTTACTACAAACGGCTTTTCAATTTTAATTTTCTTTAAATCAACCGCTTAAATTATTGACTGTAATTACTACTCTTACTCAATCAGTTGAAATAAATATCAATTAGTATATTTGTTTAGCGGCGGCCTGCATTTTTAGGACCTGCGGGCATTGCCATATCACTTTCGCCACCATAAACACAACGTATTTCAACGCGGCGGTTAAGGGCGTGTTCGGCATCTAAACCTTTGCGGGCACTTGTAGCCGACAAACCACCGATAACTGGCATAGTAGCAGCTTGATATTTTAACGTTAATTTGTGGCGTGGTACACCGTATTTAGTTGTTAAAATATTTATCACTTCTTGTGCGCGGTTATACGATAATTTATTGCCATAATTGTTGCTGCCTTCGCGAACATCAGTATTACCTACAACAGCCCAGCGGTCGTTACTACACTCTGAAGAGTTAATCATACCGGCTATCATAGCTAATTGCGCTTCGAATTCAGGTTTAACGCCATATCGGTTCGAGTCGAATAGGACGTTTGGCATTACGCGGTCGCAGCAAGTTTTAGGAGCTGGTGGCGGAGTACAAGCTTTAACACAATCGCAAATATTGCCTTCTAAATCTTTACAAGTCATACCAGGGGCTACGCCATATTTATCAACTTTGTCAATCATATTGTAGCGGGTATGTGGTTCTTTGTCGTCGCAGTCTAATACGCCATCACGGTCGCTGTCAAGCATCCGGCCTTTGGTATCAACTGGGCAGCCCTCGCGTGAGTCGGGTTCTACATCAAATAAGTTTGGAACACCGTCATTATCATCATCCGACAAATCCGGAGGAGGTGGTAAATCTTCGCAGCAAGGGGCTTCGTTCAACTCTTGGTAACTATAATCCAAGGGGTTCATCCACCACAAAGGTTCAACTGAGTTTTTGCTGCCAATATTAAAGTTGGCATTAACACCTGTATAAACATAGGTATCATAATCGCGGGTTAAAGCGCCCCATTCTTCCCAACGTTGACCGTCAAGAAGGTCATCATTAGTATAGCTAACACGTGTTTCAAGACCAAGGTTTACGCGGCGGCCCAAACGGAAGGCTATACCAGTACCAACATGGGCTGTGGGTTTAAATGAATATTTTTTAAATGGGGTAAAATCATCCCAATGGCGTTCGGCTTGCGATTCGAATTTGCCATCTAAAGTTTCGTCAATTGCCGACATCATTTCTTTGCGTACCGAAAAGTCAAAGTCTTCATTTGCACGAGCTTCGTTAACCAAATCGGTGTATTGGGCTACCAAGGGGTCAAAATTATATTCATTGCCATCTTCGCCCAACATATCTTGGAAAGTGCGGTAAGCAGTACCACCAATACCAACTAAACCATATAACGAGATGCAA
This sequence comes from Sphingobacteriales bacterium, assembly GCA_016706405.1. Lineage (NCBI taxonomy): Bacteria > Pseudomonadati > Bacteroidota > Sphingobacteriia > Sphingobacteriales > Sphingobacteriales bacterium. The sequence continues at coordinate 1,114,356 of JADJJT010000001.1, forward strand.
GTTTGACGTTTATGGAAGCGAATATTATGGATGTTTACAATACCCGACAAGCCTAACTCGCGGATTTTGGTTTTATAGTTATAAAATATCGTTTTGCCATATTTTTGACCGTTTGGCAATGCCATGGTATAGTCTGGAACTTTTGTGCCATCGTCTTCAAAGCGGGTATATACCGAGCCAGTATTATCTTCGCTACCAACTAAAGAGCGGTTAGGAATAAAATAGGGATCGGTGTTAATAGAACTTTCTGCCCATCCGCGGGTGGGTTGCCAGTTACGGCCCCAAGTAGTACCCATCATGTAGCTGGCACGCAACGAGAAAATATAACCAAAAGCTTTGCGCACATGCAGTCCAAAGCCAAGTTTAGGGCTAAAATTACCCGAGGCGCTCATTTTCCCCAATCCGGTCTTAATATCGCCACTAACTAATAGTGGGCCAACCGACAGACCAACTTCCCACATATTGCGAGGGCGGGCAGGGTAGTTGTATTTCCTGTCCATAAATTTGTCTTGTTGGTCGTGGCGTTTTTGAGGAACAAAATCGCGATATTCTTCAGTGCGAACTTCCGGGTAGGGATACTCGCATTTTTTACCTTCGCCTGTAGCGCTGGTATCACTTGATTCCTCGCTTTTAGCTGCATCAGGCTGTGCATCATCTTGCGCCATGAGCGGCATTACTCCTGCAAATAATAGGAGTAGGGCAAAAAGCAGGTAATTTTTACTTAACATAGTCATCTTTTTTATGTTTATAATAATTTTATGCTTTGGATACGAATAGGTCTAAAGTAATATAATAAAGTTATTAGCTTATTTAATTTTAGTAGTTTATATGGAATTAACGCCTAAATATACCACTATTATTATTATGGTTATTGTATTTGGTTAATTTTTTTATTTTATTATTAGCCAAGTAGATTTTACCTTAGTCTATCAAGGAGCAAAAATAGGTTTTAAGTTGCCAATAATCAAACAAATTGTGGTTTTTTTTTTGTTTAAATCAAATAAAGTTGTGCAAAAGTCAAAAATAGCGATTTAAAACACAAAAATCGGTTTTTAAATTCATATTTCAAACAATAAATTGTTTATTTGCGGGTATTAATGTAATTTTGCAACATTATTGCAAAAAGCATTTTTAAGTTTCACTAACTAATATATTTGCACACCCAAACACATTTTTTTTACATGTTTAAATATCACCGACTACAGTGGCTTAGTTCCTGGCTTTCGCTTGCCTGCGCTGTACATTGTTTGGCTATGCCCGTTTTAATTCTAATAGCTTCGACTTGGGGCATTGCCAATTTTTCTCACTCTTATTTTGACTATATTATTATACCATTAGTCACGCTTTTAGGGCTCTACAGTTTACAAAAAGATGTAAAATTACATAAAAACAAATGGCCATTGATATTATTCATTCTTGGACTTTCCGGAATAACGATTGGTTTAGCGATGCACCAACATCTTATTACCGGAATAGCTGGGGCATTATTGGCTATAGCTCAATTTTATAATTTTAAATTACACAAACAGATTTGTAAACATTAATTAAGTCTTATTGAGCATTGCTTTTACGAGTGATGTTTTTATTGCGCATTTGGTTGCAAATTTTTACTATACATTATCTTTTGTTTATCTGTTTTTGCTTATTCATTTTTACAGTTTTACTTATTGCAAAAACCATACCGCAAAAATGTATTATTTTAATTACTGAACAATATTGGCCTGTTTTTTCACTCCTTAACCTGACCAAATAAAAAAATGCCGGCAACTATTGGTTTGCCGGCATTTTTTATGTTTTACACCATATAATATATGATGTGCCAATAAATAAGGTCTTATTGTTTAGTAAACTTGCTAATTGTGGTTTCGTTGCCATTGGTAATAACCACTACATACATACCAAAGGGCAAATGGGCAATATTAAATGTGTGCTTAACGTAACCCAAATCGCTTGCTCTATGTGTAGCCATTGGTTTGCCAACTACATCAAAAATAGTAATTTGTACTTCTGTTTGGCTTGGGTTGTTAAATGCGATATTAATGATATCGTTAGCTGGAACCGGGAATAGCTCAACAAGGCCAAAATTGCCATTCTGACGGGTTAAAACGATTACTTTAGCCATTGCGTTAATATTGCCTTCGGTATCAACACTGCGCAAGCGGTAATACGATATGCCAATTGGCGCATTTTCATCGAAATACTGATATTGTTTTTCAATATTAGAGTTACCCGAGCCGGCAATACTTGCAATTGGTGTATAGTTTATGCCATCTGTCGAACGTTCTAAAATAAAGGTTTCGTTGTTTAACTCGGTAGCAGTACTCCAATAAATATCGTTGCCAGTGGTTTTAACCATGCCATAAAAGTCGAGTAAATTAACTGCTAAAACCGATGGTTTGTTTACGTATGCCAAGTCGGTATTTTGGTTTGCAAGATCAAATACACCATCTGTAACAGTAAGTGGGCCTGCTGCGCCAAGTAAAGCCGATTCGTCGTAAATAACCAAGTCGTTGTCTTCAAAATCGTTGGCACCATTAGCTGGCGATACAAAGTACTGGTTATTGTCGGGCAAGGTTTCGGGGTCAACGCCTACCCAGTATTGACCATCAGCCAAACCATCAAAAGCATAAAATCCATTAGCGCTAGTTGTGGTGGTACCAACAATAGCTGAAGTTTTGCCGTCTAAGGCGGGGTCAGAATCATAAAGAACAACGGTTACATCGGCAGGGCGGGGTTCGCCGGCATCAAATTTGCCATTGCCGTTAGTATCGAGCCATACAACACCCGAAATTTGGTGCGTGGGGCAAGCACATTCATCGCCGTTTACAGTGGCCAATGGGGTGGCAGTTAGTACAAACATTGGGCTTGCCGACTCCCAGGTACCTGGTGTTGTTTCAGTGCCAAGTGCCTTTAGCCCACTTAAATCGGCATCAATGGCAGCATAGGCTTCAACGGTAGCTGCATCGGCTAAAGCGTACACTAAGGAGTACATAACGTAATCGCCGGTGGTTACGTTTTCAAAGCCGCCCGATGTTGATACCTGGTCAACCAAGCCATCATCCGGATCTCCGTTTACATCGGCAGCATTTTCATCAACCAATAAATATAATTGGTTTTCGACTGTACCAAACGAGCAAGGTGCCGAGTCGGCTATCAACATACCTGTTCCCTCGCAGTTACAATCTGTGAGTTGTTGTGTGCCACATGGAAATTGTGCCATAACAACTGGGCTGTTATATAGTGCAAAAGTAATAGCACTAAAAAATAACAGTACGTGTAATTGTACTTTCATACTTACTTAATTTAATTCAATAAAGTGTTTGGAGATGTTTTTATTACTAAAACGCAAATGTAGGGGAAAAAAACTTACAAACCTAAAATTTTAGTTCAAAAAGAAGTAAACACTCAGAAAAAACTCAAAAATGCCTATGATGCCAAACCTCATTTAACATTATATAACACACCATCATTATCACGCCATTAGTTTTAAAACATATAAACATAAAATAATGGATATAATCTCCATACGAAGTTATATTGGTTTAAAAGGTCATTAATTGCGTTGAAAAGTTTAATATATTTTTGCTCAAAAAACCTTAAATAAATGGTCAAACTAAATTTCTGTTGCCCCAAAAAATCAAAAATTATTCAGGCAAACCGAGTTCCTCTTAATACTTTTAAATCAGCTAAAAAAGCTCAAACGATTTGCAGTATTTTGTAGGTCTTACCTCCTTCACAGCCCGTTTATATCCGGATTTTGGCCTTAAACTACTATCTTTGGCCGCAAAAACATTGCACAATCAAGACCATGAAGTTTTCTAACTATTTTTTTGTTCAAATTTTGCCTCCTTATTATTATAATGATTATTGCAATTTTAAACCGTTTGGTGATTGCAGACGGTGGAATTTTACATCCGGTATAAACATTATTTATTGTGGTATGATTTTTATACTAAGCGTTCTGATATTATCCGGATCCGGATGCAGTGGTGGTGGTTTAAAAGGCGGAGTCGAAATTACCCAACTCGAAAAACGCGGCGATTCTATATACTACGATTATAAACCCTATTCCGGAAAAGCCATAAAAAAACAAAATAACAAAATTGTATTGGAGGAATCGTATCAAAATGGCAAACGACATGGTTTGGCAAAAGGTTTTTACTTAAGCGGGCTTCCGTATTTTGAAGAAACCTACAACAACGGCAACCGCGAAGGAACTAAAACTATGTGGGCCGAAAATACCGAACGCACTAAAATATTAGAAGAAACCTATGCCAACGGTTTACTTACCGGACTTAGCAAAGAATGGTTTATTAATGGCAAAAAGAAATCGGAAATACCCTACGAAAACGGCCTAAAAAATGGCAAAGCCCTTGAATGGTACAAAACTGGCAAACAAAGCATCGAAGCTACTTACAAAAACGATACTTTAATTGGCAAACGCAAAATTTGGTACGAAACACAATGGCGCGAAGAAGACAAACCTAAACTACTTGAAAATTACGAAAATGGAAAACTGCAAGGCAAAGTAACTGAATACTACCAATCGGGCACGGTAAAACGCGAAACAACCTACCAGAACGGCCAAATTGTAGGCGAGCAAATAACTTTCTATGAAAAATCGGGCAAAATAAGGGCAAGTGTACCCTACCAAAACAACCAAAAACACGGCCTCGCTACCCAATTTTACGAAGATGGCACTAAAAAAGCCGAAAATAATTTTATTGCCAACCGCCGAGAAGGAAGCAGCAAACGCTGGTACAAAAATGGCCAACTCGAATGGGAAGGCAATTTTACCAACGACACCGAAAACGGTGTATTTAAAGCGTACAAACCTAATGGTGTTTTGCGTACTACCGTAACCTACAAAAACGGCCAACAAATTGGCGGCGACCAAACCAGCGAAAAAATTGACACCAAAACTGATGAAACAGAATAATACGTCATAGATGCCCACTCAATTAACTTAAACACTAATATTAATATTTTAATAATACAATGTCGTTGCGCCTTAATAAACACAAACTCAAACAATGGCAGTTGCACCTTATTATTAATAATATTATTAAAAAAATAGTCAAAAAATGGGTGGTTTGGCCAATTTTGTTTTTAGCTCTTGCCCTGCCGCATTTAGGTAAATTTATTTTTGTTGACGAACCACACTTTTTATACAAGGCAGTACCTCAACTGTACGAGGCATTGCGCAACTGCGAGTGGGACCGCACTTTTGTAAGCGACAAACCTGCTTTTATTACAGCACTGTTATCGGGAGTTGTAACCCTGTTCACCAATTTTAACCAATACGACTACACCAACGCACATCACTACCTCTTTTGGTGGCGATTACCCATTGTATTATTTTGTGCTACGTGTATAGCTATAGCCTACCAACTTTGCAAACCTTTGTTAGGGCAAAAAAAAGCGGCATTATGGCTGTTTGCAATAGTAGTTTGCCCCTTGTTAATTGGCGTTTCGCAAATGGTAAATGCCGATGCTACCGCTTGGAGTGCAGCCCTGGTTACCTGGCTGGCTTTTCATAGGTTTTGGCAAACAGGATATTATAAATTCGCCTTCTTATCCGGATGTTTTATGGGATTGGCAATGTTATCTAAATACAATACGCTAATTTTTTACCCATTTTTTTTACTATCCGGATACCTTTTTTATCTTCATACCGATAAAAACAACGAAAAAGCCCCCATGTTGCCCCCTAGTATTTAGGCAACGCTTATATGGCCTGGCTTTACTTTTGCTCATCTCAATTATAACTTATTGGATTGTTTTTCCGGCGGCATGGACAAACCTCAACGAACTGTGGCGCGGCACCATAGGCTCAAAGGCATTGCGCCCGGTAAGGCTGCCTGTAATGGGATTTACAGTGTTTTTAGTAATTGATTTTTGGCTCTTGCGAGGGCATATTTCGGAGTGGTTGCGCAACAAATTGGCATTAAACAACTGGTTTTTAAGGGTTTTATCCGGATTTTTTGCCTTCGGGCTACTATTTTTACTCCTAAATCAATTTTTAGGTTTTTTGTTGTTTAATTACGAAGTCGAAAAATACGGTGCTAAAATTAGTACTTATTTTAGTACCAGTTTTGGTTCATCGCTGTTAATATCTGGGTACAACGCCTTGTATATGTTAGGGTTTGCCATTGTGGCAGGTTTTGGAGCTTACTGTATTTATGGCTTACTTAACCGACAACAAGCCTCGCATTTACAACTATCGGCCATATTGTTTATATTGGCATACTTAGGTGGTTTAGCCTTATTAGGTATTTGGGGTGCAACTCGTTACCAGGCCATTTTAATGCCCATGTATTTACTCATTGGCATTGAAGGCTTATGCTTGTTGCCACGCCCTAATTGGGTTTTGCCTCTTGCCCTTGCTATTACAACCCTCGAAACATTTTGGGTGGCACCCTTTGGGCTGCATTTTACTAATATCATTAATTTTACCAACCGAAGCGTAACTATGGTACAAGGGCACGGTGGCTACGAAGTAGCACAATTTTTAAACGCCCAACCCAACGCCTCTCAACTGCGCATTTGGACAGACCGCGGTGGGTTTAAGCCTTTTTTTGCCGGTATATTTTTTGATGCCGACAAACGCCCCGAAGCCGCTCATGCACATTATTTAGTACTTACAGACGGGGGCTATAAAATGTACATCGAACAAACGCAACTACCCTATTTAAAACCCGCCGACCAAGCCGCATTTATAGCTAAATATGCCTGGTTAAAACCTTACTACCAACAACTCCCCGAATGGGAATTGCACTTAGGCCACAACCCACGCAGTTACGTTCGTATTGTACGAACCGCCGAGCCATTGCCCGGCGCCAAACCCAACCTTAACCTTTATAACGATTTTTTTTGCGACACTTTACAAACCGTTCCGGCTAATGCACCCTTTAGCATATCGGTATGGATATTGCCCGGCGACAATGCCATTTTACAGGGCGGCAACAGCAGTAAATACGGCCTTTATTTAACACCTTTTGAATCCAACTCAAATGGCGCAAAATTCAAAATAGGTTATCATAGCCTCAATCAAACTATTTTTGACAACACTACCGAAAAAACCTACCTGCCCGTTGAAACGCCATTTTTATCCAACAATAAATGGCAACATATTATTATAAGTCAGTATGGCGGGGCGCGTGGCTCAACATTTAAAGTGTATATTAATGGCCAGTTAGCCGATACGGGTTTTGTTCCCGAGTACCAATCGGGGGTGTTTGCCATGGGGGTACTGCCCCAAGCTCAAAACTATGTGCAAGACTTACAAATATACCCATTTTTGCTAAATTCAAGCCAAATTGACTCGTTATACAAAGCAGGACCTTAGTAAAGTAAATAAAAATGTTGTGGGCTAAAATAAAAGGTTTTATTTCTTATTTTACGTCAGCAGCACATTTTTGTACTTCTTTTTCATTTAGGGCGCGCACGAGGCGTGGGGTCATATCGGCAATTTGCAGAGGGCCAAATCCTGTTTGTACCAAGCGCAAGGTAGGAAAGCCAAGTACAGCCGTCATTTGCCGCATTTGCCGGTTAGTAATTTCGTTGGTGGTTAATTTTACCCAACTGGTAGGGATGGCTTTTCGGTAGCGCACGGGAGGGTTGCGTTCGGGCAGTGCTGGGGAGGTATTTAATTTTTGGGCGACAGCACTGGCAGTGCGCATAATTTTGCCATTATTAGTAATTAGTACCCCTTTTTGCAGTTGCTCAACCGCATCGGGGGTAATATCGCCTTCGACCTGCAACATAAACGTGCGGGTAAGTCCTTTAATAGGGTGGGCAATACGGCTACTCCATTCACGGTCATTTGTTAGCAGCAATAAGCCTTCGCTGTCGCGGTCTAAATGGCCAACTGCATATACATCGGTTTCAAAGCCATGCAAATCAGCCAAAACGGGGTGAGTGCTGTCTTTTTCGTTGGTAAACTGGCACAACATGCCATAAGGTTTGTAGCAAACATAGTATCGAAGATCTTCGGGGAGGGGTTGCGGGCGAAGCGTTTTTGTAGTAGCCGGTTTTTTAGCCGTTGCGGGCAGGTTTTTGGCAAATGGCTTTCCGGAAGTGGGCGACGTTTTGCGAACTTTGTTGCCTTTAGTTGAATTTTTATTGACTCCTTTATTTAAAGGTGCACTTTCGGCATTTTTTTCCGGATTTGATTTTTTACCGGATGATTTATTATTAATTGTAGTATTGGCAATACCCTCCGGATTTGATTTTTTCCGGATTTGATTTTTTGCTCCTGTTGTCGCTTTTTTATTGGTCGAGTTGTTTTTTCTTGCTTTCATAATTTTATTATCCGGATAATTGATGGCAATAAACTGCCGTATCGTGTTAAAAAATGCCTAAAAAATCGCTTTGTTTGGTTATGGGCTTACAAAGTTAGCTGTTCTTTTATAAAAAATATAATCGGCTACTAAAGGTTCAATACCGTTTATGCGGCATTCGGTGGCAATTTGCCCGCGGTGGTAAGTTGTGTGATTAATTATATGAAACAAAATATCTTGGGCTGTGTTGCTAAACTGTTCGCCTTTTGTGTTTGTGTAGGTAATAATTTGCTGCAAAGGTACAGATTGTATAATTTGTAGCGTTTGTTGATAGTTTTTAAGGTCTATTTTGGGTAAATCTTCGATTGGATGAATTTGGAAAACGCCAAAATTTGTTTCGCTGTCGTTTGGCATAATTCGTGCATTCCAAATTTGGTGGGTGTTAATGGTATGGTTTAGCAAAAGTATAGCTTTTTCGGAGGTTTTTTGGAAATTAGGATTAGTGGCTAATTTGGCAATCAGCAACTGGTTAAAATGATGCTGGTAATCAAATAAATTGGTGAAAAATTGGCTGTGCATAGCGAAAGATAAATACGAATGAAATTACATTACCTCAACCACTGTTCTAAATAAAGCTGGGTAATTCCGAAATTAGTTTTAAGGGCGGCAATTTTTTGCCAAACCTCGTTACTATTTTTATTATTATTTGCCTCGTCTGCATTTGTATTTTGGTTTGAGGTTTGTTTTTCGGCCACTAAAAGTACATTTTTGGGGGTGTGTTCGGTAGCTACAAACTCAAAAACCCGGGTTTTGTAACCATGTGCCTCTAAAATTAAGGCGCGCAATCCGTCAGTAAGTAATTCGGCCTGCCTTTCGAGTAAAATACCGTGCCGCAGTAATGGTTGCAACAGCGGTGTGGGTTGCAGGTGCTGGCGCAAATGCTTGTGGCAGCAGGGCGCACATATAATAACAGGAGTTTGTAGTTTAATACCCAGCGCAATAGCATCGTCAGTAGCGGTATCGCAGGCATGTAATGCTATAAGCAGGTCGGGGTTTGGTTGTTCTTCTTGTTGTTTAATATGGTTGGTGTTGGGTTGGTAGTTTTTAATGGCTCCGGATATAAAATGCAACCCTTCGAACTGGCATTGCTGGGCAATTTTGTTAGCTTGCGTTACCAATTCTTCTTTTAGTTCTATTCCGGTAATTTGAGGTTGTAAATTGCTCTGTTGCTGTTGGATTAAATAATGATATAAGGCAAAAGTGAGGTATCCTTTACCCGCCCCCATATCCACAATATGCAATTGTTTGCTTAGCAATGGATTGTTTTGCAACAGGTGGTGGATAATTTCGATATAGCGTTGTATTTGCCGGTGTTTGGCCTGCATATTTTTAAGCACCTCGCCATTAGTATTGGTAATGCCTAACAAATACCACCAAATTTGGTCGGTTGGCAATAAATAATTTTTAGTTCGGTTATGCGCTGTATGAGTTGGTTTTATTTGGGTGGCGGCAAAGGTTTTTAGTTGCCATTGTCCTTTTTTTTGGCTATTAATTTCTGTGTCAGCTTGAGTGGAAAAAAGTCTTGCTGTATTAAAAACATGATGTGTTAATAAATGTGTAAGCAGCAACCATCCGGAAGAAATTGGGTAGTTTTTGGTAATATCTTTGGTTTTAAACCTGTACACTGCCTGTAAATGGAAACCCGCCTTTAGCAAAATAGGTCTGAAATAAATATTATTGCATCCGGATAAAGGTATGTCTATGGCAGTATTTTCCGGAAAAGCCAAAGGCAGTTGCAAATTGGTACTTGGATTGCTAAGGGTAATTTTCAGCAGTTGGCTATTTTGCTGGGCTTCTTGGCAAATTTTTATAAAGTTTTGCATACCATACCTAATTGGGCAAAGGCAGTTTTTGTACTTAGACTACCATAAATAGAGGGCAAAATTAATCAATTATGGTTTAAAGATGAGAAAAAAATCTACTCGTACCGCAACGACTCGATGGGGTCAACTAAGGCGGCGCGCCTTGCGGGGTAAATACCCGATATTATACCTACAACAAAGCAAATGACAATACCCAGCAGAAGCCAAAGCCAAGGTATTACAAAGGGGCCTTTTAAAAATAACGACACTATATTGCCTGCCAATATACCTAAGACCATACCCAATAGTCCACCAAGTTGGCAAATTAATATTGCCTCGGTTAAAAACTGAAGCAAAACTGTGCGATTATTGGCCCCAAGTGCTTTGCTAACCCCAATTTCGCGGGTGCGTTCGGCCACAGCTACCAGCATAATATTCATTAAGCCCACTGCGCCGCCCAATAAGGTTATGAGGCCAATTATTGTTGCTGCGCTGGTAATATACCCCGATTGTTCAATAAGTAAATTCGATAGTTCATCGCTTGTTGAGGTTTCAAAATCGTTGTTTTCCTGGTGTTTTAATTTGCGGATACTGCGCATTAAACCTTCGGCCTCGCTTGATGCAGGTTTTATTTCGTAAACTTCGCCAACCGCTACGGTAATAACATACGAAGTGCTGCTTCCGGCATATAAATTTCGGCAGATTTGTATTGGAATTACCGCTATATCATCGCTACTAAACACACTACTCGAACCTTTCGATTTAATAACGCCCACCACTCTAAATCGGCGTGTATCTATTGAAATGGTTTTGTCAATGGCTTTATTAGGCTTGTTGTTAAACAGTTTTTTGGCTACTCCACTGCCAATTATTACAACTTTTTCGCCGGTTTGATGCTCTTTTTCGTTAAAATCGCGGCCATACTCTACCTCAAGGCCAGCAACTTGCAGGTAATTCTCATCTCCACCGGTAATACTTATGGTTGGGTTTGTTTTTTCTTTTTCGTATTGTAAGGTTGTGCCAAAACCTGCCATTGCCGATATAGAAATTATACCCGGATAGGTAAACCGCTCTTTAAACATTTTAGCCTGGTCGAAATTAATGGGCATAGTCTCTGTTTTTTTGCGTCCACGCCGGCGGGTGCCCAATTCTTCGTTGGCTTGCCTAATGGTAAACGAGTTTGACCCCATAGTCGCAAAATTGCTGTTTAAACCTGCTTTCATGGCATCAACAGCGGTAAGTATGCCCACTAAAGCCATTAAACCAAAAGCAATAATCATTAGGGTAAGCGAGGCACGCAATTTATTGCTCCGCACTGCCGTAAATGCTAAAACAATAATATCTGAAAACTTCATAAGGCTATTGGTTGGTGGCTATTGGCTGATGGCTATTGGCTATTGGCTATTGGCTATTGGTTGGTGGCTATTGGCTGATGGCTATTGGCTATTGGCTATTGGTTGGTGGCTATTGGCTATTGGCTATTGGCTGTCAATGGTTTTAAAAATGCTTCGGGAAAGCCCAGTTCGCGCACTTTTGTCAATACATTTTGAGCGGTAGCCCGGCCTGTAAATACACCAACATAAACACGCACTTTTCCATTGTCAATATCGCTTGTAACATCGCCTAACTCGGCAACACGACTAAAATGGCGCACATCAACGCTATTAAAATTGCCTAATTGAATTTTATATGGGGTAGTAATATCCGGTGTTGTGGTAGCAGTATTAATCGGATCCTGTTTTGAGGCTTGTATCACTTTAGCGTCAACATATCCCAAATTTATCAGTTTGGGTAATTGAACTTCGGCATCGGCAACTGTTTTAAATCCGGTAACAAAATAACGTATTAATCCATTGGGGGCCGGCTCGGTAATTACCGTACCTATTTTTTGTAATTCGGGCAGTTTTTCGGTTTGTATCGTTTTAAAGGCACCTAATGAAATTTTAAAGTTACCCGCTGCCTTTGCCTTTGGTGTATTACTAGATTTGGGTGGCGGAGGTGGGTTTTGTGCCTCAAGTTTAGTTGGGGCAAAACTTAGGGTTAGGGCAAATAGCAATATTGCTGTTAAACCATTAAAAAAAATATTGGTACTTTGGTGAGATTTAAAAGAACAAAAGCAATGTAGCATAATAAAACAAGTATATTTATTTTGTATTAACGATGAAGACAGCCTAATTTTTACTATATGTGGGCATAACAACAACGAGGGGCAAAAAATTCCGGATAAGCCAATGCAAAATTAACAAATTAGCAGATTATACCGGTTCGTTGTGTAAAAGTTTCTCAATAAAGGCGGCAATGGTGGCTGCTTCGGCTTGGTATTTGCTAGTTGCCGGCCCATTAAATCCGGTATAAATTTTGGCAATTTTTCCGTTTCTGTCAATATAAATAGTGGTGGGATAGCCTTTAATTTCGGTTAGCTCGGGCAATGCCTTGGCAGTTCCTTGTTTATTGGGCTGCCCAGCCAACAATACTTCGTAAGGAATTTTAAAATAGTTGGCATATTTTTTTAATTGTTCGGTAGCTTGGGCAGGGTCGGTTTGGGTTTCAAAGGCCAGGGCTATTACCTCGAGCCCTTGTGCATTGTATTTGTTGTATAAATCTACTAATAACTTGGTTTCGTCGGTACAGTTTGGGCACCAGCTACCCATAATTTGAACAATTACGGCTTTGTTTTTATATTTTGGGTCGCTTAACGATACGGTTTGCCCATTCACGTTAGGAAGGGAAAAACTAAGCTGTGTATTTGCTTTTTTGGACTTTGTTTGGGTTTCCGGATTGGGCATTATGGCTTTGCCTTCCGGGTCGGGGCTGGCCCACCATTCTTCGTGGAGGTGGTTGCCCGACCAAAACTCGCCCATTATATTGCCGGCCTCATCAAGTTTTCCTTTCGCTAAAAAGGCATGTGCCCCGTCAAAGCACGAGAGCATAAGCCCTTTATTGGTAACGGTGCCCTCCATATAGCGGTAATCGCCGCTTGGTGTTAAAAAAGTGCCAACCACGTGGTTTTGGTTTTGTTTAAACTCGGCCAGCGCATCGGTTTTACTTTTGCGGTCGGTGGCAATAAACTGCACCTCCCATTTGCCGTTTACATTAACAGGCAAGTCGAGGTCAACAACGCTTACCTGAAAACGCGCACTATCGTTAAGCACACAATAAACAGGCAAGTAGTAATTGGGGCCTTTGGCGTAATTATGCCACTCGCCTAAAATACGGCGCTCGTTAAATTGCGCTTTTATCTCGGAGTTGTAATAGGGAAATTTAATAAAAACCGAATCGTCTTTAAATGTAAAATCGGTTACTTCAATTCTTTCGGGGCCGTTAATAATGGTCATCACATACTGGCCGTTATTGTTTTTGGCAAGTTCAAAGTTAAAAGGCAGGTCGCTTGCACCAAAACTATCATTATTGGGGCCGGGTAAATCCATTTTTGCCCGCCATAACCCCGTAAGTAACTGCCGCGAAGCATTATTGCCAATATCGGCATTTTGTTGTGGGGTTTCAGCTTGCGGTGCCGTAGTATTATTAGTGTTGCAACCATATATTAAAAATAAAAACAACAAACAGCTAATTGCAAGAAGCTGAAATATTGTTGGTGCAATAAAAAAAACCAACTTTTTCATGTTGTAATAAATGGCGGTTTGAGAAGGAGAGAAGTTTTTTTATCCGGATAATATATCATAAACGTCAATTCTAATAATATGTTATGTTTAAAGGTAAAATAAGTGCAAAATTGGCATTTTTTCCGGATTTGGTTAAAAAATAAAGTATCCGGATGATTTTAAATAAACTTTGTGCTTTTTGCCTTAACTTTCGCACCTTAAATTTTACTATAATCTAAATATAACAAATGCCTTATACCTACGAGTACCCACGCCCAGCCTTAACAGTAGATTGTGTAGTGTTTGGTTACGACAATATTGATGAAGCGCTGCGTGTACTTTTAATAGAACGCAATAGCGAGCCGTTTAAAAACCAATGGGCTTTGCCCGGAGGTTTTGTTGAAATGGACGAAGACCTTAAAACTGCAGCCAAGCGCGAATTAGAAGAGGAAACCGGATTGAGTGATATTTTTTTAGAACAACTTTTTACCTTTGGTATGCCTAACCGCGACCCCCGTGGACGGGTAGTATCGGTAGCCTATTATGCCCTTATTAACCTGCGAAGCACCCCGCCAACAAAACCCGCCACCGATGCCAACCAAGCCGAATGGTTTGACGTAAACAATATACCTTCGTTAGCCTTTGACCACCCCTTGATTTTAGAAACCGCACTTACCCGCCTGCGCAACAAATTGCGTTATGTGCCTATTGGTTTTGAGTTGCTGCCTAAAAAATTCCCGCTATCGGCATTGCAAAAACTCTACGAACTTATTTTAGCCCCCGAGCTTATAAAAGCAGGCAAAACAGGCTTAGATAAACGCAATTTTAGAAAAAAACTACAACGTTTAGGCATCTTAAAAGAATTAGGCGAAAGGCAACAACACGTAGCACACCGCGCCGCCCAACTCTATAGTTTTGACGAACAAAAATACGAGCAACTAATAAAAAGCGGATTTAATTTTGAATTATAATATCATCAGCCATTAGCCATCAGCCATCAGCCTTCAGCCATTAGCCATTAGCCATCAGCCAACCACTCCACAAAATGCCCCAACTACCCCAACAACCCACCCTCCCCCAGCTTCAGCAGTTTATAGCCGAACTTTGCCGCCAAAAAGGCTGGGATAAAAATAACCACCTCGAAATAATGTTGCTGCTTATTGAAGAGGTAGGCGAATTGGCAAAAGAAATAAGAAAAACCACCAAACTATGGGCATCAAACGAAACGCCACCTGCCAATAAAACAGCTTTAGAAAACGAGTTTGCCGATGTGTTAAACTACCTGCTCGACTTGACAAACTATTTTGAAATTGATTTGGAAAAAGCCTTTATCGCCAAAAATACCGAAAATCTAAACCGAACCTGGACTTAGTTTCAACAACCTTTAGCCTTCAGCCATTAGCCATCAGCCTTCAGCCATTAGCCATCAGCCTTCAGCCATTAGCCATTAGCCATTAGCCATTAGCCATCAGCCATTAGCCTTCAGCCATTAGCCTTCAGCCATTAGCCACCAGCCATTAGCCAATAGCCATTAGCCATTAGCCATCAGCCATCAGCCATCAGCCAACAATATGAAACACATTTTACTACTACTTATCTTAACCCTTACCACCACAAATACCCGTGCAGAAAGCAGCAATACCACCGCCACTACCAAACAACCGCAGTTAGTTTACACCGGCGTGTATTTAATGAATGTTTACGACCTAAACTTAAACGAGTACTCGTATTACGCCGACTTTTATATTTGGTTTAAATGGAAAGGCGAACTCGACCCTATGGACATTGAGTTTGTAAACTCGGTCGAAAAATGGTCAATAACACAAACCGCTTTTTACGACACCTTACAAGTACTTAGCGATGGCTATAATTATAACGGTTACAGGGTCGAAGGACGTTTTTTTCATTCGTTTTTACTTGAGCACTTCCCGCTCGATAAACACAACCTAAATATTCAAATAGAAAATACAACTTACCCCGCCGACTCGCTTACTTATGTGCCTATTAACGAAGATGTAAAAAAACGAAATGGATTTATAATGCCCGGATGGAACATTAACGCCGTACAATTAAGCCAGCAAAACAATTTTTACGATACCGATTTTGGCAACCCCGACATAGGGCGACAAGCATACAGCAATTGTACCTTTACCGTAGGTATTGAACGCCCCGTTAATTATTTTATTTTTAAACTGCTTTTGCCCTTGTTTATAGTTATGTTGGCCAGTTTGGGCGCGCTACTGTTAAACCCAAACTATTTAGATGCCCGCATATCTTTGCCCATTGGCAGTTTGCTTACAACTGTATTTTTACAACAATCCTATCAAACAGCTCTGCCCGAGGTAGGCCACATGGTTTTGATGGATAAAATTTATGTAGTAGCCTATTGTTTGTTAGCTTTTGTACTTTTACAAGTTATTTTATCCGGAAACACCCTTAAAAACCTCCCCCAAAACGCAGAAACCCAGCAAATAACACATATACAACGCCGCGAACGGTGGTTAGCCATTTGTTTATTATTAGCCTTTGGGGTAAGTGTTTTGCTGTTAGTGGCTTGGGGATGATGAATATTACATGAAACAATACCAATTATTTGCCCTTATTTCGATGGTGTTTGCAGGGTTTACCGCCGTAATTGCCAAGGCCGGACTTAAAAACATAAACGGAGACACCGGACTTGCCATTCGGTCAAGTTTTGTATTTATATTTGCGTGGATGATTATCTTTTCATCCAACAACAATATTAAAGATTTTTCGAACTTAACAAAAAGAGATGTTTTTATTTTAGGTTGTTCGGCTATTTCTACAACTTTGTCGTGGCTATTTTATTACAGAGCCATAAAAATTGGGGCAGTTTCTGAGGTAGCCCTTATTGATAAGGCAAGCATTATTATTACTTTATTGCTTTCTTTTATTTTTTTAAACGAACAACTAACTTTTAAAATTGCCTTTGGCGCACTGCTCATTATTTCCGGACTTTTAGTTTTAACCGTCAAATAAATCACCACAACAAACTAAATGAATACAGAAACACAAACTTATAACCACAAGCAAACCTCGCCCTACAAAGAAATTTGCGACTTACTTGCCCAAACAATTTGCTCGGAATTACCCGAAGCAACCCATAAAATTTGGCACGCCCACCCCGTTTGGTTTTTAAACGACAACCCCATAGTTGGCTACAGCTTGCAAAAAAATGGACTGCGGCTAATGTTTTGGAGCGGCGCCGACTTTGACGAAGAACTTCTAAATTATAAAGGTAAAAAATTTAAAGATGCTTCTATTTTTTACAATAATATTCCGGAAATTAACTTGAACGACCTAAAACGCTGGCTCAATAAATCAAAAGAAATTCAATGGGATTATAAAAACATTATCAAACGAAAAGGCGTTTTAGAAAAACTTAAATAGACATAATACCAACATGAAAACAACACCTCAACACAATGAACGTATGGCCAAAATAACCTTTGCCGAAATATACCCGCAATACATCCGGAAAGTTGAGTCTAAAGGCAGGACAATAGCAGAACTGCATCAGGTTATAGAATGGCTAACTGGGTTCGACGAAAAAAAACTACAATCGTTAATTGACCAAAAAGTAAGTTTTGAAGTATTTTTTAACGAGGCAACCCTAAACCCGAATGCTCATTTAATAACGGGGCTAATTTGTGGTTATAGAGTAGAAGAAATTGAAAACCCTTTAACCAAACAAGTGCGATACCTCGACAAATTAGTGGACGAATTAGCAAAAGGAAAAAAAATGAAAAGCATTTTAAGAACTGCTTAGATTAGTAAAATTGTTATGGCGGCGTAATAGTAAAAGTTTTTTTATTTTTTTGGCAAGCGGCGGCAAGTCGCACCAACGAGGTTTCCATTTCATTTTTTAAGGCATATTGGGTAATAATTGCCACATAACGGCGCAACGGATTGCTGCCCACCTGCCCCTGAACCTGCCAATTTACCTTAGTAGTTGTACTATCAAAAGGTTGCAAGCTAATTTTGCCATTTAGCAGTAAATTGGCTTTTTCAAGTTTTACGGTATAATTTTGCCCCTCAAGCGCAAACCCCTCGCCCAATACCAACTGCCCCTCGCCATTTTTTGCCGAAGTAAACTGCATGACAGTGCTATTTTCGTCAATAGCGGGTTTGGGGTAAAAGGTTTTTAATCCGGGTGTATTTTTAGGGCTGTAAACACTCCACTCCTCCCAATTTTTTGCGTTGCTTAACTGTTTAAAAATTACATTTTGTGGCGCTTCAATAGTAGCGCTTGCCTCGGCGCTAAACTTCGATGGCAACAACAATCCGGCAACAATTACAATACAGCCGATGGCGCAAAAAACAATAAAAAAACTAACCGCATTTATTCGCATTAACAAAAACATAACAGGTCAAGACTTAGTAAATTACAATACCTTTGCACAAAGGTAGTAAATTGTTATTCTATATTATGCCGCGCATTTTAGTAGCTGTTTTAAATTGGGGTTTAGGCCACGCTACCCGTTGTATTCCGGTAATACGCGCCTTACAGCAAAATGGTGCCGAAGTAATAATTGCCAGCGATGGGTTATCTTTAAAATTATTGCAAACCGAGTTTCCGAGCTTGCCTGCCGAGCCATTACCGCCCTATAATATACGCTACACGGGCAAACATATATGGCTCGATGCCCTTACCCAAGCGCCACACGTGCTAAAACAAATTAAAGCCGAGCAGTTGGCAACACAAAATTTACTTCAAAAACATGGCAATATTACGGCAATTATCTCCGACAATAGGTACGGTTGTTACCACTCACAAATACCATCGGTAATAATTACCCATCAGGTATTTTTGCACCTACCCCACCCTATAAAATGGTTGCAACCTTTGGTTCAGCGTTTTAATAGGCAGCTTATTAACAAATTTAATTATTGCTGGATACCCGACTGGCCACACCCTCAAGCGAATCTATCCGGAGAGTTAGCGCATAAACACCTTTTGCCGACCGAACAATTTGTTTTTGTAGGGCCGCTTAGCCGGTTTAATTATCCGGATGATAATAATATTAATAACGATAATGCCTCTAAGCCCTATTTTTCATCAGAGAAAAATACAAATACAGCGGCAGCGTGGTCAATAGTAGCCTTAGTTTCGGGGCCTGAGCCTTTGCGCACCCAATTCGAAGCAATTATGCAAAACCAGTTGCTTGCCTTTTGTGCTACTACTAACCAAACAGCCTTACTACTACAAGGACAGCCACAAAATAATTCAACTATTAAACCGCACCCAAAAACACCATTACTGCAAATTGCCCCCCATTTGCCCACCCAACAACTACAACACCACCTTAAAAATGCTCAAATAATAATAGCCCGCAGTGGGTACAGTACCGTTATGGACCTTGCCGTGCTACAAAAAAAAGCCATCTTTTGCCCAACGCCGGGGCAAACCGAACAACTGTATTTGGCAAAACAATTTATGAAAAAACAGTTTTTTTACACCCAACCACAACACCGGTTAAACATAGCTAAAGCCTTAGAAGAAGCGGTTAAGTACCAGGGCTTACCCGCGCAACTTAACCCCAACTTAGCAGACAATCAAACCTTATTAAACAAAGCTATTAATAATTTGCTCTCAAAACATTGACCTGTGTATTTGTTTTACCTATTTATATGATTTAAACTTCGTACCTTACAATTTCCGGGGAAAAGTTTTAACCAAAATATACTGTATTTATAGTAAAAAAACATTGTTTGCCCTTTTAGGCCAATAAACGCAGTTTTTTTCGTAATTTTGACCAATTTATTTAAACAACCAACACTTTCGCCCTTAATTTTAACGTGTCGATTATACCCCAACATATTGTCGCTAAAATTATTGAAACAGCCCGGATAGAGGAGGTTGTAGGCGATTTTGTGAACCTAAAACGGCGTGGGGCAAATTACCATGCCTGTTGCCCATTTCACAACGAAAAAACTCCTTCGTTCAACGTATCACCGACTAAAAATATTTTTAAATGCTTTGGGTGCGGCAAGGCAGGCTCTCCGGCCAGTTTTATTATGCTGCACGAAAAAATGGCCTACTACGAGGCATTGCGCTATCTGGCCAATAAATATCAAATAGAAATTCCGGATGAAATTGACCCCTCCGTTCTTGAAGCCGAAAAACAAGCCGAAAGTTTATACATCGTCAATACCTTTGCCGCTAATTATTTTGCTAATTATTTGCAAACCGACCCCGAAGGGCAAACCCTTGGCCTTAGCTATTTTAACGAGCGTGGCTTTACAAACAACGATGTTGTAAAACAGTTTCAGTTGGGCTTTAGCCCTGATAATTTTGATAGTTTTTTGCACGAAGCACAACAAAAAGGCTACTCGGTTGATTTGCTACAAAAGGCGGGCTTAGTGAGCGAAAAAAATGGCAAAGTTTTTCCTTTTTTTCGGGGGCGGGTTATTTTTCCTATTCAAAATTTATCGGGTAAAGTAGTGGCCTTTGCCGGGCGCACCCTACACAGTGCCCAACAACCTAAATACCTAAACACCCCCGAAACGGCAATTTACCACAAAGGCAACTTGCTGTACGGTTTGTATCAGGCAAGGCAAAGTATTAGGCAAAAAGATCAATGTATTTTGGTCGAGGGCTATACCGATGTGCTGTCGCTTCGGTTAGTTGGCATTGAAAACGCCGTTGCGTCGTCGGGTACATCGCTTACTACCGAGCAGTCGAAATTGATAAAACGGTTTACAAACAACGTACTTATTTTGTTTGATGGCGATAATGCGGGAGTAAAAGCGGCCTTGCGCGGTATTGATATTTTATTAGAAGATGACTTAGATGTGCGGGTATTATTACTTCCGGATGGCGAAGACCCCGACTCGTTTGCCAAAAAAAATGGCCGGATGGCGACCGAAGCCTATTTAACTACCGAAAGTGCCGATTTTATCCGGTTTAAAACCAATTTACTACTAACCGAGGCCGCCGGCGACCCCATTAAAACATCCGG
The DNA here is from genome assembly GCA_016706405.1 of Sphingobacteriales bacterium. Lineage (NCBI taxonomy): Bacteria > Pseudomonadati > Bacteroidota > Sphingobacteriia > Sphingobacteriales > Sphingobacteriales bacterium. The sequence continues at coordinate 1,135,085 of JADJJT010000001.1, forward strand.
CGTAATTAGCAATGTTTTGCAAAGCGTCGCATTAATTCCAAACAGTATTAAACGCTCGTTATATATCCGCGAAGCCGCCGCCCGCTTTAAAATGGACGAGCAAATTGTTATTTCAGAGGTCAATAAATTTAGGCTTCAACACCACACGCACAAACAACAAAAATCGGCTGCTAATCAAACCCAAATTCATCCAAACAGCACCACCGAGGCGGCAGCTGATGCCAATAAAACAATATCGCTGGCACTCGACCAACCCACAGCGCCGGCAGACACACCAGTACAAAATGATAGGGCAAATAACCGCTTAGAACGCGAGCTTTTGCGCGAACTGTTTGAATACGGCGCCGAACTGATACAAACCGATGTGCCTTTGGCAGCCTATATTATCAACGAAATTATAGGCTTGCCGTTTAACAACGACCAATACAATAAAATTATTGATATTTATTGCAAATTATTAGAAAAAGGGCAATTGCCCACCCGCGAAACCCTATCGGCCTTATTAGACGAAGAGCACGCCCAAACCTTAGCCGAAATTGCCAATTTGGTAGGTACACCTAGCGAAAACTGGCGTAAACTACATAAAATTGAACTGCCAAATATTGACAAATTTCAAATTGAACGCACCCTCGAAATAATTAACCGATTTAAAATTGACTACGTTGGCCAATTAATGAATAACAAGTTAGATGAACTTAAAACCCTCCAAAATATTGAAGCCGAAAACGAAATAATACAAGCTTATCAAGAACTGATGACATGGCAAAAAGAATTGGCAAAAGCTACAAAAGAGATGGTAATTGTTCGATAAAAATAAATTGTAGCCTATTTTTCCTTACAAACCCAAACAGTGTTGAGCAAATTGGAAAAGCCAATCGCTCAACAACTATCCGGATTAATAAACAAAACACGTTTCACACGTTTTTTTAGCATAAAAATTACACAATAGGCATATATGGGCAGGCAGAGAGGTTAGCGCTTCGTTTTTTGGCCGATGCCACAAAAATACAGCACGGTTTAATTAAGAAGCCAATACAAAAAAACTACTCCATCAAACAATTTTGACCTCACAGCAAAGTCTTTTTTAAACATAATATACTGATTATCAAATACTTAGGGGTAAACAAAAATTTAAACTTATCGCCTAAAAACAATAGAACTACCATTTAATAAATAGGTTGCCAAATTTTGCTTACTTTGTGGCCTCGTATGATAAAGAGATTATTTTATTGGATTTATACTGGGTATGCTGGTTTTGTTTTTGCCATACCAATGCTAATTGGCGTAGGCTTATCGTTTATTTTACCTATTGTACTGCCCTCTGAACGGCGTTGGCGACGAGCATTTTTAGCTTACTGCCGGTTTTGGGCCAATACATGGGCTAAATTAGTGGGGGTAAAAATAGTAGTGCAAAACGAAGAGGTTTGTGTAAAGCCAAACCAGCAATGCGTATTTGTTGGCAACCACGCCAGCTACGGCGATATTATAGCCTTGGCGGCAGCCGTTAAGCATTCGTTTTCGGGAGTTGCTAAAATGGAGTCAAAAAATTATTTCTTGTTTGGCCATGTGTTTAAACGCTCGTCGGTATTAGTGGACAGAAAAGACCCCGAAAGCCGGAAAAAAAGTTATATAGAAATAAAAAAATTAGCCTTTGACTACGGTATATCTGTATTTATTTTTCCGGAAGGCACTTTTAGCAATCCGGATAAAGAAGTATTGATGCCCTTTAATTCGGGAGCCTTTCGCATAGCCGCCGAACTTAACCTCCCCATTCAACCGATTATCATTACCCATGTACGCGATATGATGCCCAATTTTAAATTGCCGCTTCGCCCATGTACTATTTATTTTAGATATTTGCCCCCAACTTATACACAGGGTTGCACCGTTGAAGATGCCGATAAATTGCGCGCTCAGGTGTGGCAACAAATTCAAGATGCCTTGTTAATACACGAACCACTTTACAAACCTTTTGTAAACAACCCGCCAGCCAACCCTCATGCTGCCGATTTATAGTTATTTTATTTATTATCCAACGAAATTACAAACCTATTAAATAAACGTTTTTCATTATGGCTGCAAAAATTTGGTATCCGTTTTACCCCGAAGGCGTTCCGCAAGAAATAAATGCCGAGCAATACGTCAATATTCCGGAAATGATACAAGAGGCTGTGCATCTTTATGCTAACAGGCCTGCCTATTCTAATATGGGAAAGACCATAACTTTTAACACCCTCGACCAACTGTCGAATAATTTTGGGGCTTACCTGCAAAAAAACCTGGGTTTACGCCCCGGCGACCGCATTGCCTTAATGATGCCCAACTGCTTACAATACCCTGTTGCCTTATTTGGAGCGTTAAAGGCCGGCTTGGTAGTGGTTAATACAAACCCCCTTTACACCCCGCGTGAAATGGAGCATCAATTTAACGACTCAGGGGCTACGGCCATTGTTATCGTTGAGAATTTTGCCGCCAATTTGCAAAAAATATTGCCCAACACTCCCATTAAACACATTATAACTACCGGATTAGGTGATATGTTGTCGTTTATTAAAGGTACATTGGTTAATTTTGTAGTTAAGCACGTAAAAAAAATGGTGCCAGCCTACCAACTACCTGCGACCATTTCGTTTAAATCGGCTTTAAGTGCGGGCAAAAGCTTAAGCTTACAAGTACACAAAGCACAACCCAACGACCTGGCATTATTACAATACACGGGCGGCACTACCGGATTATCGAAAGGCGCTATGCTTAGCCATAAAAACATTATAGCCAACTCTATGCAAATAGGCGCTTGGCTCGATTGTAGCAAAGCAGATCTGAAACGCGGGCAAGAAATAATTATTACGGCATTGCCACTTTACCACATATTTGCATTTACAGTAAATTGTTTGTTTGCCTGCAATTATGGTATGCACAGCATATTAATTACTAACCCCCGCGACATGAAAGCGTTTATAGGCGAACTTAAAAAATACAAATTTAGCTTAATTACGGGCGTGAACACCTTATTTAATGGCTTGTTAAACCAACCCGATTTTGCAAGCATTGATTTTAGTAACCTCAGAATTGCAATTGGTGGAGGCATGGCAGTGCAACGAGCCGTAGCCGAAAAATGGCAAAAAGTAACCGGATGTTATTTAGCCGAAGGCTACGGACTAACCGAGTCTTCGCCGGTATTATGTGCGCAGCCCTTAGATGGTACAGGCACAATTGGCACAATAGGTTTACCCGTACCAAGCACCGATATAAAAATTGTGGACGACAATGGCAACGAATTACCGCTTGGCGAGCGAGGAGAGATTATAGGCGCAGGCCCTCAAATTATGTTGGGCTACTATAACCACCCCGAAGCAACCGCCGAAGTAATTAAAGATGGCTGGCTATATACCGGCGATATAGGCATAATGGACTCAAGTGGTTTAACACGACTTGTTGACCGCAAGAAAGAAATGATTTTAGTATCGGGATTTAATGTTTACCCCAACGAAATTGAAGACGTAATTGCTATGCACCCTCAAGTTTTAGAAGTAGCCGTAATTGGGGTTCCGGATGCAAAATCGGGTGAGGCGGTTAAGGCTTATATCGTAAAAAAAGACGACTCACTAACAGTCGAATCGTTAGAGAAGCACTTCGAAGATAGCTTAACCAGTTATAAAAAACCCAAACATTACGAGTTTCGAACCGAGTTGCCTAAATCGAACATAGGTAAAATTTTGCGGCGTTTGCTAAAAGAAGAATTGAAAAACAAATAGCCTTTATTTAGAACTAATTTAATTTTACGCATGTGCCGAATAGCAGGTTTTTGGGATTTCCGAGACAGCGATGTATCTTATCATCCGGAAAATACCATAAATGCCATGCAAGCGGTCTTAGCGCATGGTGGCCCCGACGATTCCGGAACCGCTATTTTCCACCTAACAAATCCAAAGCAAAGTTTGTTGGCATTTGGGCACAGGCGGCTGTCTATTATTGACACCAGCAAAGCCGGCCATCAACCTATGTCGTGGCAACACTTAACCATTATTTTTAATGGCGAGTTGTATAATTACGCGCAAATTAAACACGAGCTACAAAACCAGTACGGCAGGCAATTTACCACCCAAACCGATACCGAAGTACTGCTTCAGGCATGGCATCAGTGGGGTAGCGATTGTTTAAACAAGTTTAACGGCATGTTTGCCTTTGCTCTGTTCGACCAGCAAACCCAAAACCTAACCTTAGTGCGCGACCGTTTTGGCGTTAAGCCTTTATATTGGTACCAAAAAAATGGATTGTTGCTTTTTGCCTCCGAGTTAAAAGCGTTTCATAAACACCCCCATTTTGAGCCAAGTTTAAACGCCCAAGCAATTTCGTTGTATTTGCAGCAAGGCTATATTCAAGCACCTCACTGTATTTATGAAGAATCGCAAAAATTGCCCGGCGGCACACTTTTGCAAATAACAGCACAAGGGCAAATTACACAACAAACATGGTATAGCGCTGCACAGGTTTACGCAAACCCAATTGAACTGCCCACCACCGAGCCTGAGCTTATAACCCACTTAGAAAAATTACTTCACCAAAGCTTTGCCCTGCGTATGGTGGCCGATGTGCCAATAGGTGTTTTTTTGTCGGGGGGAATTGATAGTACCACCGTAGCAGCCTTGTTGCAACAACAATTTAGTCAACCGCTACAAACCTTTACCATTGGTTTTGACCAACCCGACCTAAACGAAGCCCACCATGCCAAACAAATTGCAAACTACCTAAAAACCCAGCACACCGAACTGTATTGTACCGAAGCCGACTGCCGCAATTTATTGCCTTTATTGCCCACTATTTTTGACGAGCCTTTTGGCGACAGCTCGGCAATTCCTACCTATTTGGTGGCACAACTTGCCAAACAGCAGGTAAAAGTTAGCCTTAGTGCCGATGGTGGCGATGAACTTTTTGGCGGATATACAAAATACCAAGCTACTTTATCCGGATTTAACCAATGGCAAAAGCTTCCGGCAAAACAACTCTTGAGCAAAACTATACAACTATTTAATCCGGATTTTTTAGCTAAAATGCTCTCACTTCTGCCCGCAATACAAAAAAATCATACCAACTTATCCAATAAGCTCTACAAACTGCAAAGAGCAGTACAGGCCAATACTATATCCGACTTTTTTGCAGCAGCATCGGTATATTTAAGCCCTAAAGAGCAGCAGCTAATTTACCCTGTTTTTTGCCCGCGATGGCAGCCCGATTTTCAACCCCAAAACAACCGAATTGTAGGCTATTTGGGTTTAACCGACTTGCTAACCTATTTAGAAGGCGATATTTTAACCAAAGTTGACCGCGCAACCATGCACAACGCCCTCGAAGGCCGCGAACCTTTTTTAGACCACCGCCTCGTAAACTTTGCCCTGTCGTTGCCCGATGCGTATAAAATTAAAAACGGCCAAACAAAATACCTGCTTCGGCAAGTTTTATACAAGTACGTTCCAAAACAACTCATTGACCGCCCCAAGCAAGGATTTGCCATACCCATAACACAATGGCTGCATACTATATTGCGCCAACCTTTACAAGCCTTAACCCACGACCAAACATTTTTTGCCGATACACAGTTACAACAACCAACAGTTTCAAGGCTAATAAACCAATTTTTAAACAAAAAACAATATGTTAATCCACATATAATTTGGTTTATTTATACCTTTTGGGTATGGTGGCATCAGTATAAAAAATAAAACAACGATAAGCGGCAAAATCTAAACGATATAGTTATCATTTGTCAGTAAAAAATGCTTTTACAAGCTTAGGTATAAAATCGTATCTTTGCGGCGCAATGCCACAGCCCCAACATATTTACCCTGTTTTTGACCAACTGCTGCAACGCGCCCACAAAGAACAATTACTGCAACAACGCGGCATAACTTTGTGGTTTACGGGCTTATCGGGGGCCGGAAAAACTACCATTGCCCAAGCCTTAGAGCAAGCATTATACCAAAATGGCATTATTACCCAAGTATTAGATGGCGACAATTTGCGCACCGGTCTAAACAATAATTTGGGTTTTACCGAAGCCGACCGTACTGAAAACATCAGGCGCGTAGCCGAAGTTGCCAAACTATTTACTCATTGTGGCATTGTGGTTATTGCCTGTTTTATTAGCCCTACCCACGCAATACGCCAACAAGCTAAACAAATTATTGGCGCAACCGATTTTAAAGAAATTTTCATTGACGCCCCGCTTGCAATTTGCGAAGAACGCGATGTAAAAGGTTTGTATAAAAAAGCACGTGCTGGCTTAATAAAAGATTTTACCGGTATTGATGCCATTTTTGAGCCACCACAACATCCGGATTTAACCTTAGATACTACACAGTTTACCATCACACAAAACGTAACTCAGGCCTTACAATTTTTGCTGCCACTCATCCGGATAGAAACCCCAAGTTAATAATATAGATAGATAAGTAAGTAATAGTACCTAATCTTTAAAAATAACCATGATTTCGTATAATTTGACCCATCTGCGGGAGTTAGAGTCGGAGGCAATTTTTGTAATTCGCGAGGTAGCTGCACAGTTTCAGCGACCTGTAATTTTATTTTCGGGCGGTAAAGATTCTATCACATTAGTACATTTAGCCCATAAAGCATTTTTTCCGGGTAAAATTCCTTTTCCTTTACTTCACATTGATACAGGGCATAACTTTCCCGAAACTATAGCCTACCGCGATGCGTTAGTAGCCCGGTTAGGTGTAAAATTATTAGTTGGCAGTGTGCAAGAGTCTATCAACAAAGGTACGGCAAAAGAAGAGAAAGGAGCCAACGCCAGTCGTATTCGCCTACAAACCACCACCCTTTTAGAAGCCTTAGAAGCACACCAATTCGATGTAGCCCTTGGTGGCGCACGCCGAGACGAGGAAAAAGCACGCGCAAAAGAACGCTTTTTTTCACACCGGGACGAGTTTGGCCAATGGGACCCAAAAAATCAACGCCCCGAATTGTGGAATTTATTTAATGGGCGCAAGCACGAAGGCGAGCACTTCAGGGTTTTTCCGTTAAGCAACTGGACAGAATTAGATATTTGGCAGTACATTTTACACCAAAATATACCGCTACCTAACCTTTACTTTTCGCATAAGCGTTTATGCGTGGTGCGCAATGGTATTTTACTGGCTCAATCGCCGTTTTTACCCCCTGCTGAGGGCGAGTTGGCCGAAGAAAAAATTGTACGCTTTAGAACCATAGGCGATATGACAAGCACAGGCGCTACCCTTTCGGCTGCTTCATCAGTAGCCGATATTGTGCTTGAAATTGCCGCCAGCAGACATACCGAGCGCGGTGGCCGCGCCGACGACAAACGTTCGGAAACCTCAATGGAAGACCGCAAAAAAGAAGGGTATTTTTAATTTAAAGGCTAACGCTTAATAAGTTTTATTTTCAAAAACTTTGTTTGACTGCCTATGATTAAACACAAGCGGTAAGCCTTACTGACTTTAACTATTAAAGAACCAAATTAGTGCTTTCAATTTTCCGGATAAAAGTAAAATTTACTTGTAGCAACTAATACAACTTGCTGTTTATTCCTTCGAGCCATAAAAAACGGAATTTTACTCAACACTACCTGCTCAAAAACAAAGCCCATTTTATTGTACCTAAATCTCTTTATCTTTGTGCGATATTATTAATAATTTTCAACAGTTATAGCAACAAAACATGCGCAACGAGTTTATTATTTTTTCCGCTATTTCGTTAGTATTGGTTATTGTTCTGGGCTTTTTTTGGCAGCCAGTTTGGTGGATTATGATAGTTTTGTTGCCCCTTGTAGCCATTGGTTTTTACGACATGCTACAAAGCCGCCATGCGTTAATGCGCAATTATCCAATTTTAGGGCGTGGCCGGTGGCTAATGGAGAAACTCAGACCTAAATTGCAACAGTATTTTGTTGAAAGCGATATTGACGGTAGGCCTTTTAACCGCATTCAACGCTCGGTGGTGTATCAGCGGGCCAAAAAAGAGTTAAACACAACCCCTTTTGGAACACAATTAGATGTGTACGAAACAGGTTACGAGTGGATGCACCACAGCATTGCCGCTTTAAATGCGCATAATTTGCCTGCCCACCCGCAAATACAGGTAGGCACAGATTTATGCAAGCAACCCTACATGGCCAGCGTGTTTAATGTATCGGCTATGAGTTTTGGAGCGTTAAGCATCAATGCAATATTAGCTTTAAATGGCGGCGCTAAAGCAGGCAATTTTGCCCACAACACCGGCGAAGGGGGCATAAGCCCGCACCATTTACAACCGGGCGGCGACCTAATTTACCAGGTTGGCACTGGCTATTTTGGCTCAAGGGCTGCAGACGGCAATTTTTCGCCCGAAAATTTTGCCAAAAGTGCTGCTAATCCTACGGTAAAAATGATTGAGCTTAAACTGTCGCAAGGAGCAAAGCCGGGGCACGGAGGCATACTTCCGGCAAAAAAAAATACCCCCGAAATAGCCAAAATTCGCGGAGTAGAACCCTTCACCCAAGTCGATTCGCCGCCTTATCATCGGGCATTTAGTACGCCCATTGGCCTTTTACAACTTTTGCAGACAATGCGCCAGCTATCGAACGGCAAACCTGTTGGGTTTAAACTTTGTGTGGGCAATAAAGCCGAGTTTATAGGTATTTGCAAAGCAATGATTGAATCTAAAATTTTACCCGATTTTATAACTGTTGATGGCGGTGAGGGGGGAACAGGCGCTGCACCACTTGAATTTTCGGACTCGGTAGGGATGCCATTTAAAGAGGGGCTTGCCTTTGTGCATAACTGCTTGGTGGGCTTTGGACTGAGGCAACAAATCCGGGTTTTTGCCTCCGGAAAAATTACAACCGGATTTCACATTTTTAAAACCATAGCCTTAGGTGCCAATGCCTGCTATAGCGCACGCGCCATGATGATGGCTTTGGGCTGCATCCAGGCGTTAGAATGTAACAAAAATACTTGCCCCACAGGGGTTGCCACCCAAGACCCCGAATTGGTAAAAGGATTAGTCGTAGCCGATAAAACTATGCGGATAGCCAATTATCATGCCGAAACCCTCAAAAGTTTTGTTGAGTTGATGGCCGCCGCAGGTATTGACCACCCAAGTAAAATAAATCGCAGCCATATTTTTCGCCGCATCAACCAATACGAAGTGCGCCGGTACGACGAAATTTTTCCTTATATACCCGCTGACTGTTTATTAAATGCCAACACCGTACCCCAAGAATGGCAACATTATTGGCAGGTCGCAGATGCGAACAAGTTTTAGGTTTGTTGTCTTGCTGATTTAATTAAATAAGCAGAAAAAATGAGTAGAATCAAATATTCAAACCTACCGTTCTGGCTTTTTACTTTGGCTACTGTTTTTGCCCTAACCTTACCCATATTAGTACAAGATGGCATGTTTCAAGATGGGGTATTATACTCGGCAGTAGCACACAACTTAAGCCTTGGATATGGTAGTTTTTGGTTTCCGCAGTATAGTGCTTTAAATATCGAGGGTTTACCATCGTTTCATGAGCAGCCGCCCTTGGCCTTTGGTATTGAATCTCTGTTTTTTAAAATTTTAGGCGATAGTTTGTACGTCGAGCGGTTTTATACCTTGCTGACCATGTTATTAACAGTTTGGATTTTGGTAAAAATTTGGCGGTTGGCAACCATTGATGCGCCAGCCAATTGGCAACACCTAACTTGGCTGCCGGTTTTATTTTGGATAATTGTACCGGTTTGTTTTTGGAGCTATCGAAACAATATGCACGAAAACACACTTACCATATTTGCTTTATTGGCTTTTTTAAGTTTTTACTCCGGATGGATACCTATACAAAAGTCATCCAGATTTTTAAGTCTAAACCCTTACGTGGCAGCTGTAATCTCCGGATTCTTTATATTTGGCGCAACCTTAGTGAAGGGGTTTCCGGGCTTTTTTATTCTGGCTGTGCCGGGTTGTTATTGGCTGTTTACAAAGCGTATTAGTTTTAAAAAAATGGCCTTGCAAACCATCGTTGCCTTAGCAGTACCGTTGGCAATATATACAGTTTTATTTTTATGGCCAGTAAGTAAAAGCCTGTCGTACTACCTTTTCGACAGGGCTTTGCTTCGCATGGGTGCAGTGCCTACGGCAGATTATCACCTCGAAATTTGGGTGCAATTACTGCAGCAATTAGTGTTGCCTTTTACTTTGCTGGTTCTTATTTTTTTGCTTGCCTGGAGGGCAAAATGGCGTTTTACCCAGCCTACACCTCTTGTTTGGCGGCAATCCTTGTTTTTTATGGCGGTAGGGGCAGCCGGAACGCTTCCGCTGGCATTAACCTTAGTACAGAAATGGTTTTACATGGTGCCGGCTTTTCCGTTTTGGGCAGTTGGCATGGCTTTAGTAGCAGCTTCTCCAACTTCAGATTTTGTAAATTGGTTGAAAACTAAAAAACGGGCGTTTGCTTTTGTTTTGACCTTTAATGCCCTACTATTGGCAGGTGTGTTAATATATAGTGCTGCACAAATTGGTAAAACCTACCGCGAACATGCCACCTTAAACGACGTCTATAAAATTGGTAAATTAGTGCCATCTTTTACTAATATTGCTGTCCCGTCTTGCCAATACAATCAATACAATTTTATTTTGCAAGGCTTTTTAGTCCGCTTTTTTAATATAAGTGTTGTACCCGAAAACCACAAATTGGCCACTACAACCCCATTTTGGCTTAGCCAATGCGATGCCCTTTGCCAGCATATACCACCTGATGGTTACGAAGTAATACTTGAAGATGGACAAAAATATGCCCTATATAAACGTGTTGAAAACCAACCATAAAGGCAAATTATTGTTAATTTTAGCTAAAACTTGTTTTTTAATAATTCAAAGCACAGACAATAAGGCGGTTTATACGTTTAGTATTTCGTTTATCAGCAAGAATTTACGAACTTTGCCGGCCGTTTGCATTTCCGGAAATAGAAACTGACTTATTATCTTCATTCCGGAAAAAACAGGCTAATAACATTGTGTTTTATAGCAAGGACTTATTTTGCAGTCATCGCACATTTTTATTATCTGCCATCTGTATAAAGTATCTATGAACAACGCACAACAAATAATTTTTGAGCAATACCCCGCCTGGTACTTACTGTTTTGTTTATTGGCCGGAGGTATTTATGCTACAATTTTATATTTCCACGACACCACCTTTAAAGAAGTAACCGGAAACCAACGCCGTTTGTTACCTTTTTTATATGTTCTGCGTTTTTTAGGGGTAAGTACCATTGCTTTTTTGTTATTAGCACCATTGTTGCGCTCCTTATCCATAGACACCATTAAGCCCACAATATTAGTGCTAACAGACAACAGCAGTTCGGTGGGTATGGCCACTAATACTGCCGATAGTACCGCCTTAGTAACGGGTTTAAACACGCTAACCGAACAGTTAGCCGCCAACTATAACGTGGCCACTTACCATTTTGGCGAAAAATTAGAAGATAGCCTGCGCTTTAGTTTTGACGAAAAACAAACCAATATTTCACAATCTATTGCCGAATTACACAGTATTTATACCAATCAAAACGTGGGTGCAGTTGTATTGGCCACCGACGGTATTTACAACCAAGGAAGTAACCCTGTTTATAGCACCGAGCGGCCAAACGCCCCCTTTTACTGCATTGCCCTTGGCGATACAACACCGCGCAAAGACTTAGTGCTCGAAAAAATACTGCATAACCGCATTGCTTATTTGGGAGATAAATTTACCCTTCGGGCCGACTATTCGGCCAAAACACTGCAAGGTAGCAATACCGTTTTAGAAGTGTATAAAGGCGACGGTGGCAGCAAGGTTTATTCTAAACCATTGACCATAAAAAATAACAATTTTTATGGCTCTGACGATATAGTTTTAGATGCTACTACGGTTGGCGTTACGCATTATGTAGTAAAATTAGCAGCAGTTGCCGGCGAATTAACTACTGATAATAACCGGCAAGATATTTATATTGAAGTATTAGACAGCCGGCGCAAAGTGCTTATTTTTGCCGCCAGCCCCCATCCGGATGTTGCCGCCTTGCGCTCGGCCATCGAATCGAATAAAAATTATCAAACCGAAATTGCCTATGCGGGTAAATTTTCGGGGGCAGTTACAGGCTACAATTTGGCCATTTTGCACGGTATCCCTTCAAAAAACGACAATTCCGAAGCCGTAATTAAACAGTTGCACGATGCCAAAATTCCGCAATGGTACATTATAACCTCGCAAACGGCGCCCGCGCTATTTAATACTGCCCAAAACATAGTACAAATGAACAGCGCCCGCGGCGACCAAAGCAACGATGTGCGCTTAGTAAACAATGGCAATTTTAATCTTTTTAATTTAGAGGACGGCACTGCTAATTTTTTAGCCGAATTGCCCCCGCTGCAAAGTCCGTTTGGCGACTACTCGGCAGCCCCCACCTCGCAAACCCTGTTTACCCAAAAGATAGGCAGTATTGCCACCAAATACCCCTTGCTCGCTTTTGAACAAGCCACAGGCGACAAAATTGCCGTACTTGCCGGCGAAGGACTTTGGCGCTGGCGTATTTACAACAACAAAAAAAATAACAATGCTAATGCGGTAAACGATTTAATAACCAAAACTGTGCAGTATTTATCGGTTAAAAACGATAAACGCAAATTTAGGGTAAGTATGCCCAAAACCTTATTCAACGAGGGCGAACAAATAAGCTTTGATGCCGAGTTTTATAACGATAGCTACCAACGCATTACCGACCCCGAAGTAACCCTTACCGTTTACGATAATACTGGCAAAAAATTTCCGTATGTGTTTAGCAAAACCGCCGATGCTTATACTCTAAACATTGGATTTTTGCCCGTTGGCAACTATACTTATAAGGCTAACACCTCGTTTAACGGCCAAAATTACTCCGCCGAGGGGCAATTTAGTGTTGTAGCTATTCAGTTAGAGAGTATGCAAACCCAGGCCAACCATGCTTTGTTGTATTTGTTGGCAAAAGAAACCGGTGGCGCAGTTATTTATCCGGATAGTTTGGGTAGTTTGGCACAAAAAATAGGGCAAATTCCGGCAACACAATACAGCAGTACCAAAACCCAAAGTATGATAAACTTAAAATGGCTGTTCTTTTTAATTTTAGGTTTTGTGAGCTTCGAGTGGTTTATTCGCAAGTATTTAGGTGGGTATTAAACCATTCTTTTACTTACTTGAGCATTTTGTTTGTTAGTAGTATTGTATAACAAATCAAATTTTATAATACCTAATCAATAATAACTGCTTTTGAAAAAGCGCCGTAATGTTTTTTATCGGTTTTGCCTAATAATGTTGCGGTGTAAACGCCCGCATTACCCTCAATATTAACACTCAGGTCAAAAGGTTGGGTGTTGTTTATTGTTTGTTGCAGCAGGGTATCGGCGGTAATGATTGGGCTACTTAAATGATTGGGGCGTGTGTCTGTGCAGACGGTTGCGCGGGTAAGTACTAATTGTGCTGTATTAAGTAGGGTATCGGCTTGGCCGCGTAAACGCAAAATACGGATGCCTGCCGGCGTTTGTGCTCGACATTTATTTATATCGTAGGTATCTAAAAACAAGCGCGATTTGCCTTCAAAAATGGCGGTTTCGCCGTTTTTAAGCCCCTGCATAATAGCAGGCCAGCTAAAGTTAGCTGCAAATACGGCTGTGGTTGGGTAGCCTAATGGTGGGTTTGTTAAATCTCCGGGCGGGTCTTTAAACACTCTGTGGTTATCGCTTGCACCAATAGCAGTAATTTTGCGGCCATTAAGCAAATCGCATAGCCAAGCCATGCGGCCCCAATTGTCGTAGGGGTCAAAGCCTGCTGTACCATTCCAAATTTCAATAGCTTGGTAGTTGTAGTCAGTCCAGTCGTAACAAATCCAGGGCGTAGGCGAATACGGGTGGTTTATTATGCTAAAACATCCGGCAGAATTGGCTTGTTGTAGGGCATTTCCACCGGTAACACTACTTTTGGGCCGGTCTGTAAATACAATATTGGGGTTAAACAAGTTTAAGTCGGCTGGTAAGCAGCCAATATGCCCCGATGGTATGGCCACATTGCTGTTAACAGGGCTTAGCTCATTGCCATTTATCATTAAAAAGTTGCCTTCTTCAGAAAGTTGCGCGCATAATTGCCACCAAGTACACTCAGGGCCTTGATTAAACAAAGCGGGGTCTTCCTCTAACGTATTAGGGTCGCTGCCGGTGCTATTGCTGTGGTCGGTTAGCACTACAAAATGAAGCCCTCGTTGTAAAGCCATGTTTTTAATAGCTTCGGGGGTGCTGTCGCCGCCGGTATCGTTGCTTGCCCCGGTGCTATGCACGTGCAAATCGCCTAAATACCATTGGCCGGGTGGGTCGGCCTCAAAATCAGGAGAACATATTTTAGGGTTGTCTATATCTTTTTTGCAGCCCAAAAATCCAAGCACACCTAATAATCCTATAAAAAATAAAAATGTTATGTTGTTTGACTGCCTCATTTTTTTGTGTTAATTTTTACAAAACCGGAATATAAATATCTATTTCGCCTGTTTCAGCGTTTGGGTCGAAGCGCTCGTCATAAAGTTCAAAATCCGGATAACTATAATCGGCACGGTTCGCAGTTTTTAACCATTCGTCGTAAATATATCGCACCGTATTTCCAAAATCAGCTAATTTGCCTGTGTGGGTAAAAACGGCATACTTTCCGGCGGGCAGCTCAAAAGTGGTCATACCTTGTGGGAGGACTGCAGGGTAAGCATCAACAGCTAACGATGCCATATAAATAAATTGCCCCGAAGGTAGCGTATTAATATCCGGATGCTGCATGGTACAAATACCAAAAGCGTGGTTATTTGCCGCTTGGTTCGGAACTTCGCTCATTCGCGGTACAAAATCATCCCAAAGTTTGCCTATTTGGGCATCCATTGGGTTAAATACGCCTAAAAGCCCCATGGCTTTAGCGCCCTCAAATTGTACTATTTTAGGCATTTGCATAATATTATATGTTTTAATTAAATGGTTTTTTGTTCTAAGTTAAAATATTTCCCACCATTTTTTCTTTTTATCGGGTTCTTGGGCGGGTTGTTTGGGTTTGGTTTTGCCAGCGGGCGAGTTTTGTGTGTTTGGCGTAGTTTGTTGTGAAGGTAGGGTGCGGCCTTTAGTTCCCGAACCGGGTTTGCTTTGTGGCGAGGTGGTGGTATTACTGGGCGGAATAATAATGACATTTCCATCGGCATCGGTTTCAGTTTCTATGTTGGGGAAGTTGTCGGTGCCGCCACCCTCAGAATAATTGTAGTAAGTGCTTGTATCGGTTACCATGTTGGGGCAGGTTAGCTCAAGCAATATATCGTCAGAGATGGTAAATGATCCGGAAGTAAAATAAGCTGTTTTAGGATTCTTTTTTGCGGCTGCCATAAACTCCGCCCAAATAGGCAAGGCCATATTTGCCCCCTGTCCAAGTGAAACGGTATTAAACCTAATGCGTCTGTCGGTGCCGCCAACCCAAGCGCCAGCCACTAATTTAGGAGTATAGCCAATAAACCACCCATCGCTATGGTCTTGGGTGGTGCCGGTTTTGCCAGCAATATCAAAGGTAAAGCCATATTTAGTTCTAAGACGTTTTGCGGTGCCGCTGTCAACAACAGCTTGTAGCATTTTTGTAATAGCCTGACTGGTTTCTTTAGCCAGGGCAATTTCGCGGCGGGGGTAATTTTTACTAAAATCGGCAATACTTTTGCCATTTTTGTCTTCTATTCGCATAAGAAATACAGGCTCAACGTTGTAACCACCGTTGGCAAGTGCCGCATAAGTGCGGGTCATTTCGTATAAATTTAGGTCGGCGGCGCCAAGTGCAATACTGGGCATTTGTGGCAAAGTGCTGGTAACACCCAAACGTTTTGCATAATTAATAACATTATTTAATCCGGCATCAAAAAGTACTTGTACCGACACCGTGTTCATTGATTGAGCCATAGCCCCTGCCATTGAGTAAAAGCCTCCATACTCGCCATCGGCGTTTTGCGGTGTCCAATTCTGATAGTCGGCATAAGTAATTAGCTCGTTAGCATAATATTTACAAGGCTGAATCCCTTGTTCGATAGCAGTTGCATAAACAACTGGCTTAAAAGTTGAACCTACCTGCCTGTGAGCTTGTACATGGTCAAACGGAAAATATTCGTGGTCAATACTGCCTACATAGGCTTTTACAAATCCGGTTTGCGGGTCAATGGCTTCAAATCCGGCATTTAAAAACATAAGATGGTAAGCTACGCTATCTAACGGGGTCATTGTTTTTGTTATTTCATCGCCGTAGCTAAACACGTTCATTTTAACTGGGGTTTTAAATGCCTTGTCTATTTCTGTGCGGTTTGCCCCAGCATCTGCCAAAGCTTTATAGCGGTTCGAGCGTTTAATGGCGGCATCTAAAATGTCGGTGGCGTTAGTCCAAGGCCTATTTTTGCCCCAATGTTTTTCAAAATCGGCTTGTAGGGTTTTCATGTGTTTGGCTACTGCTTGTTGGGCGTACTCTTGCAAATTAGCATCAATTGTCGTGTAAATTTTAAGGCCATCGGCAAACAGATTGTATTTCGAGCCATCGGGTTTTGGGTGTTCATCGAGCCATTTTTTTACTTGTTCCCTAACTCTGTCGCGCAGGTGGGCGGCTACCGCCTCTGAGGCCGAGCGTCTTTTATACTTCACTTCAATGGGTTTTGCTTTTAGAGATTCGGCTTGAGTTGGGTTTAAATAATTGTAACGCACCATTTGGTCGAGTACAACATTTCGGCGACTCAAAGATTTATCCGGATTTAGCCTTGGATTAAAAGTTGTTGTAGCTTTTAACATTCCCACTAAGACGGCACCTTCTTCTACTCTTAAATCTTTAGGTGCAACAGAAAAATACCGTTGCGAAGCAGCTGCTATGCCATACACGTCTTCGCCAAACGAAACCGTATTAAGGTAAAGGGCTAAAATTTCATCTTTAGTATATATATTTGATAAACGGCGGGCAATAATTGCCTCTTTCATTTTAACAACCGGAAGGGTTAGCAAACCGTACGATTGCCTTGGGTACAAGCTTTTAATTAATTGTTGGCCAATGGTACTGCCGCCCCCGCCCGATTCGTCTCCTAATAATATTGACCGGATGAGCACACGTAACAAACTGCGGGCATCAACGCCCTGGTGTTGGTAAAAGCGGGCATCTTCGGTGGCCACTAAAGCTTGTATAACGAAGGCGGGTATATCGTTGTACGAAATTATTTGCCGGTTCTGGTAGTAAAAACGCCCCAAAACTTGGCCTTCGTTGGCATAAATAGTACTTGCCGTTGGAGTTTTAATCGCACGCAAGTCGGCATAATTTGGTAACTCGCCAAACATGCCCTGCCGAACCATGAAGTAAAAACTAATCAACAAAAACGCACTTATTAAAAACAACGAGCCCAAAAAGCGCAGTAAACGCCATCCAAAAGAAGTTTTTTTACCAGATTGCCGGCTGTTTTTGCCGTTGTTATTGTTTTTGTTCGGTTCGGGTTGGTTGTTTAAGGACGATAAAATGCGGGTTTGAGTCATGACAGATAGTAAAGATGGGGTTGTGTTTGCCCAACAAAGATAAAACGCTTAGCATAAATATTTAGTTCTTTGTGAATAAATTTTGATAATTATAAACCTACTGCTTTGCTATTGTTAGTTTATAAACATAAACGGCGTAAACTACTGAAACAAAAAAGGTTGGTTAAAACTGTAGTTTCTTGTTATTCTTGCTATACTTGGTAAAACTCCGTAACTTTGCAGTCTTATTTAAAACTTATAAAACATAACACAATCTTATTATGAGTGGTCAAAAAATCCGGATAGAAAATGGGAAATTACAAGTTCCCGATAACCCCATCATTCCATATATAGTAGGCGACGGTGTAGGCGTTGATATTTGGCCAGCCGCGCAGATGGTATTCGATGCCGCCGTTGAAAAAGCATACAACAAAACACGGAAAATTGAATGGGTTGAGACCCTTGCCGGAAAAAAAGCCTTCGATGAAGTAGGCGACTGGCTACCCCAAGCAACTGTTGACCTTATAAACGACTGTCTTTTTGCCATTAAAGGCCCCTTAGAAACACCAGTTGGCGGTGGCTTGCGGTCGTTAAATGTGGCATTACGCCAACAACTCGATTTATACACTTGCCTTCGGCCGGTAAAATATTACCCCGGCGTGCCATCGCCAAATATTTATGCCGATAAAGTTGATATGGTGATATTCAGAGAAAACACCGAAGATATTTATGCCGGAATTGAATATAAGACAGGAAGCCCAGAAGCAGAAAAACTATTAGCATTTTTACAAAACGAATTAGGAGTTAAAAAAATTCGCTTCCCCGAATCCTCATCGTTTGGTATAAAACCCATTTCAAAAGAAGGCACTATGCGTTTGGTTCGCGAGGCTATAAAATTTGCCATCGAAAACAACCGCAAATCGGTAACTTTGGTACACAAAGGCAATATAATGAAATTTACCGAGGGGAGTTTCCGCGATTGGGGCTACGAGCTGGCTAAAACCGAGTTTGGCGCTACCGAAATTGACGGCGGCCCCTGGTGTCAACTGCCCAACGGCATTATTATTAAAGATTCAATTGCCGACGTATTTTTACAACACCTGCAACTGCGCCCACAAGATTTTGACGTAATTGCCACTATGAACCTAAACGGCGACTATATAAGCGATGCCTTAGCTGCAATGGTGGGCGGTATTGGCATTGCCCCTGGTGCCAATATTAACTACCACACTGGGCATGCCGTTTTTGAGGCTACTCATGGCACAGCTCCCAAACATGCCGGATTAGACAAGGTAAATCCAAGCTCCGTTATACTATCCGGAGTTGTGATGCTCGAATATATGGGCTGGAAAGAAGCTGCCGACCTCATAGAAAAAGGTTTAACCGGCGCAATCGCAGCCAAAACCGTTACCTACGATTTTGCCCGCCTCACCGAAGGTGCTACCGAAGTTAGCTGCTCGGGGTTTGCCCGCGCAATTATTGCTAATATGTAAACGAAAGGCAAAAAAATATTTAATTTTAAAATGTGTGCCTCGCCTACTACAAAAGCAAGGCACACATTAAGTTACAAAAAGAAAAACAGCTACTTCTGCTTTTTACTTGCCTTATAAACAAGTAAGTAAATTATGGAGCCAAGCAAACAAACAAGTTAATTTAGTTTAGTTTGTTTTAACAACGTGTTTTTAGTAATATTGTTGAATTAAAATTATGTTCGATACATACCAGTTAAAACAATTAGTAGAACCAATAATTCCGCGTAAATATTTAAGAGTAGCTGGCATGTATGCTATGCGGTTAACCGGATTATTCTATTGGGGTAAAAAATATACTTGTCCTTGCTGTGGCCATAGCTATAAAAAGTTTGCCAGTTATGGGCTGGTAAAACGCCAAAACGCTTTGTGCAGGTGGTGCTTATCTTTAGAGAGGCATAGAGGTTTATGGCTTTATTTCCACGAAAAAACAAATATTTTGCAACAAAAACTGCGTGTTCTACATTTTGCCCCCGAGCACCAGTTCCAAAAACTGTTTAAAAATAGCCCTAATTTAACCTATTTAAGTGCCGATTTAGACATGCCAACGGCGATGGAAAAAATTGATATTACCAATATTCCAAAACCCGACAATAGCTTTGATGTAATAATTTGCAATCATGTGTTAGAACATATTCCGGATGATAAAAAAGCAATGCATGAACTATATCGCGTTTTAGCCCCAAATGGCTGGGCAATTTTACAAACACCACAATTAGACTCCAATCAAACAATTGAGGATTTAACAATTACAGACCCCAAAGAGCGCGAGCGTTTATTTGGGCAAAACGACCATGTGCGTATTTATGGAAACGATAAAAAAGAACGGCTTGAATCTGTTGGCTTTACCGTAATTTTAGACAACTACTTATTACAACTTCCGGAAGAAATTGTACAAAATTATGCCCTTGTTCGCGAACCAATATGGCTATGCAAAAAATAGCAATTAAAGGTCAAAATTTTTTCTGCCATATTAAATAAAAATTGTTTAAAAAAGCGTAGCTTGGCCGCAAGTTTTACCATCAGAATCATTCTCTACAAACATTAAAAAAATATGCAAAAAATTTTTTACTCCTTAGTTGTAATCTTGTGTTTTTCGTTAATAAACCAAGATACATTTGCACAGTGTTCGGGCTTAAAGGCTGTTGTGGTTAGCATTACCACCGACAATACCCCCGCCCAAAACTCGGGTAGCGTAGTTGATGCCGTTACTGGCAGCGTTTACCTTAATTTTGGCCCCTATGCCTTTGCCGACAAAAACAAAACTTTTAACTACAATATTAACTTGCCCAACACTGCAACCGTATTGTTTTCAATTTACGATACCGGCGGAAATGGCGGTGCATCCTTCTCGGTTACCTCAGGCAGCGATACCTATGTGTCGGGGTCGGGCAACTGGGGCGATGAGTACAAGCGTTATTTTACTACTTGCGCCGTTGAATACGATTTAATGGTTTACGATTCAAATATTAAACCTTTGACACTTGGCGGCGAATATTATGTTGTAGGCTATGTACAAAACCTTGGCTCAAAAAGTATAACCAAAGCCGATTTGCATTACCGCAAAGATAACGGCCCCGTTGTTTCGAAGTTTGCCCATAATTTTACACCTCCTATACAACCCGGACAGACAACTACATTTTTGCATAATATTAAAAAATGGTGCGCCGATGGTGGCGACCACGATATAACCATTTGGGCATCGAACCTTAACGGCACCAACGAAGACCAACGGCAAGATAATGATAAATTGATAGTTCACACCCAAGTTCCAACTGCGTTTACCTATACAACCGTTTTGGTTGAAGAGTTTACCCAGGCATCATGCGGCCCTTGCGCCTCGCAAAACCCAGCTTTTAACGCGCTGCTTGAAACGGTAAAGGACAAAATAGCCGCTATTAAATATCATACTTGGTGGCCTGGATACGACCCCATGTATAACGAAAATACCCCCGATAATAACACCCGAATTGGGTATTACAATGTAAACGGCGTTCCGCATGTTGAGTTACAAGGCAACGTTAAGGAAGGCTCACCTTCATCCTATACCGCCAATGATTTTAACGATATTTACAACAACCCAAATAGTATGGCTTTTGAGGTTGATGAAACCCTTAGCGGCTCGACTGCAAATATTAGCGTAACGGTAAAACCTTTTGCCGATATTAATCTGAATAATTTACACCTACGAGTTATGATAATTGAAGATCCGGTTTCTTATTCTACACCACCCGGAACGAATGGCGAGACGGTATTTCCACACGTTCTGCGCAAAATTGTACTTGACCAAACTTTGCCCCCTCTTACAGCTAATAACAACCTTACTTACAGTACAGCTTCATACACCTTCCCAAGTTATGTAGTGCCAAGCAAGTTACGCACCGTTGTATTTATTCAGGACGACTCAGATAAAGCCGTGCTTCAATCGTATGTTACGCCAAACCAAACCGGCACTAACGTAGATGTCGGCAATACCATCTACTATCCGGCCAATTGCCCTCCCGATGTAACCACCGATGTACCCGTAAAAGTAAAATCGTACTTGCAAGGCGCTTTCGATGCAAATACCTCCGAAATGCGCACCACCTTGTTGGCAAATAATATGTTGCCCACTGCACAACCATTTAACACTACCCCATGGAATTATAATGGCACCGAAACAGTTGCTAATTTCCCTACAAATACCGTTGATTGGGTATTGATTGAAGTGCGCGACCCCGTTAGCTATGCCTTAGTTGACCAAAAAGCTGGCTTGCTGCAAAAAGATGGCACTGTGCTTAACGTTGATGGCAACGATATACTAATGAACGACGTATTTGCCAATACGGTTTATTATCTTGCTATCCGCTCGCGCAACCACCTCGATATTTTAGGTGCACGCCTGGTAAGTTTGCCTAATGTCAACACCTACGACCTAACCGACCCCAACGCTGTTGCCGGTACTAACCAAGTTGTTAAATTGGGTAATACTTCTATCTACGGGATGCGCGCCGGCGACATCAACGGCGATGGTTATATTACAGTTGCCGACTATAATCTATACTCGGCAAATGCCTCAAAAATTAATATTTACCATCCGAGCGACTTAAATTTAGACCGCAATATAACCGTATCTGATTTTAACTTGTATCAACCCAATTCAAGTAGTATTGCCGTTTCGCAAATGCGTTATTAAGAGGGATAGTTGATATTTAGCCCTTTCCTAATTAAAAAACTACTAGAACAAACAAAATCCCTGCTGTTTTTTAGTTAACAGCAGGGATTTTAGTTTATATCAGTTTTAGTTTTTAAATAGTCTAAACTGAGTACTTTGTTTGCAGTTTCTATACGATGGTGAACTGTTACTGCTTATCCGGCAATTTGTTTCCGGATTAAATTTAAGGCGCTGCCAGCCTTAAACCACTCCCATTGGGCTTGGTTATACATTTGTTTTACTTCAAAACTTTCGGTGCTGCCATCGCTATGATGCAGGGCTATGGTAAAGTTTTTTCCGGGTTCAAAATGCTCAAGCCCTAAAATATCTATAGTATCATCTTGCCTGATTTTGTCGTAGTCGGCGTGGTTTACAAAAGTTAGGGCTAACATACCTTGTTTTTTAAGGTTTGTTTCGTGAATACGGGCAAACGATTTTACCAATACTGCGCGTACGCCTAAATGTCGGGGTTCCATGGCGGCATGTTCGCGGCTGCTGCCTTCGCCGTAGTTAAACTCGCCCACCACAATAGTTCCAATGCCAGCGGCTTTATAGGCGCGTGCGGTAGCGGGTACAGGGCCAAATTCTCCGGTAAGTTGGTTTTGCACCATATCTGGTTGGCCGTTGAAGGCATTGGTGGCACTAATTAGCATATTATTCGATATATTGTCTAAATGGCCGCGGAATTTAAGCCATGGGCCAGCCATTGAAATATGGTCGGTGGTGCATTTGCCTTTTACTTTTAGGAGCAGTTTTAATCCGGATAAATTTTTGTTGTCCCATGCTGCAAATCCCGCTAAAAGTTGCAGGCGTTCGCTATCGGGTTTTACCACCACGTTTATATTGCTACCATCGGAGGCGGGTTTTTGGTAACCTGCATCTTCAACATCAAAACCTTTTGCCGGAAGCTCTTCGCCTACAGGTGGGTCTAAGGTTACGGCAAGGCCATCTTCGTTAATTAGGGTGTCGG
This sequence comes from Sphingobacteriales bacterium, assembly GCA_016706405.1. Classification (NCBI taxonomy): domain Bacteria; kingdom Pseudomonadati; phylum Bacteroidota; class Sphingobacteriia; order Sphingobacteriales; species Sphingobacteriales bacterium. The sequence goes on from JADJJT010000001.1 coordinate 1,158,321, forward strand.
TTAAGGGGTTAAAGCAAAGGTCTCCGGCAATAGCAAGGGCGGTAACAATTTCGGGCGAGGCTACAAATGCGCGCGTTGCGCTTAAGCCATCGTTGCGTTTTGCAAAATTGCGGTTAAACGAGGTGATAATACTATTGGCTCGGTTGGTGTCGTCAATATGCCTTGCCCATTGCCCAATGCAGGGGCCGCAGGCGTTGGCCAATACTACGCCGCCAATACTTTCAAAAATATCGAGCAGGCCATCGCGCTCAACGGTATAACGCACTTGTTCAGAGCCGGGGGTTATGGTAAACTCAGCTTTGGTTTTAAGATTTTTTGCTTTGGCTTGCTTAGCTATGCTCGCAGCGCGGGTAAGGTCTTCGTAGCTACTGTTGGTACACGAGCCTATAAGTCCCACTTCAAGTTTTTGGGGGTAATTGTTTTCTTTAACAGCTTTGGCAAATTGCGATAGTGGCCAAGCCAAGTCGGGAGTATAGGGACCGTTAATATATGGTTCGAGGGTTGAGAGGTCAATTTCGACAACGCGGTCGTAGTATTTTTCCGGATTATTATGTACTTCGGCATCGCTGGCAAGGCAGTCGGCAATTTCATCGGCAAGGTCGGCAATTTCGGCTCTGCCGGTAGCACGAAGGTAGCGGCTCATGGCTTTGTCGTATTCAAATATAGAGGTTGTTGCGCCAATTTCGGCACCCATATTACAAATTGTACCTTTTCCGGTACAAGAAATAGCATTGGCTCCGGGGCCAAAATATTCTACGATGGCACCCGTACCCCCTTCGACAGTTAAAATGCCGGCTACTTTTAATATCACATCTTTTGGCGAAGCCCACCCCGATAATTTTCCGGTAAGTTTTACCCCAATTAGTTTGGGCATTAGCAATTCCCAAGCCATTCCACTCATTACATCAACGGCGTCGGCACCACCAACGCCAATAGCTACCATGCCCAAACCTCCGGCATTAACGGTATGCGAGTCGGTGCCAACCATCATGCCCCCCGGAAAAGCGTAGTTTTCAAGCACAACCTGGTGGATAATGCCTGCGCCGGGCTTCCAAAACCCAATACCATATTTATTTGATACGGAGGCTAAAAAATCAAAAACTTCTTTATTTTTATCTAAGGCGGCGGCAAGGTCGGTATTGGCGCCTGTTTTAGCTTGTATTAAGTGGTCGCAATGCACGGTACTTGGAACAGCTACTTTAGGACGGCCACACATCATAAATTGCAATAAAGCCATTTGTGCAGTTGCATCTTGCATCGCAACGCGGTCGGGGGCAAAATCAACGTAGTCAATGCCGCGCTGGTGGGGCGAAGCTGGCTGCTCGTTTTGCCAAAGATGGCTATACATAATTTTTTCTGAAACGGTTAGCGCACGGCCAAGCATTTTGCGGGCGGCGGCAATGCGTTGTGGCATTTGTGCATACACCTGCTTAATAAGGTCTAAATCGAATACTGACATTATTATTTATTTATGATATTGTTTAAATTGTTTAATTTTATTTCCGAAGCGGCAACTATCAATTTATTAAAACGGGGTGCAAAGGTACAATTTTAGTAGCATATATTAAAATGCGTTTGAGCCTGGTTTAGTTCAAAAAAACAAGCGTTTTAACACGCTATTGCCAATAATTAAGGTTTTGGGGGAGTTATTGATATTTTAATTCTGAAGCAACAGAAATTACAGCCATTTTTTTGAAATGCCATAGCTGAAACTATATAAAACGGATAGGATAAATTTTGAAGAAGCACCTGTTTACATCCGGATAATATCGCATTTATTTTTTCCGGATTAATAAATCCCATCCCTTTTCCGGAAATTAAATCTCTTCTTATTTACACGTATATTCATTGGTAATTTCAACATGTAAGAATCTGAAGGGTTCAAATGTTTATAGAACAGATTGTATTCGGTTTTTATACGACCCCGTTTGGGGTCGAACCTTTGGCTTTTCTAAAAAACATAAAATCCCTTTGGATTGATTGGGTTTGTTCATGTATAACGGCAAGCCATAGCCCATTTGAAGCAATGTATTATAAATAAAATTATATTTTAACAAATTTTTGTTTTGTCTTTAATTTTAATGTACTTTTGTAGGACGCACCAAAACTAATAAACCTTTTAAAATATAAAAAAAAACTGACCTGTTAACGGCAAGTATTTTTTTAAACAGAATAGCTTGAGAATGCCGAAAAGCGATACGGGCAGGAGTACCGTACTAATTGAGAATGAAGAATTAAGAATTGATAATTAAGCATGCAATAAATAACGCATTATCAAGTAGTTATAACGAAATTATAGTATAAATTAATTTTAGAAAACCACTTATAAACAAGAACATTTATGAAAAAAACATTATTTATAACAACTGTTTTTTTGTGCATGACTGCTCTTTTTTCGAGCCAAACATACGCGCAAGTTTTTACAAATTATACCACGGCTAACACTTCGACAACACTTTGCAACAATGCAAATTTCTCCTTTGGTATTGATGCCGGAGGAAATAAATGGTTTGGAACTTGGTATGGTGTGTCGAAATTTGATGGTACTAACTGGACGACTTATACCACCGAAGACGGATTAGCTGATAATTTTGTAAGCTCTTTAGCCATAGATGCCAAAGGAAATTTATGGTTTGGAACTTATGGTGGCGGGGTGTCGAAATTTGACGGCACTATTTGGACGACCTATACCGCCGCAGACGGATTGGCAGCTAACAAAATTAAATCTATAGCTGTAGATGCCGATGGGAGTTTATGGTTTGGAACTTATGGCGGCGGGGTGTCGAAATTTGACGGCACTATTTGGACGACTTATACCACTGCAAACGGATTAGTCAATGATTATGTTAATTCAATAGCCATAGATGTCGAAAAAAATTTATGGTTCGGGACTACAAAAGGGGTGTCGAAATTTGACGGAACTACCTGGGCGAATTATACTACCAAAGAAGGATTAACTGATAATTGGGTTAATTCCATAGCCATAGATGCACAAGGAAACAAGTGGTTTGGAACTAACGATGGGGTGTCGAAATTTGACGATATTACCTGGAAGACCTATAAAACTGAAGACGGATTAATAGATAATGATGTTAACTCAATAGCCATAGATTCAACAGGAAATAAATGGTTTGGAACTTTGAAAGGTGTTTCTAAACTTAACGGTTCTATCTGGACGACTTATACCACCTCAGACGGATTAGCTGATAATAATATTCTTTTGATAACTGTTGATGCTGGAGAAAACTTATGGTTTGGAACTTCGAAAGGGGTGTCTAAATTTGACGGAACCACATGGACAACCTATTCCGTAGATGGATTAGCCTTAAATTTCGTTCGCTCCACAGCCATAGATTCCGAAGGAAATAAATGGTTTGGAACGAATGGCAGTGGGGTGTCTAAATTTGACGGTACCACCTGGACAACTTATACAACCAAAGACGGATTAGCCCACAATACTGTTTATTCCATAGCCATTGATGCGGAAGGAAACGAATGGTTTGGAACTGATGGTGGCGGTGTATCGAAATTTGACGGAACCAACTGGATAACTTATTCTACCTCAGATGGATTAGCCGGAAATAAAGTAAATTCTATTACCATTGATGAAGAGGGAAGCTTATGGTTTGGGACCACAAAAGGGGTATCTAAATTCGATGGTGATACCTGGGTGAAATATACAGTTTCAGATGGATTAGTCGATAATAATGTTACCTCTATTGCCATTGATGCCCAAGGAAATAAATGGTTTGGAACTTGGGGCGGGGTGTCGAAATTTGACGGCAATATCTGGATAACTTATGCCACAAATGGACTATTATTTAACGTGAATTCGGAGCTAAGCTATAAAAAATAGGGGGATTAGTATAGTTGATAGGAATAAAAACAGGAGCATAGTTATCTTTGTAGTGTCCAAAACTGCAAACAATACTACCCCCTGTTTTTATGAAGTCCAAAGATACAAAATTTGATGTGTCCATGTTATTTGAATTATTTTTTTTGTAGATAATGCCTTTTTGCTGATGCAACAATGGGTTGCTCAGCATTGGCTTAGCGAAGGTAAAACAATGCCACGGCCTCGTAGTGTGCCCAAAATTTCGGAAAGTGAGATACTTACGATTCTGATTTTCTACCACTATTCGGGCTATAAATGTTTTGAATATTACTATAAAGCATTGGTTTTGAATGACTTAAAGACCTATTTTCCTACTGCCCCATCCTACAACTATTTTATAGAGTTAATAGAACGGGTTGCTCTTCCCTATGGCGATTTTAGCCAAATTAACCTGCCAGCAAGCAGAAAAAACAGGAATTTATTACATAGATGCCAAAGCGCTACCTGTTTGTGGACATGCTGCGAGCCAAGCAACATAAAGTTTTTGCTCAAACCGCCTCGAAAGGAAAATCTTCTATGGGGTGGTTTTTCGGCTTTAAGCTCCACCTGATAGTCAATCACAAAGGACAAATCGTGGACTTTGCTTTGACTACAGGACAGGTGGCAGACAATAGTAAAGACCTCTTAAACAAGCTATTAGAGAAAATATCAGGCACATTGTTTGGCGATAAAGGCTATTTGACTACCTTATGGAACAACTTTTTGAAAAAGGACTAAAAATAATTACCAAAGTCAAAAAGAATATGAAAAACAGACTAATGTCCTTAGAAGAAAGGCTCTTATTGAAAAAAGACCTATGATTGAAGCCATTAATGATATTTTGACCTCGGTTTTTGACTTAGAACATACCAGACACAGAAAACCACAGAATGCTTTTGTCCATATAGTCGCTAGCTTGGTAGCCTATCAGTTTTACCCCAATAAACCTCAAGTAGATCTTGCTAAAATTTACTAAGTAAATCTCCGAACTCACGTTTATTTAATAAAGTTAACTCCATAGCCATTGATGCCCAAGGAAATAAATGGTTTGGAACAGATGATGGGGTATCTAAACTTAATGACAACACCTGGACTAATTATACCACCGAAGACGGATTAGCCCATAATGAAGTTAACTCTATTGTCGTTGACTCAGAAGGAAACAAATGGTTTGGAACTTTTGGGGGAGGTGTATTGAAATTTGACGGCACCAACTGGACGACCTATACCACCGCAGAAGGTTTAGCCTATAATATCGTTTTTTCCGTTGCCATTGATGCGGAAGGAAACAAATGGTTTGGCACTGGCGCCGGAGTATCTAAACTTGATGATAGCAATACCGCCGTTTCAATAACCAACAACCCCGCTGCCGTTCAGGTTTTCCCCAACCCAACAAACGAAGTTTTGTATCTATCCGGAATAGAAAATGCAAGGGTTCAAATTTTTTACTTAGCAGGCAAATTGCTACTAAATTTACCTTCTGTCAATAATCAAATCAATGTAAAAAATTTACCAAACGGCATTTACACCATTCAAATTTCAAACCAAAACCAGGCAACTGCTTGTAAATTTGTAAAACAATAAGGCGCTAAATTTGTGAAGAAGCCGCTTGTAGTTCTGTCAGTCGGTTGTATAAACGTGTGCCGAGTTTTAAGAAGTTTCACTTTAGGTTTTGCCCGCCCCAAAAAAGAATCTTTTTGCGGCCATGCGCCTCCGGAAAAGTTTTTTCTTTGAAAAAAAAATTCAAGCAGTTATAACCTTCTGAGTTGGGCAAAACCACGTAAATGTGCTTTTCAATCTACCCGGTGCACTTCTATGCTGCTTAACCAATAAACATGGCGAGGTCCGGTTTAATATCGTTTTTACAAATTAAAATCATTTCTCCCTGCGCCTTTATAGGCTGGCCGTTTTCTTCAAATAGCACATAAACGTTATCGCCTGTGGGATTATTGAATATTTCGGCCCACGAAAAAGTTGCTTTATAATTATCGGTAGCGCGGGCAACAATATAAAAATTTCGGTCTTTATGATTAATTTGGGCTATTTTTGCCTGCTCCAAAATATCTCGCAACAAAACTCCTTTACAAGTTTTATTTTCTTTCATACTCGCTCCGCTTTGGCAAACTACTGTAAAGTTTTCAATGGTGGCCACATTCATATTTTGAAGCGAATTCACTGTTAAGGTAAGCTGATTTTCAACATCTCCCTTTACAATTAGCTGCTTACTGATGTATTTAGCACTATCTTCGGGTGGTATCGGCACCATACACAAATTGGATGCGCCCATATTGTTTGCCGTTTTACTCGCATCTTTTCCATGATGCTCCGAATGGTTTGCTTCGGTGTTCATACAAGCACTATATACAATAACGAAGGCAAAGGCCATAAAGGATAATATTATTTTTTTCATAATGTTTTGTTTTAATTATTTGAGATTTATTTAATTGTTAGATGGTTTAGTTATAGTTGAAAAATCGCAAGGTCATAAAAAAGTTCATACCCTCTTCCGGATAGCCTTCAGTTAGCATATAGTTTTTATCAAAAATATTGTTTACACCAGCCTCAACACTAATATATTTCCATACTTGGCCAGCTATCATGGTGTTGAAAACCGTAAATTCGGGGGCCTTTGTTCCGTAGCTTGTACTGTACCGTAAGGAATTGTACTCTGCGTTTAACATTATCCGGATTTGTTTTATTGGTTTATATTGTAAATAAGAGCAAACTTTTGTGTAAGGAACATCGGTAAAAAGAACATTTGGGTTTGTTAGGTTATGTCTTTCGATGTAAGAATAGTTTGCACCCATTAAAATATTTTCCAAAATGTCGTATTTTACAGCCATCTCAACGCCCATAAACTCTGCCGAACCTGTGTTTTGCATTTGTGATTTACCCGGTTGAATATTGCTTACGCTAAGAATTGCGTCTGTAACATGGCTATAAAAAAGAGAGGTTTGGAAACTCAGTTTTTTAAAGAATTTACTTTCGTAAGTTAAATCGTAGTTGTCGGCTGTTTCGGGCTTTAATTCCGGATTGGGTATGGCCGTTCCCATTCGGTAGGAATACCTGTCTTTAATTGTTGCAAATCGGGTTTTCCGCGAGGCTGTTGCGCTCAGTTTATGATTTTTCTTGAAGTAATAAAATATACCTAACTGGCCATTCAAAGCGGTGCTTGTTCCTGCTTCCGGATAGTCAGATATTGTGCCAGAATTACTGTTATAATCTTGGGCAACAATATTTTTTCGGGCATTATAGCCAATTCCGGGAATGAGTATAAATTTCTCGTTTATTCGAAATACATCTTCGAGGGAAATATTTATAGTGTTATCTTCAATGCGTCTTACGGGTTCATTCAAATTATTTTCTCTATGAATGTCTTCTTTGAAATGTGCTGCCAATTTCAATTCATTTTTCGGAATAATGGTTGTGCCATATTCAATACTGCCGCCATAGGTATAATCGTTGTACCAACTTTGGAAAGCATACGGTTTTGTTTGTGTGGTATAAGTTGAATCGTCATAACTATTAAGCGAATTTTTAAAAATATCATAATATATGCGACTTTTAATATAGTCTTTTGCCCCTAATTTGGTATTAGATAAAAAATAATAGGTTTCTTTATCCCAATTAGGCCACTGCCAGTAACGCGGTTTCGAATAAAGTGAATTCGATTTGTCGTCTCCGGCATACACTGGTGTTCCTTTTTCTCCTTGTTGATTAATATACCCCAATACATATTCATGGTTTTTGTTTGGTGTCCATCCTAATTTTAAATTTATTTTTTGGTCTGTTCGATATGAATTTTCGCGCTCACCACCGTTTTCATGAGCGCGTGGCTTAAAATCATTTGACATTTTATAAGAATCTCGATGTAAATAAGAGTAACCACCTTGAAAATAAAATTTATTAAAATTAGAACCTATATTTATATTGCCTCTAAAACCATTTTTGTTAATCATTCCTATTGCCCCATCATAGTCTAATTTTTTAACCGGTTTTCTCGAAATTAAATTAATTGCTCCGCCTAAAGAGTTTGGACCATAAAGCATAGAAGAAAAACCCTTTGAAACATCAATTGTTGCTAAATCGAAGGTGGTAAACCTTGCTAAATCTACCAACCCATCATAGGGCACGTAAACCGGAATTCCATCCATGTAAACAGGTATTGCCCGCAAATCAAATCCTCGCACCGAAACCATTGACTCGTTGCGTTGGCCAGAGGCAGTGAGATTTATTCCGGGAAGCATATTTAAAGTGCGCGAAACTTCGAATTTATTTTGAGCTTCCATACGCTGTTTAGTTATTCGTCCTGTCATTTCATCCTTATGGCTGGCAGTTATTACAACCTCTCCAAGATGAAATATTTTTGTCGTTAAACTGTCCGGAATATTGTTTTTAGGCGTTTCCGGATTTTGTGCAAAGGCAAGAACAGGTATCAAACTTGCCAAAAGTAGTAGTTGTTTTTTCATGTTTATTATTTTTATTTTGTTTAAATTACACTATGCTTTTTTGGGAATAGTGATATATAAAAAAAATTACACTATTATCGTTTTGTGAAATTATCTGCTCAAATCACAGGGCAATCTTTTTCGATTTTAGTTCTACATACTTTTTAATCTCTTTTTCAAGTTTATGAAATTCACTTATTACCCTTTCCCCTTCGGTTGTTAATATAGTGCCACTTCCATTTTTGCCGCCCAATATTTTTTCTACCAACGGAAGGTTTGAGCGTTTATTCATGTCTTCAACTAATTGCCATGCTTGCCGGTACGACATTTTTATTGCTTTTGCAGCATTAGTTATAGATCCGGTTTCTTTAATCTTTTCTAAAAGTATAACTCGCCCTATCCCTAAAAAGGGGCCGGTTTCCTCATCAATCCAAACTCTAATTCGTATTGTATATTTTTTCTTCATCACTATGTTTAACAAAGCATGGTGCAAATGTAGAAAGTTTAAATTTTACAAGCAACTTTTTAGCCTAAAAATTATGCAGAGTCGTTTTTTTGTCTGCCTATTATTTTTTTTGCCCTCGCCACCAGCTAAAAATACTAAGGCCCGTAGCTATTGATATAACTGCAAATGATACCACCGGATAGTTAAATGCAAAACCATGTTCGGCAAAATTAAATGGCACACCCGCAGCGGCATAGCGGTATTTGAGCCACGCCTCGCCGGTATAAAACAACAGCAACAAGCCCGAAACGGCATAAGTAAGCCACTCAAACCAATGGCGGGGGCGCGGCAACACAATAGATAAAACGTTAATTGCCAACAACAAACCGCAACTAATTGCCGCTGCCAACATGTATTGGTAAGTTGGCCCGCCAAACAAGGTTTGTTTGCTGTTAAACAAAATATAACCTAATAAAAAAGTAATTAACGGCACAATTACGCCAAACCAGTTTTTAAAACTAAAATTGGCTGTAGTTGCTGAGGGAAAAGTAGTGTTATTTTTATTGGAGCCTGTAGGTTTTTTTTCCGGATAAATTGGCTCATCATACGGAAATATTGTTCTATTTTTATTTGCGGTTATCTGATTTCCTGTATCAATTTGTTGTGTTTCTAAACTGTCGTTGCTATTATTAGTTGTATTTGGCAATTGGGTTGTGGCAAAGGCAATTGTTTGCGAGTTTACCACGCCAGCGGGTTGCATTAACAACGCCAACAATTCGGCTACCGATTTTTCCCTGTCTTTCGCGTAGCGTTGCAAGCAGCGTTGTATAACGACCTTAAATCGAGGAGGTATTTTTTCGTCGAGTTTGGCGGCGGTAATCTCAGTTTCTAAAATATTGCGCATAATTTCGTCTCGCGGCACGCCTTCGGTACTTTTGCCAAACGGAGCTTTTCCGCTAAACGCCTCGCACATAATTACCCCCAACGACCAAAGGTCTAAATTAGTGTGTAGCTGCCCATTTATCCCATAGCGTTGCACGTTAAACTGCTCGGGCGACATGTATTCAACCGAGCCTATCACCAGCGACGAAGCCGCCGAACTGGCAGTAGAAGCAGCATTGCTGCCGTCTATAGATTTGCTAATTCCAAAATCGGCAATTTTTGGAATTAACTGGCCGCTGCCCTCGCGCTGTATTAATATGTTTTCGGGTTTTAAATCGCGGTGAATAATGCCTTGTTGGTGCAAATATTGCAAACCGTATAAAATATCGGTAAAAATTTGTTCTAACAAGGCCGTTGAGGGTTTAGTTTGCAGCAGGGCAAACAAATCGCCGCCATTTACATACTCTAAAACTCCTACTTGAATTTTATCGCCAAACGCCGTTGTATCTTCAAGCTCAAAAGCATCGTAATAACGCACCAAATTAGGATGGTTTAGTTTAATGGCGCGTTTAATTTCTTCAAACAGGCTGTACTTGGCCGGCAAATTGCCCGAGTATTTTTTAATAGCCACCTCAAGTCCAAGGTTTAAATCGCGGGCTTTATACACCATTCCAAACCCTCCCTGCCCTATTAGGTCTTTAATTGGGTCGAAAACATAGGTTTTTTTTACCGTAATCATAAATAAATTGCTGACAAATTGCGGCATGAAGATACGTTACTTCTGTGAATTTACGTACATTAGTTTTTTATCCGGATATTGTTGCCCTGTCTGTTTCTTTAGCATCTTCCGGATATTAAACTTAAACCGCCGGTATTGGGCGCAAATTTTTATCCGGATAAATATTGTTTTATCATAAATTAATATTTCTATTTGTTTAAACATTGTTAAGCCGGCATTTTTTGCCCGTTTATCCGGAATTTAATGCCTAATTTTGCCCCCATATGAGTTCAAATAGTTTTTCGGACAGCAGTAACTTCGCTGCCAACAACGATACTAAAAATCCCAAAGCCGACACTAAAAAAAAGGCAAATCTCCGCGATGTTGCCGGCCTTTTTAGTTATGTTTGGCCTTATAGAGGCATATTTTTTTTAGGAATGGTATTTTTAGCCTTATCAACATCTACGGTTTTATTGTTTCCTTACCTTGCCAGTATGCTGGCCGACTCGGCTTTGGGTAAAGCCCCCTTAACGGTTTACCAAATTGGTTGGCTGTTAGTGATATTATTGGCTTTACAAGGTATTTTTTCGTTTTGGCGCATTTGGCTGTTTGCGCGGGTTAGCGAACAAGCCATGTCCGATATTAGGCAAGCCTTGTACGCGCGTTTGGTGGCTTTGCCCATTTCATTTTTTGAGCATAGGCGCGTAGGCGAGCTTACCAGCCGAATATCAAGCGATGTTACCCAACTACAAGGCACTTTAGCAAATGGCTTAGCCGAGTTATTTAGGCAGGCAGCCACCATCATTGCAGGCATTTTTGTTATTGCTTTTACTTCTATAAAACTAACTTTGATAATGCTTTCGACCCTGCCGTTGGCTATTATAGTGGCCATATTTTGGGGCAAACGCATCCGCAATTTAGCCCGCACCACCCAAGATAAACTTGCCGAAACCAATACTATTGTCGAAGAAACTTTACAAGCCATTCAAACCGTAAAATCGTTTGCCAACGAGTGGTTCGAGGTTGGTCGGTACCGCAAAACAATGGTGCAAACCGTTGATGCTGCCCTATACGAAGCCCGTTTTCGGGGTGGTTTTGTATCTTTTTTAATTACTGCCGTTTTTGGTGGCATTGTATTGGTGCTTTGGGTAGGGGCAAGTATGGTACAAGCGGGCTCGCTTGATATTGGCGAACTGTTGCGTTTTATTTTATATACCATGTTTATTGGTGGCTCAATTGCCGGCACAAGTGCTTTGTATGGCGAGTTTCAAAAAGCTATTGGAGCCTCGGAACGCATTAAAGAAATATTGACCATACCCGCCGAAGATGTTGATATTGCCCAAGCAGCCGTGCGCCCCTCGTTAAAAGGACAAGTGATTTATAAAGATATTAGTTTTGAATACCCCGGAAGACCCGATGTTGCCGTACTTAAACAGGTAAATTTACATATTGAACCCGGACAAAAAATTGCTTTAGTAGGTGCCAGCGGTGCCGGAAAAAGTACTATTGTGCAATTATTGATGCGTTTTTACGAGCCCACAAACGGGCAAATTACTATTAACAACCAGCCACTTAATGAGTTTAATGTGGGCAGTTTAAGGGCAAACATCGGCTTAGTGCCACAAGAGGTATTGTTGTTTGGCGGCACCATTGCTCAAAATATTTTGTACGGAAAACCTAATGCCACCGAAAGCGAATTAATTGAAGCCACTAAAAAGGCAAATGCCTACGAATTTATTCAGCTATTGCCCGATGGTTTTAATACGATAGTTGGCGAGCGGGGTATTAAACTGTCGGGAGGGCAGCGCCAACGCATTGCCATTGCCCGCGCCATTCTTAAAAATCCGGATATTTTAATTTTAGACGAAGCTACCAGCTCGCTCGACGCCGAAAGCGAACACCTTGTTCAACAAGCATTAACCCAACTTATGCAGCACCGAACTACCATAATTATTGCCCACCGCTTGGCAACCATACGCCACACCGACCGTATTTATGTGCTCGAAAAAGGGCATATTGTTGAAGAAGGCTCGCACAACGATTTAATAGCAAAAAATAACGGTGTTTACCAAAATTTACTTAAATTACAAACCGATGCCTACGGCAATTTACAAGAAAATTACCTGCAAACAAACCCCGAAAACTTATTGATAGCTTAACGCAGCTGCCCCCGGTTTTATCCGGATAAGCAAAAACATCGGCCACTAACAACTACTAAAATGAATAATTTAACGGCTAACGAAAAAAAACTATTCCTGCAACTCAAACAATTTTTAAAAGGAAATAACGAGCAGCACAACGAAAATATAGATTTACTTTTTCCGGACACATGGGGGCTTTGGCAGCAAGTTTATGATACCTTTAAACGAGTGGCCGTAAAAGAAGAGGTTTTATTTAAACGCTCGTATGCCTATACCAATTTGTTGGCAAAACTGCGCCAAGCATTGTTAAACCGCAATGTTGCCCAACTACAGCAAACTTTAACAGAGTGGCAAGAAAAATTGCCCCCAATTAATATTTTAGAAACCCAAAAATCAGTAGCGTTAGCAAGTCAAACAGAGTTGCAACCCCTTAACAGTTTAATACGTATTGTTGGCGCAACCAACGCACATAGTTTGGTGGCTTTAGTGCTAAACCAACAAGTTTTATCTTATACCCATGCTAATGCAGGAGGCGTATTTGCCTTCGATATGGGCTTTCCGGAGTGTAAACAGTACGAAATTGATTTATATAATGTTCATTTCTTTTTTTTACCCAACCAGCACACCCATATTCAAATCACCTGCGATTAAAATTTCAAGAATCACCCAAGCGTAATCACTAATGTCTATTTATTATTTCAATGGCTACTTGGTATGATTTTTTGCCTTGGGACAGCGATTTTTTTTGGTTGCCAAATTGCCCAGGTTTCAACCAAACAATTACTGCGCGAGGGCTTAACTTATCCGGATGCTTTGGCCTTATTGCAGCAAAAAAATATAGATTTGGTCTATATTTTTGCCGATTCGCCTATTTTTTCGGCCTCAACTGTAGCAGGTTTTTCTCTATCCGGATATACGCTACAATTAACGGGCATCAGAAAAACCTACGCCAAACAATTAAGTTTACAGGTTTTGCCGTCCTATACACCTGTTTCCAAAATTTTGCCCTACCAACAAGCAACGGCAAGCAAAGAATTAACAAATTTATGTCAGCTTTGCGCGCCAACTTCGCGTTTTTATTTTGACCCTCGTTTATCCCGTCAAAAAATTGTTGAGATGTATGCAATTTGGCCGCAAAACGCCCTTAATTTAGGCAAAAAAATATTTGTTTACCAACACGAAGAACAATATTTAGGTATGGTTTGCATTGCCCTTAATGAAAATACAAATACTTATGGCAGCAACGAACTTATGAGCGTTAGCCCCAAAGCACAGCGGCAGGGCATTGCGCAGCAATTAATTACTTATTACGAACAATGGTTGTTAAAGCAGGGCATAACAAAAGTTTATACCGTAACGCACCAACACAACCCCGCCACCTGCGCCCTGTTTGAAAAAAACGGGTACAGCTTAGAAAACAAAATTTGGTGCTACCATGCGTGGCGCCAACAATAAAATAATGGTTCGCGTTTTAAAAAACGTCTAACTAAATAGGCAAACAAACTATGGGTTGGTTACAACTACGTCAATAGTACCATTTGAGCTTACCCAGTTTACCACAATACTTGAACTGCCTTGCCCCGATACAATAGTGCCGCCTGTTACCGTCCATTGGTAAATAAAACCCGCTTTGTTTTCGACCGAGTAGGTAGCAGTTACGCCCAAACAAGCTTCGGTTGGCCCGCTTATTACTGGCGAGGGTGTATCTTTTCCGTTTATAAAGATGGCACTCGAGGTGTTTGAACAATTATTAGTATTGGTAACTTTAACTTTATAGGAATTTATACCTTGTAAAACCGGATAAAATGGGTCGGATTGTGGTGTCTGTGCTACATTATTTACATAAAAAGTATAAGTAAAACCTTTACCTGCTTGTGCGTACACGTAGTCGCCCTCGCAAACTACCCCTCCGGGCGAAATTATCCGGGCAATAGGGTTACAGTCATTGGCTTCTGATATTTTATAAACTTTATTGCTGCTATGTCCGGCAATATACAACTCGCCATAAATATCTTCGCCTAAGCCAACATATTGGTAAGTATTAAAAACGCCCAAGTCGTAGCTGTCAAAACTGTTCGGGCCGTCGGGGTATAAAGCCCAAAAGCGCCCCGAGCAATAATCGGTTACTAAATAATAACCATACATATCGCCAAACTGCACCCCCCTATACACAAACCCACCCGTAATGGAGCAATTGCCGTTTGCGTGCGAAAACTCAAAAACGGGGTCGGTAAGTGTGCCCAGACCTACGCATGTGCCTGCATTATAGGTAGCAGTGCCCTCTTTACAACGCCAACCGTAGTTTATAGCCCCGGTTGAGGCCGCAGGTTGGTAATCTACCTCTTCGAGGTTACCTTGCCCCACGTCTCCAATCCACATATCGCCCAAAAGCGCATCAAAGCTAAAGCGCCAAGGGTTGCGTAAGCCAAGTGCCCAAATTTCTGGTAAAGTATCGGTTTGGCCGTAATAAGGGTTTGATGCTGGAATACCGTAAGGGTTGCCATTATCAACATCTATTCGCAACATTTTGCCCAAGTGCTCAAGTGGATTTTGTGCGTAGTTATCAGGGTCGCCGCCGCTACCGCCATCGCCCATGCCAATATACAAATAGCCGTCTGGGCCAAAGTTTATACAGCCGCCGTTGTGGTTCGAGTAAGGCTGGTCTATAACAAGCAAAATAAGTTCACTATCCGGAAGTGCTTTATTGGGGTCGTTTGGATCGCGTTCGTAGCGGGCAACAACTGTGGCGGCATCTGTTTCGCGGGTATAATTCACATATAAATATCCATTTGTAGCATAATCCGGATGAAAGGCCAAACCCAACAAGCCTTGTTCGTTGCCGTTGCTTTTAACCTTCGGGTCTATATCTAAGAAAGGCGTTGCGGTAACATTGCCATTCAAATCTACAATTTTAATTTTTCCCCCTTTTTGAACCGCAAACAAGCGTTCGTCGCCGCAGTTGGTAATATCTACCACTGTTGTTAGCCCACTGGCAAATTCAGTTAGCGTTATAGTTGGTTGCGCTTGCGTTTTTATTTTAACACTAAAAAGAAGAACAAAAAATAAGGTGAAAATTAGTCGCATATTATATACATTTATGTTTTAATTATTTGCGTGCTTTATAGTAAAGTTGTAGTAGCAAGGCAAAGATACAGTAAAAAACTAAAAAAAAGCAAGTTAATTCACATTGTTAGGAGCACCACCGCCTTTTGTTGCACAGAATATTTTTTTATGATGAATTTCTTGCAATTAAATAAAAAATGCGTTAAATTTGCCGCTAACTAATATAATTTTCATTTTAAATTTTAAAAATTATGTGTTACAAAAACAAAAACAAAACGCTGTTTCAATACAGCCAGGCGTTTGTTGGTAAATTAGCCAACACATTATTTATTTTTGCATATATGGGGGGGTATAAGTACCTTTTATATATGTTGTTATTTATTGGATTTATGGGTAGTAGCCCAACAGCAAAGGGGCAGCAAAATTTACATTGTCCGGGCATTGATATTACTTGGAGTAACGATGTTTTAAATGGCGGCACTTACACCAATCAAGATATTGGTGTTAATGGCACCTTAACCATAACGGGTATTGTTACGTTTAATAATTGCAATTTTAAAATGGCAACCGATGCGGTAATTAATATCATGGGGGCCGGAAGTAAGTTAATACTTAACAACTCTACCCTTTTTGCTTGCCACAATGATATGTGGCAAGGTATTCGGGCAAATATTTTTACTGCTTTAACAATGAATCAGTCAAATATTCACGATGCCGAAATTGCCGTATATGGCAAAAGCAACGCAGATTTAGAAATTGTTGGCAACATTTTCGACCATAATTATAAGCATATACGCTTAGAAAATTATAGCCAGCCCGCAATGGTTAATATCATAAGCAACCATTTTCAATCAACCTTAGTTCCTTTAGCAAAACATCCGGGCTTTGGCACTAAATACTTAATTTTTCCTCATACCGACAGCCCATTTACTACCCAACGAGTAGCTATTGGTATAGAATGCGATAATGTTGATAATGATATACTGATAGGTAGCAATCAGCTACTCAATATGAATTATTTCGACAATCTCGAAATTGGCATTTATGCAATTAATTCGCAGCTTATAATAAGATATAACCAATTCGACAATATATATCCGGATATAGTAAACGACCCCAATTTTGAAGTAAAAGCGGCTATTAAAGTAGAAGCCGATGACGGCAGTTTAGATTCGCGGGTCGAAATTGGTAGTTTATCCCACGAAAACTATTTTAACAACTGCTATAATGGCATTTATATAAGCCGCCCCGTTGATACTGAAATTATACTAAACAAATTTACAACTATAGCCAATAAAGCAATTACTTGTAGGAGTATTAATGGCAAAAATATAGCCATAACGCATAATAATATCATAGATGCAAAATTTGGCATATTTTTAAACAATACAGAACTAAGTACTGCATTAGTGCAATGCAATGGTATAGTTGGCAATAATTTGTGTTCGGGTGGTGCTATTGTTGGCATAGCCGATATTGGCATGTTAGAAAACGAACAACCACCGCAGCATCATATATATCATAATTATATAGACGATTACGCACAAGGTATTGTGTGTGTAAGTATAGACAACCTAAGTATATCACACAATGAAATTCATGTAAATTATTGCGAATCTGTTGCCCGTGCGGGTATAACGGTGGTTTCATCTATTTTACCTTATATATACCACAATGTAGTAATTGGAGATGGGCAGTCTGCCAACTTTTTAGCTTCGGCAGGGGTAAAAATAGTAAGTAATACAGGCGGATTTATAAAATCAAACTGGTTAGAGGGTTTAGGCGAAGGGTTTTCGGGGCAGGCAAATAATATGCAATGCGAAATTTTTAATAATATTCTTCACGAAAATGTCGTTGGATTTGGTTTGGGTAATGCAGGTATTGTAGGTATGCAAGGCAGTATTTTAAATGATATACCCTGCTATAATGAATGGACCAGTAATTCGTTGAGTGATTGTTACGCCTATAATTCTATCAATGGGAGTCTTTCGCCAATAATATGGCTTTCAACAATACCGCCTATAAATGCCTTTAACCCTAACCCGTCGCTTTTTGATGGAATAAGTAGTGCGATTACAACACCCTCTATCTCTATTCCAAGTATCCTGCCTATCCCATGGTTGCCAAATGATGACGCATGTTATATTGAGATAGACGGTTTTGCCCCAAACGATACGGTTAATATGGCTATTTGGGCTGATATATTACAAAACTACGCCGAACAAAAACAAAGCTACGAAGTATATGTAGAAGAACAAATATGGTGGGACAATTATAATAGTTATAGAATGATGCGCCGCTACCCCGAATTAACAACCAACAACGATATAATTAGTGCGTATTATGCCAAACTGCAACAAGAACCCATAGGCAAACTAACCGATTGGATGTATGATTTAGGCAATTATTTGGAAACAAGCGATAAAACCAATTTTGTAGAGACGTTAAAAGCATTTGAAACCAACCTTAACGCAATTACAACCACCAATTTGCAAGAGGGCAATTTGCAGCAACTATATACTATAATACTTAGCCAATTACAACAAACCACCGAGGGCGGTTATGGCACCAACACTATAGCCACGCTTGAAACCATGGCTAATTATTGCCCATTCGAAGGCGGACCAGCAACCTACCAAACTGCCGCTTTATTACATAAACCGCCAGTTTATTTTGATGATTGTAATTATAGTGGCAAAAAACAAACAGCACTTACCCAAAAGCCACAACTAACCATTAACCAATGGGGTGCTGCTATAGTGTTTAGAGCTACGCCACAAACCCCTATAGAACAAATAACCATTAGTGCTATAGACGGGCGTATTTTATACCAAACTAGCCCCAACAATAGTATGGTAGTAAAAAACAGTTTAAATGCGGGCATGTATGTATATATTGCTAATTTAGCAGACGGCACCATAGCTAAAGGTAAATTTATTGTTCATTAGTTTTTAAGCTGTAATACATGGCGCGCCAAACACGCCATGTATTTTTTTATTATTATGACAAATTTACTTTATGTTTGCTTGTTATGGCAAACCATAATACCGTTTACTAATCCCTCGTTTGAAGGTCCCCCAAAATTAAGTACTACAGCCCCTGGTTGGTTTTTTTGTAATGAAACCCCCGATATATTTGGTGAATCGCTTTTTCTTGTGCCTCAACATGGGGCAAGTTTCGCAGGGATTCAGTTTAACATACATTGTTACGGCTTTCCAGGGGTAGTATGTTTTGAATCATTTGGCCAGCAATTAGTAACTCCCCTTGTACCTAATGCCCCTCACCAATTTACTATGTTTACCAATGACTGGGCTCATTCAGAAAGTTCTTCAGAATGTGGCATTGAAATTTGGGCAGGGCAAGATAGTTGCCAGCAAGAACAATTACTATGGGTAGGGCGCACCCGTGGCGATGAAACTTCTCCTATACCCCCTTATGAATGGTTTAAAGAAACCGTTGAGTTTGTACCTAATGCTGCTTATACTTATATACGTTTTCAAACACGCGAAGTAGATATAGATACATCTGCTGTCTTGTTTATTGACAATCTATCGCCGATATATATAAACAACCTTTATGTAAGTACCATATTTGCCGAGCAAACTGCCTTATGCCCCAATACTTGTACGGTTTTATGGATTGAGCCATATAGCAGTATCAATACCAAGGAGGTTACTATATCGTGGAGTAGTATTCCGGAGGGTTACAACAACGAGCAAAATAAAAAGTGGGTGAGTGTATGTCCCACCGAACCCACCTATTATATAGCGCATATTTACTATAACGATAATCCTGAAATAGATACCTACGATACCATTTTAATAACCCTGCTCGATACTGCCTTATACGATTGCAACACCCTGATAGATACCACCACCAACCCCATAGACACCTTTAATTACCAACCCATAAAAGGCGCTACGCGCTACAAGCCGCCGGGTGAGCGGGCTTTGTTTCCAAACATGGTTGCGCTGGGTGGTTCGGTTAATATACACGCGCCCCAAGCGGGGCAGTTGGCTTTGTACAATACACTGGGGCAGTTGGTTTGGTCGGTTGCCGCTATCCCATCCGGATATAATGCTTACAATTTACCCAATAATTTAGCCCAAGGCATGTATTACTACCATTTCACGCCAAACAATCCAGAAGAAGAAGAAAAAAACCCTGTCATCATGGGTAAAATTTTGGTGGTAAGTGGTTGGTAAAATCCTAACCAAAGCCTGCTAATCCTTTAATCACAAAAATCAAAATTCAAGACATTATTTTGTAACTACCCAGGTCTATTTTTTGAATTTTGTTTAGTTTTTAAGTCAAAAATTGTATTTTATTTCAACTTTTGTGTCAATTTTTGAATAAATCTCATGGAAGGTCAAAATCAAATACGGAATTACAATAATATTGCACTATTATAGATGTTTAATGGCTTGATTGCCAACCTGTTTGAGTACCTGAGTAGTTGCATTATTTTTACCCACACCCCTTGCAACTAAATAAAAAATGCGTTAAATTTGCCGCTAACTAATATAATTTTCATTTTTAAATTTTTAGAATTATGCCTAACAAAAACAAACCGCTGTTTCAATACAGCACACGCCTTGTTGGCAAATTAACCAACACATTATTCACTTTTACATATATGGGGGGGGGGGTATAAGTACCTTTTATATATGTTGTTATTTATTGCGCTTAGTAACTACCCGCAAAAGGTGTTGGGGCAAAATTTTGTTCCAACTGCTTTACAAGCTGGCAATACTACTATGCAAAACCTATGCGATAGACGAGACCCTGCCGGTTGGCTGTTTTTTAAACAATCGGTTGACTTATACAATAACGATTTATTTACAACCTACAAAACAGCTATGGGCTTGGGTAATGATGATGTAATGCAAAACTACAAAACATGGACAGACGAGTTAGGCTACGAATACAAACGTTATCGCCAGCATTACAGAAATGTCCCTGTTGAAAACGGCATTTATACCGAACAACTATTCAACTGTCGCGTTGAACTGGCACATGGACAACTAATTGAGGGTCTAAACTTAATCACCCAGCCCGAGTACGACGAAATTGATGCCCTAAATGCCGCTTTAGATTCTATTGGTGCCACCGCCTACGCATGGCAAGATACGGCAAGTGAAAATTGGTTAAAACAGATAACCGGCGACTCTACCGCCACTTACTACCCCACCGGCAAACTTAAAATAATACATTTACAGGGCGACCCACTGTTGGCTGCAAATTATATATTGGCTTGGCAGTTTAGTATATGCGCCATAACTCCATTTAGCGACCAAACTGTGTATATTAATGCCCACACAAACGCAGTTTGCAAAATAACCGAAAATAGCTGCCAAAACGGAACAGCCACCCTGCCCCACTATGGCGAACAAGATATAGATACCAAATGGTGCGGTGGCTTTATTAATAATTTTAGGTTAGAGGCAAACGACAACGGGCGCGACATACGAACCAGATATGGAACGTATGACGTTTTCGATTTTGATTTTGGTGAACTTGACCATATAGATAATCCGGATGGCAACTGGGGCATAACCAATAATTTGGGCACCCGCCCCCATTGGTGTGCGCAACAAGCCTGGGATTTTTTTAAAGCCCCTCCCTATAACCACGAAAGTTTGGATGGAAACGGCGAGGAAATAATATTGGTACTTGCTAATTCTAATTTTGACAAGGGTGCAGTATATAGACCGGTTATTGATGAGAATCATAGTTATATTGAATTTGGCTCATCAAACGGAATATATTCGGCTTCGTTAGATGTAGCAGGACACGAATACACCCACGGCGTTATTTCTCACACCTCTGAACTACCCCATGAAGGCGAAAGCGGTGCCCTTGGCGAATCGTTTGGCGATATTTTTGGAGAAATGGTTGAACACTATGCTTCGCCCTTATTCATTGACCCGCAAGAACCCAGCCCATTTCCGGATTGGGTGAGTGGCACACATGCCGAACCTCTTCGTTTTTTGAGCGACCCCTATAATTCGCCACAAAACACGGCTACGGTCATTCAGCCGCTAACCTACCAAGAACCCAACCATTGGATAGACCCAACAAGTAGTTTTGACCATGGCGGGGTGCATGTTAATTGCAGTGTTCAAAGCTATTGGTTTTATTTATTGGCAATGGGCGGCACTCACCCAACAACAAATATTACCGTTCAAGGTATTGGTTTAAATAAAGCAGCACTTATTGCTTTTAATAATATGACGGACGAGTTAGACAGCGAGAGCGATTATTCCGATGCCCGCACGGGGGCAATAAATGCCGCCGAAAAATTATATGGTGCTTGTAGCAACGAGGCCAAACAAACCGCTATGGCTTGGCATGCTGTGGGCATAGGTGCGCCTTATATTTGTTTTGGTGCGGTAAAAGGGCAGTTTAATATATGCAATAACCAGTTAAACTACCCTTATGTTTATGAAGCGTTTGATTTGGAGGGCAGCCAATTTACATGGTCGTTTATACCTGCCACATGGACATATAGTTTATCGAGCACAAACGGGTTTACCAATAATATTCTAACTGTTACAAGTTTTGGCAGTTTACCACTTGGGTATAGTTCGCAAACAATTGTAGTTTATAGCAGTGCTTCAAATATTACGACGAGTTATATATTTGAGTTTGACGATTGTGGCGGTATTGTATTTGGAGGCAACAACAACAATAGCTGGTCGGTTGGTTTAGAAAACTGCTTGCAAAACAGCAATAAAACAGCAATGCCACCAACTATTGAAGCTCTATACAATTGGCAGTTGGTAAATACCCTTGTAAACGACTGTTTAATAGTTGAGGTATTAGATAATACACCGTTACAAAGCCTTACAATTTATAATAGTTTGGGGCAAAAGGTGGCAACACCAAATATTACGACAGGGATAAACCATATAACCACTAACACCCTGCCTGCGGGGGCTTATTATGTGCAAAGCGGCAACCATATTGTTAAATTTGTTAAACCATAATAGCCATGAAAAAAATAGTAACAATAGCAGCACTATGGTTATGGTACTTAATAAATAGTTACGCCCAGCACCCCAAAAACCAAATAGAAATTGGTTATCCCGGCATTTATTTTTTCGATAATCTGCCCATGAGATTTAATAAAACAAATTTTGCAAATTGGTATAGTGCTGATAACTTTAACTATAATTATACGCGGTATTTTAATAAAAACAAAAGTGGCATACAAATAGGGTTTTATAATTTTTATGTTGGTGATTATATGAAATTGTTTAAAACTGAACCACCTCTTACCTGTATAGGACGAGCTTTCACCGCTATTCACCTAAACTATAAACACCGGGTATTCAACAAAAAATACGCCCATATACACCTAAAAGCAGGGGGTGTTTACCGTTATAACGGGTATGAAATGTACACAAATGGACCGGACGCCGTAGCTAAGGATTATTTAATTAATAGTAATCATTTTAGTTCTCAGTTTGGTCTAAATACAGGTATAGAACCGCAGTTGCGGTTTTTTAATCGTTTAACCTTAGGTTTAGATATTAGCTATCAATATTACTTTTTTAAACTAAGTCCTAAAGAGCAAAAACAAGAACACCCTACTACCCCTCATAGCAATTTTTGTTTTGGGGGTAAAATAGGGGTATTGTTTTAGGGTTTGTTTACTTATATATTAGCTATACAATGCGGTATAAGCTACCGTTTAGACCGCATTTTTTATTATGTTTACAATATTTATAAATCAATTAAACATTATGTATTATTTTATTAATGTAAGCCATATAACCACTAACACCCTGCCTGCGGGGGTTTATTTTGTGCAAAGCGGCAACCATATTGTTAAATTTGTTAAACCGTAATAGCCATGAAAAAAATAGTAATAATGACAGCACTATGGTTATGGTGCTTAATAAATAGTTATGCCCAGCACCCCAAAAACCAAATAGAAATTGGTTACACGGGTATTTACTTCTTCGATAATAAGCCATTAAGCTTTGACATACCAAATTTTGTAAACTGGCATAGTGCTGACGACTTTAATTATTTTTATACCCGGTATTTTAATAAAAACAAAAGCGGGATACAAATAGGGTATTTTCGTTATTTTATTGGTTATAAGCAGCCCAAAATAGAAATTCCCCTGTCCATTATTAAACGCGGCGCAAGTGCCATTCACCTAAACTATAAACACCGGGTATTCAACAAAAAATATGCCCATATACACCTAAAAGCAGGGGGCGTTTACCGTTATAAGGGACATGAAGCCTATACTAATGCCGAAGATGTGGTAGTCAAAGATGTGTATAGTAATTTTAACGCAATTAAATCACAGTTTGGCATAAATACAGGCATAGAGCCGCAGCTACGGTTTTTTAATCGCTTAACTTTAGGTTTAGATATTAGCTATCAATATTACTTTTTTAAACTCAGCCCCAAAGAGCAAAAACAAAAATACCCTACTACCCCTCATAGCAATTTTTGTTTTGGGGGTAAAATAGGGGTATTGTTTTAGGGTTTGTTTACTTATATATTAGCTATACAATGCGGTATAAGCTACCGTTTATACCGCATTTTTTATTATGTTTACAATATTTAACGTGAGTTCGGAGATTTACTTAGTAAATTTTAGCAAGATCTACTTGAGGTTTATTGGGGTAAAACTGATAGGCTACCAAGCTAGCGACTATATGGACAAAAGCATTCTGTGGTTTTCTGTGTCTGGTATGTTCTAAGTCAAAAACCGAGGTCAAAATATCATTAATGGCTTCAATCATAGGTCTTTTTTTTCAATAAGAGCCTTTCTTCTAAAGACATTAGTCTGTTTTTCATATTCTTTTGACCTTGGTAATTATTTTTAGTCCTTTTTCAAAAAAGTTGTTCCATAAGGTAGTCAAATAGCCTTTATCGCCAAACAATGTGCCTGATATTTTCTCTAATAGCTTGTTTAAGAGGTCTTTACTATTGTCTGCCACCTGTCCTGTAGTCAAAGCAAAGTCCACGATTTGTCCTTTGTGATTGACTATCAGGTGGAGCTTAAAGCCGAAAAACCACCCCATAGAAGATTTTCCTTTCGAGGCGGTTTGAGCAAAAACTTTATGTTGCTTGGCTCGCAGCATGTCACAAACAGGTAGCGCTTTGGCATCTATGTAATAAATTCCTGTTTTTTCTGCTTGCTGGCAGGTTAATTTGGCTAAAATCGCCATAGGAAGAGCAACCCGTTCTATTAACTCTATAAAATAGTTGTAGGATGGGGCAGTAGGAAAATAGGTCTTTAAGTCATTCAAAACCAATGCTTTATAGTAATATTCAAAACATTTATAGCCCGAATAGTGGTAGAAAATCAGAATCGTAAGTATCTCACTTTCCGAAATTTTGGGCACACTACGAGGCCGTGGCATTGTTTTACCTTCGCTAAGCCAATGCTGAGCAACCCATTGTTGCATCAGCAAACAGGCATTATCTACAAAAAAAATAATTCAAATAACATGGACACATCAAATTTTGTATCTTTGGACTTCATAAAACAGGGGGTAGTATTTGTTTGCAGTTTTGGACACTACAAAGATAACTATGCTCCTGTTTTTATTCCTATCAACTATACTAATCCCCCTATTTTTTATAGCTTAGCTCCGAATTCACGTAATATTTATAAATCAATCAAACATTATGTATTATTTTATTAATGTAAGCCATATAACCACCAACACCCACCTGCGGGGGTTTATTTTGTGCAAAGCGGCAACCATATTGTTAAATTTGTTAAACCGTAATAGCCATGAAAAAAATAGTAATAATAACAGCACTATGGTTATGGTGCTTAATAAATAGTTACGCCCAGCACCCCAAAAACCAAATAGAAATTGGTTACACGGGCATTTATTTTTTCGATAATAAACCATTGAGGTATGACATCCCAAATTTTGTAAACTGGCATAGTGCTGATGACTTTAATTATTTTTATACCCGGTATTTTAATAAAAACAAAAGTGGCATACAAATAGGGTATTTTCGTTATTTTATTGGTTATAAGCAGCCCAAAATAGAAATTCCCCTGTCCATTATTAAACGCGGCGCAAGTGCCATTCACCTAAACTACAAACACCGGGTATTCAACAAAAAATACGCCCATATACACCTAAAAGCAGGGGGCGTTTACCGTTATAATGGGCATGAAATGTACACCAACGCCGAAGATGTTGTAGTTAAAGATGTGTTATCAAACAGCAATGGTTTTAAATCGCAGTTTGGCATAAATACGGGCATAGAGCCACAGTTGCGGTTTTTTAATCGTTTAACCTTAGGTTTGGATATTAGTTATCAATATTACTTTTTTAAACTCAGCCCTAAAGAGCAAAAACAAAAATACCCTACTACCCCACATAGCAATTTTTGTTTTGGGGGTAAAATAGGGGTATTGTTTTAATAACGCTTTAAGGCATTACTCAAATAGAAAAGGCAATATTTCCTTGTTGCGGTAACCCGCCCCATAGTAACAGATACCCCCTGCAAAGAAGAATAGACCTCTTTCGTAATTCATATTGGTTATAAGCTATTTTGTATTTACCCAAAGAATTGCGAACTTTGAGCATGAAATGGCAAGATATAGAAAATAGTTCACCGAGCGAATTTAAGCGTTTAGTAGGTGTCGGTAAAGATTTGTTTAAGGAAATGACTGATGAGGCGCTACGCTTAGCTCCCCAGTCTACTCATAAAGTTACAGGGGCTAAACGCGGTCCGAAGCCAAAATTGAGTATGGAAAATCAAGTATTAATGCTCTTGATGTACTATAGAGAGTACCGAACCTATTTACACATTGCCAAGACATTTGGAGTTAGCGAAGCGCAGTGTTGGCGTATTATTACCGGCCTAGAAAAGACCTTACTTAAAAGTGGGTTGTTTCATCTGAAAGGCAAAAAACGCTTGCTAAGCGAAGATAGCTTTGAGGTTGTCTTGATAGATGTAGCAGAAAGCCCTATTGAGCGACCAAAAAAAAGCAAAGAAAATATTATTCAGGGAAAAAGAAAAGGCATACCATAAAAAGTCAAGTGGTGGTAGATAAGACTACTAAAGAAATCATATCCGTAATTCAGGGCAATGGCAAAAAACACGACTATCGGTTATTCAACCCGGATTCCGCAATAGAAAAAAAGTATTAATTTTGTTGCTAAATTTCTAATGCGTAGCGTTAGAAAAAGTAAGCGTATGAAATTCGATATATCCTTTACCAACAAAGAGATTACGCCTTGGGGTGGCATGGTATTTTTGCGGCAAATGTTGTCAAAAATTGGCTTTGGCGAGCAAGTTTCAAGTTGTAGTGCTTTACCGACCCAGAATTCAAATCGGGGTCATAGTTTAGGGGTGCTGATAGAGGCATTTATAACAAGTATATGGTGCGGAGCCAACCGCTTTATGCACACCGAACTTACCCGCAATGATAAAACACTGGCAAGAATATTCAACTGGAGAACAGTTCCGGGGCAAGATGCCTATAAGCGGTATTTTGGCAAATTTACCCAATCAACCAATCAAAAAGTTGGGAGACATTTTTTTAGTTGGTTTTTCAAGCACTTGAATATTGACTATTTTACCTTAGATATTGATTCTACGATTATGACCCGTTATGGCAAACAGGAAGGTGCAAAAAAAGGCTATAATCCGAAGAAAAAAGACAGGTTAAGCCACCACCCAATTATTGCCTTTGTAAACGAGGTAAAAATGGTAGCCAATTTTTGGCTACGGAGCGGCGACAGTAGTTCGGCGAATAATTTTGTAGGTTTTTTGGCTGAAACATTATCTAATTTTGGAGATAAAACCGTAGGACTAATACGTTTAGACAGTGGGTTCTGTCAAAAAGAAGTACTAGATTATTTAGAACAAAACACCTTAGATTACATCGTTGCCGCCAAGTTTACCCACCCAATACAACACCTCATAGACAGCCACCAGGCGTGGGTTTCGGTAGATGACGGCATAGAAATATGCAGCAAAACCTACAAAGCTTGTAACTGGGAACAGGAAAGAAGAATAGTCATTGTGAGGCAAAAAATTCAGCAAAGACCTAATGCACCCGGAAAAATACTTTCGCTGTTTCCCGAAAACGAACTGCATAGAAGCTACCGATATTCAGCCTATTTTACCAATTTAAAACATAGTGCCACCGACATTTGGAGAAGCTATAGAGCCAGAGGCGATGCCGAGAACCGAATAAAAGAACTCAAGAACGATTTTGGAGCAGAAAGTTTTAATTTAAAAGGTTTTTTTGCAACAGAAGCAGCACTAATCTTTGTGATGATTGCTTATAATCTCATGTCCCTGTTCCGCTTCTTTGTGTTACAAGAAAAAACCCAAAAAACATTATCCACGCTCAGATACAGAGTCTTTGCTATTGGTGCTTATTTTGAAAAAGTAAACGGAATTTTAAAACTCAAAATAGCACTCACCAAAAAACGCCGAAAATGGTTCGCCGCTCTTTGGGATTACCCCATCGACTTTAACCCCAAAAATCCTATCGCGTAATTTGGGTTCAAAGAGAGTAGAACCTACATTCATAACACAATAAAAGTTCAAGCTGATACAGGCTATAAAGGATTGGATAAGCGTCATAAAAACACAGAAATTCCTAAAAAACGCTCTAAGAAAAACCCTTTGACAAAAGAGGATAAAAAAGAAAATCGCAAAATATCAGCCAGTAGAGTTCTTGTAGAAAATGTGATTAGATGTTTGAAAATATTTAGAATCCTATCTGAAAAATATAGAAACAGGCGAAAAAGATATGGATTAAGACTAAATCTAATCGCAGCTTTATATAATTTTCAATTATGAAAGAAGTCTAATATTTTTTTTGCAAGGGATTTTTTTCTTTTCCATCCGGAAAGAAGCGGTAATGTGGTAGGTGTAAATCCTGCCCATCATTTAATCCTAAAAATCATGGTTCAAGACAATCAAGTGGTTTACCCTTGCCAATCCTTTAAGCAAAAAAATTATCAGGCAGTTAATTTTAGTACGCAGTAGCGTCTTGATTTAAGGTAAAGAAAGCCATTTTCCGGAGGCAATTATTTGCCCATTTTTGGCTGTTATCAGGTACAATGCTCCGGGCGACAATACATCTTGTGTTTGTATTTGCCATTGCTTATTGCCTATGTATTGCGCTGGTAAATGCCAGGTTTTACCGTTAGTTGCATGGGCAGTAAATATAAATTCCATGTTTTGCGCTTTATTATTATTCATTTGCCAATTTTGGAATATTTTGTCGGGCAATACAAGCTGAATTGTAAGGATTGACGTTTTATTGTTGCTGCCCGGATTAGGCAAAAACTGTAATTGGCCAAATTTGTTTGGTGTTATAGCGGTAGTGGGCAACAAAGAGGGCGGTGCATTTAAGGCAAGGTCTTGGGTAAACAGCGCCAAGCCTCCGCGTTGGTTTCCTACTGCTAAACTATACAATTCATTATTGCGCAGTTTAGCGGCACTAAGGCCCCCACGCCCTCCCTCATAAATTTTGGCAAAACTGCTATCAAGCAAAGTAAACACCGAATCTGTTAGGTTTGTATAACAAAAAACACGACCGTTATCGGCATTTACCAACAAAACGGGACTATTAGCAGTAGTATCGGGGTAAAAAATTAAAGGTGAACTATACCCGCCTGCGCCTGTTAAATTAACATTTACTTTGCCCCAAAAATTGTCAATAAGGGTAAAACTTAGTGTATCGCTGGGTTGGGTAATGTTTTGGTAATAGCGCAATTTGCCTTCGCTGCTTCCTACAATTAAATCGGGCAGGCCATCGGCATTTACATCGTAAAGGGTGGGCGAGGCCGCGCTTAATTGGGGCGGCAAGGGCGGAATTTTTGCCTTAGTGGGTGTAAGTTGCATTTTTTCTCCGGATGGCGCCGTGTTTTTAAAATAGTGCAAATTACCCAACTCGGTGCCAATAATCAGGTCGGCATCGTTGTCGCCATCTAAATCGGCAAAACTTGGGTAAATACCTCTAAAGCCCAAACCTGCTAAATTGGCAAAATTGCGTGTAACTAAGGTAAACTCCGGATGCGTTTTTGTGCCAGTATTCTCGTACAAAGCCAAGGACGGTTTATGAATATTTTCTATAGAGTCAAAAACGCCATAATTGCCAACAAATAAATCGGGCAACGAGTCGTTGTTGTAGTCTTGAAAAGCGGGGTAGGCGCGAACCCCAACATCGAGCATATTACCCGCTAAAAAATGTTTGCTTACAAAGGTATAGCGGTCGGTATCGCTGGGGGTGGGGGCAATATTTTTGTAGAGCCAAACTTGGTCGAAGCTGGTGCTGTAAAAATCAGTTGTCGAGGCAATTAGGTCGTCAAGGCCATCGTTGGTAACATCGGCTTTAAAGGCTGCCGGAAAAATTGGCAAATAAGCACTCGTATCGTAGCTCGGAAAAAAAGCATCTTGCGCCGTAACCCACGCCTTTGCGGTATCGCCCGTATTAAATAACCGAACCAGCCGGCTTGATGACACATCGCCTAAAATTAGGTCTTGGTCGCCATCTTTGTCGGGGTCGTAGGCTAAAATTGTTGAGCCTGCGTGGCGGGTTTTGCCCTCGTCCTCATCGCCTTCCCAAAGTTCGGCACATCCGGTTTCTAAAATAATGGTGCTCGAGGTATCACTTTCTTTAAATCCACCCCAACAGCGCGTAATCCGGTTAAAAAATAAGGTATCGGCAGATGTGCCGGTCAATTCTTGTGCGCGGTTTTCGTAATACGAGGCATAGGCTCCGGCAAAATCAAACGAAATAATATCTAAGTCGCCGTCGTTTGCCACATCAACAAAGGCGGGCAAATCGAGCACCGTTGAAGGAATATTTAAGATGCTGTTTTTGCCTTTATACACTAATTTGTTGGTAATAAGCTGAAAACCGTCTTGTAAGGTTTTGCCACCGTAATACATCCGGATATTGCCGATGTAGTAGGTAAATAAATCCGGATTTTTGTCGAAATTAAAATCGGCCATTAAAGCCCACCCTTCTAATTCCTCCGGAAAAAAAGGAGCTAATTCCGGATGATAGGTAAAACAAAGCGTATCGGGTAAGCCACAATTTATAAAAACCATCGGAAAATCATTGGCTTTATCAAACACGAACAAATCGGTAAAACCGTCTGCATTGGCATCGAAGCCCGAAAATACGGGTAAATTTAGCCCGCCTGCCCAAGCTAATGGCAAGGCTTGTTTATTTTCGATAACCGGCACTTCGTTATATCGCTCAAAATTTGGGTATTGGGCATAGGCATCGGTGTGCTTGCCCACAAATTGGCAGGTAATTAATAGAGATAAAATAAGGGTTGGGTAAAAAAAAATTGCCTGTAAATACTTAAAAAAAGTGTGGTACTGTTTAAAAAAACAAGTAAAAAGTATTTTTTTTAAAAAAAACATGATTTAGGAAGTTCAAGTGACAAAAAAAACTTGCATCGTCTTAAAGGTTGCCGTAATTTTGCATTGTTATTCACATTTTGCTGTTCAGCTCATTTTTGTAGATTTTTGTTTTCTGTTTCTAATTGGTTGTCTATGCAGTCAAAACGTTTACCCAGTTCTTGTTTATCTTTAGCCTCTAACCCCGATAATATTGCCCTGCTTGAGCCTTTTGTGCAAGCGTTACAATACAAATATGGTATAGACGAAAATCAGTATTATAATATATTGTTGGTTTTGACGGAGGCAGTAAATAACGGTATTTTACACGGAAACTGTGGTAATCCTAACAAATTGGTAAACGTAAATTTGTGTAAAAGGGGGCGTAGCTTGTTAGAATTTACCGTTACAGATGAAGGAAATGGATTTGACCCTGCTAATTTGGCTGACCCTACTTGTAAAGAGCGGCTTTGCGAACCCAACGGGCGCGGTGTTTTTTTGATGCAGCAACTTTCGCACTCGCTTAGATATTGCGATAACGGGCGCAAAGTAGTATTTAGTTTTAAGTTAAACCAATAAAGCAAATAAAAGGATTTACCCCTTTTCATTTATACCTCTTTAAATTTACCCATATTGGCAAACTTGTCAATACGTTGGCCAATACGTGTAGCCGGCGATAAGGTTTCGAGCTGGGCGGTATGATGCAATATAATACGTTTTACTATTTGTGCCATTTCTAATGGGTTTTGATGTGCGCCGCCTAAGGGTTCGGGAACAATTTCGTCTATCAGTTCAAACGATTTCATATCGGCGGCGGTCAATTTAAGTTGTTCGGCGGCAATTTCTTTTTTATCCCAGCTACGCCAAAGAATAGAAGAGCACGACTCGGGCGAGATAACCGAATACCAAGTATTTTCGAGCATCAATACGCGGTCGCCAACGCCTATACCCA
This sequence comes from Sphingobacteriales bacterium, assembly GCA_016706405.1. Classification (NCBI taxonomy): domain Bacteria; kingdom Pseudomonadati; phylum Bacteroidota; class Sphingobacteriia; order Sphingobacteriales; species Sphingobacteriales bacterium. The sequence goes on from JADJJT010000001.1 coordinate 1,190,219, forward strand.
GTGCCCCGCCCGATGCGCCTTCGCCTATAATAATACAAATTACCGGAACCCGCAAACGGGTCATTTCGTATAAATTGCGGGCAATAGCTTCGGCCTGGCCGCGTTGTTCGGCTTCAATTCCCGGAAAAGCCCCCGGCGTATCAATAAAACAAACAATGGGTTTGTTAAATTTATCGGCCAATTTCATTAGGCGCAAAGCTTTGCGGTAGCCTTCGGGGTTGGCCATGCCAAAATTGCGGTACGAGCGCGATTTGGTATCTGTGCCTTTTTGATGCCCAATAAGCATAAAGGTGCGGCCGTCAATGGTGCCAAAACCGCCTATAATTGCTTTGTCGTCTCCAAACAGCCTGTCGCCCGAAAGTTCGGTAAAATGCTGGCATATTTGTTGAATATAGAACAGCGTATAGGGTCTATCCGGATGTCTTGAAAGTTGTACCCTTTGCCACCGCGTGAGGTTTGCGTACAAATCGCGCCTTGTTTGTTCTAATTTTTCTTCTAACTCGTGCATAGCCGCACTAATATCAATATTTTCTTTAAGGCCAATGTCGCGCAATTTTTCTATGCGTTCGTAAAGTTGGGCAATCGGTGCTTCAAAATCTAAAAAAAACATAATAACAAAAGTAATAAACAGCAAACAGCAAAAATACAATCAAAAAAAAAGAGTGAACCCACGTTTTGTTTGAACCAAACAAATTTGGCGTGCTTTATTACGGGCAAAGTTACAGCGTTTTTGCACAACGGGAGCATCTATTTTCCGGAATAAATACTTATTTTTACCTCTTAATATCATTTTGTTAGGCAATACTGTTTTAATAACTATCTTTATATTTATGTTATGTGTGGACGTTTTATGCTTGTAGCTACTGAACAAGACGTTATAAATACTTTTGATGTTAATGAAATATCCGGAGAAGGAGACCTTATTCCACAACAACAAATTTATCCTACGCAGGCTTCGGCAGTTATTACCCAACAGAGCCCTAAAATGGTGCAGTTTTACCACTGGGGTTTGTGGCCACAATGGGTTACAAATAAAACTATGGCTGCCAAACTAATAAACGCCCGCAGCGAAACTTTAACTGAAAAACCAGCCTTCAAACCTTTAATTACCCAAAACCGGTGTTTGGTTTTAACAAATGGTTATTACGAGTGGCAACTTAACGAGGCAAAACAAAAAACACCTTATTTTATTACCTTAAACCAAACAGCACCTTTTGCCTTTGCTGGCCTGTTTACTACCTGCCAGCAGCCACACCAATTAATGCCCTTGCACAGTTTTACCATTATTACCACCCAGGCGGTGCCAGCTATTGCACATTTACACCAACGAATGCCCGTAATTTTAACGCCCAAGAATTACCACAGTTGGTTAAGCTCAGAAATTTCGGCCACGCAAGCCTTACAGTTATTAAGTGCGCCCTACCAACTTGCCGAAAAAATAATTTTTCAGCCCGCTGCCCAATTTATGGCGACCAAACCTAAAACAAGTAGCAGCAGCAGTTTGCAAGGTAATTTGTTTGAGGATTAATTTAACGCATAGTTTTTTAATGTTGTATGAGGTGTAAGTTGATACCTACATTTTTTTCCGAAACATTGGTTGCCCGAATGCCCGCAGGTACGGTATCGCGTGAAAAGCCTGTAATGACACCATTACCGCTTTTCATGGCAGTATTCCCAGCATTTAAGCTCTCTTTTTTTTTTATAAAAAAATGAAGTCTTTTCGTATTTTGCCCCTTTTCGCCCTAATATTTTGTCATACAGGGCTATCTTGTACTGTTTATCAAGTACAATAGGATTCACAATCCATGTGGCATAAGATATCCAAGCGTTTTTAGGATTTACGAATCTGTAAATATTCTTGTTTTGTGGGTCTCTTTTGACAAAAAATAAGCCCACTTCCAAACGCCCATGCGACCATTCACCTAAATCGTAAGTAGCGTTTTGGGGCTTCCAATTAGCTATTATTGAAATGGTGTCCTCCCCTTTAAACACCTTATGGGGTTCTAAGGTATAAACGTTCTGTTGTTTATCCCATAAGGCTCGTCCGTCTATTATTTCCCCTTCAAAAACCACATCAGCCTCTTCAAAAAGGCGAGCAATGAGGGTGTCGTTAATTTTGGGTTTTAGGTACTTGTCTATGTACTTCATGGCTTCGGTATCATTTTTTGGTGGATTAGCCATGTCTTCAAAAGATACTTGCCCCCAGCAATTTACCCCCATTAAAGCGGTGGTTAGCAATAAAAACAGGGTGTTTACTACGTTTTTCATGTTTAGAAGTAATTTTTTGTTAAAAATGAGGTTTAAAGTTTGTTTTTATGGCATTACAAATATAAGTGTTTTTTTATTATATGGGTCTCTATTTTTTCCGGATATTATTTAAGTCGCGTGTTAAGTATCAAAAAACTACGAATCAAACGCCGTTAGCATGGGTTGGTTATTGTAAAACAATTCGTCGTAAACAAAAACCAAACTCGCTGTATCGTTGCGCTATTTTAAATTTAGGCTTTTACGGCACTAACCAAATAGTATTGCCATAAATTTTTGCGCAAGGCAATGTACTGCCAGTAGGCCGTCCAAACGTTTTGCTGCACAAATGAGGGTACTTTTTTGTATAAACCATAGAGCCGCGTTGCCACCCATCCGGGAAAAAAATGCCAGTACAAGCGTTTTGCCGATGGCAAGATATGGGAGGTAATATTTTTGACTTCAATATCTCTGAATCCCGACTGGTAAAGATTGGCCTGCATTTGCCCAATGGTATCGAACTGAGGAACTGCCCAACCATTAGCCCATTTATTTATGATGCGGGTTTCGGTGGTATTTAAGGGCGGGGTTTGGCGAATAAAAAAATCGGCCACCACAAGGCGGCCACCGGATTGCAAAATGCGGGCAGCTTCGTTTGTAAAAGCCAGTTTGTTAGCAGCATGGCAAAGGCTTTCAATAGCCCATACCGCGCTAACGTGTTGGTTGGGCAACTGCGTTTGGGTGTAATCGGCGCAGCCAAACTGAGCTAAATGTGCTACGCCTTGTTGTTGTGCCAATTTGGTAGCTGTTGCCACTTGTCGTTGGCTTAGGGTAATACCTAAAGTACGGCAACCAATATGTTTGGCCAACCAAATTGCCGAGCCACCAATACCGCATCCGGCATCTAAAACAAAATCGGCATTATTTAAGGCAATGGTATTTGCCATTACGGCATTAATGCGCTGCAACGCCTGGCTAAAATTGTGCGTGGTGGCATCCCAAAAACCATAATGTAAGGCGTGGCTATTGCTTAAATCCCAATGAAGTCGGTAGTGTGGTTCGCATCGGTCGTAATATTGTATAATTTGTTGTGTCAGTTCTTGGTTTTGTTGCGTCATAGCAATGCCTTGTGGAGGGGTAAATAATTACTTAATTTTTTGCACTTGACGAGGAGGCTTTAGTTGCCAATAGGGTTGCAATATATTTGCCCAAAATAAACAAACTATACATAAAAAGGGCTGCGCCAATACTGCCAATTACAATAAATGCCATGCCCAAACCTTGTAAAAATTTTAAACTATTGCCCGAAAAAACAAAGTACATGATACTGCCAACGGCCAACAAGATTAAAGAAATATTCCGGAACAACAGCATCTTTTCCCTCCGGATTTGTTTGCTCTTTAACTCTTCTTCAATAAAAACATTGCCATTTAAATCGAAATTATTAATAGCATTTTGACGAATTTGTTTGGCGTTTATAAAGGCATCGCTGCCAATTTTAATAAAATATAAAGCGGCTATTAAAACCGGATATAAAAAACCCATATAAAATTGCAATCCAAAATCGTTAGCTAAAACGGCCAAGCCCAAAAGAGCAAATCCGGATAAAGCATATACAACACCTGCCGTTGACAGGCTGTTATAATACTTGGTAACGTACAATTTGGAGTTCATTATCTTTTATTTTTGCAATATCAATACTTTTATCTATCTTGGCGCGAAATTAGTCACTTTTTATAACTCAAAACAATAAACAAACTAATTATGGGTAAATTTACCATCAAAACAGGCAAAGATGGCTCTTTTTATTTTAATTTGAAAGCCGATAATGGCCAAATTATCTTACGCAGCGAGGGCTATACTACAAAATCGGCCTGCGAAAACGGCATTAATTCGGTCAAAAATAATGCCATCAACGAAAACCGCTTTGAAAAATTAGTTTCATCCGCGGGCAAACCATTTTTTAATTTAAAGGCAAGTAACGGGCAGATTGTTGGCACCAGCCAGCTTTACGAAAGCGAAAATGGCCGCGACAACGGCATTGACTCGGTTATGCGCAACGCCCCCGATGCGCCCATAGTATTAGACGATAGCAGCGACGATTAAAAATGCTGTTAAAATCTGCCTAAGTATTAAAATCTATCTTGGGGTTATAAAAAACCTCACTTAATTTATTAAAAAAACAAATTAAGTGAGGTTTTTTTAAGTTTCTTCCTTGTAGTTACAATAATTTTTTAAGGCTTAATTTTCGGTAATAGGTATCGGAAACGCCGACCAAACATCGTCTTCTGCGCGGTCAATAGGCAGTTCGCCTAATTTACCATATCTGCGCATATCAATCCAACGGTGGCCTTCGGCAAACAGCGAGTATCTGCGCTGTTTTAGCATTTCATTAATTAATTCGTCGGTAGTAACACCGCCGCTATATGCGCCTAAGCCATGGCTAACTCTAATGGTATTAAGCGTATTCACCGCCTCGTTATTATCGTTTAAATGAATCATTGTTTCGGCATACAGCAAGGCTAATTCTTCGTTGCGAATAATGGCAATAGGCGCAGCATTTGAGGTGTAAACCCAAACATCGTAACTGCTTTTTAGCTCGCTTTGCGCTGCCTCTTCGGCACGTTGCGGCGCTTTTGCTAAGCGGGTATCGCCAGCTTCGGCGTTGCTAATAAAAGAAGGTTGGGTAGCCCTTAGTTCGCCGGTATTATTAAGCGGATAAAAGGCTTTGTTAAGTTGGTCGTTGGTCGAGCCCGAAAAAATATGGTAAGCACCTGCCATCCAGTTGCCGGTTTTATCTAAAAACGAAGCCTCAAGGTTTGATTTTGCCTCGGTCCATTGCCCCCTGTAAGCAGCTACGCGGGCAGCCAAAGCACGGTTTACTTTCCGGAAATTAGCCGGTGTGTTAAACCCATCAAAGCCAGCACCTAAATTAAAAGCAAACACATCGCCAGCAGCACTTAGGTCGGTGTCGGCCTCGTTAAGCAGGGAGGCAATAGCGGCTAAGGCATCGGTTTTATTTACTATTGGGCCTAAACTTAATGGGTCTTTAACGTTAATTCTGATGCCATTTTCGTCGGTAAGGTTTAAGTTCATTAACAACTCGTTTGCTTGTAGGGTTTTAGCTACGCCCAAATAACCTTTGGCTTCGGCAGCAGTAATTAAATTGGTATTATTTACCCCATCAATTAAAATATTGGTATTGCGCACAGTGCGGTAACGCGATTGCCAAGGGTTGTTAATATAAAATGTGTTGTTGTCAAGGACAGCTTCGCCTGCGCCTAATAAATCGGAGGTAAAGCGGGGGTCAGCACCCGAAAAGCGATAGTATTCACGGCCAATAACGCCTACATCATCCAAATAAGTGTCAATGCGGTCGCGCATAGCCGATAAAGTACCAACCATTACTGCATTTAATTGTGATTTTGAGGCATTGCTACCCAAATCGCCAATTACAGGGTCGTTTAAATTGCCTTCGTCATCAAACGAGCAACTTTGTAAACTTAAAACGACAGCTAAAAAAATATAAGAAGTCCACCGTATATATGAAGTTATTTTTTTCATTGTATTATGGATAAAATAGAATAATATTAATAATATTTATTACAAATAGTAAGATAGGATTTGGCTAAACATCCGGATAATAAATTAAGACATACATATAGAATTTATAGAATTTATAGAATTTTTATCCGGAAATAAGCTGACAACTATCTGAGAAAAAAGAATAATTTAATTGTTTAAAAATCAACCGACAAATGGAATAAAATGCGTTTTGCTGTTGGGTAAGGTGTAACCTCTACACCTGTTGAAATGCCATCAATACCAAAGTTTGATACTTCGGGGTCATAGCTTTTATATTTCGACCAAGTGTATAAATTAGTACCCGATACGCCAAGGCGCAGTTTATTTACTTTTTTTCCGGAAAATGGGAGGTCGTAAAACAAACCAAGTTCGCGCAGTTTAACATAGCTGGCATCTTGCACAAATGGTTCGGCTGTTACACCCAAAGCGTTAATGCGGTCTAAGGCATCTTTTGTGCCATTGCCATCGGCATCAGCGTCATAATCGTAGCTTGTGCCGCCCAAGTCGGTTAGCAGTTCGGTTAGGTTAATATTGTCGCCGCCTTGTTTTACATGCAAGTTAAAACTTAACGATAAATTGCGTTTAATTGTCAGTTCGTTGGCAAAGCCCATTTGAAAATCGGGTTCGGCATCGCCAATTGCTTCAACTACCGATTCGCCGGCTGAATTTACAAACCTGCCAACAATTTGAGTAGCGGGTTTACCTTCTTCAATTTTAAAAGTACCCAAGGTGTTGCCAAAGCCACCTAAATTAAAAGCAGGCACTAACAGTTCGGTAATTTCTGAGGTATTTCGCCAAAATGTTACGGTCGAACTCCAGCGTACATTTTCGGTTTTAACCGGAAGTGTGTTTAGTTTTATTTCGAAACCATTGTTTACTAATTCGCCAAAATTGCCAATTTCTGTGCCAAATCCGGAAGATAACGGCATGTTGCGCCTCAAAATTAAATCTGAGCAAGTTTTTTGGTAATAAGTAAATTCAAGTCCTAAGCGGTTTTGTAAAAATGCTACATCAAAGCCAGCTTCTAACTCTTTTTGGCGTTCGGGGGCTATATTGGCGTTGCCCAAAGTAGTACCTATTTGTAAGCCGGGCAAGCCACTAATATTAGCTGGGCCTAAAGTGGTAAATTTAGCAATATAGGGCGGAAAATTACCTGCCTCGCCATAGGCTAAGCGCAATTTTAGTTGCTGCACATCTTCTGAAGCCCAAAATGGCATTTTGGTTATATTTAATGCAACCGAAGCTTTGGGGTAAGCATAAAACTTGTTTACATCGCCATTTACTGTTGATTTATCGAACCTAACACCTACGGTAGCAACCACCATATCGGCATAGTTAACCTCTTCTTGGGCAAAAAGGCCGTTGCCTAATTGTTTGGTGCGGGTTTGCGAAACCGAAACCGAGCCGGCTTGGTCAATATTAGTTTGGCCTATTATTAGGTCGCTGGCGGTGGCAAGTACATTGTCAAAATTAAACGATTCGTAGGTTGTACCAAGCGAGGTTACTAAGTTTAATTTTTCGCTTGCTGCAAAATTATTTACCAAATAGGCAGCCGTATTTACGTTGGTGTTGTTTACAAAGCCTTGAACCGATAAGCCACCTAAGCCTTTTTCTTGGAATTGCAAAATACGCGGAAACTGGGCATTGGTTTTAAGATTGTAGTAATCTAAACCGCCGCGCAACACTAATTTAGTATAAGTTTTTGCTGTTTCGTACAAAATAGCATTAATGGTTAAACTTCCGGTATAGCGGTTAGTGGTTTCGTTATTAGTCATTAGGTCGCGCGTTTCTAAGGGGTTTGAGGCGGCATAAGGGTTGCGCGGGTAATTGCCTTTATCATCCGGAAATAAATTAGCAAAACTGGGTGTCGAAGAAAGGGCAACACCAAAAGTAACGCCGTTGTTATCGTTGTTAGTCAAACCTCTGTCGGCGCTTGAATTACTAAATCCGTTGCTTAACGAAATAGTAATGCGGTCGCCAATACGATGGTCAACGTTGGCGCGCAAAGATTTGTAGTCATATCCGGTATTTTTTATAATGCCCTCTTCATTTTTTAGATTTCCGGCCAAATAAAAAGTAGTTCTGTCGTGGCCTCCCGCGCTTAAACTTAAACGAGTATTGCGCAAAAGACCAGTGTTTCCGTACATTTCTTTTTCGTAATCGGGGCTTAATGGACATTTTTTAGGCTAAAAACCTTCGAAAGCATTACTATTGTTAGCTTTGAGGACAATCAAAGGTTATGAATAAAAAAATGCTTTTACTGTGGTAAAGGTTTGTAAAGAAAAACGGACTTGTAAAAGGAGTTCAATTGTATAAGTGTGCTCATTGTGGGAAACAATTTTTAGGGGGGCAACGCATCAAAAACGAGCAAATATGGGAAGAATACAAAGGTGGTAAACAGACCTATTTGCAGTTAGCTCACAAGTATAATTGTTCTGTTAAAACGATTCAAAGGCGGTTAGACAAGATTAAAATAGTGGCTACGAAAAAAACAGGTAGAGTAGTCGTTGTATTAATGGACACCACCTATTGGGGGCGGGGTTTTGGCGTAATGCTTTTGAAGATGCCTACACCAAAGAAAACCTTTTGAAATATTATGTAAAGACAGAGACCAATGGGCTGTATATAGAAGGAATTAAGGAGTTAAAAAGGCGAGGTTTTACTATTTCGGCTATTGTTTGGACGGAAGAAAAGGCTTAATTGCGTCGTTTAAGGGTATTCCTGTTCAAATGTGCCAGTTTCATCAAGCAGCAATAATTCGAAGATATTTGACCCGTAAGCCAAGCTAAAAGCTGCACAAGAGCTGATGGATGTTGTAGATTTGATGAAGCAAACAGACAAAGAAAGCTTTGTCGGAGCATTAGGGCTATGGCTTGAAAAATGGAAAGTGTTTCTAAACGAGAGAACTGTAAATCCGACTACAAACAAATCGTTTTATACGCATAAAAGGCTTAGAAGTGCTTATCGTAGTTTGAAGAATAATTTCCTTGGTTTACTTGGCACGATAACAGGGAACTTCAAATACCTAACACAACCAATGCTATTGATGGACATTTCGCAGATTTAAAAAACAAATTAAGAAACCATAATGGCCTATCAATGAAGGAAAAGAAATTTATAGAGGGGTTTTAAAGGTAAGGGCTTTATATCAAAGGCTTACAATATACAGCGCCTTAGATAAGGCCTTGCACCTCTGTTTTACCCCTGACAAGTTGCTCCCCAGCAGAGCTTGTTTCCGTTTTACAGACATGCAAAGAAAAATATTCAAGAATAATGTAAAAAAGTGAATAAAAAAACAGCATTAAAAATGTCCACTTGAACCAAGCGTCTAAAAAATAGCCTAATTTTTGTCCATTACTCCGTAATCGGTAAAACCACCGCCATTTTTGGCGGCTAAAAAGTCGGCAACAGCATTTTTGCCCCACTGCGCGCTAATTTGGGCGGTATCTAAACCCGACAGGTCGCGGACACCTAATAATTTGTTGGCCATAGCTACGCCAATATCTTGCGACAAGTTTATGTTGGTACGACCCGCACTACCGCGTTTAGTGCTAATAATTACAACCCCCGATGCTGCCAGCGAGCCATAAATAGCGGCTGCCGAGGGCACCTTTTAAAACTTCAATACTTTCGATGTCGTCGGGGTTTAAGTCGGCAATACGGTTCGAGGCGTTATCTTGCGTTGATGCGTTGCCCCCGGCGGCGGCAGCCGTAACGGCGTTTAGCCCGCCCGATGTAGAGGAATTGTCCATAATAACGCCATCAACAACAAATAAAGGTTGCGACGAACCCAACACAGTGGTAACACCGCGCAATTTCATTGAAATACCGCCGCCCGGCGCGCCACTGTTAGCTACTAAATTGGCACCCGGAATTTTGCCTGAAAGCCCATTTTGAAGGGTTTGCGGTGGGGTAACGCCTGTTAGCTCTTTTGCCGATAAAGTAGCTACGGCATTAGCTAAATTACTGCGTTTTACATTGGTAGCCAAGCCGGTTACTACCACCTCGTCAAGTTTGGCTACGTCTTCAACTAATTGCACGTTAATAGCTGTTTGGTTATTTACGGCTATTACTTGTGTGCGATAGCCAACATACGAAAATTGTAACGAGGCATCACTTGGTACCCGAATTTCGTAATTGCCATCAAAATCGGTTATGGTGCCGGCTGTATTGCCCGGCTTAACCAATACGGCTACACCCGGAAGTCCCTCGTTAGTAGCGGCATCGGTAACGGTGCCTTTTACGGTTGTTTGCGCCCATGCACTAAAAGAGATGGTAAGCAGCAAACAAAACGTAACAAACAAAATACTTTTACAGTAAAGGTTTTGCATAAGTTTGCAGTTTTTGGTAAATGTTAATTCTGAAGATTATTTGAAGAATTGTGCGGTGAAGTTACGTTATTAATATCAACCAACAAACAAAGAACTAATATTTTTTTTGTAAATAAATTTTAATGCTAATGATTGATAGTTAAAAACGCGGTCAAACAAACAAAAAATCCGGAAAAGTTTTCAAATTTTTCCGGATTTAAGCCAAACATAGCTTGTATTTAGGGAGGGTTTTTTGTAGGTAGGAAAATTAATCCGCCCCTGCACCCCTAAAATAGGAATTAGTAGAGCAGGAGTTTAACGCCTTCTATCTCCGGATGGTTTTGAAGGCGGCAGTAGTAGATTCCGGATGTAAAGTTGGCGGTGCTGAAAGTGGTTGTTTCCCCTTCTGATGATAAAGGAACGGTTTTAACTAACTGCCCTTGGGTGTTAAAAATTTCAAGAGCTTCGCCTTGGTGTATTAAATGGGTATAGTTGGGGTTGAGGGTTAGGGTAGCGGTTTGGTGGGCGGGGTTGGTGCTTACTACCCCTAACGCCCTTGAAGAGGGGGAATTTTCTATGCCGTTGGGCCATGTGTTGATGGTTTCTTGGTAAACACTGGTATCTTGGCATACCACAGCGGTAAGGGTAACGGTGTATATATTATTAGATGCCGCCGGAAACGTATGCGACTGCCAGGCATTGCTGTTTACCACTTGTGCGGGGGTGCCGTCGCCAAAATCCCAAATAAAATGCCCACCGTCTATGCTGTCGGGGTAAACGTATTGGCTTTTGTTGGTAAACGTATAGGTATAACCACTCGCCAAAACATGTACAAACTCGGCTTTTGGCTCGGTGAGCAAGCCCATGCAGTTGGTTTTTAGTATATATAACAACGCCGTGTTAATAGAATCTTGGCGACCAACGCCTATAATATCGCCCCTGTCAGTTCTTATAGCTTCGAATATATAATCGTGCATGGTAGGTACGCCATATTCGCGCTGCCACAAAATACTCCCATCAGACGACAAGCGGGTTATTAAATTATCTATACTTGTTTTTTTATTATCGTAACCTGAACCAACAGCCAAATATCCTTTATCAGGAAGCTCAAGTATTAGAGGTGTTGTGCCTTCTTTACTAATTTTTGTTTGCCAGTTTATTGTAAAATCTTCATTTACTTTAGTTAAGTGGTTCTCAAAATCTTCTCTACCGGTAAACAAAAAGTTATCATCGTTTGAATAGCTAAAACTAAAAAACAAATCCCAGCCTTCGTTTACAAAGATTACCTCTTTTAAAATATTGCCTTTTTCGTCTATTTTAAAAAACCAAGGGTCAGCTTGGTCTATATCACCATACTTTCCTCCGGGAAATTCGTAAAATCCCTCGTTGGTTAAACCAGCTATATAATATCCGGTGCCATCTTTTGTTGGTTCAATATCGTACAAACGGCTATGCATATTTTTGGCGGCGTATTGTACATACACGCTATCCCATAGCAAATCGCCTAAGGCATTGTATTTTATTATATACGGGGCTCCAACGGCATCGTTATAGGCATAAGTGCCTACACATAAATAACCCCCATCGGTGGTTGGTGTCATTGCCCACGACCGCGACCAGTTGGGGCGAACAACCGTAGTGTGTTTTATTACATTACCCTCCTTATCTAAAAATCCAAAACAGGCATTGGCATGGGTTATCGAGTCTTGGTTACCAATATAAGCAAATCCCGATGTAGTTGGGATAATATCTAATAGCCAACGACCAAGACCCACATTGTTGAGCAATTTACTTTGTGATGTATCGCCATAACTATTCATCTGTATTGTCCAAGGCTGGTGTAATTCTAAATTGTTTTTATACAAAAGACCACCCGAAATAAAATAAGTACTATCGTTTATAGGAAGCACTTGCCAACCTTCGGTTACATAGCCTAAACTTAAGGTTTTTTCAAAATAAAGAGGCTTTTGGGCTTTTACTATTACTGTTGCCATCAAGCAAATAATCAAATATCGCAAATTTTTCATAAAATCAACATAAAAATCTCGTTGGCAGTTTTAACAATACTGCCGACAAGGGTTAATAAATTAATACTTAGCGCACTATTAATAATTTTTGGCGAATTGCAGGTTCGTTTGCCGTTTTAACAACTGCAAAATATATTGCAGGCGGTAAATGGTGCGCACTTATGGTTGTTTTGCCTTTGCCGTTTACGGTTTGCCTCGATACCAAATGCCCCAAGGCATCATAAACCATTACTTCGGCTTGTTGGTTATTGTTCAAGTTATGGCTGAACTGCCAGTTGTGTTGGGCTATTGTATTTTCGAAATAAACTGCGGGGTTAGGAGCATGAGGTGGTGGTGGTTGGCGTTTTCCGCTAAAACTTGTATCGGGCATATTAACCGGCGGTAAATAATATTCGCGACCAATACTTAGCGCAAGCAAGGCTTGGGTAGCAAAACCTGTTTTTGTATTGGTTTCTGCCAAGTTTTTTGCCCATTCTATTTCTGTTTCGGTTAGTTGCCACCAAGCCTGATTAGTGGTGTTTTTGTTTAATAACAACTGAGCTAATGCTTTATAATTTATTTCGGCAGTAGTGTTTGTTGGTAATCCGTTTATTATACCCGCTGCCATAGTATCATTTTTATTTTTCAAATACACAGGTAATAATAACTGCGCTGCAGCGGGGTCGGCAATAGCCTGTTCTAATAAACTAATGGCTTGGGCAGTGTCTTGTTGAAACTCGGTAAGCAAAGCCACCGCCAAATTAATACGCTCGGTATTGGTGCCATTTTGCAGGGTATTATTTATCTCTTCGGGTGTGGGAGCTATTCCGGTGGCTCAGGTGTTAAACATGCAAAGTTAGCATCTTCTAATGCGCAAGGATTTAGAACTACAATAGCTGGATTGTTTACCGTAGGGGTATATTCGGCACTTGGGTAGTAAAAATAATTAAAATCATTAGCGGTATAAACGGCTGTAATATCCGGAAACGTTTGGTTCCATGGCGTAAAAAAACTGTTATTAGCAGGTTCGGGGTTATCTTGTAAGCAATTTCCTTGGTCATCTAAATTTCCGGCACCGGCGGTATTTTCGTTAAACACCATTGCCCCCAGATAATTATCAAAACGATTGCAAAAAATTTGTGTACCAATATTATTATCGGTGGTTATAATGCCAAACACCGTATTGTCAAAATCATTATTCGTAACTTTGTTTGCCAAATTAGTGTTGGTTGAGCCAGATGTGTTTATATTATCGAGCAATACCGCCGAGGTGGTATTGCCGTCGAAGTGGGCCTCTTTTAGGTTGTAGGCGCATCCGGCTAAATATACCCCAATAGTGCTGCTGGTACTATTTATATTATTCTGAAACAGATTAGAGCTAAGCGAGGTTGATTTAACTATTTCTATATGCTCGTTGCGCGCTTGCAAGCCCACGGTATTATTAACAAATCTATTAGAATAAAATAGGTGGGCATCGTCTGCCAGGCTTGCCAATACATCGGCTGCATCGAAACCCACCGAACATTCTTTGACTATATTGTAATCAAAAAATATATTGTCGCAAACGTTTGTTTTTTGCCCGTATTTAAGATTGGTAAAAAGACTGCCGCCTGTTGATACCGTGCTATAAAATAGTTGCCGCACGGCGGTTTCAGATTTGCTGCCAATAATGGCAGGCATCGAAAGGGGGTCGAATGGGTAGTATAAATCGGCTGTTTGGTTTACATATACTTTTGATATAACTGTAACAACATGGTTAGGCAGAGGCGGAAAAAGTGCAATTTGTTGATACCAGCCCAAAAAAACGCCATCGAAGCAATTAAAAATTCTTGTTGTCATAGACGAGGGGTCGGTATTAACACCTGTGTTATTAAACGCGACTACTCCACCTGCGGTACTAATGGCTAAGGGTGTATAGTACATATCGTTTAAATTAACGGCGGGCAAGGTTGTTGATTGGTTTTCGTCTTCTTGAATATAGTTGTTTATATTGGCTACGATATGTGTCATATCAAATTTGGGTAAATCATTGGCGGCTATGGCTACAACGGCATCTGAAATTAATACATTATTTTCTACTTTTAAGTATCCAAAGTTGTTTGGGGCTGATATATCGTTGCCGTAAACCCGTTTTTGGTTAATTCCGGGCCCTAAAACCCTGATGCCGTGCCACATGGTACTGCAACGGTCATCTCCGGATAATTGGGCATTTTGCAAGGTTAAAACACCACCCGGATGAACTACAATTCTGCCATTGGGTCCAAAGCGCAAGGTCATATTAATAATTAGCTTACCATGTATGTTTATATCATCGTTAATATATACCGTGTTGCTGTTCCATGGGTTGCTTACATCTGCCCATGTAGTACTTGTACCGGTACTGCTATTATCGTAAGGTATATCAACGGCGGGTTGGTAAACTTGCTCAAAAGTGCAGCAATAGGCGTGGCTGCTATTAACCACTATTGTTTTGGTAGCGGTGCAGCCTTCGGGGGTTGTAGCTGTTAGGGTTACTGTTCCGCCGTTTATACTGCTCCAAAGCACGTCTATACTGCTGCCATTATTTGCGGTTATGGTGCCGCCGTCAACCTGCCAATTTATGACATTAAACAAGTTGGCATTTGTTACGGTATAGGTTTGGGCCAAATCGCCGGGGCAAATATTGGTATTGCCTGCCACCTCAATAGTTGGGGTTTGGCTAACTACAATTGGTTTTGTTACAGTGTATTGCATACCGTTTTGGTCTGTAATGGTTAGGGTTACTAAATAGGTGCCGCCGCTGGGGGCTGTCCATTCGGGGTTTTGTTCGGTAGAAATAACCACATCTGCAATTTTCCATTCCCAGGTTACGGCACAGTTCGACAGGTCGGTAAACTGTACTTCGTTGCAGTTGGTGGCATAGCTAAAATCGACTGAAGGTTCGAGAATGGTAATGGTTTGGGTTGCGGTGCTACTACCGCAGTCTGTTCCGTCGTCTGAATTGGGGAGGGTCAGTGTTGCGGTTATGGTATAGTTGCCAGGGTTAAGATAGGTATGGCAAATAGGAGTGCCTGTATCGAATAGTACACATGGCAAATTAGGGTTCCAGTCCAAGCAAGTTTCGGTGCCATCGCCCCATTCCCAGACTACGGATATATCGTCAAAATCAGCGTCATCGCCAATATAACTTTTGTCAATATATTCGCCATAGACAAAGCACGCTTCATAACTGCATACCTCAACTGACTGGGGAAACAGCTTTAAAAAACCTTCCCCCCAAACCATAAAACAGGCACCCTTACATTTTACTTCAATTATATTGCCTTCATTATCATAGCAAATTGCATCGGCAAAATACATACCGGGTTCAGTAGGTGTATAATCTATATAGGGCTCGTTAGCGGGTACTGTTTCAGTATATACTACTTCAATTTCCTCATTTTCAATCAATTTGGATATAACGTATTCAACTGAATTAACGTTGGTAGAAAAATCGCTTAAACCATAGTCTATAAATAATGTTTGCCCAAGGCATACATCAAAGCAATTTCCGGCTGTATTAAAATTATACGAGCCATCGCCCACAAAGCTAAAGCCAACATAACAATTTGGTACTTGTGGGTTTCCCGCATTGCCATTTTGTCCTCGCACCCCTATACTACCCGTCAAAAATATTGCCATAAAAAGCAGTAACTTTACAGGTTTAAAATTATTAGCTGTTGGGCTGTTGGGCTGTTGGGCTGTTGGGCTGTTGGGCTGTTGTAGGTATAGTGCCTACAAAATTAAGAAAAAAGTTTTTCATTTTAAGATGGTTTTTTTGAAGTTAAAAAATTGGTTTGGTTTGTGGTTTTTTATCCGGATTTTGTCTGAACCACTGATGTAGCGGATTAACGGATTAGCAGGATTTTGCAATTTCCCCTCCTCGGAGGGGCAGGGGTGGGTTATTTACTTGGAGGGGCGCAGGGGTGGGTTAATCTTCCGGATGAGGGAATTAGAGGCAAATACAAGGCGGTAAGCTACGCGCTTAGTATTTACCCCTGCCCTTGCTTAAAGCGCGGGAGGTGCCGGTGCGGGGCGAAGTGTTAAAAATCATAGCAAATGGTGGTTATATGGTTAAATATAGCGGCAATTTACGGCATTTATTTTAAGTTGTATGTGTTTAGGCAAAAAAATTCGTCTTGAAGTTTGATTTATAAGAATAAATAGTGGGCAGAATTTTGTTTGCCGTTGCTCTTATCCGGATAAACTTCCCTTCAACTGAACAGCTCCGGATACATTAAAACTTTGGGTACATTAAAATCAAACCGGGCAAAGAAAAGTACTCTTCAGTTAGGGCCATCTGCCAACTCAAGCTGATACAAATCTTCAAGGTTGTTTGACGCTCGGCTTTGAGATAATATTAGCCCTACAAAATCGCGCAAGATTTTATCATTCTTCCGGATTTTGCTTTGTGTTTCGACCCTCAAAAATCAACTTATTGTCTTTAAACTTTTGATGCTACCATTTTCTACGGCTCTTCAGTTGTAATGTTATTATCGGGGGCATCGGGTTTGGTGGTGGGTATGCTGTCGTCGGTAGGTATTTTGGCTACGCTGGCTATGCTATCGTCATCGGCAATATTAATTAGGCGTACCCCTTGCGTGGCGCGTCCGGTAACCGATATGGCTTCAACGCTGGTGCGCAGGGTTATACCCGATTTATTGATAATCATTAGCCCGTTTGTATCATCAACCTCTAAAATGGCAATAAGAGCACCCGTTTTGGCAGTAACATTTAAAGCCTTTACGCCTTTACCGCCTCGGTTGGTAATACGGTATTCGTCTAACTCGGTGCGTTTGCCATAACCGTTTTCTGATACCGATAGTATTTGCGGAATAATTTGTGCGGAGGTATCAACACATACCATTCCTATTACCTCATCATTTCCGGATATATCGATGCCGCGCACGCCGGCGGCTGTTCGGCCCATGGGTCGCACTTTATTTTCGGGGAAACGAATGGCATTGCCCGATTTTACACCTATTAATATATTACATTGGCCGTTGGTTAGTTTAACTTCAAGCAGGCGGTCGCCTTCGTTTATGGTAATGGCTTGTATTCCGTTGCTGCGCGGGCGCGAGAATGCTTCGAGGGTTGTTTTTTTAATTTGCCCTTGTACAGTGCAAAATACTAAGTAGTGGTTGTTGATATAGGCTTCGTCGGCAAGGCTTTTAACGGTTATGTATGCCCTTACTTTATCATTGGTGGCTAAGTTAAGCACATTTTGTACCGCGCGCCCTTTTGATTGTTTTGTGCCTTCGGGTACTTCGTAAACTTTAAGCCAGTGGCAGCGGCCCTGTTCGGTAAACATCAGCAGGTGGTCGTGGGTGGTGCCTACAAAAAGGTGTTCAATAAAATCTTCTTCGCGCGAGGCTACGCCTAACGAGCCACGCCCGCCGCGGTTTTGCTCGCGGTACTCGCTTAGGCTGGTGCGTTTTATATAACCAAGGTGCGATATGGTAATAACTACCTGCTCGCGTTCTATGAGTTCTTCAAAGTGAATGTCGCCGGTTTCGGCATATTCAATTTCGGTGCGACGTTTATCGGCATATTTGCGTTTGATTTCCAACAGTTCGTTTTTGATGATATCCATCCGGAGTGATTCGTTGGCTAAAACTTCTTTGAGGTGTGATATGTGTTTTTGAAGTTCTTCGTACTCGTTCCGGATTTTATCGCGTTCTAATCCGGTGAGGCGTTGCAGGCGCATTTCTAAAATTGCTTTTGCCTGTATTTCCGACAGTCCAAATTGGGTTATTAGTCCATCGCGGGCATCGTCGGGGGTTGCCGCTTTCCGGATGAGTTGAATAACGGCATCTAAATTATCTAAGGCAATAAGTAAGCCTTCTAAAATATGGGCGCGTTCTTCGGCTTTCCGGAGTTCAAATTGGGTGCGGCGCACTACCACCTCGTGCCTAAACTCAACAAAGTATTTAATTAGCTCTTTTAGGTTTAAAATGCGGGGGCGGCCATTGACCAAACAAACATTATTTACGCCAAAACTGCTTTGCAAACTTGTGTGTTTAAACAGTTGATTTAGCACCACATTGGGGTTGGCATCGCGTTTAAGCTCGTAAACTATACGCATTCCGCGGCGGTCGCTTTCGTCTCGTATATCGCTAATGCCTTCAATAGTTTTATCGTTTACCAAGTCGGCAGTTTTTTGTATTAGCAGGGCTTTGTTTACTTGGTAGGGTATTTCGGTAACTATAATTTGTTCGCGGTTGCCTATTTGTTCAATTTCGGTGCGGCCCCGCACTATTATACTGCCGCGTCCGGTTAAAAAAGCACGTTGCACGCCCGATGTTCCGTAAATAATACCTCCGGTTGGGAAATCGGGGGCTTTAATATGTTTCATCAGGTCGGCAATACTTATTTGATTGTCATCAACATAAGCTATTACGCCGTCAACTACCTCGGCCAAATTATGTGGCAGCATATTGGTGGCCATACCAACGGCAATACCGCTTGCGCCATTTACCAATAAACTTGGTATTTGGGTAGGCATTACTACGGGTTCGGTAAGGCTGTCGTCAAAGTTAAGGCGGGTGTCAACGGTTTCTTTTTCGAGGTCTTCGGTAAATTCTTCGGCAATACGGCTAAAGCGGGCTTCGGTATAACGCATAGCGGCGGGGCTGTCGCCGTCAACCGAGCCAAAATTGCCTTGTCCATCTACAAGGGGGTAGCGCAGGCTCCATTGTTGGGCAAGGCGCACCATGGCATCGTACACCGAGCCGTCTCCGTGTGGGTGGTATTTACCCAGCACCTCGCCCACAATACGTGCCGATTTTTTGTAGGGTTTTCCAGCACCTACGCCTAATTCGTACATACCGTAAAGTACGCGGCGTTGCACAGGTTTAAGGCCATCGCGCACATCGGGCAAGGCCCTCGAAACAATTACCGACATAGAATAATCTATGTAGGCTGTTTTCATTTGCTCTTCAATGTTTACTTGTATTATTTTATCTTCGGCTGGAACTTGGTTATTATCTTCCGGATTCATAAATGGCTACGGTTTAAATGCAGGTTGTAATTTTGTAACAAGGTGTTATTAAAGCACAAAGATACGAAATTTAAGTGTTTTTTTTTACCAATCTGTCGCTGTTCTACAGGTTTTGTTAGCAGTTAGGCCATAATATTGCTTGTTACTTTGTTACCCCTAAGAAAAGTCTTCAAAATTAGTTTAAATTATTTTTTGTTCTATTACTAATTATATTTCAGGCAATAGTCCACAAAAAAGTATCCGGAGGTAATTAATAGTTCCATTTCATTTTAGAGGATGGGATGGGCAAAATCCTTCGGAGTTGTGGGGTTTTTCCATAAACTGCCAACCCAACCCCGGAGGCGAAAAATTTATCCGGAAACTGACAATAAACAGGTAACAGTTGTATTTTCCGGATAAAACACAAGTAGTTATATCCGGAAATTGAAAGCATAATAGATAGCAAAACAGAAAACCAATTACAATTTGAAGTTGTTTAAAAATTAGTTTCTTGAACTAATTTGAAACTATGTACTACTAAAGTAATTGCAAAACTAAGTTGTCAATATATTTGTTTTACATTTTACAGCCTGTTTTATCTCAATAGTTTCTTAGTATCAAGTCCTTAAAACTGCCACACCGTTTAATGCTTAAACAAATTCTATGTGTCTATGTGGTTAATTATTATGGTTTAATTCTTAAACAACTTCTTAGAAAATATCCGGAAAAAACGAATCATTTTTATTAGATGTGTTGTTTTATATTTGTCTTGTGGTAAAGGAGAAAACTGTAATTTTGCCCCTCCTTTTATTTGATTTATTTTACTTAATCGTTATTTACTTACCTGCCCACCTTAAACACCATGCAAAACTGGACTATTTCGCAAGAACTAATTGAACAAGCTTTTGATAACCGCCAATTATTAAACGAGGTGCAAACTCAAGCCACCATAAACGCCGTCATTGCCGCCTTAGATGCCGGCGAACTTAGAACGGCACAACCTATTTTTGATGCAGCAGGGCAAATGACCAACTGGCAGGTAAACGAGTGGGTAAAAAAGGCAGTATTATTGTATTTTTCTATCCGGAAAATGGAAACCATCGAAATAGGGCCTTTTGAGTTTCACGATAAAATGGCATTAAAACGCAATTATGCGCAGTTGGGCGTTAGGGTGGTGCCACACGCAATTGCCCGCTACGGCAGTTTTATTGCGCCAACTGTAATTATGATGCCCTCGTATGTAAATATTGGCGCTTATGTTGACGCGGGCACTATGGTAGATACTTGGGCTACAGTTGGCTCGTGTGCGCAAATTGGCAAAAATGTGCATCTAAGTGGCGGGGTAGGCATAGGCGGTGTGCTTGAGCCAATACAGGCCAGCCCCGTAATAATAGAGGATAATTGTTTTATTGGCTCGCGATGTATTGTTGTTGAAGGGGTGCGCGTAGGCAGCGAGGCTGTTTTGGGTGCTAATGTAGTGCTTACGCAATCTACTCATATTATTGATGTTACCGGCCCCGAGCCTTGCACTTATAAAGGTTATGTACCGGCAAAATCGGTGGTTATACCGGGCAGCTATACCAAACAGTTTAACGCGGGGGCTTACCAAGTGCCCTGTGCTTTAATTATTGGCCAACGCAAAGCAAGTACCGACACCAAAACCTCGTTAAACGATGCCCTCCGCGATTTTCAGGTGGCTGTTTAGCTTGCCCTACCCTACCCCATTTTACCCTTCGGTACTGCCTATTTCGTTGCCCTCGGCAGGTTGAATATCGGTTAGTTTTGGCAGGTCTTTAACCGAAAAAAGGCCAAAATATTGCATAAAAAACGGACTTGTACGGTATAAAACAGGGCGTCCGGGGGCGTTGCTGCGGCCAGCAATATCTATTAATTCTTTTTCGAGGAGTTTTTGTACGCTGTAATCGCAATTTACACCTCTTATTTGCTCAATTTCGGCTTTGGTAATGGGTTGTTTGTAGGCAATAATGGCTAAAGTTTCGAGGGCTGCCGTTGAAAGGCGTTTGTTTTGTTTTAAATTTAATAAAATTGATACTGACTTGTGGTAAATTGTATGGGTTAAAAACTGCCATCCCTCGCCAATAGGCACTAACTCAAAGGCATATTGCCCCAACTGGTATTTTGCTGTTAATCTTTGTATTGCTGCTTCTATCGCTTCTTTCTCAACGGGTTCGGGAAAACTAGCGTCTAAACAAGCTTTAATTTCTTTTATATTTACGGGTTGATGGGCGGCAAAAATTAAGGCTTCAATGTACAATTCCAAATCGGTCATACCAAATATAAATTACAAACAAAATAAATCAGGCACAAAGATAAGACTTTTGTCGATGCTTACGTTTTTATCCGGAATTGAACCAACGCGGCTCTATATTTGTTAAAACACATTATAAGGTTTTAAATGCTCAATTTTTAACTGTATCTTTGCCCTTTCAAGTTTTATTGGCAAGCAATATATTTTGTTCATTTTTTTATTTTACCCCCATCATTCAATTCAATACATGGATAAACAAGACATGAAAAACAGTATAGATCCTCAAGAGTTAATGCAAAGTTTTATGCGTAGCAGCCGTTTTGCCGATAAATTTTTAGAGCAACGAAAAGTGTTTTTATGGGGGCCTGTTACCGATAAGTCGGCAGAGCGTGTAGTAAATCAAATTTTATTTTTAGATGCCGACCAACCCGGACAGCCCATTACTTTTTATATTAATAGCCCAGGCGGCATGGTCACCTCCGGATTGGCCATGTTAGATGTAATGAATTTAGTTGCCTCGCCCGTGCATACTGTTTGTGTTGGATTGGCGGCCTCAATGGGTGCTGTACTGCTGTCGGCAGGTGTAAAAGGGCAACGTGCCTGTATGCCCAACGCCCGCGTAATGATTCACCAACCAAGTTTAGGAGGTTTTAGGGGCACATTTGCCGACCTCGAAATTACCGCCAAAGAAATGCAAAAAACTAAGGACGTTTTAGCCTTAATTTTAGCTCAAAATTGTAATAAACCCCTCGAACAAATTAATAAAGACTTTAACCGCGACTATTGGATGGGCGCCCAGGAATCGGTTGAATACGGTATTGTAGATGCCGTTTCGGCCAAAATTTAAACACCAAGGTTTAAAATCAAGTGTATTTACTCCCCTCCATAGCTAAATAAACAAGGTTTTTGTCGAAAAAAGAGAGATGCAATCTAAATCTATCCGGATTGCTTTATAAAACTATTATATGGCATCGAAAAACAGGGGCGCAGCCATCTACCAGCAAAAAAGCCAATTTAAAATTTGGCTCATCATTATTGCTGTCTTAGGTTTGATAACGCTTTTGCTTTATACCAGCAATTTAGCTACTCGTTTACAAGACGAAGAGCGCAAAAAAATATCGTTGGTGGCAGAGTCGTACGAACAACTTCAAAAATTAACCTTAGATTCATTAATTGAAGACCAGTTTGATTTTTTACAAGGGCTTGGGCAAAATAACAACACTATTCCGGTAATTTTGCTCAACGAATCCGGAAAAATTGTTGGCACAAAAAACTTAGATTCTACCCGTAATTATCGCAACCCCCAAGACTCGGTTTATTTTTACGCTGAGCTTGCCAAAATGCAAAATTCATACGATCCGGTTTTGTTTACCTACCAATACCCAAACCCCGACGGCACACAAATTACCAAACAACAGTATATTTATTATAACGACTCGGCATTATTGGTCGAATTAAAACGATACCCTTATTTACAAATTGGTATTTTACTGGCCTTTGCCTTAATAGCTTATGTAGCATTTAACACCGCTCGCCGCGCCGAGCAAAACCGCGTGTGGTTAGGTATGGCCAAAGAAACCGCCCACCAATTAGGTACGCCACTTAGCTCAATGATGGGTTGGTTAGCCCTGCTTAAATTAGTTGACGACCCCAACGGCCAAGCCGATATGGTAGCCAACGAACTGAATAAAGATGTAGAGCGGCTACAAGTTATTGCCGACCGGTTTTCAAAAATTGGCTCTGAGCCTCACCTTTCAACAAACGATATAGTTAGCTGTGTACAAAATACCGTTAATTACGTGCAACGCCGCGCACCAAATAAAGTTCAAATTAATTATGTAGCCAACCCCGCTCTAATTTATACTTTGCTTAACCCCGTACTACTCGATTGGGTGGTAGAAAACCTGCTAAAAAACGCCTTAGATGCCATGGACGATACCGGCACCATTGATGTAAGCATTAGTTTAGATGAAAAAACAAACCAACGTATTATAATTGATATTACCGACACCGGAAAAGGCATTGAAAGAAGCAAACTCGGCACCGTTTTTGAACCCGGATACAGTACTAAAACCCGAGGCTGGGGACTTGGCTTGTCCTTATCGAAACGTATTATTGAAGAGTATCACAAAGGGCGTATTTTTGTGCTGAAATCGGTTATAAATAAAGGTACAACTTTTAGAATTATATTACCCAAAATTACGCAATAACAAAACATGGCTCACAATTTAAATTCGGGCTACCTTACCCACCCCTCAAACCGCACCTAAACCAACCCCTAAACTTTAATTCCGAAGAAGTTAAATGCTAACAGAAAATGGCGTGATAAAATCCTAACTACAAAAAAGTTGAGCAAAGTTGAGTAAAGTTGAGTAAAGTTGACTCCGGATCAACTTCTTCGCCTCCTTTTGCCTAATTAAATTATATAGCCATTGGGCTAAGTTTTCCGTTGGCACAGTTATAAACCACACCTTTAAAGCGTTGCACGTTTGCGTAGTCATGGGTACCAACAACAATTGTAGTAGTAGTTTGCCGGCATATTTGAAAAAGCAGTTCAAAAATTTCGTGTGCACTTTGTGGGTCAAGGTTGCCGGTGGGTTCGTCGGCAATAATTAAGGCGGGGTTATTAAGCAAAGCGCGGGCAAAGGCTACGCGCTGCTGCTCGCCGCCCGATAGTTGGTAGGGCATTGCTTGTCGTTTATCGAGCATAGCAACGTTGGCCAAAGCGTGGGTAATGCGGTTTGCTATTAATTGTTGGTCGCGCCAGTCGGTAGCTTCAAGGGCAAAGCGAAGGTTAGCCTCAACGGTACGGTCGTGCAGCAATTGAAAATCTTGAAAAACAATACCCATTTTCCGGCGCAAATAAGGGCGGGTTTGCCAGTTAAGGTGTTCTAAAGTAAATCCGGCAACTTTGCCAAAACCGCCAGCCAAGGACAAATCGCCGTAAAGGGTACGCAACAAACTGCTTTTGCCGGTTCCGGTGCGTCCTAACACATACACTAATTGCCCTTCGTTAACAGTAAAATTAACATTATCAAGCACTACCCTGCTGCGGTGGGCAATTATAGCATTTTTAAGCTCAATAACAGTAGGAGGGTTGGTTGATGTCATTTGACGTTTTGTATTTTGCGGCAAATTAAATAAAGTTTTAAAAAATACAAACCTGTAACACAAAAAACCCGCAACAAATTGTGTTATTTAGTACAATTTACTGCGGGTTGTAATAGGTTGTGGTAGGTAGCCCGTAGGGGAATCGAACCCCTGTGCCAAGAATGAAAATCTTGTATCCTAACCCCTAGATGAACGGGCCATTTTTGATTTTTCTATCAAAAGCGGTGCAAAGGTATGGCTTTTTTTAGTTTCTGCAAATATAGAATTGATTTTTTTTGATTTTTTTTTGACTTTTTATCTTTTATACCTATCCGGCATAACTGGTAAACAACCCAACTAAATCAAATATTGCCTTGTTTTTTGTATCTTTGCGGCTTATGAACATGCAATATATTCGCAATTTTTGTATAATTGCCCACATAGATCACGGAAAAAGCACCCTTGCCGACCGACTTTTAGAACATACCAAAACCATTAGCGAACGACAAATGCAAGCACAGGTGCTTGACAATATGGACTTGGAACGCGAACGGGGTATTACCATAAAAAGCCACGCTATACAAATGTATTTAGCGCACAAAGGCATTAACTATACGCTTAACCTTATTGATACCCCCGGCCACGTTGATTTTAGCTACGAGGTTTCGCGTTCAATTGCCGCCTGCGAAGGGGCGCTATTATTGGTAGATGCCTCGCAAGGTATTCAGGCTCAAACCATTAGCAATTTGTTTTTAGCAATGGAAAACGACCTCGAAATTATACCTATTATTAACAAAATTGATATGGAGGGCGCAATGATTGAAGAAGTGGCCGACCAAATTATGGATTTTATTGGCTGCAAACGCGAAGATATTATTTTGGCCTCGGGCAAAACCGGGCAAGGTGTAGAAGACATTTTTGATGCCATTATTAACCGGATTTCTGCTCCTAAAGGGCATCCGGAAGAACCCCTGCAAGCCTTAATTTTCGACTCTCAATTTAATTCGTTCAGAGGGGTTATTGCCTACTTCCGGATTTTAAATGGTACCCTCCGCAAAAATGAAAAAGTAAAATTTGTAAATACCGGAAAAGAGTACTTTGCCGACGAAATTGGCGTGCTGCGGCTCAATATGGAGCCCAAAACCGAACTTAGCGCGGGTAACGTAGGCTACATAATTACCGGAATTAAACAAAGTACCGAAATTAAAGTGGGCGATACTATAACTACCGTTGCCAACCCCTGCAATAATGCCATTCAGGGCTTTGAAGACGTGAAACCAATGGTATTTGCCGGAATTTACCCCATTGATAGCGACGATTTTGAAGACCTGCGCGAGTCGCTTGAAAAATTGCGCTTAAACGATGCCTCCTTGGTATTCGAAGCCGAATCATCGCAGGCCTTGGGCTTTGGCTTTCGATGTGGTTTTTTAGGCATGTTGCACCTCGAAATAGTGCAAGAACGCCTTGAACGCGAATTTGATATGGACGTAATTACAACCGTGCCAAACGTGTCGTATTTTGCCTACACCCAAAAAGGCGACAAACTATTGGTAAATAACCCCAGCGACCTGCCCGAACCCACTTTTTTAGCCCGTGTTGAAGAGCCTATGATTAGGGCGCAGGTAATTTCCAAACCCGAATATATTGGCAATATTATGCGCCTTTGCTTAGAAGATAAACGCGGCCGGTTAGTAAACCAAACCTATTTAACACAAACCCGTATTGAACTTAGCTTCGATATGCCGTTGGCCGAAATTGTGTTTGATTTTTACGACAAATTAAAATCAATTTCAAAAGGATATGCTTCGTTTGACTACCACGTAACCGGATTTGAAGAATCGGATTTGGTAAAGGTGGATATATTGCTAAACAGCGAAAAAGTAGATGCGTTGTCGGCTTTAATTCACCGCGACAAATCGTACACGTTTGGCAAAAAAATATGTAGCAAACTAAAAGAATTATTGCCCCGGCAACAATTTGTAATTGCCATACAAGCAGCTATTGGCGCTAAAATTATTGCCCGCGAAACCATTAGTGCTTTCCGCAAAGATGTAACCGCCAAATGTTATGGAGGCGATATTAGCCGCAAGCGCAAACTTTTAGAAAAACAAAAAGAAGGCAAAAAGAAAATGCGCCAAGTTGGTTCGGTTGAAGTGCCACAATCGGCATTTTTAGCAGTACTTAAATTAGATTAATCTATATTTGCAAATAACGAGTTAATACGAGAAAAAGAATTACCATTCCGTAATGGCTACGCGCTTTAATTAACCCGCTTGCCATTGTTGTAGGTAACAACAAATCCCTGAAACCCCATTTTTTTAACTTCCTCAACATAGGCATCGGCTTGTGTGCGATTGGTAAAGTATCCGGTTACATAGCGGTATAACCCTTGGTCGTTTTTGTCTATCGTTACATTTTTAAAGGGATAATTTTTTAAATCTTTCCGGATGCTTGCCAAAAATTGTACTTTGTAAGTAGTAGTAATCATTTTGGCAATTACTGTTTTGGGGGCATATTTAGGATTTGTGTTTGGCTGTAATGCTAATACATTCGTATTTTTTTTAGCAGTTTTATTGTTATCATTTTTTGAGCTATCTTTAGATTTTACTGCTTTTTGGGCGAGTGGCGCATTGTCATTTTTAGCTGCTTGGGCAACTGCTGCCCGGTTAGTAGTTTTAGCACTGTTTAAATACTGGCAGTAGGCCGTTTCGTAGGCGGGGTTTGTTAATAAACTGTTCATTAATACAAATTGCTCGGCACCATAACTGCTATTTTGCATTACCTGCCTTGCATGTGTTAAGGCGTTTAGCAGTTGTTGCTGGTGGGCTTGGGGCATTTGTAATAAATTAAGTGCATCGGTGGCAAATACCGAAGCTGGCAAGGTATAATAAGTTCGTTTGTAGTGCCCGCCCAATTGCCCATCTTCGGGGTAGCGCCAAACAGGCAGGTATAATAACTGGTCAAAATAGGCTTGGCAAGTGGTGGGATGGCGCATTAAATTTACTTTAACAATTTGCCCTATGCTGGTATTGGTGCTAATGGCATTTGAAATAAAATTACCCAACGAATAAACAACCGGAACAATTGCTTCAGTGCCATCGGCTCGGGTAGTTTTTACTGTTTTAATAGGTTGTACCACATGCGGATGCGCCCCAATAATTAAATCGGCACCTAAGTTGGCAGCAGTTTGCGCCCATTGTTGCTGGTAGGCATTTTCGTAATTCACACACTCAGTTCCCCAATGAAAAAACACTATAATTAGGTCGGCATTTTGAAGTTGTGCGGCAGCTATATCGTTTTTAATGGCGTTAGCATCAATGCGGTTTACAATACCCGGTGCTTCGGTGCTAAGGCCGTTCGTATGAAAAGTATAGTTTAATAAAGCAAGTTTAAAATCGTTGACCCAAAAAACCAAAGGGCAATATAAATCGCGGTCGGCTTGGCTGGCAAAGGTGCCGGTTTGTAATAAATTGCGTTGCTTAATGGCATCAATAGTATGCGAAACCCCTTGATGGCCGCTGTCGTTTGAGTGGTTGTTTGCGGTAACTAATACATCAAATCCGGCAAATTTAAGTCCATCAACTAAAGCATCGGGAGTTCTGAAGCGCGGAAACCCAGTATAAGGTGGCTCGCCCGGAAGTGTTACCTCTAAATTAGCAATAGCAATGGTAGCATCTTCAATAATAGGCTTCATATACTGAAAACAAGGTTTGTAATCGTATTGCTGCGTTACGGGGTCAAAGGCGGCATTTACCTGCGGTTTATTGCCCATTACATCGCCGGCAAATAATAAAGTGGTGGTACTTGCCAATAGGCCGCAATTAGAATGAACCAAGAAAACCAAAAAAACAAGCGTTGTTATACAAACTGATTTCATAAAAATATTTATTTTACAATTGCAAATTTATAGGTTTTATTGATTGCTTAGGTATAAAAGGCTTTAGTTTGTGAAGGGTTAAGTTTATATCCGGAAAAAACCCAGACAATATAATATTTGTCCGGATGAATAACAAGCAAGTTTTACCTGTTAAAAAAGCGTTGTTAGCCTGTAGTAAATAATTTTATAAGTCCGAGTTTAAGAGACTGTCTAAAAATTAAAAATTGGCATGCCAGTCCTAAAAATTGATAGGAAAAAAGTTATTAAAAGAGATGTGAATAAAAGACTATCAGTTTGACGTTTAAATAATAATTCATAGCTTTATGAAAATCAAACACATAAAGTAAAATGAAAACCTACCCAAGCAGTCTCACCGATAGTCAATGGAGTGCAATATTAGGCATTTTAGACGACAAACGGAAACGAAAACACAGTTTAAGAGAAATTTTTTAATGCGCTGTTCTATTTGCTTAAGCTGGCTGTCAATGGCGCATGCTGCCGTTCCATTTTCCGTCATGGAAGCTTGTTTACTACTATTTTACCAAGTGGAAGAAGGATGGGACGATAGAACTCATCCATGAAATACTCAGGGATAAGACTCGAAAGCAAGCAGGCAGGGCTTCATCGCCAAGTGTTGGTATAATTGATAGCCAGAGCGTAAAGACAACAAGCGTCGGAGGCTTGTGCAGAGGGATTGACGGGGGTAAAAAAGTTAAAGGCGAAAGCGGCATATTATTGTAGATACAATGGGACTACTTTTAGCGGTTGTGGTTCATGCGGCAAATGAGCATGACAGTAAATCAGCCCCAATGGTTATAGCTGACCTCAGAGGCAGGTTTTGCAGATTGGTAAAGATAGTAGCTGATGGCGGGTATAGAGGCGAGTTAATTGAAAATACCCGCAAAACGTTTGGGTGGGTGGTTGAGGTTGTAAGTAGATCGAATACAGCCTCGAAATTCGAAGTATTGCCAAAAAGATGGATTGTTGAAAGAACTTTTGCATGGCAAAGCTATCGAAGATTGAGTAAAGACTTTGAGTTCCAAACCGAAACGAGCCAGACAATGATCCAACTTGCCATGATAAAATTGATGCTTAATAGAATTAGAAAATAAAATTTAGACAGGCTCTAAGGCTTTTATTATCATTTGGTATAAATTGGTAGCGGCAAAACTATTAATAATCATATTTGCCGCCGACAGGTTTTGATTGCCGCTATTTGGGTTATAAAAACCAACACAAAACATATTTGCAGCCTTAGCTGCCGTAACACCATTAAAACTATCTTCAATGACTATGCACTCCTTTGGCAGATGCCCCGCCTCATGCGCTGCCAACTCAAAAATATCCGGATGAGGTTTGCCGCGAGCAACTTGTTCCCCACTTATAATTGTCGTAAAGTATGGCCTTAATTTAGTTTTTTGCAAAATAAGGTCAATGTTTTGCCTCAACCCCGACGAGGCAATGGCGCAAGGCACTCTATTAGTTTTTAAGAATTGTAAAAAGGGAAGTAAGTGGGGCGTTGGCGTTAAGTTTGCTTTTTGTAAAGTTTTAAATTTTAAGGCTTTTTCGGCCAAAATATATTGCTCAACAGGCAAGCTTAGTTTATACACATCAACAATGTATTGCCAAAACAACCTACCCGATGCCCCAATAAATTGCAAATATATTGTTTGAGGCATTTCAAAGCCAAGACTTTTAAACCACGCGAGGTTCATGTCCATATACAATTTTTCAGTATCGACTAATACGCCGTCCAAATCAAAAATAACTAAACAAGACATAAAAAGGAAACAATAA
Organism: Sphingobacteriales bacterium; assembly: GCA_016706405.1. NCBI lineage: Bacteria > Pseudomonadati > Bacteroidota > Sphingobacteriia > Sphingobacteriales > Sphingobacteriales bacterium. The sequence continues at coordinate 1,220,394 of JADJJT010000001.1, forward strand.
TAGGAAGCACTACAACAAATAAGGCGCATAAATTGAGCCAAATTAAATAAAAATGCTAAATTTGCAAAAATACAAGTACTGCGTGCAACGCTTTTTTAAATGTTTGCATCTTTAAACTACAGAAATTAGTATTTAATGCGTTGGGCTACCGAAATTTGTGAAAAAGACCTTATACGAGGCTGTATTGATGGAAAACAAAAGCACCAAGAGGCTTTGTACGCCCGGTACTCGCCAAAACTGTTTGCCATTTGCCTGCGCTATGCCAACGACCGCCCTACCGCCGAAGATATTTTACAAGACAGTTTCATAAAAATTTTCCGGAACTTAGAAAAGTTTAGATTTGATGGCTCGTTTGAAGGATGGATGCGCCGGATAGCCGTCAATACCGCCATTGAATATTTCCGGAAATCAACCCCTATGTACCCAATTGTTGAGACGGGAGGCGGGGTAAATGAAATTGTGAACGAAAACATATTGGCAAACTTAAACGCCGCCGATTTATTGAAATTGGTACAAGAATTGTCGCCCGGATACCGAACCATCTTTAATTTATATGCTATTGAAGGCTTTACGCACCGCGAAATTGCCGAAATGCTCTCTATCAGCGAGGGAACATCAAAATCGCAATTAGCACGTGCGCGCTATTTATTGCAAAAACGTTTACATGATTTAAAACTATACAAAACAAAGGTCTATGTTGAAGCGACCTGAAAATATGAACCCCATTGACGAGCTTTTTCGCGAAGGATTGGCCAACCACCAAACGCCTCCCCCACCCCGACTGTGGAAAGGGATTGCCGCGCAACTGCCCACCCGAAAGCCTTTTTACCAAAATTGGCAATTTACTACTTTATTAGTGGCCACTGCCTTGTTTTTGGGAGGCATAGGCGGGTATTATTTGGCCCTGCCCACCCAAAAAACTAATCGTATTGATGCCATTACTATTGCCGACAGCCCACCCGAAGGGCAAAACATAGCGCCACCAAGTGCTAATTTACAAAGCAAGGCACAGCCTACTGCCGCTACTGAAAATAGCATCTTAAAGTCGGGTAACGATATTGATACCGACAAAAACGCGCAAAGAAAGGTTAATACTGCTAAAGGTGTAGATACCGAGCCGCTTTCGGCGGTAAATGACCAGAGCGATGCAAATGCTAACAGCACCTTACTATCCAGATGGAAAAATAAATCCGGAAAAAAAAGCCAAAGCCTTTTAAACTCAACAATGGCCACAGCAGCAAATATCAAGGCAAACTCAAACTTGTTGCCTTCAAGTACAACATCGTATATTGAAACTATTGATATTGCTGCTAACAAAAATAAAAACACTGACTTTACCCAGCCGCTTGTTGCCAACCTTAAAAACACCGACCCAACACCTGCGCAAGCCAAAACCGAAGCCTTGGCAACCTTGCCTAAATTGTTGGCTTCAACAGCTAATAACGACAACAAAACAACAATTAATGCGTTGGAACACAATTTGCCCCAAGATCAAAACCCCAGCAAAGCAAACTACCAAGCACCAATAGGGCTTTGGGTGGGCAGTTTTGTTAACGGGGGCCTAAACTGGATTGTTAGCCCCAATGCCATGCAAAACCCGCGTGCTAATTTAGTAGCTGCCCAGCCATCGGCTGCTCGTTTTGGATGGGGGCAAGGATTAAGCGCCGGCTATAATTTTAGTCGTAATTTTGGTGTTCAGGTCGAGTATATAGGCAAAACATCGGTAGGGCAAAACTATAAAATGACGGCTACCAATAAATACCGCGACAATTCATTGGTAAATAATGGCTTGCCGGCCAAAGGATTATCGAGCAAAACAAGGGTTAATTTAGTCTATACGCAAATACCCGTTTTAGTTAAGTTCCGCACGGCAAACCTGTTTTTAAAATCAAGCCAATTGCCCGCAACTATATCGGTTTTGGCAGGCATACAATACAGCAAACTTAAAGCAGCCGCTATTAAAATAGACAATTACCTGCTACAAGAGCAATTACTAAACCAACATCAGTACGCTATAGCCTTAGGTGCCGAAATGGAACTGTACCTCACACGCAATTATTTTTTAACCTTTGCAAGCCGTGCAAGTTTTGGCGCAACAACCCCTAACAGCACGGAGGCAAGCATACCCTTTGCCAAAAATAATGCAACCTTAATTAACTGGGGACTAAGAGCGGGTATAAATTACCGTTTTGCCCCTACTAATTAATGGCATAACAGCTTAAAAAATGTAAAAATATAAAGGTTTAGGTGTTTATATACAATGCAGCGATACTCGTGCAAAAGCATAGGGTGTCGCTTTTTTGTAGTAGAATGCCAATTTTATTTGTATTTTTGGCGGCTGTTTTGAAATAAATATTTTAAATTCGATTATTCTATATTAGATTTTATGCCTTTTTCTTATTTCCGGATTTTTTTGTTTAGCATAGTTTGCATCACACATTCAGTTACCTTTGTTTTTGCCCAAATGCCGCCGGCCTTTGCAAATGCAGTAAAAGATACTTTTGACCTACCCGTTTCGACCTCAATAATTAACACAATACAAGCCGCCGATGTGGACTTTGATGGCGATTTAGATATTTTAACCGGACAATTACAGCAAGAAGCTTTGTTTTTATTTTCAAACTCCGGAAAAAAAGACAGCGCAATTTTAGGTACGTACAGCAAAAATCCGGATGGTATGCTTACGGCCTCCTCGTTTTTAAACTATGCCCGCCTTGCCGACCTCGATGGCGATGGCGATTTAGACCTGCTAACAACCAGTTTTGACCCTAATAATGCCAGCGCTGGCGTATTTGCCTACCAAACCAATGTAGGTAACGCTTACAAACAACAATTTGCAGCACCACAACTAAACCCATTTGGATTGTCGCTGCCTGCCGATACCTTAGTGCCTACAACCCTTGAAGTATTTGATTTTGATGCCGATAATGATTTTGATATTTTGGCCGGATTAATTACACCTTCCGGAACAGGCAACGTGTATTATTGTTTTTATCAAAACACAGGTAACGCCCAAACACCCAATTTTGCCCCGGCGCAAGTTCAACCCACGTGGCTACCCGATATTTTTACCCAAACAGCTACCCATTATATTACCGCTGCCTGGGGCGATTTTGACCAAAACGGCCACTTCGATTGTATTGCTTTCTCAAAACTAATAACCGACCCCACAAATCCCGCCGATACGGCCACTCAGGCCTTCTATTACCACAGCACAAACGATCAGATGGGTGGTTTTCCCGTTTTTGCTACAGCCCAAAAAGCTTCGTTAAATATTACCAAAACCACCAATAACCAATGGCCGTATATTGTACCCACTGCCGGCGATTTTGACGGCGACGGCGACCTTGATATACTAGCCTCATGGGCCGAAGGCAGTACGCAGTCGCGGTTTTATTTTTGGGAAAACAAACTGTGGATTACCAATGCGCCGCCTGATTTACCCCTAAATAAGGAAAACAATTTATTAAAAAATTTCAGCGTGGTTTACCAGCAGCAAAGCCATAGCTTACAAATAAATTATCATAATTACCAAACTGACGCCACAATCTACCATCCGGATTATAATAATGCTGTCTTAAATAATTGTCAGTTAGTAATTGCCAGCCTTGATGGCCGTATTTGGCATACTGTATCCGGAAAAAAATTAGCTGAAAGCCTTTTTTCTGTTTCAAATAATTCAGGCTACAACAGCATGAGCATACCATTGCCTCCGCTTGGGCAGGGTTATTATTTAGTTGGTATTGTGGGTGGACAAAACAAATTGCTTCGAAATGGGCATTTTGTAATTCAAAACAGCAAATAGTTTAGTGCTAGCTAATTTATTGGTATTAGTAAAATAGTGTAGGTTCTGATTTATTGTGCAAACCATAGTAGCTCTTATAAAATCAGTAAATTTGTTCGTTATTTTAGCGAATTGTATTTTGATTATTTTGTTGTAACTTTGTAGAAAGGTTTTTTAATTTTACCGTTCTCAATTTATTAAACTAAGATACTGATAATTTACCTCTTCAATTTTTATCCGGAATTTAACCGGACAACCAACTATAAATAAGTACAACCCATTCATTTAATTTACATCAAAGCTAAGTAAAACCGTTATTCATCCTTTGTCAATAAAAACACAACAAAATACATATATGCAAACTAAAAAAACTATTGTCCCGATTTTATTCACCCTCGCAACATTTATTATTAGCAGTATAAGCAGCAACACCCTATCGTTGGTGCAATTACAAGCACAAAATTGCATTTACGAAGTATTAGATGGCGCCCCTATGGCTGTGGCCAAACAACCTTGGTATTTTTGTACCAATACCTCGTTGGCAGCCGATATTACCGTTACGCAAACCATACCCCCAAGTAAAAACATTACCCCCGATTATATATACGTTGTAACCAAACCTTCAGACAAAACAATAACAGGTACTACCCCCAACGGCGCTTTTGATTTTAACAAAGGGCCAGGCAATAAACCCTACCCCGATGGCGTTTACCCCCTAACCGTTTTTGCCTACAGCCAAGCAGGTTTTAACGAAATGGCCAATAAATTTAAGGGCGTATTTGAAAGCTTTGGCCTTGATATATCTAAATTGCCCGAACAAAACCCCATTGCCTTAGCAATAGCCTTAGACGCGGACAAAAAACTTACCTTAGCCGAATTTGAAACTTTTTGGTGCGAAACATTGCCTACAATGGGGGCAATACCTTGCCAATACTCTATGGGGCTTTATCACGAAATTACGGTAACAAAAGATGCTGCTAAATGCCAGGCCATTGGTATTGATTCTAATGCCGCATCCAATAAATTTGTAGCCCACATTTTGCCCGGCAATACCTTGCAATTTACCCTTCCGGATGCTTTTAACACAGCAAATATTATTATTTATACCGCTAATGGCCATTTATTTGAAAGTTTACCTGTATCTTACGGCACTTTTTCGAAATCCGTAAGCACGCAAACATGGCCTAAAGGTATTTATTTAGCTAAGATTACCAATAATAACGGTTACAGCTTTAATACCCGGTTTGCAATATGGTAAACTAAAAAAGGAACATTACTGCCTACCTAAATAAACAAGCAAACAAATTAAATCATAATATACTAAAAAAAACTTAAGAATGAAGCAAATTTTTACCTTTATGCTATTATTGGGCCTAATGAACGCCCAAGCACAACTTACCGATTGTAAGTTTTTTGTTGCCGACTGCTTACAAGTTCCAATAGCACCTACCAGTGTTGCCTGCCAAAGCGGTAAAGATGCCGCTAACTTAGTCATTAAAGAATGGAGCTCGACTGGATGTGCCACTTTGCCAAGTTACCGCATTATTGTTACCAGCCCCGAACAAGTGTTATTAGACGGTGCTGGCAAACCCCGCGTAGATGCAAATGGCAACGAACTAAAAGGCGAACCAGTTGTAGGTGTATCTGCTGACGGTAGTTTCGATTTTACAAATAATCCGGACACCGGAAGTCCCTTTGTGCTGCAAGACTATAAATTTACCGTTTTTGCCTACCGCGAATCGCAGGTAGATTCATTTGTAAACAATAACAAAGCACTGCTTGAGTTTTTGGTGGGCACCGAAATTACCTCGACTGATTTAGCTGTTTTATTTGATGCAATGGCCAGCTTATTTGGCGATCTTTCTATCAAAGACGTTGAAAATGCTTTATGCAAACCAATTACTAATTTAGGTGGCTTAACCCTTGAAGATGCAGGCGTGGTTCCGGTACCCGAATACAACTATGGTGGCTCGTATGTAGTTAGCCTTAAAGCCGAACCCGATTGCTTATCAACCGGTGTTAGCAGTTTGCCCGATAACACTTTAATTATAACCTACCAAGCTCAAGATAATGCCGTACAAGTAGCTACTATTGGTAAAGCGCAGATTAATTTACACGACTTAACCGGAAAAAATATATTTGCTACCCAAGTATCGCCCGGTAAAACCCAGGTTAATTTACCAAGTTTAGTAAACGGTATGTATATTTTAAACGCACAAAGTACCGATGGTCGGATGCTAACCCAACGCATTATAGTACAATAAGCAAACACATACGTTTGATAACTGTGCATATATAAATTACACTTAAAAATATTGCGCCGGAAAAGCCCAAAACAGCTATTCCGGCGTTTTTTATTGATTTATTTTAACCATACATACAACAAACAACGCCACTCAACACGTTAAAAATAATGTCTAACACCCTTTTAATTGTTTACGCTACCTATTTGGAGGCTCAACCTTTACTGCTGCTTTTACAACCCTTTTTAGAAACAAGTGCTGAGTGCGATAAAAATGACTCGCAATTACTTTTGACTACAAAAGATAGTACCTTTTTAAGTTTTGTGCTATCGTCAAAATTAAAAGTTCAGCTACTAATTACCGGAGCCGGATTAACTGCCACCTCGTGTTGGGTAACAAAAATTACAAGTTTATTTAACTATAGTCTAGCTATAAATGCTGGCATTGCCGGATGTTTTGACTCCAAATTATCTATTGGCAGCGTTGTTTATGTAACCAAAGATACTATTGCCGATATGGGCTCCGAAGAACCACTTATTGGGTTTAAGCCTATTAGCCAAATGCCATTTTTTAACGCCAACGCTTTTCCATATCAACAAGGATATATATACCAAAACCCACCGCAGCACAATACAATATTACAAACGCATTTAAGCCAGCTACCACAAGCAAGCGGCATAACCGTTAATTGTGTTACCGGCAAAAAAACGACACTGAGGCAGCGGCGGCAATTATTTAATCCGGATATTGAAACAATGGAAGGAGCAGCCTTTTTTTATGCCTGCCATCTTACCCAAACGCCTTGTATAGCCATACGGGCAATTTCAAACCGCGCCGGCGACAGAAAATATACTAATTGGGACCTACCTTTGGCCGTAGAAAAACTAACTCACAATATTTGGTCCTTGATAAAACTGTTCCAGTAAAATAATAGTAGCTTGGCAATTTGTTTTCTTTTACTTTTAAACCTTTGGCGTGCCTACGGTAAACCTGCAATGAGAACAAAAATTTATTGTTTAAATTGTATCTTTGCAAAATAGAATCTTATATTTATAACCTTTAAATATTTTTATCTTCACTTTTACTATGGCAAATGACAAACAATCTATCAACGAACCACAAATATGGGAATGGCTATCGGCAATTTGCGACCCCGAAATTCCGGTTTTATCTATTGTTGACTTAGGTATTATCCGGAAAATAAATATTGAACCAAGCAATGACATCGACCAAGCAAATGTTGAAATAATTATAACGCCAACTTATTCGGGCTGCCCTGCTATGAATACCATCGAGGCTGAAATTGCCTACACTTTAACACAACAAGGTTTATCGTTTGTTAAAATTACAACTGTTTTATCGCCGGCATGGACAACCGACTGGTTAAGCGCTGCCGGGCGCGCCAAACTTTTAGCATACGGCATTGCACCACCAACAAAAACCAGTTCAAACAAACAAGCGCTTTTTGCAGCCCCTCCGGTTGTAGCCTGCCCGCAATGCGGCAGCACAAAAACGCAAATGATTAGCAATTTTGGCTCAACTCCTTGCAAAGCTCTTTATAGATGTTTAAACTGCCTCGAACCTTTCGATTATTTTAAATGTCATTAAAAGTAGGCGTAGCATTGAGGGTTCAGCACAATAATAAAGAAAAAAACAAATACAATATACAAAGTTATACCAAATATGATAGCTACGGAAAAAGCACAAAAAGTAGTTCAAAAAATGTATAGTAACGATGCCTTTAGCCAATGGCTTGGCATCGAAATTAGTGATGTTGAGCCCAACCACGTTATTCTTACCATGACCATACGGCCCGAAATGACTAATGGGTTTGCCATTGCACACGGTGGTATTACCTACGCTTTGGCCGATAGTGCTCTGGCTTTCGCCTCCAACTCATTAGGCCGCAAAGCTGTTTCTATTGAAACATCTATTAACCATACTTCCTCCTTACGGGCAGGCGACCAACTTATTGCCAGTGCCAGCCCCGAAAGTGTTACCAATAAAATTGGCATTTACAGGGTAATAATAACCCGCGAAGCCGACTCGCAAGTAGTAGCCGTTTTTAAAGGAGTGGTGTATCGTACAGAAAAAGAATGGGGAATTTAGCTAAATAGTATATTTTTATCCGGAATTTTATATAATTTGCGCGCTTAAATAGCATCGAAATACAAGTAAATTCCATTTTGACACTACTAATATTAAAATAACTTATAAACTCCGTATTATATTATGAAAAAAAATCCTATACTACCAATATTAATGTTTTTGTTTACCTGTTTTGCGCTTTGCACTCAGCCAATTTACGCCCAAAACAATAGCAACCCAACCAAAGGTAAAACAAAGGTCAAAACTACTGCCACAGACGATAATAATATGTTGGACGATGACGATGACGAACCACAGCTTGAGCGTGTAAAAAACGCCTTCAAATCATCACGGGTTATTAATGGTCACTCAATGGAAATGATTGGCCACGGCACCCTCGATTTTAGAATTTTGCACCGTTTTGGCCTAATCAACCGAGGGCTTTACGAGCTTTTTGGCCTTGACCAGGCAAGTATGCGCATGGGTTTCGACTATGGTGTTCTTCCTAATTTAACTGTTGGTATTGGCCGAGCAACCGTAAGAAAAGAATCAGACGCATTTATTAAATATCGTTTACTTTGGCAATCAAAAGGAGCCAAAAATATTCCAGTTTCTTTAGTTTGGGTTTCGGGTATTACTTGCAGTGGGCTAAAATGGAGCGACCCCGAACGTGATAACTATTTTAGTTCGCGTTTAGGTTATTACCACAGTTTAATTATTGGTCGTAAGTTTAACGAGCGCCTTAGCTTACAAATTTCACCGACCTTAGTACACCGCAATTTAGTTGCAAAAAAGGAGGATGGCAATGATATTTACGCTATTGGCTTAGGTGGTCGGGTTAAATTAACCAGGCGTATTACCCTTAATGTTGATTATCACCATGCCTTAAACGGGCAACCAAAAGACGAAAACCAAAATCCGCTTTCTATTGGCTTTGATATTGAAACCGGTGGACACGTTTTTCAATTACACTTTTCAAACGCTGTTGGCATGAACGAGCGTACTTTTATAACCGAAACCAACAACGACTTTTTTAAAGGCGACATACAATTTGGCTTTAATCTGTCGCGAATTTTTCAAGTTCACAGTCCCAAAAAATTAAAATAGGTCGAACTATTTGACTAATTAACTATTTAATTTTTCAGGATTTGGCTATACGTCCAAAACGTTGTTACAAGAAACAATGGTTCACCGGCATTAGTTATTTTATCCGGATAAACTAAGTTTTCGCTAACAGCCTGTTTAACACCGCTTTATTGGGCTCTTAACTTTTTTATGTCAAAGCTAACAATCAAAACTATATCGAGCGCGCAAAACCCTTTGATTAAAACTGTAATGTTGCTGTTAGATAAGAGCAGGGAAAGGCGGCGCGAACAAGTTTTTGTTGCCGAGGGTATGGCCGAGGTTAAACGTGCAATTGAGGCCGGATACGAGGCGCAAATCCTAATTTTTGCCGATGGCAATACCGATGATGCCGTAATTGCCGAAACCTACCATTTAGCCAATCAATATGCACCTGCCACAGATATTGAACTTATTAAAACTACCCCTACCCTATTTGCTCGCTTAGCCTACCGCGGCAATGTTTATAATCATATCTTAGCTGTTTTTAAAGCAAAAACGCATAGTTTAAGCCAGTTACCCAAACCTGCCAAAAACTGGCTTGGGCTTGTTATCGAGGGCGTCGAAAAACCCGGCAATATTGGGGCAATTATGCGCACGGCCAATGCCGCCCAAGTAAACGCTGTTTTGCTTTGCACCCCTCAGCAGCACGCCGATGTCTATCATCCGCACATTTTGCGGGCAAGTTTGGGGGGGTGTTTTAGCCTTCCTATTGCAATATGCTCTACCACCGAGGCTATAAATTGGTTGCAACAGCATAATATTACAAGTTTTGCCGCTGCATTATCCGGTTCAGTACCCCATTTCGAGGCCAATTTTAAAACATCATGCGCTATTGTTTTAGGTGCCGAGCATCAAGGTCTTTCAAACGAATGGTTAAATAATGCCAATCATAAAATACGTATTCCCATGCACGGACAAGTCGATTCTTTGAATGTATCGGTTTCGGCGGCAATTTTGGTTTACGAAGCATTACGGCAACGAGCCGCGTAAAAAAACTTCGCATTGTTCAATCTTTTTTATTTGCTAATTAGCCGTTTTATACCCCACCAAGACGTAATAATTAAAAAAATAGTTTTTTTGCAGCAAAACAGATGCCTTTAAAATGATGCCTCGTTGTGAAAGCAAATTTTGGTATTCTTTCAAATTATATTGATGTGGATGCAATACATCGGCAGGTATTTTCCGGAAAAGCCAACGCCAAAACCTGTAATTGTGCGCATCTATTGACATAACTAAACAGCCATTGGGTTGTAAACTTTGTACTAATTTATCAACAGCATTATCAATGTTTGTTACATGGTTAATAGCATTGAGGCAGAAAACCACCTCAAAACATGCTTCATACTGCATGTTTTCTATGGTATTTGTTTCAAACCTTACATTTGGCCATTGATTGGGATTAAAATGGGGCAGCTCGTTGGCGTATTTATTTAACAGGGGGTCAATGGCTGTTACCGCCCAATTATTGGCTGGCAGAGCAGTGAAAATACCGGCTGGCCCACATCCGGCATCTAAAGCATTTATAACCTTGCTTGAATTTGGTGTTTGTAGCGGCAGATATCCGGATAATTGATGTAAAAAATCATACCAGTATTGCCGCTTCCATGCTAAGTATTTATCCGGATGCTTTGGTTTTAGGTATCGCTTCCACCATTTTAATTCGAGCCATTGGGCAATACGCCATCGCAAATTTGGCATTATAAATTGGCTTTTAAATATTAGTCTAAATTTCTATGCCTTTTAGAGTCAACCATGCAACTGCTGCATATTTAAGCAATTTACCCAACAACATTAATAAGGCGGTTATACGCAAATTGGTTTTAAAAAAGCCCATTCCGGCACAAAACAAATCGCCTAAAAACGGCAACCAACTAAAAAAAGCCAACCACAGCCCATATTTGTTTAAATAGTATTGCGTTTGCACTAATTGTTGGTGTTTAATACCAAAATACCGTTCTAACCATTGCCATTTGCCTAAATAGCCCAAATAATACGAACTTAGCCCACCTAACCAATTTCCTATTGTTGCTATAATTATTATCCAACCTATATTGTAATAGCCTGCGTACACCATACCCACAACAACTACGTCTGAGCTAAATGGCACAATGGTGGCACCTAAAAACGATGCGGCAAATAAGCCAAAATAACCCCAGGCCAGCCATTCTTCCATATTACATATATGATACCGCTATTTAAGACTTGTATTTAAGAAATATAATTTCTTTAGGGTTTAAATACCGCCATTTTCCGCGCTCAATACCTTTTTTTGTTAAGCCACCATAAGCCACACGGTCTAATTTTACAACCTGGTAGCCTAAGTGTTCAAACAGCCGGCGCACTACCCTATTGCGTCCAATATGGATTTGTAGTTCAATTAGGGTGCGTTCAGCATTTAGACATTCCAATTCGCGTATTGGCACGAGGCCATCTTCTAATTCTACACCTTGTGCAATTTGCTCTAAATGCTTTTTAGCAATAGGTTTATCTAATGTTATTTGATATACTTTGCGCAATTCTTTCGAGGGGTGTGCTAATTTTTGAGCCAGTTCGCCATCATTTGTAAGCAATAACAAGCCCGTAGTGTCGCGGTCTAAACGGCCAACGGGGTAAAGTCGGTATGGCGATGCATCACTAACTAATTCCATAACTGTATGCCGTTCGCGCTCGTCGTCTGTTGTCGTTATATAATTTTTGGGTTTATTTAGCAACACATAAACACGCGGCTCGGGATTTAAGACTCTGCCTTCAAATGTAACCGTATCGGAAGGCATTACGCGGTGCCCCATTTCAACTACCACTTTGCCATTGACCTGCACGCTGCCTTTGGCAATTAATTCGTCGGCTTTGCGGCGTGCGCATACCCCAGCATTTGCTACATATTTGTTTAAGCGCATTCCATTCTCGCCAAATAGGTCGTTGAACTCATTATTGGCATCGTAGTGGTTGTTTACCCAAATATGGTTTTTTGCAATATATTCTTTCTGTCCGCCATACGATTCTTCCTTTTTACTTTGTAATTTGCTTTCTGTGGGCAAGCCAAAATCGCTCGAAGGGTTTTGCTTTTTATTATAAGTGGCCGCCTTTTTAAATTTGGGCGATTCATTATCTTCCGGAAATTGGTTAAAACGCGAATTGGGTTTTCTGTCTCGGCGGTACGTTTCCGGACTTTTTTCGTAGGTGTCGTAGGCCTCTTTATGGAAATTATCTTTGCCATTACGCGGTTTTTTGGGCACAAAACTGTCCATTTCTTGGCTAAAATCGTCCTCGCTGCCAACAATATTCCTTTGACGGTAATTGGTGTCATTGCGCTTTCCAAATTTACTACCTCTGCGGTTGGATGGTCTTGACGAGGTTTGTTGTTCCGAATCTTCCGGAAATTGGTTAAAACGCGAGTTGGGTTTTCTGTCGCGGCGGTACGTTTCCGGACTTTTTTCGTAGGTGTCGTAGGCCTCTTTATGGAAATTGTCTTTGCCATTACGCGGTTTTTTGGGCACGAAACTGTCCATTTCTTGGCTAAAATCGTCCTCGCTGCCAACAATATTCCTTTGACGGTAATTGGTGTCATTGCGCTTTCCAAATTTACTACCTCTGCGGTTGGATGGTCTTGACGAGGTTTGTTGTTCCGAATCTTCCGGAAATTGGTTAAAACGCGAGTTGGGTTTTCTGTCGCGGCGGTACGTTTCCGGACTTTTTTCGTAGGTGTCGTAGGCCTCTTTATGGAAATTATCTTTGCCACTACGCGGTTTTTTGGGCACGAAACTGTCCATTTCTTGGCTAAAATCGTCCTCGCTGCCAACAATATTCCTTTGACGGTAATTGGTGTCATTGCGCTTTCCAAATTTACCACCTCGGCGGTTGGATGGTCTTGACGAGGTTTGTTGTTCCGAATCTTCCGGAAATTGGTTAAAACGCGAGTTGGGTTTTCTGTCGCGGCGGTACGTTTCCGGACTTTTTTCGTAGGTGTCGTAGGCCTCTTTATGGAAATTGTCTTTGCCATTACGCGGTTTTTTGGGCACGAAACTGTCCATTTCCTGATTAAAATTGTTATTCCGCTGCCCAAATTTACTACCTCGGCGGTTGGATGGTCTTGACGAGGTTTGTTGCTCCGAATCTTCCGGAAATTGGTTAAAGCGCGAGTTGGATTTTCTGTCGCGGCGGTACGTTTCCGGACTTTTTTCGTAGGTGTCGTAGGCCTCTTTATGGAAATTGTCTTTGCCACCCCGTTGTTTTTTAGGGGCAAAACTGTCCATTTCCTGATTAAAATTGTTATTCCGCTGCCCAAATTTACTACCTCGGCGGTTGGATGGTCTTGACGAGGTTTGTTGCTCCGAATCTTCCGGAAATTGGTTAAAGCGCGAGTTGGGTTTTCTGTCGCGGCGGTACGTTTCCGGACTTTTTTCGTAGGTGTCGTAGGCCTCTTTATGGAAATTGTCTTTGCCACTGCGTTGTTTTTTGGGCGCAAAACTGTCCATTTCCTGATTAAAATTGTTATTCCGCTGCCCAAATTTACCACCTCGGCGGTTGGATGGCCTTGACGAGGTTTGTTGCTCCGAATCTTCCGGAAATTGGTTAAAGCGCGAGTTGGGTTTCCGATTGCTGAAGCTCTTTCCGGAGCCACCAAACCCCATTTTCGGCTTTGAAAATGTCTTTTTCATTTAGTATTTATTGCGATGTTTCACAACATCAAATTAAATTTGTTCGTGCATCTATTTATACTACAATTTTTGCAGTACAAAATTGAACGAATTATATCTATTAAATTAGTTGAATTATTTATTTGCGTGTTTGCTTGTTTATTTATTTGTTCCCATTAATTTTGCATACTCTTGATAAAAATAGGGTATGGTTTCAATGCCCTTGTAAAAATTGAATAAACCAAATTTTTCATTTGGCGAATGGATGGCATCCGTATCTAAGCCAAATCCCATAAGTACTGTTTTTACGCCCAAAACCTGTTCAAAAAGCGCTACTATTGGAATACTTCCGCCTCCGCGCGTAGGAATTGGCTTTTTGCCGAATGTTTTTTCCATTGCGGCTTCTGCGGCGCGGTAGGCTACAGCGTTGGTTGGTGTAACCGCCGGTGGGCCGCCGTGGTGGGGTGTAACCTTCACCTGCACAGAGGCGGGGGCAATTTTCGTGAAATGTGCTGTAAAAAGTTCCGTTATTTTATCGGGGCTTTGGTTGGGTACCAATCGCATTGATATTTTGGCATATGCTTTTGATGGCAGCACCGTTTTAGCGCCTTCACCTATATAGCCGCCCCAAATACCATTTAGCTCTAAAGTTGGCCTTATTCCGGTACGTTCAATGGTTGTGTAGCCTTTTTCGCCCATTACGTCGGCTACTTTTAAATGTTCTTTATATTTGTTTAAATCAAATGGTTGGCTGTTTAAGGCATTGCGTTCATTGGCGGTCAATTCTATTACATCATCATAAAATCCGGGGATGGTAATGTGGCGGTTTTCGTCGTGCATACTCGCAATCATGGTGCAAAGCACATTGATTGGATTGGCAACAGCGCCGCCATAAGTTCCCGAATGTAGGTCGTGACTTGGCCCGGTAATTTCAACTTCCACGTAGCTTAATCCTCGCAAACCAACGTCTATTGAGGGTATATCATTAGCAATCATCCCTGTATCTGATATAAGCACTACATCGCAGGCATAGCGCTGCGCATTTTCACGCAAAAAATCGGGTAAATTTGCCGAGCCAACTTCTTCTTCACCTTCAATTAAAAATTTAACGTTGCACGGCAAGCCGGTTGTTTGCATCATCATTTCAAACGCCTTTAAGTGCATAAAAAACTGTCCTTTGTCATCACAGGCCCCTCGCGCGTATATATTCCCATCTTTGACCACTGGTTCAAAGGGAGGCGAGTGCCATAATGCCAATGGATCGGGGGGCTGCACGTCATAGTGCCCATACACCAAAACGGTAGGCAAATTGGGGTTTATTATTTTATCGGCATAGACTACTGGGTAGCCTTGGGTTGGTAAAAGTTGAACATTATCTGCGCCAATAGCTTTTAAGTTTTCGGCTACAGCTTTTGCCATTTCATTCACAGCGCTGCTATATTTGCTATCGGCACTTACCGATGGAATACGCAACAAGTTTAACAACTCGTTTAAAAAGCGTTCTTTATGTTGTTCAAGATATGTTTGCATCGAACGTCACTCCGGCGGTTTATTATCCGGATTTGAATTTCTGTTTTTTAAGCTTTTTAATTAATTTAGCACAAAGATACAAATTATTAAGCATAAACTTCAATTCAGGCAAAGGGTTTGCATCGAGAAGATTTTTATAACGGCACCATTTTTCATTTTGTCAAATGGATAAAAACAAAAGCCAGCTATTTAGGCTGGCTCAGTTAGCATATTCTTATTATCGCAATTAAAAAATTTTTTTATGGTATATTTTTATACACCTGTACACCGTCAAAACCCCAGGTACCACTCGAAAAGCCGCCATCTGGATAGGGGGCTTCTACGCCATTTGTTGCCGGAACAATGCTAATTGTTGCCTCATTTGGTGTAACATCGAAGTTTAATTCAAATATACCTTCGTATAGTTTCGTACTGTTTTTAGTAAGTGTCAAAGCATAAATTTCTTCATTTGTAGCCTTTTGGCCTACGGTATATTGCCCATCTTCGGTAGCTGTTTGTCCGTTTTTATATTCTTTTAGCAAGGTAAAACTATTATCTAAATCAAAGAAAGTAAATGTAAGGGCTTTAATCGAGTCGGCAAATGCTGGTGCCATAGTAGCTGTTGATTTCCATTGTCCGCTTATATCATCCGGATCTGGTTTTTCGGGGTCATCAATTATTCCATCGGTACAGCCTATAGCAAAGATAGCCATAAGAGCAAATGCCATTAACGGCAAAAAAAATCTTTTCATTTTATTTGATTAAATTGGGTTATGATGCTTACAAATTATAGTTGAAATAATACAGGTTCTTGCTTATTTGACCAAAGATGAATTGTTTTGTTTAATGCATCTCTCTGTTAATCAGTCAATTATTTCCGGATAGTTTTTTCCTATATCTCTTCAAAAAAACAGAAAGTCTGCAAGGTATAACCTTACAGACTTTCGTTATCTATTAAAACGTTGTAAACAAAGGTGCGCAGGGTTTAACTACGCACCCATGTTTAACATTCGTTTTATTGTTTCATGAACTTGTTGGTAATAACTTCAGTACCGTTGTTTAAGGTAATGTAGTAAGTACCAGCAGCGTAGTTAGCTACGTTCAATTTAACTTCGTTGTATCCATTAACAGCATCAACAACTTTAACGGCAACAACTTTTCCGGCTACATCGTAAACTGTGATGTTGATATTGCTAGTTTGAGTAGCAGTATATCCAACAGTCAAGTCAACTTTAGCAGGTACTGGACCAAGTTTTACGATACCGAAAGCAACTTCGCCACGGATTAAGGTAATGGTTCCAGCATCGTGGATTTGGCCATTCTTATCGTGCGATAGCAAACGGTAGTAGCTTAGGCCAGCAGGAGCGTTGGCGTGTAAGAAGTTGTAGTTGGTAATGGTAGCAATAGTACCTTGACCAGCTTGTTCGTTGATAGTGGTAAATACGATACCATCGGTCGAAGTTTGAAGTTCGAACGAAGCGTTGTCAATTTCGCTGGCGGTTGTCCAAGTCAAGAAGTTACCGTTGTCTTGAACTTCACCAGTAAAGCTTACTAACTCAACAGGAGTTTTAGCGCAAGGCTCTACATCTTCGTTTACATTGTAAATGTTGCCATTTACGTCTGTAATTGTAAAGTTAAAGCTTTCGCCGTCAGCTTTTTCGAAACTAAACATGGTGCTCATATAGTTGGTAGCACTAAAGTCGCCGGTAATACTAAACGGTGGTGTACCGCTTGTAATATTTACGTCAACATCATAAGTACCAACTTGTGAAGAGCCTACTGGAGGACAAATCACATCGTATTCAACTAACAAGTTTGTGCCCTGACCACCTTTAACGAATAAGGTAATATTTGCAGTTTTTTGCTGACCAATAGCGTCGCAAACTACATACACAACATTAACGGTTCCGGTAAAGTTAGGAGCAGGTTTGAAGATAAATGTACCATCAGCGAACCATTCAATTTCACCAATTGAAGGATCGATATCTTGCATACCACAAACAACGATATCTGTTCCGTTGTCGTTTGCCAAGATGTTCAAGTTAATCTGTTGACCTTGTTCGCTTTCGCCAGCATCGTTGTCAGCAGCTAAGCCGCAAGGTTCGCTTGGAATAGCTACAAGAGCAGGACCACCTTGACACAAATGACCGTCAGAAGATACATTGATTGATACTTGTGCATCAGCTGGGAAGGCTGTACCATCTATATTAGTAATATAAGCACAAGAAACACCACCATCTATGCTAAATATCGAACTTGAATTTTCGATACCAGCTTTAGGCCAGTTGATATCGTAAGCGCCGCTTCCGTAGAATTCAGGAGCACCACCCGAGATACAAACTTGTACTAAATAACCATTATAAACAACACCACCTACTTCAGTAGAAGCAAAACATTCGGCAGTTGCTGTTATTGAAACTGGGTTCAATACAGTAATTGCAAATGCTTGGCTAATAGCATAACAATCGTTGTCAGCATCACCTTCAATCCATGCGCCAGCGTTGTCGCCTACACTTGGAGCTGAAACTTGGCCTACATGATAGTTTACTACCCAAACATTAAATGAACCAGCGTTTTCAGTGCCATTGATGAAGTTGCCATCATCAGTTAAAGCAACGATAGTTCCATCTTCAGAAGTAATTGCAAAGAAGTTGGCATAACCAGCACCTTCATTGAAACCAACTAAACTAAATGGATCAACTTTAATTTGCTCTTCAGCACAGTAAACGAAGTCATTCAAGTTATTAGCCATTGGCGGGAATACGCCAAATACACCAGCAAAAGCGTTACAAGCAACAGGACATGGGTCTGGAGTGTCGCTTACAACAACAGCATCGGTACAGTTATTGCCAATATCATCAACATTAAAGCTAAACGGAGCACCGCTTGCGATAGGATCGCTTACAAATGGGTTGGCCATATTGTAAGAACCGCTACCACCGCTAATTGTGAAGCTAACGGTGTAAGCTGTGCCATCTTCGTTACAAGTTACAGTTAAGCCGTCAACCACTATAGGAGTAGCATCAACAACTGTAATTGTAGCAGTAGCAGTAGCCGAGCATTCGCCAGCACCAGCAGTGTAAGATACAGCAACATCGCCGCTATACAAGGCAGGATCAAATGTGCCATCCGAAGCTGCACCATTGATAGTAAACGAGCCACCAGCTGGGTTACCAACTAAGGTAATAGCTGCATCATCGCTACAAATACTTGCAGGAGCACCAACGATTTGAGCTGAAGAAACACCAGGTGTAACTTCAATTGTCATAGCATCAGAACCACCGCAGTAGTTGTTGTCGCTTGGTATTTCGTAAGTTACTGTGTAAGTACCTACACCAGCAGTAGCTGGGTTGAACGAAGCACCCGATAAACCAGCCGAAGCAGGTTCAACACTCCATGTGCCAATACCAGAAGTACCAGCAGCATAGTAAGCCGATAGATCAACTACACCAGCACTTTCGCATACAGAGATTGCATCAGTAGAAAGTTCTGCATTTTGAGCAGGTTTGATCTTAATAGATTTGGTACGTACAGTTTCATTATCATCATCTATGCAGTTCAAATCATCAGATTTGATAGCATCAATGATATTGTTGCCGTTGCCAGTTTCGTAGGTAACTTCGATTTCCGAGTAGTCACCAGCGAAGCCATTAGGAGCAAATACCCAGAATGGAACATCTTCTGAATCCATATTCAAGGTTACAGGAGGAGTATTAAATGGAGCCCAGTTTGGAACATCAGCAGAGAAGTTACCAACAGGAACACATTGTACCCAATCAAGATGAACATTGATGGTTACAGTATATTGTTCGGTCATCGGAGCCCAAGTGCGGCAAGTATCACCAGTGATGGTGCCATCTTGGTAGGTATCATTGTAGTTACCATTGTACAAGTGAGCCATTAAGTCGCGTACAAAGTAGCGAGTTTTTGACAATTCGGTACAATAGCCAACATAACAAGCACCGCTCGAAATTGGGCGTACATCTGATAAGCCATCAGTAACAGTGTAATCTAAGTAAGAATCGCTACCGCCATAGATATTGGTGCCGTTGCCAGTCCAGTTAGGCATAACTGGGGCAAATTCACCGTCCATACAAGCGTTCGGGTCATCTTTACAAGCAATACATGGGGTAGAGCAATCTTGCCATCCGTTGAAGGCAGGATAACCATAAGTATCAAGTTCGCTACCATTGTAAACTGGGTTATTGCCAGCATCGTTAGTAACACCTGCAACTGATGGATTAGTTTCGATAACGCCGTCTGCATTTACGCAGTTGTGGTCAGCATCATCAACCCATGGAGTATTGCCATTAAATACATAACCGATATCAGTACCTACATCGAATATACCGTTTCCGTTTACATCAATCCAAGTACCATCAACGTCACCCATTGGATCAATTGGGTCGTCTAAGTAATCTTCTAACTCGTCATCAATACCATTGTTATCATCATCATCATCGGCGCAACCAGCACCAGGTATAATGGTAACATCGTTAGTATTGTGGTGTTGAGTGAATAATACTTCAGTATCAGGTTGTTTGCATGCATCTGAACCGATGGTATATTCGTATGTTTGCGAATAAGCATCATCGTAGTCAGAACCAATTGTTACATTGATTACGTGACCAGTTGTAATGGTATAATTCGGAATGTCGTCAACGTTTGAAAGATCAAGTTCAACTTCATCCGGAACACCCATAGCATCAGGAGACATATAGCAGTTATAACCACCAATCGAGTTTGAATATTCGTAAATTTCTTCGCCACCTTCATATTCTACGCCATTACAGCCAGGAATAGTAAAGGCACCACCGTTATAAACGATTACCCAAGTTTCGCCATCTTCATCACCTTCTAAACAAGCAGCAGCTTCAGGAACTAACGAAATAATTACGCTGTTTGACATACGTTGTAGTGTACGCAAGTCACCTAAAGTGTTTTTGCTGTTTTGGATGGTGTCTATAGGAGCAGATGACATTTGTTCGAATGGACCAGCTAAAGTAAAGTCTTCGCTTGCTTCAACACAAAGAGGAGCATATTGGTCAGCACCAGTGCTAGCACCACCATCGTCAGCATTAGCATCGCCCCAACTCATAAACTCAACTTGTTCGCCGCTACAAACGTTGATAATACCAACACCAGCTGCGTTATCCGGAATGTTTAAGATTGGGAACCAACGAGAACCGCGGTTAGCAGCAGGACATTCGCTTGGACGTTCCCATGGGAATTCAGTTGCAGCTACATTTAAGTCGCCAGCATCCCAAGCATCGTTGTCATTCGAGTCAACATATAAGCCAGGTACAAAGCCAGAGCCAGGTACATTACCATAAGGGTTACCCATTGGGTCAATACCAGCATACCATGGGTAACCTGTTCCACAAACCATACCTTTGTATGGGTTAGGACCAAAGTTAGGAACGGTATATAGGTCATGTTTTTGGTTGTACCAAGTACCTTGGTCATCATCAAACACACCATATAATTGCATGTATTTACCTTCAGATACGTCTGTAGTAATAGGTTCGCCATCTGGGCCAATATAAGTAACATCCACCATTAAGGCGTTGGCAGGAGAACCACCATTGCCAGCATTCGGGCTGTTATCATCGTAGAATACTAAAGCATAACAGCTTAATTCGCTATCGGTAAAGCCTGAAAGCTCAATACCTTCGCAGAACGAGCAGGTAGCATAAGTATCATCCATATTGTTAAATGGAGTACCGTTGTTGTTTACGTAGTTGTAGTTTACGCAGTGGTCATCAATTGAAGCATCATAACCATAGTCGGCATAATGAATCTCAGAAATGATCGGATTGCGTTTGTTTTCATCTAAAGTAACAACGATAGTTGTATCAAACGAACCAGTTATTTCGGTTGGAGCGATGAATTGGGCTTCTTCGTCAATTAACTCAGTTAATACTAAAGTATCATTTTCGCAGAAAGCTTCAGCTACGGTAACTTTGCCAATTTGGTCTTCATACAAGTGGTTTTCACCCCAACGGTCATCAAGATCCATTAACATGGTCAAGTTCCAAGTAGCGTTAATTACAAAGCCACAGTCAGTCATGGTTTCGTAAGTAAACGGCAAGGTATAAGTTGGTTGGCCACAAGTAAAGTCAACAGGTTCAATGTTTGTATCAACCACTTGGCTTACTACAAACAAAGTACGGCATAGACGATCCATATATAAGATATCACCATCTGGGGCGATATAGTCATAATAGAATTCTTCTTGGCTATCCGGATGCAAGCCCCAGTTTAATAAACCAGGATTTGATGGGTAGCAACGATTGCCCGGAGTTGTGCAGTAGTTGCGTTCAGCATCTGTTACACCTTGTTGTTCCCAGCAAGTATTAGTCATACCAATCGAGCGGTTAGCACCGTCAATATCAACTACGTTTAAGTCCATAGTAATCATACCAGCAGCTGGGCCGTTGCAGGCAGTAAAGATACCAAGGTTAGTTTGGTCGTCTTTACCTGCATCGCTACCAGTTTTGCCTAATTCACCATCGGGGTCAATACCGTAACCAACTAATTGAGTTACGTTATTGTTTTGACGATAGTTCATAGACCATAATAGATCACTGATTTGCTCAGTAGTATAGTAGGCTAAGTCAGCAGGAGCTACACCAAGAGCTTCGCAAACGTTTACTAAGGCAACAGCCGAAGGACCGGTGCGAATATCAAATTCGGGGTCGTAAGCAATAGCACCGTAGCTAATACCATTCGAAGCAGCGTATAGGTCGCCAGAACCAGCAGAGATATAATCTACAGGAACAGAAACGCCAGCAATTTTACCATCACCACCTACTGTGAAACCACCAGCAATATAGTCGGCAGTTGAAGAAGATGGATTAGTAGTATTATTGCCACCATTTTGTAACGAACCAACTACACCACGCAATTGGAATGCGCCGTAAACGTGTCCGGTAGATTTACCAGCAGTTACAGGTGGGAAGTAGCCTTCTGTACCAGCTAATATACCATACTCATGACGTTCGTAGAAGAATAAGGCATAACAGCTTAAGTCAGTACCTTCAGCAGCAGTTAACTCTACAAATTCGCGTGGGTTAGAAGCATCGTACTCAATCTCTGTGATGTGAGCAGGTACTTTACCAGCTATAAAGTTAAAGCCGTTGTTGTTGTTACCTGGATCTTGGTTGCCATCGTCAATGTACTCAGTCAAATCAATTGAAAAGTCATCAGCAGATTGGCATACAAAGCCATAAGATTCAACATTTAATGGGAATGTATCATCAATTACCCAAACAATTTCGCCATCAGTTACATCGCATTGAGCATCACCTACAACATAGCTAACTTCTACTTTGCCAGCACAATCGAAGGTATAAGTAGTACCAGCAGCATCGTAAGCAACAGTAACATCAGTACAAGCTTCATTGGTATAATTAATTATAAAGTTACCACCTGGGGTAGCACCGCTTACTAAATAGTCGTTCAAATCTACAGTAGCGTCTAAGCAAATTTGACCATCAATATCAAGGTCAGCAGTAGCTTGAGAAATTACAGTAATAGTGAAAGAGCCAGTAGCAACACATGTAGTACCAGTTGTGTAAGTAATAGCGTAAACACCATCGCATGATGGGCATGAAGCCGCAGCAACGTTCGGATCAAATACATTAAGACCTATAACACCTGGGCCACTGAATGTACCAGCAGCTTGACCTTGTGGAGTTTGAACAAATTGGTTTAAGTTAACCAAAGCATCTGAGCATACACTTACTTCAGCATCAGGTATTGTAACAGATGGAAGAGCAACTACATTAATGATTGACTCTTCGGTAGTAGTACAAGTACCATTTGTTACAGTATGTGTAATGGTATAGTTACCAACCCAGTCAGTTGGGATAACAAAATCGTTACCAGATACCATAACTGTTTGGCCAACACCAGCATTGATAGTGGTTGTACCAGCATTATCCGGAGTAATTGTTAAGGTTGAACCAGCGCAAATTGTAGGAGTGCCGTTGTCTGTGAAGTCAGCACTTAATACGCGGTCAATATAAACAGTACCCATATTGGCATCGTTACCACCACAAGTAGGCGAGTTGCCTAATGCATAGTAGATAGTAACCGGAATTTGCATAGAATAACCTTCAGCATTTGCTAAATCGTTATCAGCAGCATCAGAAGCAGCAACAGCAGCTTGCCAAGCGGTGTAAGCACCAGGCACATCACCACAAGTCAATGGATCGGCGTTACAAGCAGCAACAGCAGCATTGTATGCAGCAAAAGCAGCATCTTCGTCAGCTTGTGCAGCAGCAGCAGCAGCTTGTAGTGCAGCTAATTGGTTATCAATAACCTCGTCAGCAGCAGCAATAACATCACATACGTTTAAGATATCGCCACTTACTAAGCCATCAAATGGGGCCATAGCATAGAATTCACCACCGTTTTTATCTGTACCAGCCGAGAAGCCAGTAGTCAATAAGGCAGTTAAGTCATAGCCACAGTTTGTACCACTCCAATCGCCTTCGCAAAGGGTAGCCTCACCAAGTGTGCCGTTAAAGCTATTGTTAATAAAGAAGTCGCCACATTCTGTATCTTTAGCTGTTTCGTCTTCAGTTAAAACGCCATCGCCATTTAGGTCAATAGCATCGCAACCATAAACTGTGTGGCAAATTTGAATTTCGGTAAATTCTTCTAAGCCTACAGCATTAAATACATCATAAGGACGCCAAATTGTTTCGCCATCTGGGTCAACCCATTCTTCTACTGCAGTATAAACACCACCTGAAACGTCTTTGCCAGTATCGGCACAAGCATCGCCATCGCCATCGTAAGGCAACGAAATAGTGTTTAAGGTATTACCTTGATTGCTAGTAGTTTCTGAAGAAGTGAAGGCATCAAAATCATCAATTTTGTAATAGATGTAAACGCGCAACGAAACTTCAAAATCATCAGCATGCGATAAAGCAGTATAAGTAAAGGCTGGGCTAGCACCTAAGCAGTTGCTAAAGTTCAAATCGCCAGCATCTACAAGATTAGTTGGGTCAAATACAAATAATGGATTTGCACATTGGCCATTTTGACCAGGAGTAGCTGGGTTGTTATCAAACACAGTGCAGTTTTCGATATTTGTAATGTCAAATTTATCGTTACCAGCACCACCAGGACCTTGGTTGTCGCCAATATCAAAAATATTATTGCCAGAAGGATCTGTTACAAATAAATGATCTACATCACCTTGGAATTGCTGATTATTGCAATCTGTGTAAGAAACATACACTTTGTAGTCAATAATAGTAGCTTGAGGTGGAATACCAGTCAAGTTAACTGTAACTACGGTAGGTATGTTTGCATTACCGCAAAGGGTTTCAGTTTCATCAAATATTACATAAGGATTTGTGCAAGAGTGGGCAGTTAGGTTGTAAGCACCTGTTAAGTCGCGGCTATTGGGGCAGCCATCTATGTAACCAGCTGTGGTTTCAGTACCTTGACCTTCGCAAAGGATATTATCCAATGGTGGGCAGTTGAAAGCAGCATCCGGAATAGCGTGAACATTAATAGTAATAGTTACAGGATCAACGATAAAGGCGCCAGTACAAGATGCATAGCAAGTTGTATTTACTGGACCATCAGGTGTTCCGTCACCATCCCAGTCGCCATCAAAACCTACTACATAGCAAAGTGTAATACTTTCAATACCATCAACATCGTCAACTAAAATGGCGTTGCCATCCCAGTCGTAAGCGTTGTCAAAGATATTGTTGCCAAGATATTTGTGGTAAGCAACGATTTCGCCGTTGTTTACTTCAGGAGCAGAACCACCGGTAATTACCCAGTATCCACCAGGAGTACCAGTAACAAACTGATCTAAGTCTTCAAGGTAGGCATCGCCTTCAAAGAAGTCAAATACATCTTGCGAAACAGTATTGCTTACTACAGGGTAAACAGTGATAGCATGTGTATCACATTCTTTAGCCGAGCAGTCGGTAGTATTTTCGCCAGTACAGAAAGTTAATACATAAGTCGTAACTTCGGTTGTAGCGCTAAAGTCAATAGTAATAGTACCAGCAACGGCATCCCATACAAGGCCAGGACCAGCCGGGGCGATACTTGCACTTGAAACAGCAGTATTATAACCAGCACCTACAGTAACTACTACAACGCCATCACCAGCGCAAGCTTGTTCTGGAGCATCGGCGATATCAGCAACACCACCGCGAACCAACGAAACTACTTGCTCTATGATAACTTCGCACTCGAAACCAGGTACGCCACCAGGTGCATTAGCGCCTGTAAAGCGGAAGGTAACTAAGCCCATATCGGTTTGGCCAGGAGAGTAAACGCCAGTTGTGGCATCAACGGTACCTGTATTACCCGCATTTTGGCTGGTAATGCTAAAGCTATAGCTATCGAAAGCGGTTAGGTTAAGTTCGGTGCCATCAGAGGCAGTAACAGTAACCCAAGCCGACAAGTCGGTAGTATTATTAGTGCTTACACATTCAGGAGCATCAAAATTAGTGATAGGCGAATCAACGATGGTTAATACAGCGCAATCGCTGTCGTAGCAACCACCAAAGTCAGCTACTAATTGATCTACTGGGAATGGAACAAGGCTGCAAACATCCCAAGAATCGTCTGGACCAACAGCAGGAGGCATATCTTCGAAGTGGAAGAATTGGTTGGTAACTGTATAGCTGTCAATAATAGAAACTATTATTGAGTCCAAAGTAGGATCGCTAACAGAAGGTAGAATTTGTATTTCAGTATAGTAGAAGTCACTACCACCAACACTTAATAATTGCATTGGGTCAATGTACTCGTATTCGTTTTCGCCACATGGGTCGGCGCAAGGATCTGGGAAGCCAGGTGGAACTAATGTTGCACCACCGCCTGGGAATATAGTATAAGTTCCAGGAGCAGCTGTGAACGATTGGGTATCAATATTAGCTGTAGTAATTTGAACCATATAACCATTTGTATTAGGATATAATGTTTCAAGGTCTTCATCATCAACTACGCCATCGTTATTAGCATCCGGAATAATACCGGCGGCCAAAGCATAACCACATTCGCTGTTCAAAATAGCCAAAGCTTCGGTATCGTCAATAATACCATCTAAAACGCCGTTGCCATTTACATCTTCACCTGGATCGCAAACACCATTTTGGTTAACGTCTTCGCTGTCAAGGTCAAAGTCAAAAATATCAACATCGCCGTCGTTGTCGGTATCCCAATCTGGGCAACCGAATTCGTAGCAAACATTAATAGTAAATGGTAAATTGCCATCGGTGTCGTAGGTAAGGATTGTGCTGTTTTGTTGAACATCACCACCTAAAATGTCAGCACCATCTGCATCGGTTGCACTTGTTACATTGAAAGTACCACCTTGAACAGTAGTATTTTCCAATAATACGTTAAGGTCAACCATACCAGTTTCGTCTGTACCCATAGCGCATAATGCACGGTCGTTAATAGTAGCATCAACGTCGTTAACTACGGTTACAGTGAAAGCATAAGTAGCCACACAGCTTGGGTAACCAACTTCAACCATAATGGTATGAACGCCTAAGCCCGAAGCACCTGTTGGAGGTGTGGCAGTAGCGCCAGCACCAGGAGGAGCTGGATCGCCAGGGTTGTAGGTTGGGTCAAAGAAACCAGCGCCGGTACCGTCGCCGCTTGAAACAGCAAAATTATTACCGTCGTTTAAGTCCCACACACCAGGACCAGACCAACGAATGAAGAAGTCTTCTTCGTCAATTTGGGTATTAGCGTCAAATATAGTTTCTAAAGCATCGAAAGTATTTAAGATATTAGCAATATCAGCTAAGTTAAGTTCAATACCTTCAGTGCTCGAACATACTACTTTAGGAGCAGCAAATACTGGGTTAAATTCCGGATATACGCTTACTAATTGGTCAGCACAAACAACACAGTTGTCGGCGTTTGGATCAGCACATTCGTCAAAATAACCTGGGCGGTCGCCATACTCAAAACAGTAAGATACTAAGTGTTGACCAGGGCCAGCATTGAACGGATCAAATACGGCTGTTCCGTCGCCATTATTAACTAAGGCGGGGTCAAAAGCATCGTTGTTAAAGTAGAAAGTACCTACTTGAGCGGTTTCGGCAACAGGAGGCAATGGAGCAACTGGGCCAGGACCAGGACATCCGGGAATTGGAGCACCAGAGAAGAATCCAATACCAGTATCGTATTCAGCTTGGCATTGTGCATCCCAGCTAAAAGTACCGCAGAATGGGTCTTCCAATGTGATGATATTAATGTAGCAAGGATCGGTAAATGAATAAACGTTACCGGTTTGCCAGTAATCGTCATCGGTATTGCCATCGGGGCCTTGCGTACCGCTAATCAAGAAAGAGTCTGTACAGTCGCCGGGGCAAGTATTATTGGTTTCGCCGCAATCGCAAACGCCGTTACCGCAGTTAGCACCTATATCAACAGGGCCTAAGCCTGGGCAAAGAGGTAGCGGGTTGCCAAATAAATCTGTACCTGAGTTATACTCACCTTCGCAAATACTATCCCAAATAAAGAAGCAGACCAAATCAACAACTAATATTGATTGGTAGCAGGGGTCGCTTAATGGATAAGCACCACCACTTTGCCAGTAGTTAGGATCAACTAAAGACATACCGCTATCATCTGAACCGGGGGCAATGCCAGTATCCGGACAGTCGAATGGGCAAGTAGTAGCATCTTCGCCTTGGGCTGGTTCGCAAATACCGTTATCGCAGTATTGTACAAATTTGGTAAAGCCAGCTTCAAACAAAGCTTCGTCATAAACGATGCTTGTTGGGTCGTTTTGGCAGAATTGGTCTAATAACCCAGTAAAGTCGGGATCTGGTTCGTCGCAAACACCGCCTACAACTGCACTGCAACCAGCAGCATCTGTAACGGTTAAGCTCCACGATTGAGCATCTACAACGGTAACATTCATTACGTCAAATATTGAAGCATTGAAAGTAACACTACCAGTAGCATCGCCGTTAAAAGTAGCCACATTACCTGTTAAAATATTAGTTAAGGTAACACTGCTTACGCCAATACCAGTTATGTTATAGCTGGCAACGCCACCTACACCACCTGGGTTTGAAGTTTGGCTACCGCCGTTATCTATACCAACACATTTAGCAAAGGTTTCCAAATCGCCACCTTTAAGGTTAGCAACCTCAGCAGCCAATACCGAGCCACCTGTTAAAGTAACTTCAACGGTAAACTGTGCATCGGTGCCATCAGTGCCATTGTTTAAGCAAGTGCAATGGCCTTTGGTAGCAGTGATGGGGTCTAATAACATGAATGGAATAAACGAAGTAGTATTACAGCCATTGGGCGCAATTAAATCGGCCGGATTAGCTGGGGTAAAGCTATAGCTGTCATCGAAAGTATAACCTACGGCAAAGTAAAGTACGTTGCTCGACAAGCCACCACCAAAAATACCACCGTTTTCGCGGGGGTTATTAATAGCGAATGGGCCAATTTGAGGAGCGCTTGAATTTGCATCTAAATCATCTGCAAAGAACAAAGTACCAACGTATAAAGCTTGGTTGGCAGCGTTCAACAAATCGAATGGGTTATAGTTGCCGGCAATAGCCACGTCAACACCATAACCACCAACGCCATTGTTATCTTGGTCGGCCAAAACGATATCGCTTTCGCCAACAATATCAATGTTTAAAAATTCGTTGTTGCAAATTACGTTGTCATCTAATACGATGTCGCCAGCTAAGCCACCTGGGTAGCAAGCTTGGTTAGTTACATCAAGGTCAAATACCATAGTAATAGGTGTACCGGGTATGGCAACTAATACAGTACCGCCATTGGGGTTAGCCGCTAAAATAGTATTTAAGTTAATAGATACTGGGGTATTGTAAATATTATCGGCACTCATGCCAATATCGTCATCGGCACCAGGTTGGCCAAAGCCAGCACATAGTGCGTCAAAAACAAATGGGTTGCCGCCCAAAGCACTACCGCAGTCGTCTTCAAAACCAACTACTAGAATAGTTGAGTTTGGCAAATCGGTAGCTGACAATGGGTCGTTTACGCCATTAAACAAGGTAGCTGTTGGGTACGCTTGTTGGCTTGGAATAGCAGGAGGTACTGGGAATCCATCGTCATAATGCACCGCACTAAACTGGCTGTTAAACGGAGCAGCAGATGAAATACCAAAGGTTAGGTCTAACATTACGTCTGCAAGACCTAAGTCGTTACCGGCGTTGCCGGCACCAGTATTGTACTGTACGCCTACAAAGTCGAAGTTAATAGCAGCGCAGTTTGAGGCTACGCAACCACCTGCACCAGCACCGCCGGCCGAGCCGCAGGCATACGGAGCAGCAGCTAAGTTGCCAACTAAATAGTTAAAGTTGCCGCCCAAAGGTGGGGCTAAGTTAAGGCCGTCGGCATCGTTACCAAGGTGTACGTTACCAACACCAATGCCGCCACCCCAGCCAGATACCGCAACAATATACTGGGTACCGTTAACAGAGTTAAACGAAACAGCCGAGTTAAATCCGCTGCTTGTACCACCTGCATCGTCGTCGCAGGCAGCTACTGAAACAGTGGGGTTACAGGGATCGGCAGAAAAATCGATGGCGTGAACCTGTAATACGTGGTCGCCGTTAGCTGCGCCGCTGGTGGTAAGTGTGGTTACAGTACCGTTACCAACAAACGAGAACACATCAATAGTGGTACTCGGAATGCCACAATTAAAGGCTGGCAAACCGGCGGCACCCATACTGGCAAACCCGGGTGGGGTTACGCCCGTATTAAAGGCCACACCAGCAGCCGGCGACGAGCCGCACAACTGTTGTGCCGAAGCAATAGCTGTCAACAATGGAGTAGGAGGACAAGCACCTGCACCAGAGCAGTCGTCGATGTCTGCCTGCAAGTTTAACCCCATACCCATAGTTGCAACTACAAGTAAAAGAAATTTAATTAAGTTTTTGTGCATAATTATACAATTAATTAAAAGATTTTTTTTTAAAAACATTAGTTTGTTAATAAAACATTAGCGTTTAAACACATAAAAATAAATAAGCAATAAACGGATTATTTATTGCTATTTATTTTTCGTTACCTTGAATTAGCACTTTGTGCGATTTCATAACACCATAGAAAGCTTCTTTGTCAAAGTTGTTTTCATCAATTTCATAACTTAATTGATTGTTTACAACTTTAGCCGACTTAACGCCGGTAACTTTGGCAAAAGCAGCTTCTAAAGCGGCCTCTTTGCCTTTTGCGTTTGTTAAGTCCATAACCGATTGGCCTTCGGCAACTTGGCCGGGTTGTAGCACAACGGTGTAAGGATTAACTGGGTTTGCAGCTTGTTTAGCTTGAATAGTAGCCCAATCTTCGTTGCCAGTAACTTTTGTCCAAACGCGGTTGCCGTTGGCATCAACGTTTTGGTAGTACTGGGTAGGCTCGCCTTGGGGGGTAGCGGCCATTTGGGTTTTAGTGTCAGCAGATTTTTGCTGATCCTTTTTGTACTTGGGCGTAGTTTTAATCCACTCTTCGTGGCTTTGCCCATTGGCAGCTTTTTGGTGCATTAATTGAACGCTGGGGGTGTTGCTACCTTTTGTACGCGCAGTTTGCGCAGTAAGAAACACCGAAATGCCAGCAACCAACAAAACCAAAACTGCTGCTAAAAACAGTTTGTTTTTCATGTGGTACATAATTTGGTTAACAAGAATATTCAAAATTAAAAAAAATAATTAAAATAGAAAATACATAAAAATGTGGCTATCAAGACTTTAGAATATAGCAACAAGATATTTTGTTTTTTGTAGAAATTTAATTGAAAGACAAGAACAAAAGCATAAAACTTAATATGTATTTGAGTGTGTTTAAATGCATTACACAATTTGGCATATAAGCCGCAAAGTAACGCAGAAAATTTGAAATTTCGATGCGTTTTCCTATTTTTTTTTGTTTATAGTTAAAAAAAGATAAAAAGTAGTGCGGGCTTGGTGGTTAAAATAAATTGTATAAATATTTAAGTGTATTATTGGCAATAATATTATTATGTATGCAACGATGGTAAATTATAATAAAATGGTTTGTATTTATAAAAAGTAAACTGCCATAAAACTACAATTAACGGGTATTTAATTATTAAAAAAGTTTAAATTAACACTATTGCATTTTTATTAGTAGTTTGACTGGACTTCAGGTTTAAATTCTGAATAAATTTTGAAGAAGAAATGGGTGCAATCCTTTGCTGGATAAGGAAATGCAAAGATAATACCATTTTTGGAATTTTTTAAAAAAAGAGTAATTTTTTTTCGTTTGCGCCTATATTTTTGCTTTGACAAAATAAAAACTGAAGAATCAAAATATAGGTTTTAAAATTAATAGCCACAAAATTAATACCAAAAAAACTGCCGCAGCTACATTTATATTATACCTGCTCAAGAAGGTTAGGTGCTGAGGCTAAAAATAAAAGGCAAAACACAAAACTATGGTGCAAATTAGGCAAGTAAATATCAATTTTTATCTGTGCAAACCTGTAATATCTCTGGTTGCGCAGCAAAGAAGAGAGCACCTTCGCAAAATAATTTTATACTAAACTATTTTATTATTTGTTTTGATGCTATCTTATATAACTAAGAGCCTGTCTAAATTTTATTTTCTAATTCTATTAAGCATCAATTTTATCATGGCAAGTTGGATCATTGTCTGGCTCGTTTCGGTTTGGAACTCAAAGTCTTTACTCAATCTTCGATAGCTTTCGAGCCATGCAAAAGTTCTTTCAACAATCCATCTTTTTGGCAATACTTCGAATTTCGAGGCTGTATTCGATCTACTTACAACCTCAACCACCCACCCAAACGTTTTGCGGGTATTTTCAATTAACTCGCCTCTATACCCGCCATCAGCTACTATCTTTACCAATCTGCAAAACCTGCCTCTGAGGTCAGCTATAACCATTGGGGCTGATTTACTGTCATGCTCATTTGCCGCATGAACCACAACCGCTAAAAGTAGTCCCATTGTATCTACAATAATATGCCGCTTTCTGCCTTTAACTTTTTTACCCCCGTCAATCCCTCTGCACAAGCCTCCGACGCTTGTTGTCTTTACGCTCTGGCTATCAATTATACCAACACTTGGCGATGAAGCCCTGCCTGCTTGCTTTCGAGTCTTATCCCTGAGTATTTCATGGATGAGTTCTATCGTCCCATCCTTCTTCCACTTGGTAAAATAGTAGTAAACAAGCTTCCATGACGGAAAATGGAACGGCAGCATGCGCCATTGACAGCCAGTTTTAAGCAAATAGAACAGCGCATTAAAAATTTCTCTTAAACTGTGTTTTCGTTTCCGTTTGTCGTCTAAAATGCCTAATATTGCACTCCATTGACTATCGGTGAGACTGCTTGGGTAGGTTTTCATTTTACTTTATGTGTTTGATTTTCATAAAGCTATGAATTATTATTTAAACGTCAAACTGATAGTCTTTTATTCACATCTCTTTTAATAACTTTTTTCCTATCAATTTTTAGGACTGGCATGCCAATTTTTAATTTTTAGACAGTCTCTTAAAATATCGTTTTGTTTGGCAAAGATAACTTATTTTAACTACTATTAGGACTTCCATCCTGCCAATAAGTAACAAATTACGACAAGGAAATAAATTAAAAACTAGGACGAAGCATGATATTAGTGCGTTGTAAAAAAAGATTTTACTAATTTTAGGCCGTTATTTATTGTTTTTGACTATCATTTAGTTTATATTTTTTTACAAAACCGCTCGTTTTACTAATATGTTTTGCTTCCATCGCCAGCCCTTTGTTTTGCCCACAACAACAGTTGCCAATATATATAACCTTATAATAATTATGGCGATTATATTGGCATTATGCTTATTATCCGGATGCACATCGAACAAAAACAAAGAGGAAAATCCGGAAACTGCGGCTACCACCGCCATTCCATCCGGAGAGAAATTATTTACCTTACTACCAGCCTCGCATACAGGTGTCGAGTTTAACAATCAAAATATAGAAGATACCGAAAATAATATTTTTCTTTACGAGTATTTCCACAACGGGTCGGGTATAGGTGCAGGCGATTTTAACAACGATGGCTTACAAGATTTGTATTTTGCCAGCAACCAAAACCCCGACAAATTATACCTTAATAAGGGCAATTTGCAATTTACCGACATAACTCAAGCTGCCGGTATTAAAGACGAAGGCTGGAGCACCGGAGTTACCGTTGTTGACCTTAATAACGACGGATGGTTAGATATTTACGTGTGCCGGGCAGGGGCACCACATAACCACCCACCTGCCTTGCGCGTCAATTTATTTTACCTAAACACCGGAAAACCCCAAAATGGGCAGCCTGTATTTGAAGAAAAAGCTGCCGATTATGGTATTGCCGACCCCTCGTTTAGCACGCAAGCCGTTTTTTTAGACTACGACTTAGACGGCGACCTCGATTTGTACGTGGCCAACCATCCGGTTGAGTGGTATGAAAAAGTGAGCTACCGGTACGAGGAAAAAATAAAACGATACAACGAGTACACCTCCGCACATTTATTCCGGAACAACGGCCCCAACCAAAAATTTACAGATGTAAGCAAAGAAGCCGGCATTTTAGCAGCCGCTTTTAACCTTAGCTGTACTATATTTGATGTAAACGACGATAAATATCCGGATATATATGTAACAAACGACTATCTTATTCCGGATTTTTTATGGGTCAATAATAAAAAAGGAGGGTTTACCAATCAAATTGAACAATATTTTCCACATATAAGTACTTTTGCTATGGGTGCAGATATTGCCGACTACAATAACGACGGCCTTAGCGATATAGCCGTTACCGATATGATGGCCGAAGATTTAGAGCGATGGAAAACCCACGAACCAGCCTCGAACTATGACCGACTTATGATACACAAACAATATGGTTACCATTATCAATACAAACGCAATACCTTGCAGCTAAACAACGGCCCCGGCAAACAATTTAGCGAAATAGGCCAATTGGCTGGCATGGCTTATACCGACTGGAGTTGGGCTATTTTGTTTGCTGATTATGACCTTGACGGTTGGAAAGACCTATACATAACTAATGGCTACCGCCGCGATATAGATGACTGGGACTTTAAACAATACCTATTGCCCGAAATGGCAAAAAAAGCCAGCGGTATGAACAAAATTGACACCATGGCTTTGCTGCAAAGTGCTCCCGAAATTAAAATTGCCAACTATGCCTATAAAAACAACGGCGACCTTAGCTTTACAAAATCAAGCGACAACTGGGGCGTTAACCAACCCTCATTTTCAAACGGCGCGGTCTATGTTGACTTAGACAATGATGGCGATTTAGAAATCATAACTTCTAATATAAATGAAAATTGCTTTATATACCGCAATAATTCGCGCGAACTTGACTTGGGCAATTATGTTACCTTTTCGCTACAACCAAACCAAGCCAATAACGGCATTTTAACTACCGTTACCGTAACAGTAAATAATATAACACAAACCCCAGTTTTTTACCCCTACCCGCGGCTACATGTCGTCGGTTGACTGGCGTTTGTATTTTGGATTGGGCAAGGCCAGTAAAATTGACAACGTTGAAGTAGTTTGGCCCGATGGAAAAAAACAAATTTTAGCAAATGTGCCCATTAACCAGCTAACCATTTTAAAACAGGCTGAAGCGCAGAAAAGCACTTCGCCCCCCTCAAATGCCCCTTCACCCTTGTTTGAAGATATTACCGCCAGCAGCAAACTACAATTTAAACACATCGAAAATTCATTTAACGATTTTAAAGTACAGCCCTTATTGCCGCACATGCTGTCGAGCCGTGGACCTGCATTGGCGGCGGACGATGTAAATAATGACGGCCTCGACGATGTGTATATTGGCGGCGCAAATGAACAAATAGGGGTTTTATTTATACAAAAGCCGGATGGCACCTTTGCCAAAAGTTCTAGCAAAGCCTTTGCCAATGATACCAAATACGAAGACCAAGATGCTTTGTTTTTTGATGCCGATGGCGATAAAGACCTCGACCTTTACGTAGTAACCGGAAGCAGTGAAATTGCCGAGGTTAGCCCACGCCATACCGACAGACTTTACACCAACGACGGCAAGGGCAATTTTACTTTTAGTACCAACTCGTTGCCACCTATGGACACCCCAAAAAGTTGCGCCAAAGCTGCCGATTATGACATGGACGGCGATTTAGACTTGTTTGTAGCTGGCTTGTGTATTCCCGGAAAATACCCGCTTGCGCCACAAAACTATCTACTTAAAAACAACGGAAAGGGCCAATTTAGCGATGTTATCAAAGATGTACTGCCCGATTTACAGTTCGTTGGCATGATACGCGACTTGGTTTGGACAGACTTTAACAGCGACAAAACCCCCGATCTTTTTTTAGTAGGCGAATGGATGAACTTAACTTTATACATGAACCAGGGCAACGGTAAATATGCTAGTATAGCCGCCAAACCAGGTTGGTGGAACAGTATTGAACAAGGCGATTTTGACGGAGATGGCGACCTCGATTTTATAGTCGGTAATTCGGGCACAAATAACCGCTTTAAATCTAACAATCAACAACCACTACAAATGTATATTAACGATTTTGACGACTCGGGAACTATTGATCCTTTGCTTACTTTGTATTTGGGCGAAAACAGCTACCCTTTCCACTCGCGCGATGAATATATAGACCAAATGCCCTCGCTTAAAGGCAAGTTTTTACGCTATCGCGATTTTGCCACTAAACGGCTCGAAGATATTTTTAAACCCGAACAACTACAAAAAGCAATGGTATTACAAGCCACCACCCTGCAAAGCGCTTATATTGAAAACAAAGGCAACGGGCAAATTGGGGTAAGGCCACTTGAAAATGCCTTACAAATGGCACCACTAAACGATATGGTTGTTTCTGATTTTAATGCCGACGGTGTTTTGGATATAGTTGCCGTAGGCAATTCGTTTGCACCCGATGCCGAAATTGGCCAGTACGATGCCGCTATTGGCTGGTATTTACAAGGCGATGGCACGGGCAATTTTGCCAATATTGCCAGCCGAAACTCAGGGTTTTATGCACCCGGCGACTGCCGTAAAATAGTGGCAGTTCGCACCCCAAATAAGGGCATATCTTTAGTAATTGCACGCAATAACGACAAGGCACAAGTAGTAAAGGTAAAAGCTCAAAGAGTACAATAAAAAATGTGAGTTATATAATGTTTTATCAATGATATTTAACAACAATAATGTTTAATTGTATTTTTGGCAACTAAATATTGAGGATTATACATAGCAATAATTGTAACCATGGGTAATTTCAACCGGTAAGAACCCGAAGGGTTCAAATGTTCTTTTTTCGATTTCAATGCGACCCTATTGGGGTCGAACCTTTTGTTTATTTGGTTTCTCTATAAACGTAAAATCCCTTCGGACTTGATTAGATTTGTTCAAAAATAGTGGTCAAGGTTTTCAAACCCAAAAGTGCGAACCGACTGACAGTAATGTTGTGTAAATCAATTTTATTCTTGAACAAGACCAATGAAAACAAAACAATATAACCATACATCCGGAAGCAAAAAACAAGAACTGCTGGCAATAGCAATCATGGGCATAAACCCATATCAATATAGCTGTGTCGCTCAAAAAAACATCAAAATTTTGCCGTACCTTTGCTACTCGTTTTTTTTGTTTTTAATTTTAGGTAATTCGCAATACAATTTAATTTAGTTGCGCTTTTTACTTGTTTACCTGCCCTTATTACTTGTATGCAGCAGCAAAGAGGTGTTCGCACGCGCTACGCGCCCAGTCCAACTGGTTTTCAGCATATTGGAGGCATTCGCACAGCCTTGTATTGTTATTTGTTTACCCGCAAAATGGGTGGGCAATTTATTTTACGTATTGAAGATACTGACCAAAGCCGCACCGTGCCCGGCGTAGAAGACTATATTGTTGAAGCCCTAAACTGGTGCCAAATTACTTGCGACGAAGGCGTACATTTGCCCGGAGGCCCCTGCGAACCTTACCGCCAAAGCGAACGTAAAGCCATATATGCCCAATATGCCCAACAACTAATTAATACTGGCCACGCTTACTACGCCTTCGATACCGAAGCCGACCTCGATGAGATGCGACAACGTTTGGCCAATGCCAAGGCCGACCAGCAGCACTATACGCGCGAAACCATGACTAACTCGCTAACGCTACCCCCCCATGAAGTAGCCCAGCGCCTGGCCAATAACCAACCTTTTGTAATACGGCTTAAAGTACCAAAAAACACGCAGGTATTGGTAAACGACTTGGTACGGGGTGAGGTTGTTGTACACAGCAGCGAAATTGACGATGCCATTCTACTAAAATCGGATGGAATGCCCACTTACCACTTAGCTAATGTAGTGGACGACTACCTAATGGGCATCACGCACGTGATTAGAGGCGAAGAATGGCTGCCCAGCACGCCTAAACACGTTTTATTGTACGAGGCTTTTGGCTGGAAAGATAAAATGCCCCAATTTGCCCATTTACCCCTACTACTTAAACCCGACGGAAACGGTAAACTAAGTAAACGAGACGGCGACAGGTTAGGATTTCCGGTATTTCCGTTGGCATGGCAACACCCACTAACCCCCGACAGCTCGACAGGCTACCGCGAAATGGGATTTTTTCCGGAGGCATTTGTAAACATGTTGGCCTTTTTAGGCTGGAATCCCGGCACCGAACAAGAAATTTTTTCTATGGACGAGTTAGTTGCCGCTTTTTCGTTAGAAAACGTCAGCAAATCAGGGGCTAAATTTAGTTTCGATAAAGCTAAATGGTTTAACGAGCAGTATTTACGCGCCAAAAATCCGGATGAATTAGCCGCCTTTGCCGCACCATTCGCTCCCGAGAAATTTAAGACTGTAAATACCGACTACCTTACGTCGGCTTTTGCACTAATGAAAGAACGGCTAACCTTTGCCCCTCAAATTTTTACCGAGGCCGCCTATTTATTTGAACCGCCCCAAAATTATGATATGGCAACGGTTGCAAAAAAGTGGAAACCCGAATTAAGCCCTGCTTTTGCCCAATTGATTGCCGAGTTTGCCAATATTGAAAATACCGGATTTACTGCCTCGAACCTCGAACAAACCACTAAAAGCCTAATGGCTGCCCAAAGCCTTAAACCCGGCGACCTATTACCTTTGTTGCGCATAGCCCTTACCGGCACCACCGCAGGCCCCGCCGTTTTTGATACTGCTGCCCTGCTTGGTCAAACCGAAACTACCAGCCGGCTTATAACCGGCTTAGCTTTGTTTGAAAACAGTAAATAACTATAACCAGTTAGTATAAAAACCTTTTGTTGTATTTATAGCTATTGCATTGCGCTAATAAAGTGGCAATGGCTAATTGCAACTTCTTCGAGCGGCCTTATTGTAAATTTGTCTGCAAGTTTAATGGATGTAAGCTCGTTTAAATTTCCTTGTCTGAACGTTTCTTCTGAAATAGGAATATTCAAATCAGCATATATTTTTTTGTAGTCGTAAATTCTCATCCTACTTTGTGGTTGAATAGAGTTGTCAATCCATTTCCATTGATTGTCTGAAAACTGAAGAAAATTATAAATAGTAATAGACTTGTCAAAGTGGGCAAAATGGTCAGACATATCAATAAAATGCGACATTACCCCCGATTGTTTTTTAACTATTCTTTTGAACTCTTTTAGAATTGGAATTAATATATCCGGATAAATATGCTCAAATGTATTGTTTGAATTAATCAGGTCAACAGAGTTGTTGGCCAAGGAAAGATTTCTGGCATCTTCAATAAGATAAGCAATATTTAGTTGTTGTAGTACTTCATCTAACGTAAAACTGTCATAATTCAAAAGCAGATTAGTAAGCAGTTCAAATCTATTTGGCAAAAAGTCAATATAATTTTTTAGTTGCCCTGCTTTATGGCAGGCAATAAACTTTTCTAAGGTAGTTTGTATTCTTTCCTTTGAAGTTAAAAATGAAATATCAACCGAATAAATTTTTTCGGCACCTATCAAAAATAAGCTTATTGGCACAATCGGATACCATCCTGTTCCAACCTCTAAGCAAACCTTAGGAGTTGGGTTATTTGCAGCATAGTTTTGAAAACCTTTGATGTGGGCCTTAGCGTGTCCAAGCCTGTCATAAAAATACGCTGTTGATAGGTTTACGCCCTTTGTAACATACTTCTGAAAAAAATAATTTATATGATGAGTTAACGGCAAATAAGAGATAGTCTTTTGAACAATGGCCTTTAGTTTCCATTTTTTCATTTTAAAGCACAAAACACGTTTAAAGCAGTTTAATTATTAATATTTTCAAGTATAGCCGTGTATTTTATTACATGCTACGCCTGTACTGGCCGCCAACCTGATACAATGCATTGGTAATTTGCCCCAACGAGCAATATTTTACTGTTTCCATTAGCGCTTCGAACATATTGCCATTTTGAACGGCTACTTGTTGCAAATATTGCAGTTGTTTGGCACACTCCTCCGGATAATGTTGATGCAATTGTTTTAGTGTGTTAATTTGGGCTTCTTTTTCTTCAGACGAAGAGCGTATCACTTCTTCCGGAATTACCGTTGGCGACCCGTCTGAAGATAAAAATGTATTCACGCCAATAATAGGCAATTCGCCGGTATGTTTTTGAGTTTCGTAATACAAACTTTCTTCTTGTATTTTGCCGCGCTGATACATGGTTTCCATCGCTCCAAGCACGCCGCCGCGTTCGGTAATACGGTCAAATTCGGCTAAAATGGCCTCTTCAACCAAATCGGTGAGTTCGTCTATTATAAACGAGCCTTGCAATGGGTTTTGATTTTTTGCCAATCCCAACTCGTGATTAATAATTAACTGAATTGCCATAGCACGGCGAACACTTTCTTCGGTTGGTGTGGTTATGGCTTCGTCGTAGGCGTTGGTATGCAACGAGTTGCAGTTATCGTAAATGGCGTACAATGCTTGCAAAGTGGTGCGAATATCGTTAAACGAAATTTCTTGGGCGTGCAAACTTCTTCCGGATGTTTGGATATGGTATTTCAACATTTGACTGCGCTCGTTAGCCTGGTATAAATGGCGCATGGCTTTAGCCCATATCCGGCGGGCTACCCGGCCAATAACAGCATACTCGGCATCAATGCCGTTGCTAAAAAAGAACGACAAATTGGGGGCAAAATCGTCAATATTCATGCCGCGCGAGCGGTAATATTCTACAAAAGTAAAGCCATTTGCCAAAGTAAAAGCCATTTGAGATATGGGGTTTGCCCCTGCCTCGGCAATATGGTATCCGGAGATGGAAACCGAGTAAAAATTTCGGACACTATTTGTAATAAAATATTGTTGCATGTCGCCCATAAGTCGCAACGAAAACTCGGTACTAAAAATACAGGTATTCTGGGCCTGGTCTTCTTTTAAAATATCGGCTTGTACGGTACCCCGAACTTGCTTTAAGGTAGCGGCTTTAATTTGAGCGTATATGTTTGCTGGCAGTACTTTGTCGCCCGATAAGCCCAACAGTGCCAATCCTAAGCCATTATTGCCATCGGGCAGGGCGGCGGCATTGTATTGGGGTTGTTTGTGGCCTTTTTGCGCAAAAATTTCGTTTATTTTTTGTTTAACTTGCTCGGTTAAGCCATTTTGGGCAATATAAAGTTCGCATTGCTGGTCAATGGCGGCATTTAAAAAGAAAGCGGCAACTGTGGCGGCAGGTCCGTTAATAGTCATTGATACCGAGGTATTGGCGGCGCAAAGGTCAAATCCGGAATATAGTTTTTTGGCATCATCTAAACAGCAAACACTAACGCCGCTATTGCCAATTTTTCCGTAAATATCGGGGCGGTAGTCGGGGTCTTCGCCATAAAGGGTTACACTGTCAAAAGCGGTAGAGAGGCGGGTGGCGGGCAGCCCTTTTGATACATAATGAAAGCGTTTATTGGTGCGTTCGGGGTTGCCCTCGCCGGCAAACATGCGCGTTGGGTCTTCGTTTTCGCGTTTAAATGGAAAAACCCCCGCCGTAAACGGAAATTGTCCTGGCACATTTTCTTGTAAATTCCAGCGCAAAATATCGCCCCAATCGGTATAACGAGGCAGGCTTATTTTGGGAATTTTATTGCCCGACAAGGAGGTGTGGTAAGTTTTTACCCGAATTTCTTTATCGCGCACTTTATAGGCATACTCGTCGGCTTTGTAGGCAGCTACAGTTTTAGACCATGCCTCAAGGATGTCTAAATTTTTTGGGTCGAGTTGTTTTTTTAGTTCGTTATATAATTTTTGTAGTGTTGTTAGCTCTTCGTTGTTTTGGGCAGTAGTTGGCAATAAATTTATCACCTGTTTTACGGCCCAAAATTTACTTGCAGCATTGCTTTGTTCGTTTACCCAACGGTCGTAGCGGCGGTTATTTTCGGTAATTTCGCTTAGGTAACGGGTGCGGGCGGGTGGTATGATGTAAATTTTTTCGCTGTCGCCTTCGGGAAGTTGCAGATTAGTTTGTAAATTGGCATTGGCTTTTTCGTTCAATATCCGGATAAGACGTTTATAGAGGCGATTAGTGCCCGGATCGTTAAATTGTGAGGCAATAGTACCTAAAACGGGTAATTCATGTTCGGGGGCATCCCACAAATTGCGGTTGCGTTTGTATTGTTTACGCACATCGCGCAGGGCATCGGCAGCGCCGCGTTTGTCAAATTTATTGATGGCAATAAGGTCGGCAAAATCGAGCATATCAATTTTCTCGAGTTGGGTGGCAGCTCCATATTCGGGGGTCATTACGTAAAGTGCTGCATCGCTAAAATCAACAATTTCAGTATCGCTTTGGCCTATCCCACTTGTTTCGAGCATGATAAGGTCGAAACCCGCAGCCTTTAAAATAGCTAAAACGCTTGGGATATGTTTTGACAATGCTAAATTTGATTGCCGGGTAGCCAAAGACCGCATGTAAACGCGCGGGTGGTTAATCGCATTCATCCGGATACGGTCGCCGAGTAAAGCACCTCCGGTTTTGCGTTTTGAGGGTCAACGGAAACAATGGCCAAGTTTTTATCCGGAAAATCAAGTAAAAAGCGGCGCACTAACTCATCGGTTAAAGATGATTTGCCGGCGCCACCTGTACCTGTTATGCCTAAAATGGGGCAGTTATGTGTGTTTTGTTGACTTTTGGAATTTATAAATGGCAATATAGTTTGGGCTGTTTCAGGGTAATTTTCAACTGCCGTAATAAGGCGGGCAATGGCATTATGGTCGGTTACAGATAGGTGTTGCAACTCGCCATTTAGGGGTTGCCCTAGGGGATAATCAGATTTTTGCAGTAAGTCGTTAATCATGCCTTGTAAGCCCATAGCCCGTCCGTCGTCTGGGCTGTAAATGCGGGCAATGCCATGTTGGTGTAACTCTTCAATTTCGGTGGGCAAGATAGTGCCGCCGCCACCGCCAAAAATTTTTATATGCCCTGCGCCTCGCTGCTCAAGCAAGTCGTACATGTATTTAAGATACTCGTTGTGGCCGCCCTGGTACGAGGTAATGGCAATAGCCTGCACATCTTCTTGAATGGCACAGTTTACAATTTCGTTTACCGAGCGGTTGTGGCCTAAATGTATTACCTCGGCACCCGATTGCTGCATAATGCGGCGCATGATATTTATGGCGGCATCGTGGCCGTCGAATAGCGAGGCGGCGGTTACTAAACGTATTTTGTGCTGGGGTTGGTAGGTGGTGGGGGTAAGCATATTATTTGTTTATGCTGTTTTTGCGTTTATATTTTTTTTAAAGCTGTTGAGCAGTTGGAACACCATGCAAATGAAATGTATTTGTATTTTTTTCAAACACAATAACTTAATATTTGCTGCCAACTGCAATAAGCTACAAAGATACAAAAAACCTCACGCTGCCCTCGTATTTTTTTAGCTGCCGGAAAAACCAACGGCTCAATTACTTAAATACTTGTTTATGGGAACAAGCGTCCGTAATAACGCGGGAAAGGTATCGTTTCGCGGATATGCGGTACACCTGTTAGCCACATTACCATGCGCTCGAAACCTAAACCAAATCCGGCATGAGGCACCGAGCCAAATTTGCGTAGGTCTAAATACCAGGTAAAGGCTTCTTCGGGGAGATTGTGTTTTTTAATTCCGGCCAACAAGGTGTTATGGTCATATTCGCGTTCTGAGCCACCTACAATTTCGCCAAACCCGTCCGGGGCTAACAAATCAACCCCTTTTACGTAGTCGGGGTCGTCTTCAAAACGTTTCATATAAAACGCTTTAATTTCGGCAGGCCATTTATAAACAAATACGGGGCAGTTGAATAAGCGGGTAATGGCGCGTTCGTGCGCCGAGCCAAAATCGTCTCCTACGGGGAAACTTTTGGCCGACTCTATCCAAATTGGAATATTTACGGCATCGTCTTCTTCTAATTTTTTAAGGCGTACTTTTAGCTTATCAATTTTGTTTTTGAAATAATTAAGTTCGCCCTTTTTAATGCCAGGTGTGGCAATTTTAGCCTCTGCTTCAGATAGTTCGTTTTTAGTAGTGGCAATTTCGGTGTGGGTGCGGGCTAAGTCTTCTTCAAAGGCGGCAATACTTGTTTTTCCGTTTACCGTTTTTTGACCTTTAATAATTTGAGCGGCCTCCATATAGGTAATGCGCGGAAATGGTTGGTTAATATGCTCAAACAGTTTCATATCGCGTTCAAGGACTTGCAGTTCGAAAGCACATTTTTTAGCTACATCGTTTACTACATGTTTTACAAACTCTTCAATCAGGTTCATGTCCATTTCAAGGTCGTAAAAGGCCATTTCGGGCTCAATCATCCAGAACTCCGATAAATGGCGGGGCGTTGCCGATTTTTCGGCTCTAAATGTAGGGCCAAAAGTATAAATTTTGCCATGCGCCATAGCTATAGCTTCGCCGTACAACTGCCCCGATTGAGATAAATACGCTTTGTTTTTTTCGTAATAGTCAGTTTCAAACAAATTAGTAGTACCTTCGCAGGCGTTGCCCGTTAGCAGGGGGGCATCGGCTTGTATAAAGCCGCGGTCGTAAAAAAACTGCATAATGCTCATTTTTACCTGGTTGCGCACGCGCAGCACTGCCCATTGGCGTTTGGTGCGCAGCCACAAATGGCGGTTGTTAATTAAAAAATCAACACCGTGTTCTTTGCGGGCAATTGGGTACTCATCGGCCAAATGTACTAATTGCATATCATCAACCAGCATTTCGAGGCCATTTTCTTGTCGTTCGTTGGCTACAATTTGTCCGGTAATA
Organism: Sphingobacteriales bacterium; assembly: GCA_016706405.1. Lineage (NCBI taxonomy): Bacteria > Pseudomonadati > Bacteroidota > Sphingobacteriia > Sphingobacteriales > Sphingobacteriales bacterium. The sequence continues at coordinate 1,265,028 of JADJJT010000001.1, forward strand.
ATAACGGCACTTTCCATGGTTAATTTTTCGGCTAATTCTAAATTGGTTTCGCCGGCGCGTTGAAGGTCAACAATGCATTGCAAAAATCCCGAACCATCGCGGAACTCGATAAAGGCAATTTTGCCACTTGAGCGTTTGCTAACTACCCAGCCATGTAAAGTAACTGTTTGGTTGATTAAAGTGCCCAAATGCTGCACATAAGTTAAAGTGGTAGCCATTTGTGTATTATTTATGGTTTGTATATTTAATTGAATTATAAGGGTGTTGCTAAGAAGCAATTAAATTAAGTGTTTAGGCAAAATAGCTTTTAACAAAAAGTTTGCAAAGGTACGGCTTTTTGTCCATAGTATAACAACAAAACGAATTAGATGTTGCGTGTAATACGAACAGGCTTGGTTTCATTTTAGCACTTCGTTCGTGATTTCGCAGCTAAAAAATGGCATACAAGAATTAAATTACAAGTAATATTTTACGAGTAAAGGAAAAAAAATATCCGGATAAATAACGTACCTTTAGGCCAACTTATCCCTATACATTAACAACAAACTGCTTCCACTCGTTCTAATGAAACAACTTTTACAACGTACATTTTATTTATTTATAGCGGGCTTATTTTTGTGGCTTATAAAAAGCCCGTTTTTATATTGCCAACCCCCTACCCTTTTTGAGGTTCGATTATACGGCAAAATTGCTAACAAGGCCACTAACGACCCTTTGCCGTTTATTAATGTAACAACTTATATTAACAAAAAATTGCGCGGCACCCAAACCGATTTTGATGGAAATTATGAGTTAAGGCTTCCGCCGGGTAGTTACACCATTTCTTATAGTTCGGTAGGCTATGTAACTTATTCTACCGAAGTAAACATTCCGGATAAAGGCAATAGCAATAATAGCATCAACCTTAACGCCCAACTTGAAGAAGAAAAAGCGCTTTTAGAAACGGTAGTTGTATCGGGCAGCAAATACGCACAAAAACTAAGCGAGCAAATTGTATCGTTAGAAGTATTGAAGCCCGGAATTATTGAGAACAGCAATAACAAACAGTTAGATGAGGCCTTGCAAAAAGTGCCCGGCGTTGATGTAATTGACGACCAAGCCAATATTAGAGGTGGGAGCGGCTTTAGCTATGGTGCCGGAAGCAGGGTGATGTTGTTAATGGACGATTTGCCCATTTTAACTGCCGACTCGGGGCTTCCTTTTTGGGATTTTTTGCCCATCGAAAACCTCTCGCAGGTTGAAATAATTAAAGGTGCATCGTCGGCATTGTATGGCTCGGCAGCCATGAATGGCATTGTAAACCTGCGCACTGCCTACCCAAAAAATACACCCGAAACAAAAATAAGCATATTTAACGGTATTTACCAAAAACCATCGGGAAATATTACTAACGATGTAGCTTGGAATGCTGACGGAACTGCCCAGATAGACAGCGACGGAGACACCGTGAGGCAACAAAAAGCATGGTGGGGCAACAAAGCACCGGTTGAAGCTGGTTTTTCTATATCGCATCGCCGTAAAATTGATAATTTAGACCTTGTAACTGGTGCCTATTTTTTAAGTTCCGACACCTGGCGACAACATGACTACCAACGCCGGGGGCGGGTAAATGCCAATTTGCGCTACAGACTACCTAGTATTAACGGCTTGGCAATAGGTGTAAACATTAATGCGATGTTAAACCGAAGCGGTACTTTTTTAATCTGGAACCGCGACAATACCAGTAACGGCACTATCAGCAAAGGGCAACCCGGATACGTGGGCGAAGCAGGATCTTACCAACTTTGGAGCAGTACCCCACCTATTAATGGCCGGGGGCAAAAGCTAACCATTGACCCTTTTGTAGAATATTTTAACAAAAGTGGTGGCAGGCATAAATTATTGGGCCGTTATTACCGAAACTATAACCGCAACGATACCGACCAAAGCACACTTAGCGATATTTTATATGGCGAGTATCAATATCAGCAGCAATACAAAAACGCTGGGCTTACTATTACCGCTGGCATAGTAACTACCCAAACCAAAGCTAATGCCGAGCTATATACGAGCGACTCTTTTCCAACGGGCAAATTTAACGCCAGCAATTTGGCCGGATACCTGCAATTAGATAAAAAATTAGGCAAACGATTAAACGCATCGGTAGGCGGGCGCTACGAACGCAACACTATTGAAGAGGAAACCGAAGCAAAACCCGTTTTAAGGGCCGGATTAAACTACCATCCTTTGTCGTACACTTTTATCAGAGCCTCGTTTGGGCAGGCATACCGTTTTCCGACTATTGCCGAAAAATACCTGAATACTGCACTTGGAAGTGCTAATTTTGCCAACAAAAATGTACCAATTGGCATTTACCCAAATTTTAATTTAAAGTCAGAAACGGGTTGGACAGCCGAAATAGGTATTAAGCAGGGCTTTAAAGTTGGCGACTGGCAGGGATTTTTAGATGTGGCGTGCTTTAGGAGTGAATATTACGATATGATGGAATTTACATTTGGTGCCAGCGACCCCCTCCGGAAAATATTGGTAGCCACCGGATACTGGCCTGAATTAGACACTTCCGTTATTAGCATACCTGTTAATTTTGGCATAGGTTTTCAATCTATAAATATTGGCGACACCCGCATTTCGGGCATTGATGCCTCTATAGCAGGCGAGGGCAATTTGTTTGGCTTCCCCACTACCCTTTTAGCCGGATACACTTATATAAACCCGCAGTTTCAAAACTTTAACAAGGTTGAAAGGATGTTGTCGTCCTCTGATAAGAATGTGTTAAAATACCGTTACCGTCATACCGCTAAAACGGATATTGAAACAAAATTGGGCAAAGTTTCAATTGGTTTAAGTATGCGGTACTTTAGTTTTATGGAGGCAATAGACCAAGCATTTAACTTGTTAATTCCGGGCGTTGAAAAATATCGAGACGAGTTTAACGATGGCAATTTTATTTACGATATGCGACTTTTGTTTCATCTTACCAATAACTCGACTTTAACGTTAATTTGTAACAACCTTTTTAACCACGAGTACTCGATGCGACCAGCATTAATTGAAGCACCAAGGCAATTTCAATTAAAATACTCCCTTTTGTTAACAGAAAAAACAACCGAATAAGGGACAGGTGCTTAGTTTAAAAAAATTTCCGGATAATTATTTGTTTTACTATCTAAAAATATAGTACCTGCAAAACGTATAAATAATAAGAGGCTACTCATAATAAATATTATTAAGTAGCCTCTTTATTCTTTATGGTAAAAGAACCGAATGTTTGGCAAACTAAAAATTAGCGAGCCAATTCTTCGATTAAACCAGAAATTTCGTTGATACGGTCATGGTTAAGCGTGTAATAAATATACTTACCATCGCGCTCGGTAACTACTACACCGGCGCGGCGTAAAATAGCCAAATGTTGTGAAGCAACAGATTGTTCGAGGCGTAATTTTACATAAATTTCAGTTACCGTTAACTTTTCCGATTCTTCAAGTAGCTGTACAATCGATTGGCGCAACTTGTGGTTAACAGCACGCAATACCAAAACAGCTTTACGCAGTTGGCTATAATCTAACACTATTGGGTTTTTAGAATTCGCCCTTAATGTTATCGAATCAGCATTAGATGATTTAGACATAATAGTTCCAATGTTAAAATATGTGAAATAAAGAAAAAAATTAGTATTAAAATAATGGGTGTAATTAGGTATTTTGGGGGCGTTTAAAATCTGCCACAAATATACACATTATTTATCATTACACAATAACCTTTGGTATTTTTTTTAATTTTGTTTATTTTTTCTATAATAAATTACAAATAAGCAGGCTCAAAATAAGCCATGTCAACAAACTTGTGTTCGTTGTAATGCGTAGCAGCAATTTGGTATAAATGGTTTGCGCTGCATTGAAAATCTGGGGCAGATTGAATAGCTGCAGTAAGGGGCAAAAAAGGCTGTACTTTACCCGCGCCATTGCCCACTAAATTTATATTTTTATAAGAGCTGGCAAAGTTTATATCGGCAGCAGTTGTTACTGTTATTTTTTTGCTGGGCAAAATTTCATTGCCTACGTCATCCAACATCGTTAAATATACGTCATTGCGACGTGCGTCTAAAACGGCTATATATGCTACGGAATTATTATTTTGGCCATTTTCCTTTGAACTATGGCCAAACTCATCTATTGCAGCCTTAGCCATAGCAAACAAAGAGTCAACGGCAATTAAGGGTTTATTTAGTGCATAACACAAGCCTTTTGCAACGGCTGCACCTATGCGCAACCCTGTGTACGAGCCAGGTCCTTTATTGGTGGCAATGGCATTTAGTCTTGAAAAAGGCAAGTTTACTTTCTGCATTAAATTATATATTAGTTGGGTAATTTGAGCAGCATGATTACGGATTTCTTTTGCAGTAATTGTATCTATTATAACGCCATTTACTCCAACCGCTACGGAGCACAACTCACCCGAAGTCTCGATACTTAAAATGCAATGTTCTCGCATCTCAACACAAAAATGTATATTTAAAATAAATCACAATAATAAAAGTAAAAATAACTCAACAAAACTAAATTATCAAACTAAACTACTGCCGACAAAAAAATCAATAATTATATTTAATAAAGAAACGATAAAACTTATGTTTTAGTTTTCAGTAATTAATTAAAAAAAGTTAAAAATTTATAGGCATGGTCAAACTAACGTTTTTCCGGATAAAAGTTACACTTGTTGCATCGCCTTTTTTAAACTGGCTTAAGGCTTGCATATAGCTGGTCATGTCAGTTACTTTATGTTTACCCAAAGCAGTAACAACGTCTCCGGCTAAAAGTCCGGCCTTATGAGCAGGTTTATCGTCGTTTACAGCGCTTATCTTCATCCCTTGTCCATCAAACATATAGTCGGGCACTACTCCTAAGGTTACCGTAAAGCGTGGTGCATTAGCATTATTACTGTCTTGTGTTTTGGTAAAACCAAGTTGCCCCTTGTCTTGCAAACCATCAAGAAGTGCCAAGGTCAAATTAGCGATACTACACATACCATCAAAATTCACTTTTTCGGTATCATCGCTGGGTTTGTGATAATCGTTGTGTTGGCCAGTAAAAAAATGCAAAACCGGAATATTTTTTAAATAAAACGAGGTGTGGTCAGATGGACCAACTCCCGATTCGGTAGTTTGTATTTTTAGCCCATCCGGATTTGACAGGTTGGGAATAATTTGCCAAACCGGCGATGTGCCAAACCCATTGATTTGTATTTGTTTTTCCTCATTTAACCGGCCTACCATATCGTAATTTACCATTGCCGTGATTTGATTTATAGGTATAGTAGGATTATTGGCATAGTAGTTCGAGCCGTAAAGGCCGAGTTCTTCGCCCGAAAATGCAATAAACAAATAATTATAGGATATTCGTGGATTATCTTGCAAAGAGCGCGCTAATTCAATAATGGTTGCTACCCCACTTGCATTATCATCGGCGCCGTTATGTATTTCGGCTGGACCTCGGTATAACGAGCCGCCCATTTCGCCATGTCCTAAATGGTCGTAATGCGCACCAAAAACAACCGTCAATGGGGCTTTATTATCTAAGAGTGCTATTACATTAGTTGCCACTTTTTTAATTGGATTTAGCTGAACCGTTAATTTGGCTTTTTTAGCAGATTTTGCCAACAAGACATCGGCTATATTGCCCGGCTTAACTATTACCACCGGAATTGTGTAAGTGGTTAATTTTAAAGCCAAATTAACTTCGGGGTTAGGCGTGGCAGCATCGTTATTTACAAAAATCACACCTATAGCACCGCGTTCAATGGCTTGCGCCACTCGTTTATCGGCATCTAAATAGGGGGCAAAGTCCGAGTGTGGGTTGTTATCGGGCGAAGGGTAGCGCATTAAGGCAATTCGCCCTTTTAAGGCTTTCGGTTTGATGTTTGCATAATCATCGCGTTTTAAATTGGGAGCAATAATACCATAGCCCACATCTACAATTTTTCCGGATATTTTACCATTACCCGACCTTGGCATGGGCAAATAGGCACTATCCAAGGGGTAGGTTCGTCCATCAATAGTTAAAAAATTGTCGTTAGCATATTTACGGCCTGCATAAAACTCAAAACGCTGAAAAAAGCTGCCACTTTCGCCCAATGGTTGCAAGCCTATTTCTTTATATTGCTGTGCTATGTACTCGGCTGCTTTGGCTTCGCCAGCCGAGCCTGTGCCGCGCCCTTCTAAGGCATCGCTGGCTAAGTACGCAACGTGTTTCCTATAATTTTCAATTTGCAGTTCGCAAGCGTTTGAAGGTAGCTGTTGGGCAATTAATGCAATAGAAGGAGCAAAAAAGGTAAAAATTGCTAATAAAGTGTAAAATCGCATATTATAATTATTTTATTTTAAAAACATTGTGTCTGCCTTGTTAATATTCGTTTGTTTTTAGCACCAAGAGTGCATTTACCAGCGCAGTTTTTTAGGCCAGAAGATTGTTGCATTTTTCAAATACAAGCCTATATCGTTATTATTAATTTGCCCGTCTCCATTTAAATCGGCGGGTAAATATCCGGATTGGCCCTGCTTGGCAGTTAGTTCATTAAAATCAAATACCGATATAACTCCATCTGCATTAACATCGCCAACGGGTAGTCCATATAAATCGGGTAAAAGTATGGTGCCAATATTGCCCCAGCTATTGCCTGCGAGGCCAAAATTGTATAATGTTACACCATCTTCAATCAAAACAGGGTTGCTGCTCATTGCCCCCAAATGCCCCCATGCGTTTACGGTAATATAAACTGCTTGCCCATAGTGGCAGTTAAAGGGAACTCCGGATGTATTATTGAAGGGGTTTACCAGCGTTCCGTCGGCTAATAAAATTGCCGCATGGCGTTCAACAATTTGATTGAAATTAAATTTATTTCTAAACTCGACCAAAACCCAGTTAACTGTTTTATCCGGAAAATTAACTACCGTTTCTGCTCCGGTATAAAAATAGGGTGCGCTGTTAAAAGGCTGCGTTTTAGGCAATACACCCAATGTTAACAAATCATTGTTCATTATTTTATCGGCTTTATTGTACAAGCCCTCTAATTGCAACTGAATTTGAGCAGTTACCGGATTGGCACAGGTTTGTTTTGCCAATAAATACTGATAATTAAACTGAGTTATATCGTTAAAGGTGGCGCTATTAGTGGCTATGTCAACGGCATCGGCAGTTTTTAGCAATGTCCATGCCGAGTCGCTGTTAAATGGACGGTAATACAAGGCCAGCTGGTTTGGGTTGCCTTGTAAATAGGCTTCGAGAGGCTCGGAGGGGGTAAAGGTAAGGTCGCATTTAAACGCACCATTGCCGTAACGTTCAACTATCCAGTATTGGCTTGATAAAGGTGTGTCGGTGGCATACAAGCCTTCAAGCCCCCATGGTTCAATAGCCAATTTGGTAACAACTATCGAGGCGTTAATGGCATAGTCAAAATTGAGCAAAAGGTTTGTATTTTCAAACACTAATGGCCCGTCGTTTTCAACTTTGCGCACTGCTACGCCTTTGCCAAACGGCCCCGACGATGGCACATATTTAGTATTGCTTTGTAAACTGCCCTTAACGCCGCCAATTACGTCTTCAAAATCGCCATCTACTTGATTAAACTGAAAATAATGTACCAAGCCGTTTAAACAATTATCGTTTAATGTCATGGTTGGATGCATGGTTTGGCGTACTTCGCCTGTTCCAAGTGCCCTGTTCCATATTCTTATTTCATCAATTTGGCCTTTAAAAAAACGGTCGCCATAACTGTCGTGGGCAATACGAACATCGCCATCCATATTAGCTGGTTCGTGGTCGGCGGTATTTTGTGCGTACTGTCCGTTTAAAAATAAATACGCTTTGCTGGGTGTTACTACTATGGCCACATAACTCCATTTCTTGTCGGGTAAAATTAAATTGCTGCCAAACGTCCAGTATCCGTCGTTCCAATGGTAGCGCAGTTCGTTTTTATCGGTTAAGCTAATACCATGCACACCACTTTCGTGTCGAGTAAATACTAAACCACAAAAATCCTTTTGGGGACCGTCGGGGCGAACCCAGCAAGCCAGGGTAAAATTATTGATATATAAGTTGGTTGGGTCAAAAACGGCATAATCGTCCACGCCGTCAAACTGCAAACCATTTCCCGAAAAGCCCTCGTATTGCTCGCCGGTGGTGCCCACTACCTGCACCAGGCTGGATTGGGCATTGACACTTTCGTGGGTGATAGTTTCATTAAAGGTATTATTTCCGGTTGGTTTAAAACGTACATATATTTTTTGACTGGGCAGCGTGCCTTGCGCATCCGGATTTAAGGTGATTGTAGCTGGTGCTTCTACATAGTTTTTTCCGGATACCGTACTTATTTGCACATTATTTGGTGGTGTAATAACAACTTGTTCGGTAAGGTTCACGCCTTTTATATTATAACTCAACTCATTTGACCACTCGTTTTTAGGTGTTGGGCAAAACTCGGGCAGTAAATTGGTGCTTATAATTGGTTTAGTGCTGCGGCTAACTAAATATTGCCCTAAACTTGGCACGTTATTAAAGGTTACCGTGTTTGAGTCGGCGTTTACTTCATTGCCAACTGTAACAATACTCCAAGGGCCGTCGCTGCCGGCGGGTCGGCCAAATAAAATCATTTGAAGTGGGTTAGCGGCTTCTATAGCCGTAAGGTCGTAAGGAAGGGTAAAGCGCAGGTTGGCATCAATTTTTTTCGAGTTATTTTCGTGGCGCCAAGCCACCCAGTATCGGTTACTGTAAATGGTTTCGGCATCAACGCCTTGTGTGCTGTTAGGTGTTGCGTTAAGGCTGGCAATGGTTAATTTAGCGTTGCTAATTGGGCTATTGCTTGCCGCTTCAATATCGGCATTGTTGTAAGGAGTAAACTCGGCTGTTTCGGGCAGTGAGGCGGTTGCGCCTTGCGCCAGAGGTAAACTCGATGCTATAAAGTCAATACCGCCCAAAGGTTTTCCATTATGTGCGCCTGTAACATCAACAACAGTGCTTTTGGTTATTTGGTTAAACTGGTAATATACTTTTAAACCCGTTTCGCAAGCGGTAAGGGCTTGGTGCATATTTTGCCTAATATCGGTAGTGGTGCGGACTACCCCCCAAATTCTAAACTCATCTAAACGCCCCGATATTGCCGATGCACCTACGGCACCAATTTTTAACCCATCCGTCCAGGGTGCACTTTTTTCCATCCAAATTTTGGTGGCCAACAAATCGCCATTTTTATACATATAGGCTCGTCCGTTATCGTAAACAAAGGCTATATGCTGCCACTCGTTTACTTTAATAGCACCTTCGGGAATATCATCGGTATCGAAGCGCGAATTAGCATCGGTGCCGCAATAAATTGCCCCCTTTGTGCTAGTATGAAACTTAAATTTGCCCCACTCGCCAATACTTTGGTTAAAATTGGCCAAATCGTAAGGATAGAGCCAAAACTCGACTGTAAATTCGTTAGGTTGCCAATTTAGGTTTTGAATAGTAAAATTGCCGTTATTGCTGGTAATTTCGAGGGCGTTGTTGGCATTAGGGTCGGAGGTGCCGGGCAGTACCAACTCAATGGTGGCGGTGCGCACGCTATCGCTATTGGCAGTAAGAGTTATAGGGTAATTACCGGTTTGTACCTGTTGAACATTTACCACTGTAAAAGTAGTAGTTTGCCCGGCTTTTAGGGTGATGCTACTGCCGTTGTTTTCAAAATATCCGGAAGTGCCGGCAGGCAACCCATTTGCAGTAATAGTAATATCGGCGCTATATGTACCTAATGGATAAGGCAAAACATTATATACCACAGTATCGGCAGTGCAAGCAATTATTTGCGAAGGCTCGGCTTGTAGTTCGTAATCAATATTGGTTTCAGGATAAATTGTAAAATTGGCATCCGAGATATCAAAAAAAACATTGTCGGCAGCAACAACAGCAATCCGGAAAGTATTACCGGGCAAATTTGGCACCGTAACCGTTGCACTTCCGGTATTAGGCAAATCAAGAGCCAGGTCTTCATAACTATAACCTCCATCAGCCGAGAACATGATATTTACTTTTTGGCAATTAACGGGTGTTAGGTTCGTGTTAGCCACATCCCATTTTACTGTTCGGGTGGTGTTGGCTGTCCATTTTTCGTTGCCATTTGGAGAAAGAACCAAAAAAGGCCCTGCAAAGTCGGTGGTTTTAAAGGCTACTTCGGCAAAATCGGCTGCACCGCCACCGGCGGCATTATCGCGCACAACGCATCTAAAATGAAGGTCGCGGTTGGTATTGGGCAGCAATTCGCCTAAGGTGTGGGTATTGTTTACAATATCGCTAATTTGCGGAAAGGTACGCATCACTTGCTCAACAGGGCCAAACACCCTAAAGAGTGGGGCATTTTTTTGTGGTTCGTTAGGGGTGCCGGCGGGGCCTAAATCGTATTGCTCCCAGCTATAGGTGAGGGTTTGGTTGTCGGGGTCGTTGGCAGTCGCAGCCATGTAAAAAGGGGTAGCAATGGGAATAAAAAAATTGCTGGCCGGTACTTGTAAGGTGGGGATAGTGTTACCCGTAGGTTGTATTTGTGCACAACTTGCGCCATTGCCCTGAAACATGTATTTAATTATTGATTCGAACGAGTTAGCATGGTAGTTTGGCAATTCGCTGCCGGGCATATCATCATTGCCGCACAAGCCAAAATACCCCATTAAAGTGTTGCCACTGCCCGGCTCGTAGGCAGTATCGCCGCTGCGGTTGCCGTTACATCCGCCGGCTATGCTGTTAAAGGTATGCATGGCCCCGCATTGGTGGCCTACCTCGTGTGCTAACACCAAAACAGCATTTGCCGAAACCAATTTGCCTTTTAAATCGCCGCAGACATTACCTACATAGGCAACACCTCCAACGCCATCACTTTCGCGAAGTACAATGCCAAGGTCATAGTTATCCCAGCCAATTTTTTCACTAACTGCTGTTTGGTTTTGGTCTAACATGTCGTTGTTATTGCCGTTATATGGGTCGGTTGCGGGGTCGGTAAACATAAGCAAATTGTTGTTGGCAACCATTTCAAAACGCACTGCTATTTCGTGTTCGGTAATGGCGTTTAGGTCGTTTAGCATTTGAACGGTAGCAGCTAAAGCATTATCAACGCCGCCATATTTATTAGTATATTCGGCCTCAACCGAAATGGCAATCCGGTAAATATGTAATTCGTCGCCATTGGCAAAATCACTTTTTTGTTTATTGTTTATGGCCTCGTACCATTCGGGGGTAAGGTGCTGTTGGCCAACGCTACAAATACCGCCGGGCTTGGGTGTATCTTCTAAAAAATAGACTTGTAAAAGGTGGGTTGCCTGAAGATGATAGGGGTCAATGACCAGAGTTTTGCCCAAATGAGGCATAAAAATAAAGGCATGAAAGCCCAATTTGGTGAGGCAAATACGCCCTGATGCGCTTTTATGTTCAAAGCCTTGTATGGTAAACGTAGCTAACTCGGGATATTTTTGCCGGAGTTTTTCGTGCACTATTTGCGAATGTTTTACTTCAAATTCCACTGTGCTGCCATCGGGCAAAGGTAGGGGCAATAATAATCCGGAAGCATTTGGGTTGCCATCTTCGTTGGGGGCTTGGCTTAAATACATAGCCAAATCAGCAGGATTGATAGCATAAAATGAGCGGATGCCATTGTTTACCAAAGTTTTAAAAAACGGGTTGGTTTGGGCATTGCCATAATCCGGAATTGCTAAATTGGCATTATCTTTAACAGCAATATCGGTTAAGTTTTTAAAAAAATTGGCTTGTCCAAAAGTCAAATTCGAGATTAAAATCGCCCCAAATAACCATATCACAGCGACTATAAATAAAGTAAAACGCATAAAAAATAAACAAAAAATAAATACGTTGAGATAATCAGGCCACAAATTTAGTAAAATACTGCGTTTTTTCGATACTTTGCCGCATCTTTGCTTTGGTACAGGTAAAATATCCGGATTAAAACACCCTAATACATGTTTTATAATTTAATCTATCAGCCATGTTATTTTCAGTTATCAAAACTTTAGTTAATTTTGCAAATCAGTTAATTAGTCTCGCAATCATTCACTTCATAAAATAAACATAACAATTAAAATGCAAAACACAACCACAACTACTCAACGCTATTTTTTTATTAGCACCTTATTTGTTTTAGCCTTTGTATGGCAAGGTTGCCCCGTTACAAGCAATTTAGCCGATTGTGAATTACCGCCTACTATTACAAAAATAGCCCCTCCGGCCAATCCACCCGGCCACGAGGTGCAAATTATAGGCACCAATTTTGACTCAAATTATACCGTTAATTTTGGCACGCAACCTGCCGAAGTAGTTTCGGTAACGCCAACACTAATTATTGCCAAAGTACCTACGGGTGTATCGGGAAGTTTAGCCCTAAGTTTGGTTTTAGATGAATGTACCGCTCAAAAAAACTTTGATGTTTGGAGTTCCTATCCGGATAATTTACCACCATCGCCCAATGTAATTGTTATTCCCGAAACGCCATCTACTTTTCCGGGCAGTTTTGACAACCAATGGGTTAATGTTTTTAACAGCGAGCACAAATTAGGTTTGTTTAATTTTGGCGGAACAGGCGACCCTGACGAAGTAGTTTCGACTGCCGAAGGCGGAGCCTCGGAAGAATTGTACGGCGATTTTGACAAGGAGCACTTTCTAAACCACAATCCAATTTCGGGGTATTTTAAATTTGATGCGGCCAAAAAAACCAGCGATATAAAAATTACCATTGACCGTACCGCCAAGCCAAATGGCAGTAAAGAAACCTATACCGGCCAATTAATTGACCCCAAATTAGTGGGTTTAACCAACGATGCGAAAGTTATTTTGCTAACTTCTACTATTGATGGGCGGCAACTTGTTTGCAGCGTATTTTAGTATTTTAGTTTACCTTACCCAACGCATTTTTAAGCTGGTCAATTACGTTTACCTCCATGGCATCAACACCGCGTAATTGAGCTAAATACCACGATAGCCAGTCGCCTAAACAGGTTAAATACAAGATGCGTTGCAGCAGCGACACCCCTTTGGCCTGCACCCTAAAAATATGAGGTGTGTATTGACTTATTAGTTCGCGGTTTAATTGCATCCGGAGGGCAGTGCGTGGGTGGGTGTCTTCTAACTCAAAAAACACTACCCCAAGTTGGTCGTTAAAAATACGCCAGCCAACCAGTTCATTATGATTCATTTCGGGAATTACATGATGCCATGCCAGCATTTTACTATTCTCGTTAATTTGTTGTCGCCATCTGATGGCGACTGACTCGGCATGAGCAGGGGCATATATTACCGGAATTTTACGAATAAGTCCGTTGGCCAAATTTTGCGCTTCAGTTTGTATTTGAGGTGTTTGCCCATCGAGCCAGTTAGCGGCTACCACTATAGCATCTAAAATTTGAGGCTTGGCAAAACCCAAAGCAGCCAATACGTGCAACTGTTGTACCAACGAGTAACCCAAGCAAGCACGTGGCGAGGGTTTGCCCGCCGGCATAAAGGCAATATCGCATTGGTATTGCTGTGCTAATTGGGCTAATTTGCCGCCCGATGTTATACAAACGATATGCGCACCCCTTTGACGGGCTTGCTCAAAAGCAGCTAAGGTTTCTTCTGTGTTGCCCGAGTACGAAGAGGCAATAACTAAGGTGCCAACACCTACCGAAGCAGGCAGCACATAATCTTTATTAACCATAAAAGGAATATGTAGTTGGCTGTTCAGCAAATCGTACACCATATTTGCCCCCATTCCCGAACCACCCAAGCCTGTAACCATAATATTTTTAACAGGTGTAGATATTGGCTTGATGAAGGTATTTTTTGTAATTTCAACCGCTTCGCGCAGTTGTTGAGGGAAGGCGGCGATAAGTTCGTTCATCATATTATATAAAGCTATGTTTTAATTTGGCAAGGTAATAAACAAGGATACAAAAATACAGTTTAGTGCGGCAATTTTTATAAACTATCCATTAATTTGCTTAATTTAACGGCTTAAATAGCGCATTTATGGCCATACACAACCAGCGAGGGCAGCAAGCCGAAGAATTAGCACAGGCGTATTTATTACAGCGTGGCTATCAAATTAGGGCTACTAATTGGCGCTACAAACGTGCCGAGGTTGATATAATTGCCCAACTCAATAATCAAACTGTGGCCTTTGTTGAAGTACGAAGCAGGAAACACTTGCAGTATGGGCATCCGGAAGAAACCCTAAGCCCGCGCAAAAAAGCCTTATTGGCAATGGCTGCCGAAGCATGGATAACCCAAACGGGCTTTATCGGTCAAATTCAATTCGATATTATAAGCATAACCATACTACCTCATTTGCCACCTCACGCATGGCCTTTAAAACACCTGCCCGATGCTTTTTGGTTTTACGATGAAGCGACAGAATAAAACTTTTAAAATATTTTTTCTAATGCTGGCTTTGTAAGTTTAGCAACAAAATCCGGATAAATTACCTTTACTGTTTAGCAATAAACCAAGTCTAAAAAACCATACCCTATCTATATATTTACTATGCGTATTTTTGCTTGGCTCAAACAACCAAACATCTAAAATTTTGCGTAAATTTGCCGGCCAAATCAAACGCTGTTAAATCTAAAATATTTGTAAAAAACCAATGATTTTTAACCACCATAACAACGAGTTTTTACATCGCCACGTAGGCAACACACCCCAACAAGTTACCGAACTATTACAAACCATAGGCTGTAACTCGTTAGAGGAATTGATTGAACAAACAATTCCAGATGGTATACGCCTAAGCAAAGCTTTACCCTTAGACCACCCCACCACCGAATACGATTATTTACAACATATTCGTGCCCTTGCGCAACAAAACAAACTTTGGCGCACTTTTATTGGCGAGGGCTTTTACGGCACTATAACGCCCCCCGCAATACAGCGCAATATTTTTGAAAACCCCGGATGGTACACGCAGTACACCCCCTACCAGGCCGAAATTTCGCAAGGCCGCCTCGAGGCACTGCTAAATTTTCAAACGATGGTGGCCGAACTAACCGGAATGGACGTAGCTAACGCCTCGTTACTTGATGAAGGTACCGCCGCTGCCGAGGCTATGCAAATGTTGCACCGCCTAAAAAATAAAAACCCCAAACAGCCATTTAACACCTTCTTAGTTACTACAAGCTGCCTACCCAGCACCATTGAAGTACTACAAACCCGCGCTGAGCCATTAGGCATAAACCTAATAGTGCAATGCGACACCGAATTTGATTTTACCAACCCCGATGTTTTTGGCTGTATTTTACAGTACCCCAGCCATACCGGATGCGTTATAAACTACAAAACTGTTGTAGAAGCTGCACACCAAGCTGGCGCTTATGTGGCTGTGGCCGCCGACTTACTAAGCCTTACCCTGCTTACACCACCAGGCGAATGGGGTGCCGATATTGTATTGGGTTTGGCGCAACGTTTTGGTGTGCCAATGGGTTATGGAGGGCCTCATGCCGCCTATTTTGCCACCCGCGAAGAATTTGTACGACAAATGCCGGGCCGGGTAATTGGCGTTTCTATTGACCGTGCCGGAAACACAGCCTTCCGGATGGCCATACAAACCCGCGAACAACATATTCGCCGCGACAAGGCCACCTCAAACATTTGTACTGCACAAGCCTTGTTGGCTATTATGGCCAGTATGTATGGCGTTTACCATGGTCCGCAAGGTTTAAAAAATATTGCCTCGCGTATTCATAAACAAACCGCTCATTTAAATGCCGAACTAACACAAATGGGTTATCAACAAGTAAACAATTACTTTTTTGATACGCTATTGATAGATTTGAGCAAACACCCCAATACATCGGGGCTTCGAATACGCCGTGTTGCCGAATTAGACGAAATAAATTTCAGGTATTTTCCAGATCAACCCGACTTAATAGGCATATCCTTAGACGAAACCACAACTACCCGCGATATTGACCGGATATGCCGCATTTTTGCCGAAGCAGTTGATATTCCGGCCCCTTCAATAAATGGTTACGAGGCCAAACATCGTCTTCCCGAAGACCTAATGCGTACCTCGTCCTTTTTAACGCATCCGGTATTTAACCGCTACCACTCCGAAACCGAGCTTATGCGCTATATTAAAAGTTTAGAGCAGAAAGATCTTTCGCTAACACACGCAATGATTCCGCTTGGCTCGTGTACCATGAAACTAAATGCAGCCGTTGAACTAATGCCTGTTAGTTTCCCCGAGTTTGGTGCCCTGCATCCTTATATCCCCGCCGACCAAGCCAAAGGCTATCAAGCTGTGTTCAGAGGCTTAGAAAATGCCTTGTGCGCTATTACCGGATTTGCTGCCTGCTCGTTGCAACCTAATTCGGGGGCGCAAGGCGAATATGCCGGACTAATGGTAATTAGAGAATGGCATAAACAAAATGGCAACTTAAACCGGCATGTAGCACTTATTCCCGAGTCGGCGCATGGTACAAACCCCGCCAGCGCTGTTATGGCCGGCATGAGTGTAGTTGTAGTAAAATGTGACGAAATGGGCAATATTGATGTGGCCGACTTAAAAGCCAAAGCCGAGCAATACGGCGACACCCTCTCGTGTTTGATGGCTACCTACCCCTCAACACATGGCGTTTTTGAAACAGCCATTAAAGACATTTGCCAAATTATACACCAAAACGGCGGCCAGGTTTATATGGATGGCGCCAACTTAAATGCCCAGGTTGGCTTAACCAGCCCTGCTACAATTGGCGCCGATGTTTGCCATATAAACCTGCATAAAACATTTAGTATTCCGCATGGCGGTGGTGGTCCTGGCATGGGGCCTATATGTGTGGCCGAGCATTTAGCACCGTATTTGCCAGGACATATTCATAAAACCAATTCCGAGGCGACCAATATCAAAGCTGTTTCGGCTGCGCCCTGGGGTAGTGCCAGTATTTTGCTAATTTCGTACGCTTATATCATATTATTAGGCCGAGACGGCGTAACCGAAGCTACTAAACATGCCATTTTAAATGCCAACTATATTAAAGCTTGTTTAGAAAATGCTTACGAAGTATTGTATGTTGGCGAAAAAGGTAGAGTGGCACACGAACTTATTATTGATATAAGACCATTTAAACGCAAAATTGGTATTGATGCTATTGATATAGCCAAACGTCTGATGGATTATGGTTTTCATGCCCCTACAGTTTCGTTTCCGGTTCCGGATACCATTATGATTGAACCCACCGAAAGTGAATCGAAAGTTGAATTAGACCGCTTTTGCCAAGCTATGTTATCCATCCGAGAAGAGATAGCCGAAATTGAAAACGGAGCTGCCGACAGTCATAATAATGTACTTAAAAACGCCCCCCATACCATCCACGAGCTTACCGCTAATGAGTGGACTTACCCTTACTCGCGGCAAAAAGCAGCCTACCCATTGCCATGGTTGCATAACCATAAGTTTTGGACAGGGTGCGCTCGTATTGACAACTCGTACGGCGACCGTAATTTGGTTTGTACTTGCCCACCTATGGAGGCGTATGCTTCGTAGTTATTTGTATTTTGAACATTATCTCATCCGGAATGAATAGGTAAAATCCGGATTAATGTTTTATTCCAAGCGAAATGCCTTGTTGCTTATAGCTGCAATTTATTTGATTGCAGCTATAATGCTTATTTCAACATTTACCTGCCGGGGCAGGGCGGCTACAGCAACGGCTTCGCGGGCGGGCGGGGTTATACCCTCAAAATAACTGCCATAAACGGTATTTACAGTGGCGTAATTATCCATGGTAGTTAAAAAAATGGTGGCTTTAACTACATTTGCCCAGGTTAAATTGGCCGCTTGCAACACGGCAGCAATATTGTCCATTACGCGGCGTGTTTCGGTGGCGATACCCTCGGTAACAATTAGTTGGCTTGTTTGTGGGTCAAGGGCTATTTGCCCCGACAAATACAGCGTATTGCCTGCCCAAACGGCTTGGCTGTACGGCCCAATGGCGGCTGGAGCATTGGGAGTGTTTATAATTTGTTTTTCAAACATATTATTATTATTATTTTTAAGTTCACTGTTTGGTTGTTGCTGTTTATGCTGACAGCAAAGGTACGCAATAGACATCAGGATAAATAGCGCTGCCGTTACAAAAAGTAAGCATCTTGGTTGCATAATAATAGCTGTTTATTGAACAAAAAAAAAGCGTTGGTAATGGTTTTTACACGCACTGCCAACGCAAAAATAATACTATTATCAAAACAATTTTTATTTCTATGTTTTGCCTAAAAATAACGGGGGGTACGAACCCGATAACCCTGTTTAGCAATATTATAACCCAACATAATCTCGTGCGAGCCAGAGGTAAATTGGTTAATTTCGCTTAGCGTATAATCGTAAGCATAGCCAATACGAAGGCCATTTTTAGCGGCAAAGCCAACTAAAGCGTCTATTGATTCGCTGTCAATTAATTTGTCTTTATTATTAATTGGGGTGCGGTAGGTTGCACCAAAATAAAAGGCATCTTTAAAGAAGAATAACAAATTAGCATCGAGTTGAACAGGTGCGTTTTGTGGCACCATTTTTACCAAAAACGAAGGATGCACTTTAAACGATTCGCTGCCAAGTACTAAACCGCCCATAAAATGATAATGTCTAAATTGGTGGGCAATTTTAGTTGGGCCATATTTGTTGTCTAAAAGGTGTGGTACAGATGCGCCCAGATAATATTTATTTGTATTGTAAAGATATAAACCTAAACCAAAATTAGGTAAAAATTTGCTGTAAACGTTGCTTGCATTGTTAAAAGCAGGGTCGGTGAAGGGGTCGAACTCGCCGGTTTGTTTGAGTTGGGTATAGTCGGAGCGCATATACAAGCCACCGCCTGAAATGCCTAAACTAAGCCGGGTGGCTTGGCCTAAAATAAAACTGTACGAGTAGTCGGCAAACAAGCTTATGCGTTGGTGTACGCCCAACTGGTCGTATTCGAGCCAACCGCCTATGCCCGATTTTTTATTAATATTGTCTAAAGGAGCATGTGCGCTTAAGGTTGCCCCACGAGGTGCGCCATCTATATTTACCCATTGATAGCGACCAATGCCTACCAAGCTCAAGCCGTCTCCGCTTCCGGCGTATGCCGGATTAAACACCAGTTTGTTGAACATAAATTTGGTGTATCGGGCATCTTGTTGGGCAAAGGCTGCACTACCAGTCAAGCACAAAAAACATAGTAATAAAAATACGCGTTTCATATTTTATTTTGTAAAATTATTAATCAAAGTTGGAAAACGGCAATTGCCTATATTTTTAAGTTTAGCAAAAATATTGCCAAAATTGGCCAGTTAGGTAAAAAATAGCATAGTTAATGCGCAAAAAGAAACAAAATTATTATTTCCGACCTAAAATTGCCATTTTAACTCAAAAAAATACAAAAAAACTTACCGGATTATATTTATTGGCAGGTGGTTTAAACATATTTATTGTTTTAACAATGTATCTATTAGGTAAAGATATGGGTAGTTGTTATATTCGGGGGGTAAATTATAATCGCCATGATTTTTGAAAGCCCCTATCCATACTTTATTATTCTTTAAGCTATCTAAATGTTTTACATCTATCCACCAATGATAGGCAGTAATATCGTTATTGTAAAACATAAGATTAGTGTTTTCAAACGAATTTACATTTACAACTGTTTTTATATGTTCCGGAATTAGGTTTTTTAAGCTTTTATAAATTTGAGTATTATAAATTAGTTTTTCTCTTTCAGGGTTTTCTTTTCTTATTGCGAAAGATTTGTATGGATTGAAGGAAAGCACTACAACAACTACTATAATTAGGTAATTTATCCATTTAATATTAATTTTATTAAGTAATTTATAAATGCCAATTGCAAGGTAAATTAAGCCAAACGGAACAACAATAAAAAAATAAGTTGCCAGTTTAGATTGGGCAATGAATGAGAAAAAGCAAAATACTGTAATAAACGATATAAATATAGATGTGTTGATTGTTTTGTTGAAGTGGTTGTTTTTTGCAAATGCTATTACTATCCCTGCAATTACAAACAACCAAACAGGATTGCCAAAATAGACACCAAATTTCATTAAATAAAATAGAAAATTTCCTGTATGCCCTTCAATAGTTTTGAAAATATGTTGCGAGCTGAAATTGTATTCATACATGGCTAATTCATTAAATTTGTGAAGAATATATAATTGCCAGGGTAAAAAAACGGCAACGCAACAAATAATACTCAAAGCAAAAAGCTTGACTTGTTTAAATTCTTTTTTTAATATAATTTCTTGAAGTACATAAATACCAAAAGGTAAAAAAACTAATAAGCCAACTAACCATTTGTTTAAGATAGCGCAGCCCGCAAAAACGCCAATTACCAGATTCCAAATTATTTTTTTATTTACTATTTTTTCTGTA
The DNA here is from genome assembly GCA_016706405.1 of Sphingobacteriales bacterium. Classification (NCBI taxonomy): domain Bacteria; kingdom Pseudomonadati; phylum Bacteroidota; class Sphingobacteriia; order Sphingobacteriales; species Sphingobacteriales bacterium. The sequence continues at coordinate 1,285,443 of JADJJT010000001.1, forward strand.
AATGCCCAAAAACTTGCAAGGATATAAAAACAGAAAGCCATATCATTATGGTCCATTCCAATTTGCCCAGAAATCAATTCTAATTGATAATGCGAAAAACACATCAACAGCCCTGCTATTATAGAGATGGTTTTACTATTAGTTAACAAGAACGCAATTCTATAAATCAACAAAATAGTAATAGCGCCCATTAGTGCACTAGGGAGGCGCATAGAAAATTCGCTGACACCAAATACCTTCATGCTGATTGCCATTTGCCACATAAACAAGGGTTGTTTATGTAACCATACCGAGTTACAACACCAACTGTTTAAATCGTATGGTACTACAGGATTTTTAAATAACATTGGAATTAGCGGGCTATCAATCATGTTTTGCGCAACTAAAGCATGAAACCTTTCATCCCATTCGTGCAGGTAGGGGTCTAACTGAGCATAGAATAAACGCAATATTAAGCCTATTAAAAAAATGACAGTTATTTCGGGGTGCTGCTTTATTAATTTCATAATCGGAAACAAGGTCTGGCAAATTTACTTATTTGATGTTGAAATTTAGTTTATTGTTTTATAAATTTAGTATAGCCAATGCCTTTTTCACTAAGAGCGCGAAAGATATACATGCCCTTGGGTAAGCCGGATATATCAATTTCACTTTCTTTAACTAAAGGTGTTTTTTTAAGTAGGCACAATCCTTGCATATTATATATTTCATATAAATCCGGATTATAGCGTTTATCGCATATTAGTATAATAGTATTTCTTGAAGGATTTGGATATACTGATACATTTTGTATGTTTGATTGTGTTTCGGTTGAAGTTGGGTTTGCCATCTTCCTAATTTCATTAATACTGCCACATGGCAAGTCGAGAATCTCGCAAGATTCTAATTTAAAGTAAGACAATACACTATTTCTTCTTTCGTTGTTATATATCATTTTCCCATCTGTACTTGTGACTAAAGAAGCAAAACTTGTAGGAAAAGTAGCGTTAAATGTAAGAAAATCAAATGTATTCCAATAATCATCTATCCAATAATGATTCCACGAAGTTGATGTGTTGTTTGAAGGAATTTCAAATCTTTGAACTCTCCCATCTCTACCGATATATAAAACAAAGTTTAACGAAGGCAAATAACTTAAATTACTTTTTACAAAATCGGCATCTGGCATTCCTGCACATAAGCCATAAGTATAGCTTGGTAATTGATGAATCATATCGACACCATTCCAATAAAATCTGTGCAGCTTATCGTCCATCCCTTTATAAAAAACACCTTTGGGAGTAGAAACAATACTTCCTGGATCTGTACTCACTAAATAGGCATTTGTTCCCCAATTATCATCTATCCAACCATGCTGATAAACAAAAGGTGATGATTGCCAAAATATTTGAAGTCTTCCGTCTCTGCCTCTATAGATGATATTATTAGTTTCTTTTTCAACAACAACATCGCCATTAACAAAGTCAGCATCTGGCATTCCAATACAATTACCATACGTGTACTCTATTGTTAATTGATCCCACTTAGATACGTTTGCATTCCATTTAAATACATGAATTTTATTATCCAAGCCCCTATATGCTATTTTTCCATCATTTGTAACATCCATTGAATTTGGGGTCTTTGAAATTTTATTTTCGTTTGAATTCCAATTATCATCAATAAACCAATGCCAGTCATTAGTTCCTTGATTGCTGAAATATTGAATTCTATTGTCTTTACCTGCATAAAGTATATAGTTAAATGTAGGATTGTATTTTAAATTCCCATTACATAAACTAGCAGGCATAGTAGGCGTATAGTTATAGTTAATAATATTTGTGTTCCAAGTGCCATTTAAGTAAACAGACTTATAAATTCTATCCTCAGATACTCCTCGAAAAAATATTTCATTCGAATTGTTAGGATTGACCTCAATTGAATTTTGTATATTTGAAACCTTTGTTTCGGTTATTTGATTTTCGAAAACATTTGTATTGACGAAGTCGTTTGATGACTTATAAGGTAACGAATAGTTGCCTCCTATGGGTTTATATACTCTTATATAATCAATATCCATATAAGTGTTAATATCATTCCAAGGGTACATTGCTAAATTACAAATTAGCGCACAATTATACGGGTATGTTTGTATGGAGGTTATTGTTCCAAGTTCTCGGTGGTCAAAAAAATATGTTATCTTGTCTGGTGTCCAAACACATGTGAACGTATGAAAATCACTGGTAAAATTATCAAAAGGCAAATCCCATTCATGAAGTGTTTGGCATATAGTTTGGGGTGTTGTAGTCCAATCAATAGCAGCCGTACTTATTCTATTAGGAAGGCCTGCCTCAAATATATCAAGTTCGGTAGCTCCACCATAAAGCCAGAAAGCAGGAGCAGAAAATTCTGAGGGTAATTTACATCTTATCTCAAACATACCGTATCTGAAGCCAGTATTATCCCAAGTTCCTGTATAATCATCGCTAGGGTCATCCCAACCTGTTTTGGTTTGTATCATACCCGATTTCCAAGTAAATGTTCTTAATGTATTTCCATCGTAACAAGAATACGTGCTAGATAATTTAGTTGCAGACAATCTTAATATTCCGTTCGGTTGCAAGGATACCAAAGATTCGTCATAATACTCCCCTCGCCCTAAATCTGGATTTTCAGAACTGGCATCATACCCCCACCCCCAACATTGTGAACTTGGTGTAAACTGCCATTTTGTTGTAAGTTGAGATACACTAGTATAAGTATCAAAGTTGTCTTCAAAAACAAGTTGATAGTTTGCTGTATCTAACCTGCATTGTGCCTTAATATTAAAAGATATACATATATATATATATATATATATTACATGCGTGTACATTGCTTTACTCATAAGATTTTTTATTTATAATGCAGATAATATGTTTTATATTTTACTTTTTGAATTTGATATGTTTAAACTCTTTGCCTTCGTTTTTATAAAAAATATAGGTAGTTAAATATTCGAGGCTAATTATTTGCAAAAATAGTAATTTCTTACAAATATACGCCTGTTTGTCGGTTAGCAGCAAATAAGAAATTAAAAAACCACTTATTATAAAAAACAAATCTACGCCAATGGGCAAATTGTGTAGAAACATTTTAACTGCTGTTGCCAATTGTGCTTGAGTTTCGAGGGTGCTATGATAAATTATAATGGCAAAAGCGGCAAAAAACCTCAAAGTATTTAATCCGGAAAAATGGGTTACTGCCTGCATAATCTGTTGCTTGGGTTGTTAGGAATAAGTTTAGCTTTTCTTTTCAGTAATTGATAGTAGGGCAATAAATTTATCTAACAACCATGCCCAAATTTTTCGCGCAATTTGTAGAATTTTTCGAGGTGAATGGGCAAAATTTTTATAGGCATTTTTATTGTAAGCCGATAGTTGTTTGTCGCGGCTAAGATACATTTTTACTGCTTTTAATTCTTTGTCAAACTCGTCAACGTCATGGGTATCATTATTTTGATAATAAATTTTTAACAACAGAATTTTTCGTTCTAAATAATAGTAATTGTCGGGATAATTACTTGTAAGAAGATACTTGGCTTTTTTAAGTTGATTTTCGTAAAAAAACAACAAGGCGTTATGATAGGCAGCGATATATGTTTTAGCTTCGGCTGTTTCGGTTACTAATTTATTTTTATACAATTTTATAAAGTTTTTCGTCCATTTAATTTCATTGTTTTCGAGGCCACAATTAACAATTGCTGTAAAATGGGTATATGAAATAAACTCGTCAAAAATACCCGCCTCGACCATTTCTTTAAAGGTAAAAAAAAGTTGCAGGCTATTGGGCACTCGTGCATTTTTAGTTCGCCACATTTCGTGGTTAGCACATAAAAAATATAGTTGTCGTTTATCGTCAATTAGCAGGTTGTTTCCTTGTTTTAGCAATAAACTTCGCAGTTCAAGGTAAGCCTGGGTATTGTCGGGGTCAATAAGTAAGTTAATAATTTGGTGGTAAAGCCTAATAATTAGCACTTCGTTAAAGGGGGGTTGCGCGGCTGCCTGGCAAAGTTCGGTTAAAAAGCGCAAATGGTATTGTTTATTTAAAACGCGCTGTCGGTTTAAGGCTGCTACACTCATTTTCATTTTAAGCGCCATCGTGTAGCAATCAATTTTATCGAGCAACGATTGTAAATTGTCGTTTGCGGTTTTATTTTTTACCCGCATCAGGTAGGTAAAGTATTGACTTTCTAAGCGGTAGCTATAGTACAAATTATCAACACTGCTAATGTTTTCGAGATTTTCATGGGCTTCGGCAAAAACAGACTTAAACAGTTCGAAATTATTTTTTTCGAGCAGTCTATCTAACAATAAATCGTTCTGCAGGCAGGTTTCGTTTTCAAATGTTGTTACTGCCCAAAATCGTTTCAACAACTTAATAAGTTCGCTCATTAATTGATGAAGATTTGTGCCGGTTTTAGGTTTATCCGGATATAATTTTGCAAAAACTTTTTGATGGGATAATGCCGCTGAATTATAATCCGGATGATATTTAGCCAACAAATTTATCAGCTCTATTGCTTTTTTATTTCTGTTATAAATGGGCGACTGTACAAAACGTGTAAACGTTTCGAATTCTTCATTTAACAAAGTTTGCAATAATTGTATTAATTTGCTTTGGTGCATAAGCGCTTTTAAAGGAGTGGCAACAAGGTTCTTCAGTTTTATTTTGCCGGACAAATGTAAAAAAAAACCTCAAACAGTGTATTGATAATTACACCGCTTGAGGTTTAAAATTTGAAAATATATCTTTTTTTGCTGTTATTCTGTTTAATTGGCAGGTATGGCAGCAAAAGCGTTGTTTTCTTTTATTTTAGCCATTAATTGCAAAATAGCGCACTAAGTCTCGCACTGTAAGAATACCTATAATAGTATTATTTGCTGTTACAACGGGTAAGGCCTGCAATTTGTGGGTGGCAAAAATTTCGGCTGCAACGCCAATTGTATCCTCTGGGTCAAGGGTTATTGGGCCGGGTGTCATAATCGAATCAAGCGAAATTTTAGAGTCCAAAACGCTTTCATCTTGCGTGTTAAAAGCAGGTACTTTGTTTTGATAGGCACGTAAAACATCGGTGCTGCTAATAATACCCACAACAACGTCTTCGTCGTTTACAATGGGCAGGTGGTGCAAGTTATATTGTAAAAACAATTTACATACTTGCGAAAAGGTTGAGGCACGGTTTGCTATAATTACCGTATCGCTCATAACTAATTTAACTTTGGTGTTTTTGTTCATATAATAAATAAAGATTTAAAGCAAATAAAAAACATAACTCACTGAAAAATAAGGTAGTTAGGCATTTGTACAAACTACAATAATAACAATTTTAGGCTCAAATAAGTTTCCTTTTATTAGTACTATATTTTTGTTTTTCAATTGGTAGAGGGTGGTTGTGGAGGGTGGTTTTGAGTCTGCAAAGCTGCTAAAGCCTCGGCCTCTTGCAGGGCTAATTTTTGCTGGCGTTGTTTGTAGGTACGGGCCGACACTAATATACTAACTTCGTATAACAAATACAACGGTATTGATACTAAAATTTGCGACCAAGCATCGGCGGGCGTAATTATAGCGGCAACAATCAAAATAATAACAATGGCTTGCCGTTTGTAAGTACGTAAAAACTTAGGCGTTATAACACCTACTTTTGTAAGCAAATACATAATCATAGGCAGTTCAAACATTAGCCCCGAAACTAATACAAAAGTTGTAAGGATTGATATATACGAGCCAAATTCGAAAATATTACTTACCTGTGGGTCAATGGTATAGCCTGCAAAAAAATTAATACAAAATGGTGCTAAAATGAAATAGCCAAATAAAACGCCAATAAAAAACAGTGCCGAGGTAGTAAAAACAAAACCTCCGGTATGGCGTTTTTCGTTGGGGTATAAGGCCGGCTCAACAAAGCGCCACAACTCCCACAACATATACGGAAAAGCTAAAACCAAGCCCAGCGTAAGCGACACCTGAAGGTGCATCATTAGCTGCCCTTGAACGGTGGTGCTTTGCAATTGAAAATTTGCCGGAGCCATACAAAAAGTATCTCCTAAATTTAAGCTTCTCGATGCCCAACAAAAAAACTTGTACGTAAAAAAATCTTGACTTCGCAGACCAAAAATAAGTTTGGTAAACACAATTTGTGGTACTAAAAATACCAAGACTGCAATTATACCAATAGCCATAACCGAGCGCAGTATATGCCAACGCAATGCCTCTAAATGGTCAAAAAACGACATTTCGGCTGAGTTATTTTTGGCTGAAGGCATTTTATTTGGCTAAAAAACAGATATACAAGTAAATAAATTGAGTGGCAAAGTTACACCAGATTTTTTAGTTTGGGCAACCTTATTTTAGTTCTATTAGCACAACAATTTAGTTTGATTACAAAATATAAAAAGGCAAAAGCAGTTAAACCTAATTCTATCCAACTGCTTTTGCCTTGCATTTCAATTAAACTGATATTTGTAATAGGCTTTGCGTATCCGGCCAATTTTCCGGAAACATTTTTTATTAATAACCAAACAACTCTTCAAGGGTAATTTCTTTAAACTCGCCTAACGATTTTAGGTAGTCCATATCTAATTTATTTTTATTACCCATTACTACGTAAGTGAATTTTTTTCCTTTTATATGGCTATTAAAAAAGTTAACCATATCGGCCATGGTAATGGTTTGGGCTTTGGCATAAGTATCTTTGCGCAAGTCGTAGTCTAAGCCTAATTTTTTAGCATTCAGGTAATTAAAAAACTTATTCGTTTTAGCTATTCGTTCGGTTTCAATTTGTTTTTGAACGGCTGCTTTTGCAGTTTCAAACTGGGTTTCGGCTTGAGGCATATTATTCAGCAAACTATCCATGGCAGTAATTGCCGATTTCATTTTATCAGCCTGCACAGCCATAAAAGCATTCACATAGTGAGCTTCATCTTTTTTGCCGGGGCTACCAAAACTTGAACTGGCCGAGTAAGCTAAGGCGCGTACTTCGCGAATTTCCTGAAAAACTATAGACGATAAACCACTTCCAAAATAGTTGTTAAACAAACGTGCATACACCGCCGAGTTTTTATTAAACTTAGGCTGAGACTGGCTTAACATCAATATTTGTGCTTGTACCATATCATAATTTACAAAATAAACCTTAGTTGCTGTGGTTGGTTGTTGTTTAAAAACAATAGGTTTGGGATAAGCCTTTAAGGTTTTGGGTACTTTGTGATATTTATCTAATAGTTTGCTTACTTTTTCCGGAGTATTTTGGCCGTAGTAAAAAATATAGTGTTTGTACGAAGTAAGTTTTTTAATTTGGTCTATTAATTCTTGAGGTGTAATATTTTTCAACTCGCTAGCACTTAATATATTAGTTTGAGGCGATTTTGGGCCATATTCACCATAACTATATAGGGCACTAAATATTGAGTTTTTATCTTTTTTGGCATCTTCGCGTTGTTTTAAAATACCATCAATCATATTGTTTAACGCCTCTTGGTCGGGTTTTACATTAGCTAAAATATGTTCAAATAGTTTGATGCCCTCTTGTAATGATTCCTCTAATCCGGATAAACTAACGTAAACCTGGTCTTCTGAGGTCGAAACTCCAAAACTTAAGCCTAATTTATAAAACTCTTGTTTTAGCTGCTCGGGGGTGTATTTTTTTGTGCCTAAATATTGTAAATATTCAACAGCCAAAGCTAATTTTTTGTCGTTATCATCGCCCATATCTAAAATATAATACAAGTTAAATGTGGGATTAATTTCGTTGCGCACATAATTTAACTCAATTTTATTTTTAAGGCGTAATTTTTTAATATCTTTTTTGTAATCAAGGAAAACCGGTTTTAGTCTATCCGATTTTTTGCTTATCAGGTTTGTTAAAAATTCGGTTTGTTTGCTTCTATCTAATTTTACTTGGGTAATAGGTGGTTTTTCAACTTTCATTACATTTTTGTCTTCGCCTTGCCGTTTGTAAATTACCACGTAGTTGTTGCCCAATTTTTGATTGGCTAAGTTAACTATATCACTTTTGGTAATTTTGCTTAATTTTTCTATTTCAAGGGCTATATCTTGGTATGGCCTGTCTTGAATAAAACTGCCTAACATGGTAAACACCCTACCCGAATTGCTTTCCATCCGTTTAATTTCGCGCAGTTTAAAATTGCGCAACGAGGCATCAATCAGCCAGTTTTCAAATTTACCTTGTTTTAGTTGTTCTACTTGTTCTAAAAGCAGGTCTTTAACTGCCTCTAAGGTTTGTCCTTCGCGGGGGGTTCCGGTAAAAACCAAGGTGCTATAATCGTTCATAGCCATATAATAGCAGCCGCCGTCTAAAATTTGTTGTTTTTGCAATAAATTCAAGTCCATAATTCCGCATTTACCATTTTGCACAATTGCATCAACCAAGCGCAATTTAAGGGCATCGTCCGAGCCAGCGCCGTCAAAACGGTAGGCAATTTGAACATACTCGGCTTCTGTGCCATTTACCTCCTTAACAATTGGCGCTTCAAGGTTTTTTTCAGGGGCATGCGTAGGGCGTTTAACATCGCCGGCGCGCATATTGCCAAAATATTTGTTCACTAAGCGAATAGTTGTTGAGGGGTCAAGGTCGCCCGCTAAAACTACGGCCATATTATTGGCTACATAAAAATTATTAAAAAACTCATAGATACGGGTCATCGAAGGGTTTTTAAGGTGTTCGCCTAAGCCAATAGTCGAAATATGGTAGGGGTGCGTAGGAAACAATGCTTGCAACATCGTTTCATAAACTTTGCTGCCGTCTCGGTCTTGGCTCATGTTAAATTCTTCGTAAACTGCCTCTAATTCAGTATGGAAAAGGCGCAAAACGCACATTCTAAAGCGTTCGGCCTCCAATTCAAGCCATTTTTCAAGTTCATTTGCCGGAATATCGTTTAAATACGTGGTTTGGTCGCTGCTGGTAAAAGCATTGGTACCTTTTGCGCCTAAAGACGACACCATTTTATCGTATTCGTTAGGGGCAGCGTACCCCGATGCTATAAACGAAATGCTGTCTATTTGTTTATAAATTGCTTTTTTTACTTCCGGATTGGTTTCTAACCGGTGTTTTTCGTATAATTCCTCAATTTTATCGAGTAATTTTTTTTCTGCCTCCCAGTTTGTCGTTCCTATCTTGTCTGTGCCTTTAAAAAGCATGTGCTCAAGGTAGTGGGCAAGGCCGGTGGCATCGCGAGGGTCGTCTTTGCTGCCTGCGCGGGTCGAGATTGTGCCATAAATACGGGGTTCGTCTTTATTTACTGACAAATAAACTTTTAACCCATTTTTTAAAGTATAAACACGTGCATTCAAGGGGTCGTTTTCTACGTACTCGTAGGTAAATTCTCCGTCAGTTGCCGTTTTAGTTTGTGCGTTTGATTTTGTTGGGTAAAACAAGGCAATAAAAAAGCTAATTGTTAACACCGATAATAATTTTTTCATAAAAACTGCTTTCTAATTCTATTTTATTTTGTATTTAAAATTTTACAAGGTACAAAGTTACGGCTAAAAACCCCCTTTTTATATAGGCATAATTGCTTAAATTTGTTAAATTACGTGAAATAAGCCTATTTGGTATTAAAAGATAGCTAACCCATGCTATTTGCTACATTCTATCCGGAACCTCAATACCCAACAAGCCCAGCCCATGTTTTAGTATTTTTCCGGAAAAAGCGCTAATAGTCATTCTAAACTGTATCAATTCGGGTGTTGGGGCGTTTAGTATTGACACCTCGTTATAAAATCTATTAAATGTTTTAGCTAAATTGTATAAATAGTTGGCTACCACCGATGGGTCGTAGGAATTGCCTGAATCAGCAATAGCTTGGGCATAGAAATAAAACTGTTTGATTAGGTCGCGCTCGGTAGCGTGCAATTCTTGACCAGCTTGGGTTTTTGTAGGCAGGGTTGCGGGTTGCCCGTATTTGCGTTGCAACGAGTTTATACGGGTGCAAGCATACTGAATAAATGGCCCAGTGTTGCCTAAAAAGTCAATACTTTCTTGCGGGTTAAAAACCATTCGCTTTTGAGCATTTATTTTAAGCATAAAATACTTTAAAGCGCCCAAAGCCAGCTGCCAAAAAAGTTTGTTGGCTTCGGTTTCGCTCATATCATGGGTTTTGCCTAATGTTTGGGTGTGCTCTTTGGCAGTTTGGTACATAGTGTCCAATAAATCGTCGGCATCTACTACGGTGCCCTCGCGCGATTTCATGCGGCCGGTTGGCAAATCAACCATTCCATACGATAAATGGTAGATGCCCTGCGCATACGGTAATCCCATTTTTTGCAATACAGCTTTAAGGGCTTTAAAATGGTAATCTTGTTCAACAGCTACCACATATATAGATTGATCCATGTGATAGTCGCTATATCTAATCTGTGCCACACCCATATCTTGGGTAATATAAATGGTGGTTCCATCTTTCCGGATAAGAATTTTTTCATCCAAACCCATATCCGTCAAATCAACGGCAATAGCACCATCTGGGCGCTTAAAAAATCCGGGTATGCCCAGCTGCAAAGCTCTTTCTACCATAAATTGGCCAACCAAATACGTGTCCGACTCGTAATAAGGTTTTTCATAATCGCAGCCTAACAATTTATAAGTTTCAAAAAAACCCTCATACACCCAGTTGTTCATTGTTTGCCACAAATCTCTAATTTGAGGGTCGTCGGCTTCCCATTTGCGCAACATTTCTTGAGTTTCGAGGGCAAGCGGTGCTATTTTCTCGGCTTCGGCAGCGGTTATACCTTGTTCTTGTACAATTTGAGAAATTTGTTCTTGCAGTAAATTGGCATAAGCCACATAGTAATTGCCCACAAAATGGTCGCCTTTGGTTTTTGTACTCTCCGGAGTAGCGCCTTTAGCTGTTTTAAGCCACGCTATCATTGATTTACAAATGGCAATGCCCCTATCGTTATAAATGGTTACTTTGTGTACGGTATGCCCATTTGCTGCTAAAATATTGGCCATAGCATACCCGATTAATATATTGCGGATATGCCCCAAATGTAAAGGCTTATTCGTATTTGGGCCTATATACTCTAATACAATTTTTTTGCCGGTTGCCGGCTTTACGCCATACTGCGGCAGCGATAGCATAGATTTAAGCGTTTCAAACCAAAACTCATCGCTAAAGGTTAGGTTTAAAAAGCCTTTTACGGTATTAAAACTTTCTATAAAGGGAAAATGGGCTTGCAGGGCCTGGCCTATGGCCTGTGCGGTTTGTTCGGGGCTAAGGCGCGACATCCGCACGTAAGGAAACACCACTACAGAAAAATCGCCGGTAAAGTGTTCGGGCGTTTGGTTGATGGTTACACTGTTAGGGTTTATTTGGTTGTTGTCGCCAAATAGCTGTTGCACGGCTTGTGCCGTAGCGTTTCGTAAAGCCTGTTCTATAAACATAAAGGCAAGTTGGTTAAATTCATTTGATGGAGGTAATTCACGTACCTAAAATTAGATTTTGACTGAATAAACAGCAGGTTAGCATTTATTATTTTTGTGCTAAAATTATTAAGTTTGGTGTAAATACCGATTGTTTGGCAGTTCGAGCGGTAGCAAACAATACTATCCGGATGCAAAGTTTAACTAAAGCCCAAGTTATTTTACGGAGTAAGTTTTTAAACCATCCGGCAGTATATAACAACGATGGCAATACCTCAACCGAAGTAAAATGGCAATTTTTAAACAATTGCCTCGCCGAAAGTCCATTCAAAGCATTTTCGTGGGTAAAATCGCCATTAACGTATATCGAGGTAAAGGGTGCATCGGCATTATGCGTCCGGAACAACATGTAGCCGTTAGGTTTCAGTGCTTTTTGTGCCAATAATAGCAGGTCAACAAGTTCGTCTTTGCCAAAATGTTCAATTATATCCATGCCTAAAATAGCATCGAATTGGGTAGGGTTTGCTTGCAAAAAATCGAATACATTGGCTATTTGCACCTTTGCAAGACCCATTTTTTGAGCTATGTCAATTTGTTCGGGGCTAATATCTATCCCTTGCGCCGCGGTATAGCCCGCGCGTTGCAAAGCGTAAAGCAACGAGCCTGTTCCGCAGCCCATATCTAAAAGGTTTTTTTGTTGGGGGTTATCCGGAAAAATACGCTTTACTATGGGTATTATTTCAAGGGCAAACTGTTGTACTTCTTCATCAAATCGGGGTTTTATATTGCCAATATGTTGCGAGCCTGCATGGGTGGTGCTATAGGCTTGGTATAAACGCTGTCTGTATTGATACATGATTTTTTTTACTGAAGTTGTGGCACAAAATTACGCCTTTTATTTTGTAACCGCTTTGTCAAGCACCGTTTTATATAACTGCGCGTATTTTTCGATGGCATTTTGCAAAGCATATACTTGTGCTGCTTGCTGGCGGATATATTCTTGTGGTATATTTAGTAAATTATCTATCTGATTGATGGCTTTCGTATAATTAGTTGTGTTAAATGCATCTACTAAGTATCCGGATTTGGTTTCGGTTACAATTTTTGCCATATCGCCTACGCCCGTATTACAAATTACCGGAAGTCCCATGCTCATTAATTCGCCATGTTTAGTGGGCGATGAGGCAATTTTGGAATAAACTGGTTTTATAAAAAACAGCGCGCAATGGCTGGCTGCCATCCATGTTGGCAAGTGTTGGCGAGTTACAAATTTAACAAATATGTTTTGAGCGTCAATATTTTGTCGTTTTGCTTCGTTGTAAATAATTTCCGGAGGGTCGGGTGTTAAAAATACCATTTTCCAAGGCTCGATATGTTTTTTTTGGTGCAATAATTGGGCATAAAAGGCCAAGATTTCGGGCAGGCAATACCAAGTACCTATGGAACCCACATACAGCAAAATTTTTCCGGATTTTTGTAGTTGTTGTTGTTTACCCCAAACTTCGGTTTGCACCTGTTTAATGGCTGCTGTGTCTATATCTGCACGCGAAAAATGCGTCATATCAACACTGCATGGTATTACCTCAATTATTGTGTTTGCTGGCACACCTTTCCAAGATAAGATTTCGGTTTTGGCAGCTTGCGTTAACGATACTACAGCCGCGCTTTGGGTAACAAATTCCAACTCACGGTTTTTAAAGTAGTTGTAAATTTGTTTGTATAACCAATTTTTAGTATTCCATATTCCGCCATCAACTCGTTCATCTGCCCAAAAACCCCGCATATCAAAAATAAAAGGCAGGTTGGTTTTGCGTTTAAAACGCAGTGCTACAAGCGCAGCGATATAACTGCGGCAATGCACTAATTCAAACGGCTGCTGTTTATGTTGGCGCATTAAAGCGCGGTACATCCGGTAAACATCGTAAAGTGTTGAAACTATTGGTGGTTTTTTAGTATAAGTCTGTCTTTGCCAGTTGATGTGGTTTTGTTGGCAAATTCTTGCAATTTGCTGTTCATTTTGGGCAAATTTTGCTGTTTTTTCAAAACTAAAGAGGGTAAAATTATAGCCCCTTTCACTAAGTCCACATAAATAAGGTAAAACTTGGCTTTGCCCAAGTGGGTCGGTCATACCATCATAACTTAGGTAAGCAATACGCATATTTTAAGTATTGTTTTGAAGCTAAGGAATCACTATTATTTTTGTATTCACGATCCATTTAAAAAAAACAAAAGGCGATAGCTGAGTTGCCATCGCCTTTTATCTATTTTTTGAGTTTGCAGCTATGCTTTACTGACTTATATTATTTAGTTTCGTCTTCTGTTACCTCAGTATTTTCGTTGGCTACTATTTCGTCGGCAACAACATCTTCGTAAGTAGCGGCAGCAGCGGTTTCTACAGTAGAGTCAGCAGCACCTTTACGGCGGCTGCGGCGTGTGCGCTTGCGGGTAGCACTTTCGTCACCTTGAGCAGCGGCTGCGAAAGGATTAAAATCTACCAACTCCATATAACACATTTCGGCGTTATCACCCAAGCGGAAGCCGGTTTTTAAAATCCGGGTATAGCCACCTGGTCGGTCAGCAATTTTGGGGGCAACTTCGGCAAAAAGTTTTTTCACCACCTCTTTATTTTGCAAATAGCTAAATATTACACGGCGGGCATGGGTCGAGTCATCTTTCGATTTAGTAATTAACGGCTCAACATACTTGCGCAAAGCTTTTGCTTTTGCCAAGGTTGTTTTAATATGTTTATGTTCAATTAACGATGCTGCCATGTTAGCCAATAATGCCTGGCGGTGTTCTGCCTTGCGGCCCAAATGGTTAATTTTTTTACCGTGACGCATGATGTATGATAATAAATAGTAAAGTTAAAATTTATCGTTGCCTAATGGGGCAAATTAAATAGTGTTTAGTAGTCTTCGTCAAGTTTGTATTTAGATAAGTCCATACCAAAGGTCAAACCTTTGGTATTTATAAGTGCTTCGATTTCGTTTAATGACTTCTTACCAAAATTCCGGAATTTTATAAGTGTATTTGTATCATAATGTACCAATTCCGAAAGGTTATTAATTTTAGCTGCTTTAAGGCAGTTATATGCCCGTACAGAAAGGTCAAGATCTTCGAGGGGTGTTTTTAATATTTTGCGCATGTGTAGTAATTGCTCATCAACTACATCTTCTTCTTCTTCTGCCCTAACATCAAAGGTTATGTTTTCGTCTGATATAAGCATCAAATGCTGAATGAGGATTTTTGCAGCTTCTTTAATCGCATCTTCCGGATGAATAGACCCATCTGTTACAATTTCAATAATAAGTTTCTCGAAGTCAGTTTTTTGTTCTACCCTTGTATTTTCAATATTGTAGCGTACATTTTTAATGGGTGTAAATATGGCGTCAATAGGAATAATGCCATTAACCCATTCTTTAGGTTTATTATCTTCGGCAGGAAGATAGCCACGGCCTTTGTGTATTGTCAGTTCGATTTCAAGTTTAACCCATGGTTCCATTTGGCAAATTACAAAATCCGGATTCATTACGCGGTAGGTTGTATTTTGCTTTTCAATATCACCTGCTTTAAACTCGGTTTGCCCCGACACAACAATAAACAGTTTTTCGGTAGGATCTTCTTTAACGTATTTTTTTAGTCGAACCTGTTTAAGGTTCAGTATAATTTCAGTTACATCTTCAATAACCCCTTTTATGGAATCAAACTCGTGGTCAACGCCTTCAATTTTGATTGCGGTAATAGCGTAGCCTTCTAAAGACGAAAGTAGTACGCGCCGTAAAGCGTTACCTACGGTAACACCAAAACCAGGTTCAAGGGGGCGAAACTCAAAAACACCTTTAAAGTCGGTTGTTTTTTGCGCAACAATTTTTTCGGGCTTTTGAAAAGCAAGTAATGCCATATTGTTAGTTGAGGTTAAAAAATGTTTTAACAGTTTATAGATAAAAGTAGCAGGCAAGTGAAAGAAAAAGCAACTACTACACCAAGCTAATTAATAAAGTAAAAAAGTAAATATTGTTAATTGTAAGTGTTATTGGTCAGTTAGCACCTAATTAAAAAATCGGCTTATAACTAATTTAATTTTACTTTGAATATAACTCTACGATTAGTTGTTCGTTTATATTTTCCGGAATATCAGCACGTTGAGGCAAAGCAATAAAAGTGCCCACATTTGTTTCATTGTTCCAGTCTAACCAATTATATTGTTTTCCGCGTTTTGCAACGGCCGATTTAATAAACTCAAGTTCAAGGCTTTTAGGCACAACGCCTACAACATCGCCGGGTTGCAGAAACATTGAAGGTATATTTGCCCGATTACCATTAACAAGGATATGACGGTGTGTAACTAACTGGCGGGCTGCGCGGCGTGTAGGCGCCAAGCCCAAGCGGTAAACTACGTTATCTAAACGCGATTCTAACAACTGCAATAATATTTCGCCGGTAATACCATGTCGGCGAGCAGCCTCGTGGAAAGTACGGCGGAATTGGCGTTCTAAAACGCCATAAGTATATTTAGCTTTTTGTTTTTCTGTCAATTGGATTCCATACTCGCTTGTTGTGCTTTTGCGTTTTTTAGAAAGTCCATGTTGCCCGGGCGGATATTGGCGTTTTTCGAAAGATCGGTCATAGCCAAAAATGGCCTCTCCAAATTTGCGAGCTATTTTAGTTGCAGGTCCGGTATATCGTGCCATATATTTTTATAATGCAATTTGTTTGCGTTCTATTAAAATTTTGCTTAAAAAAATTATTTTATACACGCCTACGTTTTGGTGGGCGGCAGCCATTATGAGGTAATGGTGTTATATCGCGTATCAAAGTAACTTCAATCCCGCTTTGGGTAATGGTGCGTATAGCAGATTCGCGTCCTGAGCCGGGACCACGTACAAACACCTCTACCCTGCGCAACCCGGCCTCATGGGCAACCGAGGCGGCATCTTGTGCGGCTACCTGTGCAGCATAGGGTGTATTTTTTTTCGAGCCGCGGAAGCCAGCTTTACCAGCCGACCCCCAAGATATAACTTGGCCGCCGGCGTTGGTCATTGTAACAATAATATTGTTAAAGCTGGCCTGAATATAGGCACGGCCATCGGCTTCGACCTTAACAATTCGTTTTTTTACTACTTTTTTGCCTTTAACTTTTGCCATGGCAATTATTTTGAAGCGATTTTACGCTAATAGATTATATGATTTAATAAAAAACATATTGTTTTAAGCAACTTATAGTTATTAAAACAATAAAAAATATAAATATCGTAACGACTGACGCTGCTTCGGCAGGTTATAACTATCTAGGTTTATTTACCTACTTTCTTTTTACCTGCAACCGTTTTGCGTTTACCTTTCCGTGTACGGGCGTTGGTACGTGTACGTTGCCCGCGCAAGGGCAAGCCCTTACGGTGCCGAATACCTCGGTAAGAGCCGATATCCATTAAGCGTTTTATGCTCAATTGAGTTTCGGCGCGCAATTCTCCCTCAAGGGTATAATCGCCTAATACTACACGCAAACGAGTAACTTCCTCGTCTGAAAGGTCTTTAACCTTTTTATTGTGGTCAATTTTTGCCTTATCGAGTACTTCTTTTGCGCGTGTATTGCCAACTCCATAAATATAGGTTAAGCCAATACAAGCGCGTTTCATACGGGGCAAATCAACACCTGCTAAACGAGCCATATTTTATCCTTGTCTTTGTTTAAGCTTTGGGTTCTTTTTGTTAATAATAAAAAGCTTACCTTTGCGTCGTACAACGATGCAATCGGCGCTTCGTTTTTTAACAGATGCACGAACTTTCATGACGTCTGTAAGTTTTTTTTAGTTATTTGCCTTTCGCGCTTTCTATTATTAACAGTAACGCTATGGCAATTATATTAATTAATTTATTTATAACGATATGTGATGCGACCTTTGGTCAAATCGTATGGGGTCATTTCTATCATTACCTTATCTCCTGGTAGAATCCGGATATAATTCATACGCATTTTTCCGGATATATGTGCTATTATTTCGTGTCCATTCTCTAACTTAACCCTATATTTTGCGTTTCCTAACGATTCAGTAACAATGCCATCTAATATAATAAGGTCTTTATTGGCCATAAGGGTAAACAAAAGGTAACATAATGAGGTGTTTTTGGTACTTATTTGCCAAAAACTGAATTAGCACGCAAAGATACAGTTTTTTTTAAGAATTTGTATCTACACAAACGCTAAATACTCATTATTTTTTAATGCCGCTTCAATTTCACTGAATGACGACAAAATATCGGCTGTTTGTTTACCAATTGTGATGGTATGTTCAAAATGTGCCGATGCTTTCCCATCGGCTGTTCTAATTGTTGTCTTATCTTCATCACCTACTATTTCTTTTCTTCCTAAATTAATCATTGGCTCGATAGCCAAAACCAAACCCTGCAATAGTTTAATACCATCTCCTCTTCTTCCATAGTTAGGCACATCAGGTGCTTCGTGCAGGTTTTTTCCAACTCCATGTCCTACCAATTCGCGTACTACACCGTAATTATTAATACGTTCAGTATATTGTTGTATTGCAAATCCTATATCGCCTATTCGTTTACCAACTACTGCCTGTTCTATGCCTTTATATAACGACTCTTTTGTAACTTGCAAAAGTTTTACGACCTCAGTACTAACGGCTTTAAAGCAATAGGTATAAGCTGAGTCTCCATAAAAACCATTTGCCAAAACGCCACAATCAATAGAAATTACATCCTCTTCGCCTAATTGGTAATCACTTGGTAATCCATGTACTACGGCATCATTAACCGATATACATAAGGTTGCCGGAAAACCATTGTACCCTTTAAAGCCCGGAATCGCTTGGTTGTCTCTAATAAATTCCTCGGCTAACACATCTAACCGCTTGGTTGTAACTCCGGGTTTTATAAAAGGCACTAACGCCGCATGTGTTTTACCAACTAACAAACAACTTTGTCGTATTAACTCAATTTCATCGTTTGTTTTATAGTAAATATCTTTTGAGGTTCTACGGCGCAAGGCTTAATTAGCTGGTTTTAAATTGATTGTAGAAAGAACTTTTTTATTTAGCAATGATATTTCTTGGGTTATTTTTCTCCGTATTTATTTTCTTACAATATTATTTTTTATTTCGTTGTTTGCTGTTCTAAGTCTGTATCGGCATAGGCATTACGGCCACGAATTCGTGAGCCACCTGCAATTAAGCCATCATATTTCTGATTTAACAAGTGGGTTTCTATTTGTTGGAGGGTATCAAGTAGCACACCTACCATAATTAGCAACGAGGTGCCGCCAAAAAATCCGGATAGCTGCGAGGTTACACCTAATCCGGCAACAATGGCCGGAAGTACGCCTATGAATGCTAAGCATATACCACCTGGCAAAGTTAATCTCGATACTACTCCATCTATATATTCGGCTGTTTCGGCACCAGGTTTTACACCTTGGATAAACCCGCCATTTCGTTTAAGGTCGTCGGCCATTTGGGTTGGGTTAATCATAATAGCCGTATAAATATAAGTAAAGGCCAATACAATTATGAAATAAATAGCTTCGTACCAAAATGTTCCAACGTAACCATTGTTTTGTATATTTTGCATCATTTCTGATTCGGGCATAAATTGGGCCACGAATGAGGGAATAAATAGAATAGCTTGTGCAAATATGATGGGCATTACCCCAGCCGTATTGAGTTTAATTGGAATAAATGAGCGAGAACCGCTTGTTTGCCTGTTTCCTACCACTCTTTTAGCATACTGCACTTGAATTCGGCGTACTGCTTGGGTAAGCACAATACAAAATACAACAATGGCCAAAAAGAATAAAATTTCGAGCAAGAAGAAGATTAGTCCACCGCCGCCCGAAGCTGTTTTAGCATTGAATTCGGCTGCAATTGCAAACGGAAAACGCGCTACAATACCAACCGCTATTATGAACGAAATACCATTGCCAATACCTTTGTCGGTAATGCGCTCGCCCAACCACATACAAAATATAGTACCAGCTGTTAATACAATAACGGTTGATATTGAGAACAAAAATGGATCTATAACAATGGCTGGACCTGCTGTATAGCGCAAGTACGTAATATAACCTACACTTTGTAAGATAGTAACGCCTATAGTAAGGTAGCGGGTCAATTGGTTTATTTTTCTTCGACCGCTCTCACCTTCTTTTTGTAATTTTTGAAAATAAGGTACCGCCATCGTAAGTAACTGCACTGCTATTGATGCCGAGATATATGGCATAATACCCAATGAAAATATGGAGGCACGGTTAAACGAGCCACCTACAAACATGTCGAGTAAACCCAGTAATCCGGAGCCGCCCGACTTGGCCAAATCACCCAAAGCATTGGGGTCAACGCCGGGCAAAACAATGTAAGTACCAATCCGATATATAAATATCAATAAAAAGGTATAGATGAGTTTTTTGCGCAACTCTTCTATACTAAAAATATTTTTAATCGTTTCTATAAAGCCTTTCATGGTGTACCGCTAGGTTGAGGTATATTTAGATGTAGAAAGGCCATTCCTTTTGAGATATGCAATATATTATACAAAACAGGGTGGCGCTTTCCGGATGGATATATTTAAATTAATTAAGCAATTGGTTCAAAGCTTCCACCTGCCGCTTCAACGGCTTGTTTGGCTTTTTCGCTTGCTGCGTGAAGTTTTACGGTTAATGGTTTTGACAAATTGCCTTTAGCCAAGAGTTTTACTTTATCGTTTTGCTGCACTAAATGGCATTGACGTAGTGTCTCGAAGCTGATATCGGTTAAATTATGTTTATCGGCAAAATATTGCAATTCAGATAAATTAAAAGCAACGTATTCTATGCGATTAATATTTTTAAAACCGCGTTTGGGCAAACGGCGTTGGATAGGTGTTTGACCGCCTTCGTGGTTAAACTTTCGGTGGTAGCCTGAGCGTGATTTGGCACCTTTTAAGCCGCGGGTTGCCGTATTGCCATGTCCCGAGCCTTCGCCACGGGCAATACGTTTGCTTGATTTGGTGCTGCCTTTTGCAGGGCGTAAATTACTAAGTATATTCATGGTTTATTAAACGTTTTCTACGGTAACTAAATGGGCTACTTTGGCAATCATACCTTTTATTTGCGGTGTAGCTTCGTGCTCAACGGTTTGTTGCATTTTACGAATGCCCAATGCTTTAAGGGTTGCCTTTTGCCTAACTGGGCGGTCAATTGCGCTTTTTACTTGTTTAATACGTACTTTACTCATGGTTATATTTGCGAGTTGCGGCCTTTATTAATAATAAAAAATATAAATAACAGGTTTTTTATTTTTATCCGTTCAATACTTTGCCAACTGTTGTGGCCCTTTGTTTTGCAATGGTTTGGGGTTCGCGCAATAAGGCAAGCGCATTAAGAGTTGCTTTTACTACGTTGTGAGGGTTAGAGGAACCTAAGGACTTAGCAATTACGTTGTGCACCCCGGCACTTTCTAAAACAGCACGCATTGCGCCGCCGGCAATTACGCCTGTACCTTTCGATGCGGGTTTAATTAATACTATTGCTGCCCCATATTTACCTAATTGTTCGTGTGGTATAGTGCCATCAACAACAGATACTTTGATAAGATTTTTGAAAGCATCGTCTTTACCTTTGTCCATAGCTTCGCTAACCTCACGAGCTTTACCTAAACCATAACCAACCGTTCCGTTAGCATCGCCAACTATAATCATGGCGGCAAATGTAAATGTACGTCCACCTTTGGTAACTTTTGCCACCCTGTTTACGCCAATTGATTTATGGTTAAGACCTTCTGTTGAATTTGGGCGTACCCGGTTATAATGTATCTTTGCCATGTATAATAAATGCTATTTTTGCGAATTTAATATAAAGATGATTAATCTAAAACTGTAAACCTCCTTCACGTGCACCGTCAGCTATTGCTTTTATACGTCCATGATATAAAAAGCCACCACGGTCAAATACAACTTCTGTAACTCCGGCAGCCGAGGCACGTTCGGCAAGCAAAGCACCAACTTTTTTTGATTGATCAACCTTGTTGCCGCCAGCAGCAACAATAGCCGGATCTTTTGATGATGCCCAACCCAAAGTGATACCCTTTGAGTCGTCTATTAATTGTGCGTATATATATTTATTGCTTCTGAACACCGCAAGTCGTGGACGTTGACTGGTGCCCTGAATTTTTTTGCGCACTTTAAGATGTATTTTTTTGCGACGTGATGCCTTGTTGACAGCCATGGTAATTATTTTTTTTTATGCCATGATTCAACGTTTAAAGTCGAATCTGATATATTTATCTATTTTTTATTAAGTTGATACTAATGTTCTAAGTGAATTTTACTTACTGGTAAATATAAAGCGATAACAAGAAGTATAGTGTGTATCTAAATAATGTTATAGCAATTATCAAAGAAACTAGGCAGCAGTTTTGCCTGCTTTGCGGCGTATAACTTCGCCTTTAAACAAGATACCCTTGCCTTTAAATGGTTCAGGTTTCCGGAAGGAGCGTATTTTTGCACAAACCTGCCCTAACAATTGCTTGTCCAAAGACTGAAGTATAATGGAAGGGTTTTGCCCTTTTTCAGCGGTTGTTGTTGCAGTTACTTCTTTGGGTAATACAAAGTAAATTGGATGTGAGAAACCAAGTTGTAGCTCAAGTATCTGACCTGTGCAAGTTGCTCTATAACCCACACCTACCAATTCGAGTATAGTGGTAAAACCTTGAGAAACGCCTAAGACCATATTATTCACCAAAGCACGGTACAAACCATGTAATGAGCGGTGGCGCTTTTGGTCGGTGGGGCGATTTACAGTTAAATTATTATCTTCTACTTTTAATTCAATATCCCTGTCAACAGCTAATTTAAGTTCACCCTTTGGGCCTTTTACAGTTAGCATATTGTTTTTATCAATATCTATATTGACGTTTGCAGGAACGGTTATGGGCATTTTACCTATACGAGACATGGTAATAAATATTTATTTAATTTGCGGTGCAGGATAATAAAAAATTAATATACAAAACAAAGTACTTCACCGCCAATATTTAATTTGCGGGCTTCCTTATCAGTGATTACACCCCTTGAGGTTGAGACGATACCTATACCAAGACCACTTTTATAGCGTGGAAGGTCGCTACATTTGGCGTATTGCCGCAAGCCTGGACGACTATAACGAACTAATTCCCTAATAATAGGCAATTTAGATATAGGGTCGTATTTTAAGGCAATTTTAATGACGCCTTGATTATTGGCTGTTTCTTCAAACTTATAGCGAAAGATAAAGCCATTTTCATACAAGATTTCGGTCATGCGTTTTTTTACGTTAGAGGCAGGGATTTCTACAACACGGTGGTTGGCCATTTGTGCATTACGAATCCTTGTTAGGTAATCGGCTATTGGATCGGTTACAGCAGACATTTCGCTTGTTATATTATAATAGGATTATTAAAAGAAAAAAATAGTGGTTAAACATTGAAAATGAAAATAAATAACCAACTACTGATTAATATAGATTTTAGGTTTACCAACTTGCTTTTTTAACACCCGGAATTTTACCCATCGAAGCCAAGTCGCGGAATTTAACCCGGCAGATACCAAAATAGCGCATATAGCCTTTGGGTCTTCCGGTTAAGTTACAGCGGTTGTGCAGGCGCACAGGCAGGGCGTTCCGGGGCAATTTATCTAACCCTTCGTAGTCTCCGGCCTCTTTTAATTTTGCACGTTTTTCGGCATATTTGGCTACCAAACGTTCGCGTTTAATTTCACGAGCAATAATTGATTTTCTTGCCATTTTTATTACTAATAATAAGGTGTTTTTATGGTGTAATTTGCAAAACGGGTTGCAAAGATACAAAACTTTTTTTAATTATTTACTTACTTTGCTGTTTGAAAAGGCATTCCTAATGCTTTAAGTAGGGCAAATGCTTCTTGGTCGTTAGGCGCCGAGGTTACAAATGTAATATCCATGCCTTGAATACGGGGAACTTTGTCGATATCTATTTCCGGAAAAATAATTTGTTCGGTTATACCTAAGGTATAGTTGCCGCGTCCGTCAAATGCTTTATTGTTAACGCCTCTAAAGTCGCGCACACGGGGCAATGCTACCGATATTAAGCGGTCTAAAAACTCCCACATGCGTTCACCACGTAAAGTTACTCGAGCACCAATTGGCATTCCGTCGCGCAATTTAAAGTTCGAGATAGATTTACGAGCTTTTGTAGCCAAGGCTTTTTGCCCTGTGATGGTACTCATTTCATCAATAGCCGTTTCTATTAACTTTTTATCCTGCGTGGCAGCGCCTAACCCCTGATTGATGCAAATTTTCAATAAGCGTGGAACTTGCATTACCGACTTATATTGAAATTGTTCGTTTAAGGCTGGTACTATTTCAGTATGGTATTTGGTTTTAATACGAGGTATATATTTGTTTGCCATTATGTATTATTTAATCACCTCCCCTGATTTTTTAGCGTAACGAATTTTTTTATTGTTTTCAATTTTTATACCTACACGTGTAGGGCTGCCCGTTTTGGGGTCAATTAACATGAGGTTCGAGATATGAATTGGTGCTTCTTTTTCAAGCACGCGGCCTTCGTTATTTGTTTGGGCATTTTTACGGTAATGACGGGTAACTACATTTATACCTTCTACCGTAGCACGGCCAGTTTTAGTATAAATTTTTAATACTTTACCTTGTTTGCCCTTAAATTCTCCGGCAATTATCATCACTTCATCGCCCTTTTTCACATGGAATTTGGGGGCAAAGCGGCTAACTGATATTTTATATTTGCTTTCCATTTCTAGAAAAAATTGCTATTTTTAATATGGCTAGGGTTTTGTTTGTTCCCTTAGGTGTTGTTGATTTAGGATTGAATACTAATATCGATGATATTTAAAAAATATTCCGGAAAGAAGAGCTGGTTAAAGTACTTCCGGAGCTAATGACACAATACGGGTAAATCCTTTATCGCGTAGTTCACGAGCTACAGGACCAAAAACCCTTGTTCCGCGCAGATCACCGGCGTTATTTATTAATACGACGGCATTATCATCAAACGAAATATAGCTACCATCTTTACGGCGAACTTGTTTAGTAGTTCGCACAACCACCGCTTTTGACACCGTACCTTTCTTTATATTGCTCGAAGGCAGGGCCGATTTTACGGTTATAACAATTTCATCGCCCACCGAGGCATAACGCCGGCGAGTTCCGCCAAGTACACGAATGCACAAGGCTTCTTTTGCGCCGCTGTTGTCGGCTACTTTTATTCGAGTTTCTTGCTGAATCATGGCCTTTTGTATATAAGAAGAAAGATGAGATATTATTTTGCACGTTCTATAATTTCAACCAAACGCCAGCGTTTGTTTTTGCTAAGCGGGCGTGTTTCCATAATGCGCACTATGTCGCCAGTTTTACAATCATTTTTTTCGTCGTGCGCTGTATATTTTTTGCTGCGCTTAAGGAATTTTCCGTAAATAGGGTGTTTAATTTTACGCTCAATGGTTACTGTAATAGTTTTTTCCATTTTGTCGCTGGTTACAACCCCAATACGTTGTTTCCGTAAATTTCTTGTTACCTCTGTATTATTTAACATAATAATAGTATTATTTCGTTAAGGCTAAACTACCTACTAATTGGTTGAAAGAGTGCGTTATTAGTAATAGTAATAAATTGATTGATTTTGTGTTAAGGAGCATTCTAATTTTTGGCGGCAGCAATTTCGCGGGTGCGCAACTCGGTCAACAGACGGGCAATTGTTTTGCGCGAATTGCGTGTCGAGTAGGCATCTACCGTTTCTCCGGTAGCAGCATTAAATTTTATCCGGCGTAATTGCACGCGCTCTGAGGCAACTGCATCTTGCAGTTCGTCTGTACTCATTGCTTTTAGATTTGTTTTTTCTGCCTTGGCCATAACTTTAGACTGTTTTATAGAATGTTAATAATATTAAAAAAAGCTTCTATTCTTGATAATCGGTGCGTACTACAAATTTTGTGGGTATTGGCAATTTTTGTGCTCCTAAGCGCAGTGCTTCAGTAGCAAGTGCCAAGGGCACACCTTCAACTTCAAACAAAATGCGGCCAGGTTTAACTACTGCTACCCAATGGTCGGGTGCACCTTTACCTTTACCCATCCGCACCTCCTGTGGCTTAGCGGTTACTACTTTGTCCGGAAACACCCGAATCCATACTTTCCCTTCACGTTTCATATGGCGTGTTAGTGCCACACGGGCAGCTTCTATTTGACGCGCCGTCAACCAATGCGACTCAAGCGCTTTTAAGCCAAAGGTGCCAAATGCTAACGTGGCTCCACGATGGTCGTCGCCTTTCATTCGGCCTTTCTGTACCCTTCTGTATTTAGTGCGTTTTGGTTGTAACATAACCGCTTAGTTTTTTTAGCTTTCCAATAAGCAAAGTAAGACAATTAAAATATAGTTTACTATTTATATTATGGCAAGCAATTAAAAATTTTTTATGTGTTGTTGTAATGTAAACTTGTGGTTGTTATTATCGTGCGTGATTATAGTTGCTTAGTTATTTAAGCATTATCGTTATTATTAGTATTATTGCGTTCCTGGTTTCCACCGCGCTCACGTCTTCCGCCACCGCCGCGCTCACGTCTTCCGCCACCGTCACCGCCGCTACCGCGTTCACGTCTTCCACCGCCATCACCGCCTCCACGTCGTCTGTTATCGCCGCCACGGTCATTCCCGCCGCCGGGGCCTCCTACAGATTTTGTTTCGGCTTGAGGGGCCAAGTCCCGTTTGCCAAACACCTCTCCTTTGCATATCCAAACCTTTATACCTATTTTTCCGTAAACGGTATGTGCTTCTTTAACTGCATAGTCAATATCAGCTCTAAATGTATGTAGCGGGGTACGTCCTTGCTTGTATTCTTCACGACGGGCTATTTCAGCACCACCTAATCGACCACCAACCCGAACTTTTATTCCTTCACTACCCATACGCATTGTGCTGCCTATAGCCATTTTAATAGCGCGTTTATAGCTAATCCGGGCTTCAATTTGTTTAGCAATCGTTTCTCCTACGATATTGGCATCTAACTCCGGACGTTTAATTTCGGCAATATTAATATGCACATCTTTATTGGTTAATTTTATCAATTCCTTGCGAATCAAGTCCACCTCATTACCTCCTTTGCCAATAATAATACCCGGACGCGCAGTATGTACGGTAATAGTAATGCGTTTTAAGGTGCGCTCAATTACAATTCGAGCTATGCCGCCTTTAGCGATACGGGCCGATAAATACGTGCGGATACGCTCGTCTTCGTGTAATTTATCCGGAAATTCGGATGGTTTTGCGTACCAATTCGAATCCCATCCACGAATATATCCTAAACGGTTGGCTATTGGATTTACTTTTTGTCCCATAACAAATTGGAAATAAAACTATGGCTTATTGCCATTTTATAGTATAAACTGTTATTGGTAATATTAATTATTTTCTGTTAAGTTTTGTTGTATTTTTTCGATAGCTGTTAACACTACCGTTACATGATTAGAGCGTTTACTCACCCGATAAGCTCGGCCCATTGGAGCAGGCTTAATACGTTTCAATGAACGGGCACCATCGACGGTCAGATGCGAAATAAAAATAAAATTTTCATCGGCACGTCCGTGTGCTTGTTCCCAGTTTGCTAATGCCGAGCGCAACAACTTATACAAGGGTTTTGCGGCATGTTTGCGCGAAAAGCGCAAAACATTCATGGCATGACCTATTTCTTGGCCGCGCACAATGTCGGCTAGCAAACGCATTTTGCGGGGCGAACTTGGGTGATTACGCAGTTTGGCAATTGCTTCCATATACTTATTAATAAAAAATTAGTATGCTAAAACGCTATTGTTTTAATGTTTGTTATTTATTTCTTTTTGGCAGCGTGGCCTCTAAAGTTACGGGTTGGGGCAAATTCGCCCAATTTATGACCTACCATATTTTCGGTTACATAAACCGGAATAAATTTGTTACCATTATGTACAGCAAATGTGTGTCCTACAAATTCGGGGGTAATCATAGATGCCCGCGACCATGTTTTTACTACTGTTTTTTTAGTAGTAGTGTTTAGCACATCTATTTTCTTTTGCAGTTTATGATGTATATATGGGCCTTTTTTTAATGAACGTGCCATAAAATAAAATAAAATTTTCGTTAGTTTACCAATCGGCTTAAAATTTATCGAGGGCGTTGACTTACAATTAATTTACCAGATGCTTTTGTACGACTGCGTGTTTTTTTACCTTTAGCATACAAGCCTTTGCGCGAGCGGGGGTGTCCACCCGAGGCACGACCTTCGCCACCACCCATTGGGTGATCCACAGGGTTCATGGTTACACCGCGGTTGCGTGGTCTGCGACCCAACCAGCGGTTTCGGCCTGCTTTGCCTAATTTTTCAAGGCTATGGTCGGCGTTTGAAACCTTTCCAATAGTTGCCATGCAGGTTAACAATACCATCCGTGTTTCGCCACTTGGCATTTTAAGTATCGCATAGCGACCGTCTTTTGCGGCTAATTGCGCATAAGTGCCAGCACTCCGCGCCATTACACCTCCTTGTCCGGGTTCTAACTCTATATTATGAATTAGCGTACCGTAAGGAATATCGCGCAAGCAAAGTGTATTACCCAAATCAGGCGTAGCTTCTGCGCCCGATACAATTGTTTGGCCTACTTTAATTCCATCCGGAGCCAAGATATAACGTTTTTCGCCATCGGCATACGCTACCAAAGCTATAAAAGCTGTGCGATTAGGGTCGTACTCGACAGTTTTAACAACAGCAGGAATACCGTGTTTTTCGCGTTTAAAATCTACTATACGGTAGCGTTGTTTATGACCACCCCCGCGGTAGCGTACACTTAAACGGCCTTGGTTGTTGCGGCCACCAGTATTACCACCCTTCGATAACAAGCTTTTTTCGGGCTTATCCGTAGTTAGTTCGGCAAATGCGTTTGCAATTTTGTACCGGGTGCCGGGGGTTATTGGATTAAATTTTTTAATTGCCATTTTTATAAAACACTATTATTTGCTAATAGATGGAATTTTATTGTTTGTTTTATTAACTTATAAACCTTATGCTTCAGTATTGCCGTAAACATCTATTGTTTCGCCTTCAGCTAAAGTAACATAGGCTTTTTTACGCAAAACCGTATGACCCGAAACTACACCTCGCTTTGTAAAGCGCGATTTATTTTTACGGGGCATGATAGCCGTATTTACAGACTTCACACCAACACCATACATTTCTTCTATTGCCTTTTTAATTTCTAATTTATTTGATTTGGGATTAACCAAAAATGTATATTGACGAGCTTTCAACTTGTCACTCGACAAGTAGGTTGCTTTCTCGGTTATTACCGGCCGGATAAGAATTTCTTGTGCCATATACGGTTATGCTAATTGGTGGTTGTTTAATTATCAGTAAAACTTTTTGCAGCACTTTCGCTTAAAATAAGAGTACCACTATTTAAAATGCTATAGGTATTTAAGTTATTTACCAAAGCTATATTTGTTTTTGGTATATTGCGCAAAGATAAAAATACATTTGGACGAACATCGGCCAGCACCATCAAGGATTTACGGCCAGTCAAACCCAAGTTTTTAAGAATATTAATATACTGCTTCGTTTTAGGGCTGTCAAAATCAAAATCTTCTAAAACCATAATACTATTTTCGCGGGCTTTATACGTTAAAGCCGATTTTTTTGCCAACAACCTCACTTTTTTATTCAAATCCGAACGGTAGCTGCGAGGACGAGGGCCAAATACACGGCCACCACCCTTGTACAAAGGGTTATTGATATCGCCTTTGCGCGACCCGCCGGTTCCTTTTTGGCGGTGCAATTTCCGGGTTGAGCCTGACATTTCGCCGCGCTCTTTTGATTTATGTGTTCCTTGGCGTTGATTGCCCAAGTAATGTTTTACCGCCAAATATATGGCGTGGTCGTTTGGTTGCTCAAGGTTAAAAATGCTGTCTGGCAATTCTACCTCGCGACCTGTTGGCTGACCATTTGTATTTAAAACTGCTATTCGCATAGTAGTATTGGTTTTTTATTTCTTACTTAACAATGGTTACATACGAACCTTTGCTGCCAGGCAATGCGCCTTTAATAAGCAAAATGTTTTTATCAGATAAAATTTTAACAATTTCAAGGTTGCGAACTTTAACTCGTTCGCCACCCATACGGCCTGCCATGCGCATGCCTTTTAATACACGCGAGGGAAACGAAGAGGCTCCAATAGACCCGGGAGCACGCTCGCGGTTGTGCTGCCCGTGTGTGCGGCGGCCTACACCACCAAAATTATGGCGGCGTACTACGCCCTGAAAGCCCTTGCCTTTCGACGTGCCTACTACATCTACTATGTCGCCCTCGTTGAATATATCAACTTTAATTTCGGAGCCAAGCGCAGCCTCCAGATCATAGTCACGGAACTCTATTACTTTGCGCTTAGGGCTTACGCCAGCGCGCTCGAAATGCCCTTTTTGGGGCTTCGTCACATTTGATACTTTAGCATCGTCAAAACCTAACTGAATAGCGTTGTAACCATCGCTTTCTTCGGTTTTAATTTGTGTAACAGCGCACGGACCGGCTAAAACAATCGTGCAGGGTATTTGGTGGCCACTTTCATTAAAGTAGCTGGTCATCCCAATTTTCTTTCCGATTAAACCTTTCATCGGCTTATACTGAAACGGTTTGATGGTGAAGGAGTAAATCTGTTGTTGTGGCATTTTTTCCGGATAGTTTTTTTTATGACTGCCTGTCCGTATATCCTCAATAACAGGTTCTTTTAATTTTTTATGCTTTTATTTCTACGTCAACCCCACTGGGTAATTCAAGTTTCATCAAGGCATCTATAGTTTTATTGGTCGAGCTATAAATGTCTAATAGTCGCTTATAAGTAAACAGTTGAAACTGTTCGAGCGAGTTTTTGTTAACGTGCGGCGAGCGCAATACCGTAAAAATTTTCTTTTGTGTAGGTAATGGTATAGGGCCATTTACCACCGCGCCAGTAGCTTGTACGGTCTTAACAATTTTCTTGGCCGACTTGTCCACTAAATTGTGGTCATACGACTTGAGTTTGATACGAATTCGTTGTGTGGCCATAATATATTAATCAATTTCGGCTTTAATTTTACCTTGTGATTTAGCAATTACCTCCTTGGCTATGCCTTCGGGAGCAGGTGCATAGTGCGAAAATTCCATTGTAGAAGTAGCCCGTCCAGAAGTAATCGTACGCAACGAAGTTACATAACCAAACATCTCTGAGAGTGGCACTTTGGCTTTTACAACCTGAGCATTGTTTTTCGAGTCCATTCCCTCAATCATACCGCGGCGGCGGTTAAGGTCGCCCATAACGTTACCGCTATAATCTTCGGGTGTAATTACTTCTAGCTTCATAATTGGCTCTAAAATTTGTGCACCAGCGGCGCGTGTTGCCTCGCGATAGGCTAATTTTGCACACATTTCAAACGAAAAACTGTCAGAGTCAACGGCGTGGAAACCGCCATCGAACAACCGAACTTTTAACGAAGGCATTTCGTAGCCAGCCAATGGGCCATTGACCATGGCAGCAGCAAAACCTTTTTGTACAGCCGGTATAAATTCGCGTGGAATTGAACCGCCGACAATATCGTTAATAAATTCTAAGCCAAGTCTTGCTTCTCCGGTTTCGGGGTCAATACCGGCGGGAGAAACTTCAACAGATATTTTTGCAAATTTACCACGTCCACCTGTTTGCTTCTTATACACTTCTGTGTGTTGCAAAGTGCGGGTAATAGCTTCTTTATAATTCACTTGTGGTGCACCCTGGTTACATTCAACTTTAAACTCGCGTTTCAAGCGGTCAACAATAATTTCAAGGTGCAACTCGCCCATTCCGGCAATAATTGTTTGGCCGGTATTTTCGTCAAAACTAACTTTAAAAGTGGGGTCCTCTTCGGCTAATTTTGACAACCCTATCCCTAATTTATCTAAATCTTTTTGTGTTTTAGGCTCAATGGCTAACTGAATTACTGGCTCGGGGAACGACATGCTTTCCAAAACGATGGGGTTGCTTTCATCGCAAAGGGTATCGCCTGTTTTTATATCTTTAAAACCCATGCCAGCACCAATATCGCCAGCTTCAATGGTTTCGATGGGATTTTGCTTATTTGCGTGCATCTGAAACAGACGCCCGATGCGTTCGCGTTTACCGGTACGAGTATTTAACACTTGAGAACCAGCATCTACTTTGCCCGAATAAACACGCATAAAACAAAGGCGGCCAATATAGGGGTCGGTAGCAATTTTAAAAGCCAAGGCAGAAAAAGGTTCTTTCACGTCAGGTTTCCGGATAACTTCAGCGCCGGTATCCGGATGCGAGCCTATAATTGCTTCTTTATCAAGTGGCGATGGCAAATAGGTTATAACGGCATCTAATAGTTGTTGCACTCCTTTGTTTTTAAAGGAGGCACCGCACATCATAGGTATAATAGCCATGCCAATAGTAGCAGCGCGGATTGCGGCCATTACTTCGGCTTCGGTGATAGTATCGGGGTCGTCAAAAAACTTTTCTAAAATTTGGTCGTCGTAGTCGGCCACTGCCTCAATTAATGCTTGGCGGTATTCGGCTGCCAACTCAACCATATCTTCCGGAATTGGCACCTCGTTAAAGGTCATACCTTTGTCTTCGCCAGTCCAAATAAATGCTTTATTAGTAATTAAGTCAACAATACCACGGAAATTATTTTCAGCACCAATAGGCAATTGAATAGGAACGGCGTTTGCACCTAAAATGCGGCGAACCTGGTCAACTACCTCTAAAAAGTTAGCACCTGTACGGTCCATTTTATTTACAAAGCCAATGCGTGGCACACTATAGCGGTTTGCTTGACGCCATACTGTTTCAGATTGTGGCTCAACGCCTCCAACAGCACAAAATAGTGCCACTACCCCATCTAAAACTCGCAACGAACGCTCTACCTCTACGGTAAAGTCAACGTGGCCGGGGGTGTCAATAACATTTATTTGGTACTCATCGTTGCGGTATTTCCACCCAACGCGAGTAGCTGCCGATGTAATAGTTATACCGCGCTCTTGCTCTTGCTCCATCCAGTCCATTGTAGCGGTACCATCGTGTACTTCACCCAATTTATGTGTTAAGCCGGTGTAGTACAGAATTCGCTCGGTAGTAGTGGTTTTGCCAGCATCAATATGTGCGGCAATACCAATATTCCGGGTGAATTTTAAATCGCGTGCCATGTTTTATAAATTAAAAAAATATTTGATTATAATATGAGTTATTGAATTTCCGGATGCAAGTTTACTAATGTTAGGTAATTGAGTTTTATTATTTTGGGGCTATCCGGATATATTTGTTTTTTTATTTTGAAATCCAAGCCAAAACAGCTTTAATTTTTATTTCTATTTTTAGGCTCTAAAATGTGCAAAAGCTTTGTTGGCCTCGGCCATACGGTGTGTATCTTCTTTCTTTTTAACTGCACCACCTTCGCTTTTTGCGGCTGCTACAATTTCGTTGGCTAATTTTTGTGCCATTGATTTTCCGGGGCGTTTGCGAGCAAACAAAATCATCCATTTCATGCCTACTGATATACGGCGGTCGGGGCGTATTTCGGTTGGAATTTGGAAGGTTGCGCCTCCAATCCGGCGGCTGCGCACTTCAACCTGTGGCATTATATTATTAAGGGCTTTTTTCCATACTTCGTAGCCATCTTCGCTGGCCATTTGACTCACGGCGTCAACTGTTTGGTAAAAAACGGCGAACGAAGTACTTTTTTTTCCTTCGTACATCATCATATTTACAAAGCGGGTAACGAGTGGGTCGTTAAAGCGCACATCGGGTGCGAGGGGTCTTTTTTTAGCTTTTGTTTTACGCATTTTAAATCTCTACGTTTTGCAGTGGCTTATTTTATATAGCGTTATAGATTAAAGGGGTGGGGTTATTTCTTTTTGCCGGGTGCGGGTTTACCACCTTTGCCGGGGGCTGCTGCCTGGCCTGGTTTTGGGCGTTTTGCGCCATAAAGCGAGCGGCTTTGTCGGCGTTTATCTACGCCAGAGGTATCAAGTGCGCCGCGCACAATGGTATAACGCACCCCGGGCAGGTCTTTTACCCTGCCGCCGGCCACTAATACTATTGAGTGCTCTTGCAGGTTATGGCCTTCGCCGGGTATGTATGCAATTACTTCTACGCCATGTGTTAAGCGCACTTTAGCTACTTTACGCAAGGCAGAGTTGGGTTTTTTGGGCGTGGTAGTATAAACGCGGGTACATACGCCGCGGCGCTGTGGACAAGCATTTAAAGCCCTCGATTTACTGGCCGATTTTTGTTGTTCGCGGCCTTTACGCACTAATTGTTGTATAGTTGGCATACTTGCGCCGTTTAAATGGGCGGCAAAGGTACAAAATTTACCTTACCGATTATTGTATTCGGTTAAAAAAATATTTTACACAACGATTTGCAAGGCACAACAAAGCTTGTAATTATTGTAAATCAATAACAAACCCTAACTCTTTTACAAGTATCAAACAAATTGTTTGAGTTGTGTTTACGTTACGAAACCGATATACCGTTAATTATTTGATATCAGCTAAAGACCTGTTATATCGTTGGTAAGAGGCAGTTTCGGGCGGTTAAAATATGCTAATCGCCAAATGAGAGCGCAAAGATACGCTTATTTTTTGGATGTGCACCTTCTAAGCCTATTTTTTTTAAAAAAAAATGATTTTTTTTGAGTTTAGTATTTGAAATTATCCGGAAGTTGTGCTTTTTCTTCCGGGTAATTTATTTTCCGGATAGCTGAAGCTCGACTCTATAATGTAGTACTCTTCTTAATCTGATGATTATGTTTGTATTACGATGTAGAGGTGTCAATTAAATCGCCTTCGCGTGCTACGCTATAAATGCCGGGCTCGTCTTTAAGGCGCTTAATTAATTCGTTAAGTTGGCGGTTATTTTTTACATATACTTCTATATAGCCTTCAAAAAGGCCGAGTCCTTCGCCGGCATCTAATTTTAGCGAGCGCATATTTAGTTGCATCTCACCCGATATGATATTGCCAAGGCGCAATACTACGCCAATATCATCTTGGCCAACGATACGCAAACCCACATGAAATAAAATTTCTTTGCTTTGTTTAGCCCAGCGTACCTTTACTACGCGGTAAGGATATTTTGAAATTAGGTTAGGTACGTTGGTACAGCTTTCGCGGTGTAAACGTATGCCGTTTGAGATAGAAACAAAGCCGATAATACTGTCGCCTGGAACGGGGTGGCAACAAGTGGCAATTGAATAGTCAACTTTGTCGGCAAAGCCTTCAAAAACAGTTACTCCTCCACTGTACTGTGTGTTATTGGAGTTAAATTTATTGTTGATTTTATTTTCAATTTCGGTAATAACATCGCTGGTAAGGGCTTGAGCAGCTTTCTTTTCTTCGGGTGTTGCTATCATTTTGTCGCCCAAAAAAGAAAGCTGGCGCAGGTCTTCAATATTAATATGTTCTTTGGCAATACTTATGTATAAATCTTGTATGGTTTCTAATTTAAAATAGAAGGCAATTTGTTGCAGGACATGGTCATTTTCGTTTATTTTTAGGCTTTTCAATTTGCGGGTTAAAATTTCTTGCCCTGCTTGTGCTAGATCTCGTTTTTGGGTATTGATGGTACTGCGTATTTTTGACCTTGCGCGGCTTGTTCTGGCAAAATTCAGCCAATCGAGATTAGGTTTTTGCCGCTTTGAAGTAATAATAGATATGGTGTCGCCGCTGCTTAGTTCGTGGTCAATATTGTATAGTTTGTCGCGTTTATTAATTTTAGCACCTACGCAGGTATTTCCTAATTCGGTATGTACTTCGTAAGCAAAATCAAGTACTGTTGCGCCTGCGGGCAAATATTTTATTTCTCCGGCTGGTGTTGATACTATAATTTCGTCTTTATATAATTCATGTGTAAATTCGCGTACCCAATTAAGCGCATTGTGTTCGTCTGTATGCATTTGGGCTAAAAAGTCGCGCACTTTGGCCAACCAGTTATCTAATCCGGCGGGCATAAGAATTTTGTTTTCGCTCTTTTTGTTTTTATAATTCCAGTGGGCTACAATGCCGCGTTCGGCAATATTATCCATGCGTTTGCTGCGAATTTGCACCTCGAAGCGGCGTCCATCGGGCCCGGTAAAGGTGTCGTGTAATGCTTGATATTCGTTTTCTTTACGGTGGTTAACCATGTCTTTATGGCGTCCGGGTACAGTTTGATAAATAGTTGAAACAAGGGCAAATACGTTCCATATTATTTTTCTTTCTTCCTTTTTATATGCTTCAAGATCTTCAAACTCTCCTTCAACGTCAAAAATAATTCTAATAGCAAAAAGGTCATAAATATCGTCTATGGTTGTTTGGCCACGGGCTTGCATTTTTTGGTAAATCGAAAAAATATGTTTGGGGCGGCCATAGATATCTAAATTTTTATGTCCTTCGGCTTCAAGTATTTTTTTAATTGGGGCGACAATTTTTTGAATAAAGGCTTCGCGTTCGCGTTTTTTCTCGCGGTTAAGCATTGTATGAATAGCTTTATAAACGTGAGGCTGTGTGCATTTCATGCAGAGGTCTTCGAGTTGTGATTTTATTTTATACATGCCTAACCTATGAGCTATTGGCACGTAAAGGGCAAGAGTTTCGGAGGCAATGCGTATTTGCTTGTCGTATGGCATGGATTTCATGGTAAGCATGTTATGCAAGCGGTCGGCAATTTTTATCAAAATAATTCGGATATCGCTGCCAAGCGTTACCAGGGTTTTCCGGATATTTTCGGCTTGTTTTTCAACAAAGGAGCGGTCGTCAACAAAGCCTTTAATTTTCGAAAGCCCTTCCACTAAAAATCTGATTTGCAAGCCAAAATAATGCTCAATATCTTCGAGCGGGGTAGCTGTATCTTCGTGTACGTCGTGCAGCAAAGCGGCTTTAATAGATTCGGCATCGAGGTTCATGTCGGTAGCTACAATTTTGGCTACGGTAATAGGGTGCAAAATATAGGGCTCGCCGCTTTTGCGATACATACCTTTATGTTTATCGCGGGCAAATTCAAAAGCCTGGCGTATTCCGGCATAGGTATCATCCGGCAAGTAGGTACAGAATTTCATCAAGTCATTAAAAGCCTTTTCTACTATTACGTTTTCTTCTTCGTCTGTTAAAGGCTTTATTAACAACGGGGGGGTGGTTTCTCGGCTCAGCAAAATCATAAATATAAGGTGTATAGTTGTATCAAATAAAAAAAATAAGTGATGAATGAAAAAATTATTATGGCATAGAATTAGCGTTAAAACAGCATAACAAAAGGGGCTGCAACCAAGTGATACCATCCTATTTTGTTAGTTTAGTATTTTTGATTGCAATAGAAAGGAGGATTGTTTGTATTTATGATTAGGGTGAGTCTTTTGGCTTTAGCTTCCTTAGAACCAAAATTTTAGGGTAAAATAAACTAAGTTGCCAAAGTTTTTTTTGAGAATTAAAAATAAAGCAATAACTTTGCGGCTGCATTTAGCAAGCTACTCGCTTTTGGTTATTTTTTAAAAATAAACGGCAAGTTACAACTTTTTTTTAAAAATGCCAAATTTTTTATTTTATACTTTGCGGATGTGGCGTAATTGGTAGCCGCGCTAGACTTAGGATCTAGTGTCGTGAGACGTGGGGGTTCGAGTCCCTTCATCCGCACTTTGTTTGCCTCGATGGCAATTTTTTTTTGATGAGGTGCAAGTGTTTTACCTATCCGATATTTAAACCGCAGCTGTGGGGCAAAATATCCGGATATTATTTTTTAAGTTTTTGTACTTTTTCCTTCCTTATCTTTGCACGTCTTTTGCAAATATACCTTCGCTAATTTCTAATTTATTTTACTTTAATTTATTGTTGTTAAAATTTATCTATAAATAATAATGTCCTATACCATTGAACACTTAAACGCCAGTCTTGTACATATTATTATTGATGTTACCCCTACCGAATTTTCAGACAAGCAAAAACAGGGGCTTAAAGAATTCCGTAAATTTGCGCAAATAAAAGGCTTTAGACCAGGTACAGCTCCCGACGCATTGGTAAAAAAAATGTACGGCGAACAAATTCAAAATAATGCAATTATTGGCATTATTGAGAACGACCTTCATAAAGCCTGCGCAGAAATTCGCAATACGCTTGGCGCCCCCTATCCTATCAACGAAAAACCGGTGTCGGTTAATGAGTTAAATAAAGGCCAAGCTCAGCAGATGGTTTACGAGGCTATTTTGTACCCAAACATCGAATTTAATTTAGATAAAATAGAAGTAGAACACAAAAAAGTGCTGTTAACTACCGACATTGTTCAGGAAGAATATGGAAATTTCATGAACCAGTTGGCTAAATTTGTTGATATAGAAGACGAAAATGCGACCGTTGCCGATTGTGCTAATTTTAGTTGTGTTTTTACACAAATTGATGAAACTACGCAGCAACCTATCGAAAATGGTTTAGTCAGCAAACCCACCCCCATAGATATGGACCTAATTACCGAGGGCGAACATAAAAACCATATTTTAAACCTTAAAACTGCCGACAAACTGCCCGTAAAACTGCTCGAAATTTTTGATAAACCTAAAGAAACAATATTGTCTGTTCTATTTAACATTAATAAAAAGAATGATAGCGACGAGGCAGAACCCGATTATGAATTAAGTTCGTCCTGGTTTATGATGGAAGTAACTAAGTTAGCTAAAAAAGAATTGCCAACAACCGAAGAGGCAAAACAAATTTTTTTAGAAAGGGCAGATATCAACCCTGAAAGTGCGCAATACCAAGAGCTAATTGAAAAAGACCTTCCTGCTTTGTTCGAAGACTCAATGGCGCAATTTTGGAATTCTAAAACCTTCGATAAAATGTTAGGAAAACTAAAACAAGAGTTGATTGATAAAGTTGAGATTGAACTGCCAATAGACGCATTAAAACGTTTACTAATACACAACAGAGAAAGTGATAAAAACAACAAAAACCAATGGACAAAAGAAGCTATTGCAGAAGATTTAGAAAAAAACTGGGATAGCACATGGCACGAAATAAAATGGACACTTATTAGAGACCACACAGTAGAAAACAAAAATATACACGTAACTGATGGCGAAATTGACGCGGCAATTTTTGACAATTACTTAACGTATATTAGACATGCAAATATGAACGGACTTCAAATTCCGCCTAATTTTATGCACCTTGTTGAAAATGCACGTAAAAACCCAAATGAACGTGCTCATACAAAAGCTACCATTTTAGAGACAAAAGCCTTATATGCAATTGCAGAGGAGGTGAATATTAAAGAAAATTTATTAGATATAGATGCCATAACTGCCTATTTAAATTCAAACGAGAACAACGAGGCGGCCGGATATATGAAGACCGAACCCCTTGAAGACGACACCATAGCATTTGAACCATTGCCGGCTGAAGAAAATATAAATCCGGAAACCAAAAACGATTAAACCACACAAAGTTGTTTCTCTTTTTTAGAAATCAACATAAAAAATCCTCTCCGGATACATCTAAAACAAGGCAAACGCTCATCCTATATAACAACAGTATTAAGTCAGTTTTTTAACAGTCAAAGTTTTTTAACAAATTTTTTATAACTTTAATGCCAAAATACTGTTACCTTTATTGTAGTTTTATATATCAATTTTAAACTAAATCAACACCCAATTTTAGACATACAATTTATGGAAAACCTAAAAAAAGAATTTCGGCAATACAGCGTTAAACACCAAGGCCTTAACGGAATGCGTGTGGACAAATATATGGAGCTTGCCGAAGCCCAAACACCTAATGTTACCTCGTACATTACCCCTAATATTATTGAAGAACGCCAAATGAATATAGCCGTTATGGACGTATTTTCGAGGCTAATGATGGACAGAATTATTTTTTTAGGGGTGCCCGTTGCCGACGACGTAGCTAATATTGTACAGGCTCAAATGTTATTTTTAGAATCGTTAGATACAAACCGCGATATACAAATTTACATTAATAGCCCCGGAGGCTCGGTAACAGCCGGACTTGGTATTTACGACACCATGCAGTACATAAACCCAAACGTAGCAACTATTTGTACCGGAATGGCCGCTTCAATGGCTGCCGTTTTGTTGGCAGCAGGCACGCCGGGCAAACGCACCTGCCTAAAACATAGCCGCATTATGATACACCAACCATCGGGCGGCGCAGGTGGCCAAACCAGCGATATTTTGGTAAATTACCACCTCATTTTAGAAATGAAAAAAGAACTATACGAAATATTAAGCCAACATACCGGCCAAACCGTAGAACGCATTGAAATTGATTGCGACCGCGACTATTGGATGAAATCCTTTGAAGCTAAAGAATATGGCCTGATAGATGAAGTACTAATACGCCAAAAATAAAAAACAAGCATTCCTAAACATAAATGGCGTTTTTAACTAATTTTTTTCTCCGGATATAAAAGAGGAAATATAGCATTGTAACAACTTCAAGCAAATTAAATAATATCAACTTTTTAAAGAAAGCACTTCTAAAAGAAACTCAACCTCAATTTAAATTTTTATCAAATACATAAATGGCAAAAAAACAAGATATTCGCTGCTCGTTTTGCAACGCCCCAAAAGAAGACAGGTTAATGCTAATTGCCGGCTACTTAGATGCCCATATATGCGATGTATGTATAGCCAATGCCCAGCGTATTGTTGATGACGAATTTGGAGGCGAAAAACAAGTGCGTTTTACCCCCCAAAAAAATATTAAACCAAATACCATAAAAAGTTATTTAGACCAATATATAATAGGACAAGAAGAAGCCAAAAAAGTAATTTGCGTTGCCGTTTATAACCACTACAAACGCCTAACCCAACGCCTTGGCGATGACGTAGAAATTGAAAAATCGAATATATTAATGGCCGGCCCAACCGGTACCGGAAAAACCTTGTTGGCACGCACCGTAGCCCGCCTGCTAAACGTGCCCTTTGCCATTGTAGATGCCACCGTATTTACCGAGGCCGGCTACGTGGGCGAAGACGTTGAAAGTATTTTAAGCCGCTTACTACAAGTGTGTAACTATAACGTACAAGCAGCCGAGCGCGGCATAGTGTATATTGACGAAATAGACAAAATAGCCCGCAAAAACGACAACCCCTCTATTACCCGAGACGTGTCGGGCGAGGGCGTACAACAAGCTATGCTAAAACTACTCGAAGGCACCGAAGTATATGTACCTCCACAAGGAGGCCGCAAACACCCCGAACAAAAAATGATTAGGGTAAATACGCAAAATATCCTTTTTATATGTGGCGGCGCTTTTGATGGTATTGAAAAAATTATTGCCCGCCGCGTGCAAACCAATATAGTAGGCTTTAAAGCCGAAAATTTAGGTGGAAAAAACCAAGAAGACAGTTTGCTGCGCTATTTAAGTCCCCAAGATATTAAAGCCTTTGGCCTAATACCCGAATTAATTGGCCGGATGCCCGCCCTTACCTACCTCGAACCGCTTACCCGCGAAGCCCTGCGCGCCATACTTACCGAGCCTAAAAACGCCTTGGTAAAACAATATAAACGCTTGTTTGAAATGGACGGCAAAAATCTAATTTTTGAGCCAGCAGTACTCGATTTTGTAACCGAAAAAGCCTACGAGTTTAAATTGGGCGCCCGCGGGCTACGCACTATTTGTGAGGCCATTATGACCGATATTATGTTTGAGCTACCCTCGCAAACACATATTAAAGAGTACACCGTTACCCTCGAGTACGCCCAGCACCGCCTCTCTAAAGACCGTATTAACCAATTGCGCTTGGCAAGTTAATACTTTTTCCTTGCTAAAAGCACAACTACATGGCGAAAAATTAATGTTCAACTCCTTCAGAGCTGGGACTTGCTATTACTTTGTTTTCTAATAAAATTCTATTCCATTGGAGGGCAGAGGTGGGCTACCCTTAGCCCCAACCCGCCCACCAAACCGCCACTATAACCCTAAACCCTACATTAACAGACCTCAACTTGGCATTACAAATCTACAACACCCAAGGGCAATTAGTAAAAACCATTCCTTTATCATCCGGAGGGGAGGCAACCACGTTTAGCACCGCCAACCTAATATCCGGCATTTATTACTGCCGCCTTCAAAACCATCCGGAAATAGAAGGCGTTAAACTCCTGCTCTACTAATTCCACCGCTTTGAAGGGCGTTAGGGGGAGTTGTCCTCCTTCGACCTGCGATAATACGAGCCTAAATACAAATTGGGTTTAGTATTGGTTGTTTGACAAAACAAAGCAGGCAAAGCAAGTTTTAAACCTGCTTTGCCTGCCGTCATAAAATATAAAAGATATATGTTTGTATAAACCCGTACAAATAAAATAAACGCTATTGTTTATTTGTTTTTTCCGCCACTATTGCTGCCGGGTTTTCTGGGTGCGGGCTGTTTAGCCTTGTCTTTTGAATTTTTGTTGGGCGTTTGCATGTTTTGTGGCTTGTAGGGCTTAGTGGCCTCGGTTTGAGGGCGCGAAGGTGGTGTTGTGTCGGTTTTTTTCGTTTCCTTGTTTGTTTTTGTTTTTCTTAGCCTCAGCTTTTTTGCGTGCTTTTTCTTCTTTTTTCTTGCGTTTTGCTTCAGCTTTTTTGCGTTTTTTCTCGGCTTTTGCCTTCATTTTTTCCTCTTTGTTTTTTTTGCCCTTAGCACTTTTTGCTGTTTCGGTTTCTTTGGTTTTATTATTAGCCGCACTATTATTAGCCTCGGCGGTTTTGTTTTTGCCGGGGGGTAATTCGCTGCGCACCGATTTGCTGTTAGCATCGGCAGCCGATGCCGGGCGGTTTTTTGGGGGCTTCATATTCGTTTTAGGCTGAGGCGGTAATTTTCCATCTTTGCCGCTGCGTGTTTTAGTTTGACCCATTTCCAAACCTTTTTGTTTGCCGTCGGCGCTTTTCTCTTTCGTGTTTG
Organism: Sphingobacteriales bacterium; assembly: GCA_016706405.1. NCBI lineage: Bacteria > Pseudomonadati > Bacteroidota > Sphingobacteriia > Sphingobacteriales > Sphingobacteriales bacterium. Next base: position 1,327,797 of record JADJJT010000001.1, read on the forward strand.
TTTGGGTGTTTGCTGGCGCATCGCCCTGTTTAGTATTACCCGCGTTGTTTTGCGCGTAAGTAGTAGCAGTAATACTAATTAGCAGCGCAAACATTAAAAAAAATAGTTTTTTCATGTTTTAATTTTAATTTACTAATATTGTTTTGTTTCTATTAATTAAACAAATAATTAAATAAATAATTGACTGTGTAAATATTTCTGATAATACTTTTTATTTTTTATTGTTATTTATCAAACTATTAAATAAATGAAATTTGCAGTTAGAAGATAGTAAAACGGATTGGTTTAAACCTTTAATGAAACTTGTAGCTTTTGCACATCCGGAAAAAAACAAAGAATTAAATTAAACGCATCTTCTTTGTACAATTTATTTAACAAGCTAACAATAATCGGCATGGTTTTGTTTAAGTATTATTTTTATTTTTTACAATAAATAACAACAAATTTACCTTATTTGCCGTTTTGTGCCTTTAAACTTAGTTTGGCCAACCAAATTGCTTTATTTTCTTTTACTACCTAATACTCACTTTTTATATGCCATTACACCCAAGGCTGACTCGTGTGCGTCTTTTATTTTTTTGGGCTACAATTTTTATCATTTTTAGCCAAGCACCAGCAGAAGCACAAAACCCCGATTCGTTAAAGACTGCCACTCCTACTGATCCAAACGCTGCCCATGCCACAATTACTCCAACTTGCATAGTTCCGAGCGGTTTAGCTACGCTTTGGCGAGGCTTTACCCACGCATGGACGTATAACCATCGCTTAAACCGGTTGGGCAACTACGTTTTAAACAATAATACTTCTCCCGATAGTTCTTGCACCTTAGAGACCAAAATTGTGCATTGCTCGGCTACTGGCACTGGGTCAGATGTGGGTAAATTTACCACTTATTACTCGCATATTGCTAGCGATGCCGTTTACACCAGCAGCGGCCAACAAGAACTCCTTTTTTCAGGGCGCGAGGGCGATTTTCACACAACTCAACTGCCCGTTTTAATACCAGCACCTTACGCCACACAGCCCAACGACCGTCATTTGGCAGTACTTAATGGTTTTGACTTAGAGGCAAAAGGCAAAGCCGATAAGTTGGCAGTTTTACACCTTGCCGTAAATAATGCCGAGTATTTGCCCGCTACAAAAGAAATCAGATTTTATATAAATGTTTCGCTAATGGTTAAATGTCAATCGGTTGAATGTAACCGTATAAATAATAAGTTTGATTATTTGCTTAGAATTCACTATTTAGTTTTTTCCGGATGTGGTGAAAATTTTACTTTTAGCAAGCAATATCATCAATTTGATTATAATTGGCATAAAGGCGAAGATCTTATTTGGAAAGATGCCCAACAAACTCTTTACGGTGTTGGCAATGGTATTTATCCGGAGGCTGCCTTAGCTTTCACGTCGCTGCAAATTACACTAAACAAACCGCATTGGCTATTGGCGTGGCGCTCTTTTATTCAACCCGAAAATTACAATCCGGTCAATGGTTCGTACCAATATTCGCTGGGCTTGTTGTTTAAGCAATGGCAAACCGGCATGAAACGGAACTCGGCCAATCCAAGGCAATCGCGGTATGCCATAAAACGGGGCGGTTGGGCAAGTTTTGGTGCCGAAATAGCCTTGCTGCAGTTTAGTAATGGCGCAGTTGTGCACGGGCATACCGACGGTGCTTGCATTTGGAAAGGAGGCAACAAAAAAGCTAACCTGCCCGATGCCGTTTCGGTTCAATCCATACAAACAAATATCGCTAAATTTTACAATAACAACGGCCTTAACAATGGTTTGGAAAACGGAAGTGCAACACAGCAAAAATACAATACAGAGGCAATTGAAAAATACCAACAATACCTAAATGATTTGCAAAAACGCCGCGAACAGCGCAAAAAAAGCAAAAAAAATAATCCTCACCCTTAAGAAACCAAGCTGCAAACTATACATCCGGATACTAAGCAACGCTTGTGACTAAAGCATAAAACAATTGTTAATTTAGGCTGTTATATGTTTCCGGATAAAATTAACTCAAGTTGTTTCTTGTTTTCAAACAAAAAATGAACTAATATTTTATACGTACATAGGCAATTATAAATACCTCAAAGCCTTGTATTTGGTAGGTTTTAACAAAATTTAATATATTGTTATATCCTACTAACCACCTTATTTAATACTTTTACACCTGCTAATTTAAACGCACCAAGCAGCCATTTAACCCAACTATGAGCCATTTTTTTAAGTTATTTTCTTTTTTTTTTATTTTATTTTTATACGGCAACCTCTATACCTCAACCACTTTATTTGCCCAACAAACTACCACGGTTACAGGTAGCGTTACAGATAGCTTAAACAGCCAGCTTGGCTTTGCCAGCGTACTGCTGCTATCGCCCGCCGACTCGGCCATGCTTACCTTTACCCGCGCCGATGAATTTGGTCACTTCGAATTTAAAGGAGTAAAACAAGGGGCTACTTACCTGTTAAAAATTACTTATGTAGGATATATTCCTTACCAACAACCTTTTACCACTACCCCACAGCAACCTGTAATTGATTTGGGTAAAATTAGCTTAAAATCCTTCTCGAAAGAGCTGTTTGAAGTAGTAGTTAAAACGGCACGCGCGCCCATTAGCATAAAAGGCGACACCATTGAATATAACGCCGCCTCGTTTAAAGTGCCGCCCGGCTCAAGCGTTGAAGATTTACTTAAAAAATTGCCCGGATTTGAAGTAAACCAAGACGGCACCCTAAAAGCACAAGGCCAAGATGTAAGCAAAGTAACAGTTGACAACAAGCGATTTTTTGGCAACGATACTAAAATGGCCACCCAAAACCTACCCGCCGAAGCAATTAGCAAAGTACAAGTATTTAACGATAAAACCGAACAAGCCAAAATTACCGGAATTGAAGACGGAAAATCGGAAAAAACTGTAAACTTAGCACTCAAAGAAGAATTTAAAAAAGGGGGATTTGGCAAAATTACAGCAGGTTATGGCACCGATAACCGCCTGATGGCAAAGGGTAACTATAATAAATTTGACAACAAAAATCAATTTTCGGTGATAGGCTATGGCAACAACCTAAATCAAACCGGATTATCGAATGATGATTACGAAGATTTTAAAGGCAGCCAATCGTTCAACTGGGGAGACGATGCCGACTTTGGCTTTAGCGGTTCTGGACGAGGCAAGCGCTTTTGGTCTTCGGGCGGTGGTGGCGAAGAGAGTTTTTCGATTCCGCGCTCGTGGGGTGGCAACGGCAATGGCGAGTCGGTAAATTATGGCGCAGGTATAAATTATAATTACGACACCCCAAACCGCAAATTTAGCAGCAGCTATTTTTACAATCAAACCGAGCAAGAAAACAACGCCAAAGTGCTAAGTCAAAATATTTTAGCCCATACCTACTACCAAACAACCGATACCAACAGCGTAAACAGCTTTTCGGGCAACCACCGGGCAACGGTTCGGTTCGAGCAGACAATAGATTCGATCCACACGTTTGTGGTTGTTGGCAATGGCCGCCTTGGCAACCGAAACAATACCGATACAAGCTTTACCGAATACCAGACACCTAACCAGCTTATTTTCCGGAACCAAAGTGCCCAAAACAGCAGCGATGTATTAAGTTACGCTGCCAATGGCACAGCTATCTACCGGCTTAAATTTAAAAAGAAAGGGCGCAATTTTGCCCTCAGCGGCAGCTATTTTGGCAGCAATTTAAACAACGATGCCTTCCAGGAATCCATAACTAATAATTTTGTTGTGCCCGACCCTATTTTCAATTTTGGCAATAACGTATTTAATAATATAAACCAAAACGACCAAAATGACAATTCGCAAACCGAATTAAAATCGAGTGTGTTGTACACCGATAAAATTCATAAATATTTGCACTTCGAAACATTTTATAATTTTAGGCAGTGCAACAACCTAATTACCCGCAATGTTTACAATTTACTTGATGCCAACACCCCGCGTATTGACAGCCTTAGCAGCTATTATAACAACAGTATTGCCTATAACCGCTTAGGTACATCATTGCGTTTTAATTATAAAGGCGTAAGCATAGGCGCGGGGGTAGCCGCACAACAATATAATTTAGACGGGCAATATCGCAACCAAAAGGGCGCGGCATTAATGGGAGAGGTAAATAATACTTATTTTTTATGGATTCCGAACTTTGAGCTTAACTATAGCCCCAAAAATGGCCGGAATTTTAGCCTCGAATACGATGTAACTGTAACCGAGCCTGACAGGCAACAATTACAACCTTTTGCCGACAACAGCAATCCACTTTATATCCGGAAAGGTAACCCCGAACTGCTGCCCGAAGTAAGCCATGCCTTTGAAATTTCATACCGGATGTTTAACCGCGCCTCATTTATCAGCCTATTCGTAAACGCCGAGTATAACTATTTTAAAAATCAAATTGTAAACAACCAAACCATAGACGCTAAATTAGTAACAACAGTAGTACCTGTTAATATTTCGGGAGGCAATAGTTTTTGGTCGTTTGCCTCGTTTGGGTTTCCAATTATTAAAAGCAAATTATCGGTAAATACGGGCGCAAATGTAAATTTTTCTGAGAACAAATTATATATCAATAATATTGCCAACAACAACCAAACGCAGGTTTATGGAGGTAATTTGCGCCTTGAGCTAACCCCTGTTGAGGCATTTTCTTTTTCGGCATCTGGCCGCAGCTCAGTTACCTATAACAAGTACTCGGTTAATAATGCGCAAAACAACCAGTACTACAACCATTCATTAGGCAGCGAGTTTACGCTAAAATTTCCCAAATACTTCTATTTTAACACAAACTTTAATTACAGCGTATATATTAACGAAAAATATGGGTTTAACCAGCAGCAGCCTATTTTAACCCTTGCGGCCTATAAATTGTTTGGCAAAGGCAATAAATCTGAGCTACGCCTTACCGCTTACGATTTGTTGAATAAAGGCGCAAGTATTGAACAATACACAGACGAAAATACAGTTACCCAATCGCAAAGCAAAACCTTAACACGTTATTACATGTTGGCTTACACCTACAATATGCGAGGTGTTACTATTAAAACCCGCCACGAAGGTGGCGGTATGGGCTGGTGGTAAAAATTTGGTACTTACCCTTTACCGCAATATTTCGCGGGCAATTACAACTTTCTGAATTTCGGAGGTGCCTTCGCCGATGGTACAAAGTTTGCTGTCGCGGTAAAACTTTTCAACCGGAAAATCTTTGGTATAACCATAGCCGCCAAATATTTGCACGGCATCGGTTGCTACTTGTACGGATACTTCGGAGGCATAATATTTGGCCATTGCTGCTTCTTTGGTCATTTTTTTGCCTTTGTTTTTGAGGTCGGCAGCTTGTAAGGTAAGCAGTTCGGCAGCCTCAATTTTAGTAGCCATGTCGGCCAGTTTAAACGATATACCTTGAAAACTTGCAATAGGGGCATCAAACTGGTGGCGTTCTTGGGCGTATTTTACAGCGGCAGCCAAAGCACCTTTGGCAATACCTAAAGCCAAGGCAGCTATTGAAATACGGCCACCATCTAACACTTTCATGGCTTGAACAAAGCCCTCGCCCTCGTTGCCCAACATACAATCGTTGGAAACACGGCAGTTATCAAAAATAACTTCGGTTGTTTCAGAGGCGCGCATACCCAATTTATTTTCTTTTTTGCCGGCCTTAATTCCGGGGTTCGATTTTTCAACCACAAAAGTTGTCATGCCGTGGCTATCGCGCACCGAACCAGTGCGAACAATTACCACCATCACATCAGACGAGTGGCCGTGGGTAATCCAGCATTTAGTTCCATTAATTACCCAGTCGTTGCCATCTTTTACGGCTACGGTTTTCATATTGCCTGCATCCGAGCCGGTATTGGGTTCGGTAAGCCCCCAGGCGCCAATCCATTCGGCGGTAGCCAATTTAGGCAACCAGCGTTGTTTTTGGGCTTCGTTGCCAAACTGCAATATATGTCCGGTACAAAGCGAATTATGTGCAGCCACCGATAAACCTATTGAGCCACAAACTTTGGCAATTTCTGAAATTACGGTTACATATTCAAAATATCCTAAGCCTGAACCGCCATAGTTTTCCGCAACCAAAACACCCATCCAGCCTAACTCGCCCATTTTTTTAAATAAATCTACCGGAAAATGCTGTGCTTCATCCCATTCCATTACATAAGGGCGTATGTATTTTTCGGCAAAATTTTGTATTTCGGTAGCAATTAAGCGTTGGGTTTCGGTAGTTTCAAAATTTAAGGACAGGTCAAAATTGGCAGCAGGCATAGGGCAGCAAGTAAATGAAATAAAAAGTTATTTAAAATGGATTAATTCTATTTTTATAAGGGCAAAATTACTAATTTTTGCTTAATTTTTAGCCATAAAATGCCAAATTAGCAAAAATGCCAAAATGCGTTGAGAATTTTATTCAAATAAACCTGCAACTATTATCCGGATGGTGGCTTGCCTACAAATATAAAATGACACTCAGCGTCAATTAAAAAAATCCGGAATAAATAGCTCTTTGTGTGTTTTTCTTGAAATATTAAATTTGGTAGAAATAAAAAAAGTCTAAACAAAATTTGATTTTATCCCATACTATTAGCATAATTTTAACGTTTATAGTGTAAATTGCAGCCTTAAAGCAGGCATCTATTCTGTTTTATTTTACTTGTCTCTAAAAATCAACAAAACACATGATTTTAGATTTTAATTTACACGAATACAGGCAACAAATGCTTGCAAAAAAAGTATTTGACACTTCGCGCCGCCATATTGATAAACCCGAACTGCCCCAAACCGACAACAACCAAACAACAGCCCCAAGCGGAAAACCCCGCGACATAATGAGTGGTCTTGCGCCCTACACCGGCGACTGGAAACCAACTCAGGTAGTACATTTGCTAAAACGCACCATGTTTGGCGCAAGTTCGCAACACCTAAACGAATTGCTTAAATTGTCGCCGCAAGAAGCTGTTGATACTTTACTTAACCTGCCCAGCGTAAACCCACCCATTAACAACTACAATGGCCTGCCTATAAATGATGAAGGCACCGAGTTTTTAGCTGACCCTTATGTTACCTTAGGCGAAACATGGATAGACGCACCCTACACAGACGACCCCTATGTGGTTTATGGCAGATACGTGTCGCTAAAAGGGTGGTGGATACGGCAAATGCGCTATCAATCGCTTAGTATTGCCGAAAAAATGGTGCTGTTTTGGCATAACCATTTTGCCACCCAAGCAAGCGAAATTTTTGAGCCGCGTGCTACCTGGCGTTATTTAAATACCTTGCGGCAACATGCTTTAGGTAATTTTAAAAAACTTACCAAAGCTATTACCCTCGACCCTCAAATGCTATTTTATTTAAACGGCGCACAAAACATAGCAGGCTCGCCCGATGAAAACTATGCCCGCGAATTGCAAGAATTATTTTGCGTAGGCAAAGGGCCAAACTCAAAATATACCGAAAACGACGTACAAAACGCCGCCCGTGTACTTACCGGATTTACCGTTACCGATTTTGACCTGCTAACCACTACCTTTATTGCCTTTAACCACGATAAGAAAGATAAAACCTTCTCGGCATTTTACAAAAATACCAGCATAAAAGGAAAATTGGGCAACGACGGGCAGTACGAATTGGATGACCTTTTAGATATGATTTTTGATACCGACGAAGCTGCTTTGTTTATTTGCCGTAAACTATACCGCTTTTTTGTTTATCACGAAATTACCCCCCAAACCGAAACCGATGTAATTGAACCACTGGCTCAAATTTTGCGCGACAACGACTACGAAATCGCACCCGTTTTAAGTGCACTATTTGCTAGCGAACACTTTTTTGACCCGCTAAATTTTGCTGCTGTAATTAAAAGCCCTATTGATTTTTGTATTGGGTTATTGCGCGAATATGAGGTGGCACTTCCTGACACTACTAAATATTCAGCCGACTGGACTTTAGGCGAACTTATCAATTTTGTATTGGCTTTGCTGATGCAAGAACCAGGCGACCCCCCTAACGTTGCCGGATGGCCTGCCTACTACCAAGAACCCCAATTTGACAAATACTGGATAAATACCAACTCGTTCCCGCGCCGCATACAGGTTTGCGATGCGCTGATTTATACCGGAATTAATTATTATGAAGAAGAAAAAATACAAATTGATATTGTAGGCATTACCAAACAACTAAGCAACCCCGGCGACCCCAATGCCCTAATTGACGAAACCCTAATGCGTATGTATATTTACAACCTTACCGACGAGGGAAAAGCGCAATTAAAAAACATCCTCCTGTCGGGGCAATCAAATGATTATTACTGGACTACTGCATGGAACTATTATATAGACAACCCCACTAATAGCGATGCCTATTTGCTCATCTATTACCGCCTTGCCGAAATGTACCGCCGCATAATGCAACTTGAAGAGTATCAATTAATGTAAACAAAAAAATCCGGAAAGAGGTTAGCATCTTTCTAATCCCTTTCCGGAAAAAATAAAAAATATTTGGGTCATCGCTATTTTTGTACGGACATGTTAGCCTGCTGCCAAGCCTCAAAACCACCCTCGAGGTTATAAATTTGCGTAAAACCCATTTTTTGTAGGTCGGTGGCGGTTTCGCTTGAGCGGCCTCCGGTAGCACAATAAACCATAACTGGTTCGTTTTTGTTTAGGGCACCAATTTTTTGAATAAAATCGGCAGCCTGATAATCAATATTTTGTGCTTTGGCAATTTGACCCATTTCGGCTAATTCATCGGGGCTTCGAACATCAATTAACTGCCCTCCTTTTTGAATTTGTTGGGCAAAATCATCCGGATTAAGGTTGGCAATTGCGTGGGTGGCGGTAGTTAGTGTTGATGCGGCAGTAGTATTTTGCTTTTGTTGTGCCTCGTTGGAACAAGCTGTTAGCATCAAAACAAAACTTAGTAATATTATGCTTCGGGAATTTTTAAAAAATTGTTTCATAATTTAATTAGGTAATGATTTAATTTGTAAACTATTTACAGTCGATTTTTTTTAACGTTAGGGCAAAATTAGCAGGATTGACATTTTTAAGCACAAGTTGCCCCGGCGATTTTTCGACTAACTCGCCTATATGTTGGCTAATACCATCCGGAATTAGTTTAAAAATCACCTCTTCTGATTGCTGACTTCCTTCTATTGTGTAGTTGTAAATACCTTTAATAATATCACCTTCTTTAACTGCTGTAATTGTACCAGTCGAGCCATCTTTTTCGTAGGGTTGCCAGCGCATTGCACCTGTAACTTTGTTACCACTCGCTTCAATAGTTAGTTGAAGCTCCGTTGTGTCTTGGTTTTTGGTGCCTTCGGTTAGCAAATAACATGTTTTTTCGGGTGCCGGCAAAGGTTTACCTGCTACAACCTGTTTAGGTGGTTTTTGCTCGGCGGCGTTAGTATCGTTACTTGTTGAACGCGAGTTGTTTTGGCAACCAAACAAAGCGGTCAACAAAACAAAAAAGGCAATTTTGCTTAGGTAGTTAATCTTTATCATTATTTTTGAACAGATAGTATTAAAAAATAAAATATACAGTGGCAAACTTGCTATTTCCATAAATACCAAACGGAAACAGCACTTGGGTTTTGTTGTAACAAACTAAAATCGGCATCATTTACAAGGCCATCAAAGTTAAAGTCGGCATTGTAATACCCTAAGTTGGGATTGCCATCGTCTAAAAGCCAGTTGTTAAAATCTAATACAGTTATAGCGCCATTGCCATCGGCGTTGCCGGGGGGCATGGCATACACATTCGAGTTGCCAATTTTTACTAATTGGGTAGCGCCGTGCAGCACATTTGTAGGTACGCTTAGGTCGTGGGGGGTGGTATTATCAATGCTTAAAGGCATAGCGCTAATAATTGGCAAATGGTTGCGGTGATAGACAGCAAAATAATATGTTTTATTTACATCCAAACACCTAAAGCTAATACCTTCCGCACCGTTTATTCCGATAATTTGGCCATCATTGCGCAAAAATCCGGTTGTTGTTTCGGCTATTTGATGAATATTATCGGCTTCGCGAGCCTCGACCATTACCCAATCAACCACATCTGCCGGAATAATATCGGCGTATTGCCAGCCCGAAAAATTAAAGGGCGCGCTCTGGTAGGGTTGCAATTTGGGCAACAAACCAGCATCATATAAATTGGTATTCATTAGGTTAGTGCCTTCGTTATAAGCGCCTTGCAGCCATGTTTTAAGTTTAACGGTATTGGGGCCGGTGGCATAACACGGTGAGGCTGTTACAATAAGCTGCCCTTGTATGCTTAAGTTGTTAAAAGTAACTGTATTGGTTTGCGCATCGGCGGCAGTAGCTTTACCCATTGGACCCCAAGGCCCTTCGCCGTTAAATGCACGCGCATACATTTTAAGCAAACTGGGGTTTGCAGCATCGGTAGGTGTAATATCAAAGCCGGGTTTAAAAGTATAATCGGCTTTAAACGAGCCACTTCCCCAACGGTTTAGCACCCAATATTCGTTGCCCATTATTTGCTCGTTTTTGGCAATGCTATTAGTATTGTAAGGCAATAAATTAAGATTGCTAACTACCGAAGTTGCGCCGCCTTGCTCGGTATAATTTGCACTGAATTGCGTCCCTAAAAAATCAACTCCACCTATTTTTTCGACTGCCTCGCCGCTCAATCCGCCACCAACTGGGGCCGATGAGGTTACGCGCTGCCCATTTCCGGAAATTCCGGCATGTGCCGAGCCTATTTTATCTAAAATTGGGCCTTGTGTTTCGTTAAACTGGTAATATGCTACTAAATTAGCTGCATCATTTTGTGAAGTTGGGTGCATTGCTGCCCTGATTTCTTGCTTGGTTAAGGCTTTATTCCAAACTTTTACCTCGTCAATACTGCCTTTGAAATAACGTTCGCAACAATTATCTAAACCAATATCAAGTGGTGCGTTAAACCCTTGTGGGTCAAAGGTATCATTAAGCGACCAAGAGTTGCCATTAACGTAGAGGGTGATTTTTTTGGGCTGCACCACCATGGCTACGTGCGACCAGTAACCATCCGGAAGATATAAACCCGTGCCTACATCCCAAAAACCTTCATTCCAATGAAAGCGTAGTTCGTTGTCGTCTCGCAAGCTAATGCCCGATGTAGTGTTGCCGCCCCTACAAAATAAAATACCAGCCCAGTCTAATTGTTGGCCTTCGGGTTTTATCCATGCCGATAGGGTTAGGTTATTTGTGTTTAGGTTAAGCGGTTGGGTGCTGGCATAGTCGCCGTTGCCGTTTAATTTTAGGGCATTTCCCGGAATGGGTTCGGGTGCGCAGCCCGAAAAAGTTGTAATAAGGTTTTTGAGGGTTTGAGTGCTGGTGCCAAAGGCATCGGTAACGGTTAATTTAACATCGTAAACACCGGGTGTGGGGTAAGCTACTTTTGGATTTTCGGCAGTTGAAGTAGCCGGGTTGCCGCCTTCGAACTCCCAATACCAGGTGGCATCCTTAGCCGATTGTCCCGAATAGTTAATAAACTGCACACTGTCGCGCTCGCAGTACACAACCTGGCGGTCGGTGGCTATTTGGGCTTGTGGAGCGGGTTGCTCGTAAAAATCGGCTTCGTAAACACTGCGGTTGGTGCCGTCTCGCAATTTGCCACCACGGTACCATGGCACTAAACGCACCGAGTAGGTTGATAGTGGCAATTGGTTATTAAATAATGCCCAGTTAGGCATATTGTCGTTGCGGTAATAAACTGCCCGGTCGGTGCCAATATACACGCCTCCGTTAGTGCCCCGCAAATGAATTATATTAGTTATGCCCTCGCCATTAAGTTCGGGGGTGGTGTAGTTTTGCCAGGTTTGGCCGCCATCATCGCTGGTATAGGCGCGGAAGCCATCAACGGCGGGGTAGCCGCCGCCGTAAGGCGAGGTGCGCACCATCCATATTTTTTTGGCGTTGGTGCTGCTAACGGCAATATCGTAAGCCATCCACGTTTCGCCGTTCAGGATGGTTGAAGCCGGTGTAATTTCGGTAAATGTTTTTCCGGCATCATCACTTCGATAGATGCGTTTAGTGTCCCACCAACCCGGATAGGTGCAAACGTACAGAACATTGGGGTCGGTGCGGGCAATTTCAACGGCAGCCACTTTTGCGCCAAAATCGTACACATCTTGTGCTGTATAGCCGCCATCGTAGGTTATGCGCAGTTTTGTATCCTCGCCAGCATAGTAAATATTGTAGTTAAACGGATGTACTGCCATATCGCTGCTTTCACCTACGATATACGAGGCATTTGGATAGGGCGTATAGTTTGTTTTTATCGATTTTACCTCGCGGTTTCCGGATAATAATTTCCGGTTATAATCGCTAAATGCCAAACGCGGATAACCATAATTTGTATAACCACGTATGCCGTCTCCACCATCGGTACTTATCCAGCCGTTAATAAAAGTATCATTGTCTTTTAGCAGGGTGCCATTGTGGTAAACCCCTCCTAACATTACGTTGCCGTCTAAAAATCCGGCAGCAAAGCCCCAAAAATCGGTTCCGGTAATACCTAACATCCGGCGCTGAAAATTTTTGCCATCATCATTTGAATAAAAAATACCGCCATCGCAGGCAATCCAAATTTCATCGTTATCGTATTTAATATCATGAATATCGGCGTGTACGTAGTTGGGTTTTTCGGAGTGGCTCCATTTTGAGGGGCAGGTAAAATCGTTGCCACTATCGGTCGAAATCCACAGGTTTACGGCTCCGGCAAATAATTTGCTGCCATCTTTACTTGACACATCTAAGGCTAAGTCGTAATAATACTGGCCGCCGTCGTCTTCGCCTTCATCGCTCCAGGCGCAAAGGTTTTTGTTGTCATCTTCGTTAGGTACGCCTCCGGGGCCTTCGCCGCAGCACATAAATGCCCAGTTTTCGCCAGCATCGGTGCTTCGGTAAATGCCATACAAGCCGCTACCGCCATTAGCTACCCCTGTGGCAAAAGCATAAATTAAATTGGGGTTTGCGGGTGTTGTGGCAATTTCGGTGCGTTTTTGCTCGGGGGTTCCGGGAATGCCCGATGGGTCAGGCCAGCCTATGCCTTTTTTTATGAAATTTATGCCCCCGTCCTCCGATTTATAAAATTCGGTTCGATTGTTGATTTGTTTTACCGCATACATAATATCCGGATTATCGGGCTTTATTTCTATCTCTTGAAAGATGCCTGTTAAAAGTTGTTGCCAGTTTACGCCTCCGTTACTGCTGTAGTATAAGCCTTGGTCGCTGGCTAACCATACTAAATTGCCGTTGGTGGGGTGGGTAATTATGTCGCTAATATCGTGGGTAAGTGCGGTAAAATTGGCATCGGGGGTGTTGTTCCATGTTAGGCCGCCGTTGTTAGTTATATAAAGGCTGCCCATCATACCGGCGTAAACGATATTGGCATCTGAAGGGTGTATTTTTAATGCCCGAAGGCTGTTTATCATTAAATTGTGGGTAGTTGCTACCCAGTTAAGGCCGTGGTCGGTTGTTTTCCAAATGCCGGTGGTGGCGGTTGCAGCATATAAAATATCGGGGTTCGATGTCGATTGGTCAATACAATATACGTGGGCGGCACCGGCGGCGTACGAGCGGTCGGCGGCTTCTTTGTCAAAATCAATAGGGCCAAGTGAGGTCCATGGCGAGGTGGGGTCTTTTGTTTGCTGTAATGCCAAGGAATTAGCTATGTACTTGGCCTCGTTTTTTTTGTAGGCTTTTACCGCAGCCTCATTGGCGGGTAAATTATTATTATTGGTGGCCCCTAATTTGCGGGTAATGCCGCGCAACCAGCGTTTGTAATATTGGGTATGGCCATTTTTTACAAATTTATTTGTTTTGTAATATTTTGTATAAGCGGCTATTACTTGGCCGGGGTCGGGATTTTGGGTGTACATTAATTGCACCCAGTCGGGCAAGTTAGGGTCGGCAATATTGTAGGGTAATTCGGTATTATTAGGGGTATTTTGGGCGCAAAGCGTTTGGTTCAAAAGCCCATTTAACACCAAAAAGGTTAAAAATGCAGTAAGCAATAAACAGTAACGATAAAACATATTTAAAAAACTATGTGGGTAAACAAGTAGATAAACAACTAAGTAATAGCAATAAAACTAAATTAGCTTAACCCACAAAGTTAAGAAAAAAACTGCATTTCGCTATAAATGCGTTAAGCTCAATCCGGAAGATTAGGAAGCAAAAGTTAAAACCATACTAACAACAAAGATGACATCTTGTTAGTACCTAATATAAACTACTCCAATAGCACTTGAGTTTGGCTTATAGAGGTTAAAATCGGCAATAGTAACGTTGCGGTCTAAATTGGTATCGCCGGGCAAGTACTCCATTATAGACGAGGCTTGCGAAGCGTAAATATTATAGTCGGCGATAGTAATGGTGCCATTGCCATCTATATCGCCTGCTTTGAGGGCATGTTTACCATCGGCAAACTGGTGTATTTGGCTGCTGCCGCCCATTACTACGTTTGCCACAGTAAAATTAACGGTAGTAGCTGTATTATTTAGCGCAATGGGTTGGTTCGTAATAATATCTAAATGGTTTCGGTGCCTGATAACTACAAAATAGTTGCCTGGCGGCACCTCGTCAAAAAATAAGGTGGTATTATTAGCGGTGGTAACGACATCGCCATTTTTAAGTAAAAGGGCAGCTTTCGCTTGGGCAACAACGGCGGTATCGTTTGCCCACCGAAGTTCAATGATAACCCAGTCAACAGTGTTGGCAGGCAATGGCGTTACCGATTCTGTGCCTGAATAATTCCAAGGAGCCGTATTATAAGGTTGCTTGGTTGGCAATAGTCCGTTTGTTAACAAGTCGGTGCGCATTTGCCCACTTCCAGTATAAGCGCCTTCTAAAAATGCTTTTACCTTAAGATTTACCCCACAAGCCATTACGGTTATATTGGCCGAGAATACATCTTGGCACGATGCGCCACTGCCCGTTGTGTGGGTAATGGTATAGCTGCCGGGGGCTACCCCATCCGGATT
Organism: Sphingobacteriales bacterium; assembly: GCA_016706405.1. Classification (NCBI taxonomy): domain Bacteria; kingdom Pseudomonadati; phylum Bacteroidota; class Sphingobacteriia; order Sphingobacteriales; species Sphingobacteriales bacterium. Next base: position 1,342,812 of record JADJJT010000001.1, read on the forward strand.
TAACTGCCCCGAACTGCTAACAAAAGGTACACCCGCCCAAGTGCCGTAATCGTCGTAATAATTTTTAATTTGGTCATTCAAATTTACCGTGCCCATACATTCAAAAATGCTTAAAGGTGTCCATTCGGCAGGTGGATCTAAGGTAAAAAAGTTTTTTATGCCCGTTGCCGCCGGCGGAAGCCCCGTGCAAACCGTTTCAACGTAATACTCGTAAGTTTTGCACGAGCTTAACCCTGTTAAAGTAATATTGGTATTGCTGGTGGTAGCAGTTAGCCAGGTTGGGTCGCCTACAATGCGGTAATAAACCGTATAACTATTAGCACCCATAGGCAGCCAGTTTACTTTGGCCGACTGGTAAGTATTGTTGGTAACCCAGTATCCGGGAGTAGCCAAACAAGCATCTAAAGTGGTAAAATTGGTTGAGGTAGAAAAGTTTCCATTAGAATTTGAGCAGTTAGTTCGAATTTGTACTTCGTAATTGGTTTTATGTATTAAGTTGGTTATGGTAAAAGTGTCTGTTGTTACATGTTCGGTTTTCCAGTAGGTTTCGTTTATTTTGCGCCAGGCAACGGTATAAGACAAGGCATAAGGCACGGCATCCCAATTAACTTCGGCGGTATTGGCCGATATATTAGTAATAGTTATATTGGTTGGCGTAGCACAGGCAGGCTCGGCGGTTTTAAATTTAAACGACCCCGAAAAATTACTTTTTAAGCCACCTGTGCAATTGCTGCGCACCTGAAATTCGTAATTAGTAAAAGCGGTAAGTGCGGTTAAGGTAAGCGAGTTGCCGGGCGCGGGTAAGGTTGTCCATGTAGTTTCGTCGATTTTGCGATAACGCACGCTGTAGTCGATGGCGTTTGGTGCGGCATTCCAAGTAACGGTGGCGGTAGTTTCGGTAATAGTATTGGCGCCTAAGCCTTCGGGGGGGGCTGCGCAGTTGGTGTTAGGACTTAAAAATACGTTGTGTGTAGTAAGAACACCGTTTGTTAGCGTTTTATAGGTTGAATCAGAAATGTATCCGGTTTTTGAAGTTACAATTAATTTGCTTCCGGATGCGCCCGAACCGGTAGCATAAAATCCGGTTGCATTAGTGGTTGTATTGCTTCCTATAATATTTACTACCTGAACAGTTGCGCCTAAAATATTGGCGTTGGTAATGGCATCTTTCACTACCCCTTCGACGTAACAAGCCTGCGTGTAGGTTGGCTCTAAAATAAACAGTCCGTCTTGCATATCGCTGGCCAATACCACCCCCGAAGGCAGGTAAGGGTGGGCTGTCCAAACGCCTTCAAAGCCGCTGCCAACCAAAGGGTTTGTATCGTAATGGCCTGTTTCAATAAGGTTGTATGGATATTTGCAATCAACAATGGTAACTCCTGCTTTGTAATAAGAGACCACAAAAAAATCGTTAAGTCGGTAGGGGTTGTGCGGTGGGTAATTTACAAGGGGGTCGTGTTTATAGCGGTCAACTTCTTTAATATCGGCTGCATCTGAGCAGTTGTAGGCTGTAACCCAGGCGCCATTCACCTCGTCTGTTACATACACATAATCGCCATCGGTTGTTGGCCAGGCCGAGTGGGTAAAGGCGTTAGGGGTGGTTTTGCTGCCCATTGAAACCGCCGATGTTTTATTGGAAACATTTAGCATACGCAGTTTGCCGGCATAAATTTCGCAGGCCCAAAGGGTGTCGTTTCTTACAAAGCCATCGTGGATATAGGTCGTATATTTGCCCAAATAAGGCGGGTCGGTGGGGTTGGCGGCAATGTCTATAAAATGGCTGGCGTTGCCGTGTGTGGCACTGTTGCCGCCAAAAATATAGCCGATACCATTTTCGTCAATATAAATAGTATGCCCTTTGCTAAACCCAATACCTAAATTGCGGGTGTAAGAAACATAGCCGCCGGGCAGGTCAGCCAAATCAATTATTACCAAGGCATGGTTAGCCTGCTCCGAAACTACATAGGCATAGTGGTCGTAAACTTCAATATCGCGCCAAATATTATAAGGGCCACTAACAAAATGCAGTTGGGTTGGGTTGGTTGGGTCGGTAATATCAACAATAGAAATGCCGGTGCGGGTGGCAACCAAAGCGTACTCTTTGCCGTTGGCAGCGTAGCCCCAAAGGTCGCTAACCCCTTGCGGGTATTTAACCTGACCTAAAAGGCCTAAATTGGTTTGCGCTTTGGCGTTAAAATTTTCGCCTGCCCAGGTCAAACAAATTAGCAAAGTATTCAATAAAAAAAAGTAGCGTTTCATCATAAATTGTTTTTAGCTAAAACAAGCAAATGAGTAATAATAATAGCTTAATTTGCAAGAAAAAAAAATGAAGCCAAAGTTAAGGCCATTTTATGAAAAACAAGCCTATTTTATTTATCTCCGGATACATTTAATTTTTACTTTCTGCACACCCACAACTGCGTTAATATTGCTTACTTAAACAATTTGCAGTAACTTTGCTCCTTGTTTCAAAAGAACAAACAATATCTCAATGGCCTCGTAGCTCAGTTGGATAGAGCATCTGCCTTCTAAGCAGACGGTTGCAGGTTCGAGTCCTGCCGAGGTCACTTAAATAATATTTCAGAAAACAAGCCGTTAAAATTTGGTTCATAAAACCAAATTCCGTGCCTATGCGGCCTTATTAAGCGGGTATTTTTGCCCGGTTTGCGCTCAATTCTGACGTTTAGCAGGCAATTTTCGCTCTTAGCAGCCAGTTTTTAGCCGATAGAGTACCCTGTTTACTATCCGGCAATAAGGTATAGCCGCTCCCCTGCCTCATTGATTTTTATTTCATCCGTAGTAAATGAAATACTGCTTAGTGCATATTTTACTTGGTTTTGCCGCTGTCGTTGCAACTTTTATATTTTCATTTGAACAAAAAAGACAGCTATATATTTTTTGTAACTTTTTTCTTTAGCTAATTCTAAACTAGCTCCTTGCAATATTTTTCCGGATGGTTTTTTTAAGCCATCCGGATTTTTTTTTAATTGCTTTCTAATATTAATCCGGCCGCATTGCCACTTTCGGTTAAAAAATATTTACAAAAAAAAAATCATTATTTGTTTATTTATTTTATCTACATTTGGCTTTCAATCATTTAATCACTCCTTAAATCGTTTTTTTATGCACAAATTTGCCTTGTTTTTTACTGCCTTAATACTGTTTTGCACGCTTAATGCAAACGCCCAAACGCCCCAACAATATAATTACCAGGGGATAGTGCGCGATGCAGGCGGCAACCTTATAGCCAATACCCAAGTTGGTATTCGAATTAGTATTCACCGAACAACCCCCGGCGGTACCATTGTTTACCAGGAAACCCACTTGCCCACCACTAACCAGTTTGGCTTAATAAACCTAAAAGCAGGAACAGGTACGGTAATAAGTGGCGATTTTACTACCATAAATTGGGGAAAAGACACCTACTACCAGCAAACTGAACTCGACCCCAACGGCTCAACAGGTGGTTTAACCTATACCGACATGGGCACCACCCAACTTATTAGCGTGCCCTACGCTTTGCACAGCGAAAATACCAGATTGGTAAGGGCAGAAAGCAGTTTCGGCAACCTCGCCGTTGGTCTGACAGATTATAACTTATCTGGCAGTAATAATTTGGCAGTTGGATTCAATTCACTAAAATCAAATACCTCCGGATATGAGAATATTGCAGTAGGAAGCAACACACTTTTCAATAATACTACAGGAACTAATAATATTGCTATTGGAAAAAACGCTATGATTTACAATTCAGTGGGAATTAGCAATACAGCGATTGGGGGCGAGGCACTTTTTGCTAACACTACAGGCGACTTCAGCACGGCGACTGGCTCTGGTGCCCTTTACAGCAACACAACAGGAGGAAACAATACAGCGAATGGATACCATGCCCTTTATTCAAACACTACAGGAAGCTACAATACAGCCATTGGTCACAGTGCCCTCAAGTCTAACACCGAAGGAGCTTATAATACTGCCCATGGTAGCTATGCCCTTCATTCTAATACTACAGGAATAAACAATACAGCTAATGGCTACTCAGCTTTGTACGAAAACACTACAGGTAACTATAACATTGCAAATGGCATAAATGCTCTTTTCGAAAACACAACGGGCGAGTATAATACGGCGAGTGGTTATTTTGCCCTCAACCTCAACACCACAGGTGACCCTAATACGGCTAATGGACATTCTGCCCTCGATAACAACACCACAGGAAATTTTAATACTTGTGTTGGAGAAGATGCCAATACAAGTACAGGCACGCTCGATGGTGCCGCTGCTTTTGGTTCTGATGCGGTTACCAATGCTAACGACAAAATTGTGATTGGTAAAAGCGCAGGTATGACTATAGGCGGCTACGCCAACTGGAGCAATTTAAGTGATGGGCGTTTTAAAAACAATGTAAACGAAAATGTACCCGGATTGGCTTTTGTAACCCAACTGCAACCCGTAACCTATACCATAGACCTCAACAAACTACAACGCCATATAACCGCCCAAATGCCCGATAGTATTGCCGCCCGTTATATGCCCACCCCAGAAGAAATTGCCGCCTCCAACACCGAAATACGCACCGGTTTTATAGCGCAAGATGTAGAAACAGCCGCTAAAAAATTGGGCTATGTTTTTGACGGCGTTAATGCCCCAACCAACCCAACCGATAATTACAGTATTGAATATGCCGGA